>JBBRML010000026.1:0-45418 GCA_038230855.1 Fimbriimonadales bacterium | reverse complement strand
CCTAGGTCAACTCACTCGGAACGAGCAGATCTCCAGCGACCGGACATTATACGACCTCATAGGCGGTCCCCAACCAGTTGTGGGAGGCACAAGTGATCTTCCTAGAAGGTGCAAGTATTTGCGCCGAGTTTCTCGTGTTGTGGCGAGGCATTATCATTGCTATCGGCGTCCTCGTGGGTCTTTTAGTCATCATTGCAGTCGCGGCAGGACAACTTGGAATCGCTGGACTCGGTTGCCTGTGCTGGGCAATCAGCCTTGTTCATTGGCTCTCAGAGAGGAAGTCAAAACTCATTGTCACGAACCTTCGGGTCATCTCGGTGCGTCCCTGGTTTGCCGCAAAAGTCGTCAAGCTGGAGTCGATTACTCAGGTTTCAACCGATACCTCTGAATCCGGAACCTGGGGTTCATTGATCGCAACCGATGGTCGCATTTCGATTGCGGTCTTTGGGAAATTTGACCAAATCATGAGCGCGATTGACGCGGCACGGGTGGATATGGGGATCGGGTCGGTCAAGCGGATTTCAAACGGATGACGGCAATCTGCGGCGAGAGGCGAATTCAGGCTCCGAGCGACTATAGAGCCGTCCGGCCTTTGCGATAACCCCTAAAGCGTGCAGATCTGGCATTGTATGCGAGAATGGATCAGATAGCTAATTGCCGTAAGTAAGTAATCAAGTTATGGCAGGACGAATAGGAGTTGTTGATGATAACGCACATAACAATGATGGCAATGTTGGGGACACGCAGGCAATCCGACCTGGTGCTTTTCATGCATTATATGGATCAGGACTATCCTGAGATTGTGGGGTTCCAGCGATTCATAAATGGAACTGGGCTGAGCACTTCTGTCGGCCAGTCGGCCAATATCGGGGTCAGCTACTTCGGGAACGCGAAAGAATTAGAAGCAAAGTTCCAAGAGTTCAAGAATCTTTTCTTCGTTGACTTGAAGGCAAAAGCTGACGGTCGCGTGGTGGTCGACCTGCCGTACACGCAAATTTCTGGCGATTTATTACTACCTTCCCGGTTTCGCGCCATATTCGCGAATCGATCGATTGTGCAGCGTGCCCTTGATTCATACTTTCGCAAATTTACGTTTTTTAAGCGATGTCCTATCATCGAGTTCAAATACCGATTAAGGCCCTGGCTGTCCGCTAACGGTAAGCGGTGCGAAGTTGTGGATGGCATTCTCAAATATATTAGCGACGGAGAAAAAAGCGAAACGGGGATTTGGTATGAATCGATACCATAGTACGTGCTTGCGCGACTAAACATCGCTGCGACTGGAAGGACTTGAGTTCCGCTCGTTACCGATGAGGAGAAACGGACCGTGAAGCACCTCAGTGACGACTCTCACAACCTACACGAGCGCAGAGGACGGCCCCAAGCGATCGGAACGATTTGGCGCGACAATCGCATCTTTGATTTAGGAATGCCGAAAGGACCTGCAACCTGGGGCCAGTCACCGCCGAAGTCAAGCCTCGCCATATTCGCTTTCAAGCGGCAACTCGGAATCCGTCGAGTGATGCAATCTCAGGATAAGATAGACTTCAACCAATGAACGCAATTCTCCTGTATTATCTTGCCTCCGAAACTCAGCTTCGGCCACCTGGCTTGGCAGATCTATTGCTGATGGATTCGCCAGCTACGATTTTTTCGATTGCCGAATTGGATTTCGACTACGCCAAGATACGGCTCCAATGCACCGTCCGTCAATTAGACAGATTCTCGAAGCGTGTATTACCTGAAAGAGAAGCAGCGGTTAAAGCATTCATTATTGGCTGCAGAAGTTATTGGGAAGACCGAATTAAGGACCACTCTCGACCAATGTTCGCCGGCGAAATTAATATGGATTGGGATGTTGGCAAGCTCGATATTGTTCAAGCATATTTCGGGAATCGAGGATGGGTCACTAGTTGGGCGATCATGTTTCTCCACAGATCCGGCGCAGCTGACGCAGTTGCGTTTACGCTGGATCCAGAGCATTTCAAGACTAAGATTGATCCCGGAAGCTTCAACGTTGGCCATTCCGCAGAGTTGCCTATACACTCTTCCGGGATTGATTACTACAAAGTGTTGATCGATAACCTAAAGTTCGCTCGGTGGACTAAGTGGAATCGTGATCGAAGCGCAGAGGAGCGAAGCGAAGATGAACCTTGATTGCCTACATCGGGTGCTTCTTACTTGTGCCATAGAACCGATGTCTCGATCACGACTTTGATTTGGTACGGCACAAAGTTCTTGCAGACGAGGGGCTAATGACAATTCGAACTTACTACACGATCAACGGAGAGATCCAGAGTGAAGACAGCGGCGGCGTAGTCGTAGACTTCCTCACGGATGCACTTGGATCTATCACCGCTACGGTCGATCAAACCTCTACCTCCACCGCGAAGCATCGGTACAAGCCTTACGGAGAGCAACTCACAACGGGTACGGCCTTTCGTATGGGATGGGTCGGCAGTCTTGGCTACCGCCCAACGGGGCTAACCTGGGCGACGCACTACATGCGAGCGCGCTCTTACGGGACGAAGCAAGGGCAGTGGACGTTAGTTGATGAATTATGGCCAAACGAATTTCCACATGAGTACGCAAATGGGTCACCAGCTTACAGCGCTGATCCGTCTGGCAACGCTCCAGTGCTAAGTCGGGCCCTCAGCTTGGAAGGACCAAAAGGAGAATATCCGCAACCTGGGCCGTGCGGATCCTATCAGCTTGCCTGGCGATTGAGTATCGCAGGGAGCAATTCTAACGAGGAGGGCTGGCTCATCCAACACATCACTGCCAGCCAACCTCAGACGAGTTGCGGAGGCGAGATTGGTGACTGGTCGCGGGCTTGCGGTCCGAACGGTGATCCTGACCGCAAAGACTACTACGAGGCTTGGCGCGTAAAAGGAAACAAAATTTACATACCGTATAAGAAATCGGCGACGGTGTGGGATTGGCAATATCACGCCAACGCTTATCACGATTTCTGGCAACGCCGGCCAGCTTTAATGTGTACTACAGGGGTTGAGCTGGAGCGAGGCGACCTGGCATACATCAAGGGCTCTAACGCGGATTTGCCAAGCTGGGGCGTCAGATTTCCGGGCGTTTCATGCGCTGGTGCCTTGCCTTCAACGGCATCCGCCGCTAGCTTGCCGAGTCTTCACTGGCAGGCGCCGGGGAACACAAACGATATTTGGAACTGTTGTCGCCCGCTTGGTCCACCACCATGTGTACATCACTTCCGTTGCAAAGATAAGTGTGAACCTGGCCCCTGCACTAAGTCATCACTAACGATTATCTATTAACGAATACTGCTTATTGACCGTGGAGAACGACTTATGATTTTAACAACCATTCAACTTGCCTGTGCCTATGGTATTGGAACCTCACTCAGTCAGTTACAGCATAAACAAGGAGCGCAGCAACGAATTGTTGCGGAAATTCGGCATCATCTCACGGAAGCCGCCCGATATTGTGAGCCTTTAAGTAAACCTTCGGTTAGCGAAGAAGTTGCCATCTCAGAATTGCTCAAGGTATCGACAAGGTACAAACTCAAAGACGTTTTACTTGTGGCTGATAAGCTTGACGTGGATAGCATGCAACCAGGCGCGAATCCATCGCGATGGGCAACTCAGTGGTGCCTTCTAAGCCTAGTTCCTCTCTTAACGGAGAGCTCATTGGGTATTTTCCCGCTCAAAATCGTTCGGCGGCGTCTGTACATGGTGCGCGCGCCGCTCTCGGCACCATCATACGCCATATATTACCCGTCATGGAGTCCGAGGCTTAGAAAGTTGCCGCGAAGGAACTTGACACCGTACAAGAAACAAATTATAGATTGAAGAGCGCGACCGACGGGAAGTCTTGCAACCTGCAAGTACGACGCGTCCAGCCGAATGACAACGAGCATAGAAGGTGCGGTAGTGACAACATTTACATTTGATTCGAACGAAAATCTGCAGAACACGCAACTTGGCACTGCACGCATCAGCATGGTCTACGACAAGGAGAACCGCACCGTGAACCACCTCAGTGGCGCGGTTCGCACAACTTATACCTCCGCAGGTGACGGCCTCAAACGATCTGAACGATCCGGCGCCACAATCACGACTTTGATTTGGGACGGTAGCAACTTCTTGCAGACGAGGGGCTAATGACAATTCGAACTTACTACACGATCAACGGAGAGATCCAGAGTGAAGACAGCGACGGCGTAGTCGTCGACTTCCTCACGGATGCACTTGGATCGATCACCGCGACGGTCGATCAAACCTCTACTTCCACCGCGAAGCATCGGTACAAGCCCTACGGTGAGCAACTCACAACGGGAACGGCTTTTCGTATGGGATGGGTCGGCAGTCTTGGCTACCGCCCAACGGGCTTAACCTGGGCGACGCATTACATGCGAGCGCGCTCTTACGGGACGAAGCAAGGGCAGTGGACCACAGTTGATCCGATGTGGCCGTGGCAGCATCAGTACGTCTATGTCAGCGGCCGCCCGGTCACTGCCGTCGACCCGTCCGGTTTCGCCGGAGATCTTGGGTGTCGAACGATCTCAAGTTGGGCAGTAGGATGCGCCTATCCGCAATACCATTGGAGAGCGGAATGGATGTTTACGACTGCTGGACCAAGAGCCGGAGTGATCGTTCAACATGTTACCGTTAAGGCCGGTGCTACCGGCTGTGATGGAGATCCTGGGCCTGTAATTATAGCGGAGTACTGGGAAGCCTGGAACGTTCGAGGCAGTTCCTTCTTCTGTGGGAAGAAACCCGTTACGTCCATTGATACGTGGACAAGTGACACCGGGCCGATGCTCTGCAGTAAGCTGGCTACTCTGATGACATCCGAAGCGTGCTTTTTTAGCGGAGTGCAGATTTACAAAGGTAAGGATGGTTGGGGAGATGGTAAGTACAGCGGATGCTTACCCGCGAAAGACACTGAGCCTAGCTTTTGGCCCAACAGATCCAACTGCCTTACTCGGGAACTCGTTATGGCAGTCACATGTTGTATCGGGTTAGGTTGCCCATGTGACGGCAAGAACGAATTGATGTACTCGGTAAGAGGTTGTAAATAGCAATATGCTGTGCTTTGCAAGTTTCTACTTCTTCGTGCGTTTCGGCCTGGTAGGTCCTGTTATGCTAGTTGATTCTCCGAGTTGGTGCACCTATCGCCTCATTTCGGATCGTGAAAAAATTCAATTAGGTTACAAATACATGGCGAAGCGTGATCCAGAAAGGCTTCGTCCATTCCTGGAAAATTACGTAAGCTTGCGCGACCACCGTAGAAAACACACGCCGCAGTTCGAGGAAGCGCTGTACCGTGAAAGAAATGTTGTCGTCGGCATCTTGTCGAGGCTCATGTTCGCCAAGACCGACGGAAGCTTTGAGTCTCCCAGCACAGGATTTATTTTCCCGCTAAAGAAGTCAACAGCATATCCGTGGCATGGCTCAAAGAATGGGTTAGTATTGGAAGATAAGTTCTTATATTTGGTTGACGGGCCGTCTTTCAGCAGTCTAGAAGAATTTGACTATTTACGCACACATCGAGGGCAGCTGTCCACGCGTATTCGTCCACTTGAGGATTCGGTGGCCCCGATTCACAGCGAGCCACTAAGGCGATCATCGCTTGGAGCGGTAGTAATTTGCTGGAAATGAGGGGCTAATGACAATTCGAACTTACTACACGATCAACGGAGAGATCCAGAGTGAAGACAGCGACGGCGTAGTCGTAGACTTCCTCACGGATGCACTTGGATCTATCACCGCGACGGTCGATCAAACCTCTACTTCCACCGCGAACCATCGGTACAAGCCCTACGGAGAGCAACTCACAACGGGAACGGCTTTTCGTATGGGATGGGTCGGCAGTCTTGGCTACCGCCCAACGGGCTTAACCGGGGCGACGCATTACATGCGAGCGCGCTCTTACGGAACGAAGCAAGGGCAGTGGACCACAGTTGATCCTATGTGGCCGTGGCAGCATCAATACTCTTACGTTAGCGCTCGACCCGTCAACGCAGTCGACCCATCTGGATTAGCCGAGTTGCGGTGCAGGACCGCGGAGCGGTTCACGACTCCCTGCGCGAAGCCAAATTTCTTGTGGCGCATTCAGTGGTCGCTCTTTCCGGACATAATAGGCCCAAATCTTGGAGTCGTTATTCAAAGGATGTCGGTGAGAGTAGGCACGGCTCCCTGCGGGGACCGTCTGTCCTTGTTCCCGCCGTTTGTCTATTGGGAGGCGTGGAACGTCAGCGGATTAAACTTTTACGGCAATGGATGCCAAACCGCATTTGACACGTGGACTATGGAAGAAGGCAAATTGGATGGCAAGTGCCAGGAAGGGAACATCGTAATGGAAGGTGAAGCGTGTTACTTTTCCGGCGTCCAAATTCAGACTGGCATCGGCGGATGGGGGACTATAAAGCAGGCAGGATGTTTGCATGGACACCCCAACAGTCCGGCTGGTTAGGAACCTACGGGTTGGTCTACACGAAAGCACTGCATAAAGCGCACCCTCATTTTCAATTACAACTGTTGCGACCAACCGGCTTGCGGCTGTAGTGACGCAGACACCATTTCACTCGATACGATAGGCTGTGGCCAATCATGACGTTCGCGCTGCTTTACGGCCTTGCGTTAGCCGCGAAATCTGCTTCGCACATCGGACCGCTTATTGGTATTCAGTATCCTACTTGGCTTGAGGCTAATCGGTGGGAGATTAAACAACTGGAGCAACACTATTTGCAGCTGGCAAAAGTCGATCCTGATGTGTTGCGCCATTGGATAAAGAACTACGTTGAGTGTAAAGATCTTTACCCGAAATATAAGAAATACACTACCTGGTCTCGCGCAGAAGAAGCTCAAATCAGGGCGCTAAACATCGGCATCCTGAACCGACTCCTGTTTCCTGATGACATTGTAGGATACAAGGTTAACGGATTTGCCTTCCCGCTGACGAATTCGATTTTTCCATGGACGCGAGATCCAAAGGAAGGATTTGTGCTTCGCGACAGCTCGAGCACCATAATACTCTTGCACCCAATATACAATAGCTTGGCCGAATTTGATGGCTTGCTTGCGATGCATCGAAAAAGAATGGTTCGCGATGGAACAAGTGGTCCATCGCTAAAATGATAATTCTCATTACGTACGTATCGACCCGAAACAATCGGAAGACGTATATGCAGGATCAGTCGTCAACAGGTAACGATAATCGACGAATATGAACTCGCTCCGCGCACCGTGTCCGTGCTTTGATATGCTGATAATTGTTCGACCCAAGAAGTGATGCTGTGATGGTTCTTGCCATCCTATTTCTTCAAACCGCCTCGTAAAATGTTCTTTCCACAGTGGCATCCGCGAACGATCTGTGCCTGATGAGCGCCAACTTTCGTGAGAACGACGCAGGGGGAACGAATAGAAGTTGCCTTGAGTTTCGGGAGACTCTGAAAGCCACGAACGCCGCTATCCGTGAACTCTCCGCTCGAACGCCGGCCGACCATATCGACGCACAATTCACGTGGTTAGCGGAGCGCCGAGAACGATCACTAGCGTACGAGCATTCCCAACAAATGCCGTTTTTCAAGACCATTCGTAGCGCGAGCTACGGCACGGGCGATTTCTTGAATCTCGACATGCTCGCCATCGCGGCCGGCGGAAGCCCGGCACTCGTTCCGAAGCAATTTTACGTCAGCGTCTTGCACAGCAGTTCTGGAACACTGTCCATCAAGCACGGTCTCCGGCTCGGGGGCAACAACACGCTTGGGTGGTCGCGAGACAGAACGTGCGCAGACCCCGTAGCGTATGACCTCGCTCTCGCCGCCGTGCGCCGCGGCGCGTTTGTTCTGCCCCGTTCCACTGATCAGCAACCGTCCTAGACAACCACGGCATCACCGGCCGCCGCTGACTCCGGAGGTGGCTTCAGAGTCCAAGCGAGCAACGCCGGAACCAAGATGATGCCTCCACCTAGCAAATACGGCGCGTAAGGCCGCCATGCAAACAGCGGATTCGAGATGAGCGGCCCGATTACGCGCGCCAAGCCCCCGAGCGATTGGGTGATCCCAAATATTCCGCCCTGAACGGAACTCGGCGCATTCCGGCTCACGAGGCTATTGATCGCAGGACCTGCCAAGCCATTGCTAATTCCCAGCAGCACCACCGTGAGCAATGCCGGAATCCATAGCGGAAAGAACGGGACCATCGCCAATACCGGCGCCATCAGCAGAAGGCCAAATCGCAACATCCGAACCTCGCCCCACTTCGGCGTCACAATGCGCACGACCACCCCTTGCATGATCGCTCCCACCACGCCGACCGCGGTCAAAATGATCGCCCCTGAGCTACGCGCATGCTCTCCAAGCTTGAATATCCAGTTGCGATCCGCGAGAAGTTGGAAATAGGTCGTTTCAAGATTCGTGAAGCCGATGTTCACCGCGAAGAACATCAGAAGCAGAATCGCGAGGGCAGGCGATCGAAACGCAAGCAAGAAATCGTGGACCAAATGCCCTTCGGAAACCTTTGGTGCGGTGAGCGACTCCGGCAGCAGAACCGCAATGTAAGCGAAGTTGATCGTCGAGATGGCCGCCCCAACAATTCCCAGCCACGCCGGGTTGTTGCCGCTCAGGTGCAAAATAAGCGCCCCCGCTGGTGGCCCCAAGATGAACCCCAGTCCAAACGCCGCACCGAGTAAACCCATGCCTTTCGCGCGCTCCTGGGGCTCAGTCACGTCCGCAACGTAAGCGAATGCAACGCTCAGGTTTGCCGCGGCGATGCCGTTGAGCGCGCGCGAGAGAATGACCATCCAAACATGCGTGCCGAATCCGTACATCAAATACGAAACTACAGTGAGCCCGCTCGAAAAAAGCAAAATCGCCCGCCGTCCTTTCCGGTCGCTCAACCGACCGAGCCAAGGAGCCGTAAGGAGCTGCGCGAGGCTATAAACGCCAAGCATCATCCCGGTGATAAACGCGATACGCTGCACCGAAGCACCGCTTCCCAGCATCTCGATGGACAACGAACGGCCACGGAGTTGCAGGTCAGGAATGAACATTCCGAACCCGAGCAGATCAATGAAAACGGTTAGAAATATGCCGAGCAGCGGATTCTTGATGTGTCGTTTGCCCGGAGTCGTCAACATTGGAATTGCGATATTACCGCCCACCTGTACTCCTCCCGGCGTAGTCGCTTCCAGACAGGCAACATCCAGATATGCCACGCTATTAGTCGATGCGGATTCTAGTCACGAACGACGACGGCATCCACGCACCCGGTCTGCGTGCCCTTGTCGAAGTTGCCCAATCATTCGGTGAAGTGATCGTCGCCGCCCCAGATCGCGAACGCTCCGCGTGTTCCCACGCGATGACCTTGAGAGACCCGCTTCGCGTCGTCGAGGTGGCGTGGCCCGGCGTGACCGCGTACTCCGTCAACGGATTCCCCGTCGATTGCGTCAACGTCGGCATCACCCTTGCCGGCGACAACGTGGATCTGGTCTTGTCCGGCATGAATTGGGGACCAAATCTGGGTTTCGATGTCACCTATTCCGGCACCGTCGCGGGGGCGATGGAGGGCACGATCAACGGCATCCGCAGCATCTCGCTCAGCATGGCGACGTTCATGGTGGAGGCACCGGCGCACTTCGAAACCGGCGCGAATTGGCTACGCGAAAACTTCGTCTGGCTCACTTCGCTAGAGTTGGGCGACCTCACCTTTCTAAACATCAATATTCCCGCGATCGAAAGCATCGAGCTGCGCGGCGCACGCGTCGCGGAGATGGGCCGCAAAGTCTACAAGGACCGCGTGGAGCGTCGAGACGATCCGTGGGGTCGGCCGTACTATTGGCAAGGCGGCGCGGTGATTCTCCAAGGGCATCAGCCGGGCACCGATGTTGCCGCCGTCCGTGATGGCTTCGTCAGCATCACGCCGGTGAGCCTCAACTGGACGCATGCGCCAACCGTCGCCGCAATCGAGCTGGCTTTGGCAACAAAGGTCTAACCGCAATGCCACGAGTTTCGATTCTGCTCACGTGTTATAACCACTTTGCGTATCTGCCGCAGGCGTTGGAGGCGGTCCGAGCTCAGACCTTCCGTGACTACGAAATCATCGCAGTCGACGATGGTTCGACCGACGAAACTCGCGCTTTTCTGTCCGCCCAAACCGACGTCCGGTGCATTTTTAACGAAACGAACCTTGGTACCTACGCAACGCTAAACGTCGGTCTCGCCGCGGCGACGGGTGAGCTGATCGCCGTGCTGAATGACGACGACGTTTGGCTTCCGACCAAGCTCGAACGGCAGATTGCGCTCCTCGATGCCAATCCGGCGATTGGACTCGTTCATACGTTCGGACACTTCATCGATGCCAATGGCGATCGGCAAGCGGGCAATCCCCTCGGTTTCGCCTTTCCACGTTTCGAGTCGGGCGATGTGCTCCTCGGCCTTGTCTACGAGAACAAGATCATCGCAAGCGCCGCCCTCGCCCGCCGGTCATGCTTCGACCGCGTCGGCACCTTCAATCCTTCCTACTTCGGGTCGGGAGACTGGGAAATGTGGTGGCGGATTGCGGAAGAGTTCACGGTGGGCTGCGTGGATGAGGAACTGACGCTTTATCGCGTGCACGGAGCAAACGCCAGCCATAAACTTGAGCGTATCTGGGCTGATGACCTCAAACTTCGAAATTGGATGACGACGAGATTCGACCACCTCGAAGGCAGGTTCTCCCCAAAGTTGATCCAGAAGGCTCGGGCTTTCAACTTCGCGGCGATCGGGACGGTTGCGACCCTCACCGGTCACCTAGCTGACGGTCGCAAGGCTTATCGTGAGTCAATCCGTTTAGAGCGCGGACGATGGAAGACGTACGCCCGCCTCGCCGCCACGTTCTTGCCGCGCGACATGTTCCGGCGTTTGCGATAGACCAGGCCCGAGAATCGGCGTCGCTCACGACGCGGAGTCGCCTTCGCACCGCGCGCTATCGCTTACACTAGTTGCCAATGCACCGGCTCTCGCTAAATGACAGCGAATACCTCACCTCTCGGGGTCTCGACGTCATGCTTGCCCACGACTACTATCCCGAGAGTCACCAGGGCGGAGTCGGCTTCATCCTCCATGGAAAGCGGATTGCCACGAACGGCGATATTCGGCTCGAACCCATGCCTGGTCAGTGGTCCCCTGTGCCCAAGGTCGGGCCGCGTGTCGTTGACCGCCAGACCAACGAAATATCCGTCCGAATGCAATATCCAGACGCAGCGAAGGACCGGGTCGGATTCAATCCCATCGAATACCCAGACTTCGAGTTCGCGTACGAGATCCGCCTCGAACCGATCGCCGACGGGTTTCGGATCACCGTCGACTTCGACGGGGCCGTGCCTGACGAATGGCTCGGAAAGGTCGGCTTCAACATGGAACTCTTTCCGGGCTACCTATTCGGGAAATCCTGGCTCGCGGGCGCTTCGACGGGTCGCTTCGAACGCCAGCCGAGCGGCACCGAGCTCGAAATCGCGCACGGCACCGCCTTTGTCGTTGCTCCCGAATGCGAAGAGAGCCGAACCGAATTCGTCTCGGTCAGCGGCGAAATCGCGCTGATCGACGGTCGCTCGCTCCACAACAACGGTTGGTTTGTGCTTCGCGAACTCGTCGCTGCGGGCAAAACCAAAGCGGCAATCATCTGGGATGTCAAACCAACCCAAATCCCGGACTGGATCAGCGCCCCGGTCGTACAGATCTCACAGGTGGGCTATCACCCGTCCCAACCTAAGGTTGCGGTCATCGAACTCGATATCAACGACGCCAGTCGTCCGGTCGCAACGCTGCACCTCATCACGGAAAACGGACCGCGCGAAGTTCGGACCTTGCCGCTAACCGAGTGGGGCCGATTCCTTCGCTACCAATACCTCCAAGCCGACTTTTCAGACGTAACCGAGGCTGGCTCGTATTTCGTCAAGTACGGCGGCTATCAGACCGAGATATTCCAGATCGGCGCGACCGTGTTCACGACCGGTGTCTGGCAACCGACCGTTGAATACTTCCTGCCCGTTCAGATGTGCCACATGCGCGTCGAGGAAAACTATCGGGTTTGGCATGGCGCGTGTCATTTAGACGATGCTCAGATGGCACCCACCGACCTCAACCACTTTGACGGATACACGCAAGGTGACTCGACCCTCACGTCGTACGACGCATTCGAAGTTGTGCCGGGTTTAAACGTCGGAGGATGGCACGACGCAGGCGATTACGATCTCCGGGTTGAGTCACAAGCGGATACGGTCTGGGGACTCGCCCTCGCCTACGAAGAGTTTCAGCTCGACTTCGACAACACAACGGTGAACCAAGCTGGTCGGCGTGTGCAGTTGCTCAAGCCCGACGGCGTGCCGGATATCTTGCAACAGATTGAGCATGGAGTCCTCTCGATCGTCGGTGGGTACCGCACCCTCGGCCGGCTCTATCGCGGCATCATCGAGCAGAGTCTCGAGCAATACACCCACCTCGGCGACGCCGCGACTCAGACTGACAACAGAGCGACCGCCGACGATCGCTGGGTCTTCACGGAAGAGAACGAGCAACGTGAGCTCTCGGTAGCCGCCGCCCTGTCCGCTGCATCGCGGGTCCTCGTCGCGTATAAACCGAGGTTGGCCAAAGCGTGTCTTGACGTCGCTCAGGAACTTTATCGCGCCCGTCCTGTCGCGTTCTCAGTCTCGCGTTTTGCCGCCGCGCTCGAGCTTCTGATATGTACAGGCGCGCCCGAGTACTCCGGCTTCATCACGAGTTCTTGCGACGAAATACACGCGTCGATTGCAGACTGTGGGTGGTTGGTCGCCCGCAGTCGACAACACATCTACGATGGCGGGTACCGCGCTCAAACGATTGTCATGCTTGCCATTTTGGGTGAAAGCATCTCTGAGCAAGCGAAGCGAACGCCATACGGAATCCCTTACGAACCGGATATCTGGGGGGCAGGCTGGGGCATCCAGCGGTTCGGGTTCGAGCAGTACTGGCTACATTGCGCCCTAACGCAACTGTTTCCCATCGAGTACATGTACAGCGCCATTAACTTCGTGTTGGGCTGTCACCCGGGCTCAAATACTGCGTCTTTCGTGTCCGGCGTGGGGTCCAAGTCGCTCTTGCAAGCTTATGGGGTCAACCGCGCCGAGTTCTCGTATATCCCCGGTGGCATCGGGTCGGGTACGGCATTGATTCGCCCCGACTATCCAGAGTTGTTGGAGTGGCCGTATCTCTGGCAACAAACCGAATACTGCGTGGGTCGCCCGACCGCGGACTACGTATTTATCGTCGCCGCCGCCGATTTCTTGCTCAATCTTGAATAGCTAGCGGCGCTATCTTGGTACGATTTGCGACTCGATGATGCTCGTGAGAACGCGATCAGTGGACAGGCCTTCGACCTCCGCCTCGGGCCGCAACAGTACGCGGTGCCGCAGTATCGGTGTCGCAAGCTCTTTGATGTCGTCTGGAATAACAAAATTTCGTCCACGAATCGCCGCGAGTGCTTTTGAGCAGTTCAGCATCGCGATCCCCGCTCGTGGTGAAGCGCCAACGAGAACGTCTTGCGCCTTGCGAGTTCCGCGCACGATCTCATAAATGTATTCAAAGATTTTGTCTTCGACGGTAACTGCATTGACTTCCGCGTGGAGTTCGGCGAGCTGGGATTGACTGACGACCGCCTGAATTCCTGCATCTTCCAAATTCTGCGGTCGGAATCCTGCGTGGTGCCGTTGTAACACCGCGATCTCCTGCTCTGGGGAAGGGTAGTCCACCAAAATCTTAAGTAAGAACCGGTCTTGCTGAGCTTCAGGAAGCGGGTAAGTGCCCTCAAAGTCAATCGGATTCTGGGTAGCAAAAACCAAGAATGGCGGCGGCAACCGGTGGGTTTCGCCGTCGATTGTGACCTGCCGCTCCTCCATCGCCTCAAGCAAAGCCGCTTGCGTTTTCGGAGGCGTGCGATTGATTTCGTCTGCGAGCAGAACGTTGACGAATATCGGACCTTTTCGAAGCGTGAAGTCGCTGGTGCGCTGATCGAACACATTTGTGCCAATCACGTCGCTTGGCATTAGGTCCGGCGTGAACTGCACACGACCGTACGCCAAGTCGAATGCGCGCGCCAACGATCGGACGAGCAGCGTCTTTGCCACACCTGGGACGCCCTCAAGCAGGACATGCCCATTCGCCAAGATCGCAACGAGAGCTTGCTCGATGACTCGCTCTTGCCCATTTATGGCCTTCGCAACTTCGGCTCGAACGGCGGACGCTAAGGATTCGACAGACATCTGGTGACGGAGGTTACCCTTACCGTAGGCTCAAAACACTACCGACCAAGGCTTGCCTTCCATTCGGCATAATAGCCAAATGACGCGCCGCATCAGTACCCTAATCCTGGCCCTTCTAACCCTCATTTTGGCAGGATGCGGTGGTTTCGGAAGCTCTGGCACTCCCCACGAGAAGGTCCCTGCATTCGTAGTGAACTGGCCGAAACTAGAACGCGAGTTCAACGCGCCGCAAAATGCGGATCGCGCCTACTTTACGGTCCTCAGTGGCAACTCGGTCGCGACGTCCGCGGTGCTCTATCGAGACGCAAACATTGCCGCCCACAGCGCCACCATCACGATGGATAGTCCGATTCCGGTTGGATCGTACGGCCTCAAGGTGAGCTTCTACTCCGGCCCATCGAGCTTTATCGCAGAAGCGAAAATTCCGTTTGATCTCAAAGCCAACGGCAATGTCGTCGGCTTCGACGGCAAGCCGCTCGGCAGCATTGGGTTCACCACACGCATCAAAAAGTTGCTCGTATCTGTCGGCAGCGCGAGCGTGCTATCCGGTGCTTCCAACTTTCTATTCTTCGCCGGTCAAGACATAGACGGACAGAATTTGGCGATTTCGGCGGGCGGTCTCAAAATCGCCAGCCAGTCTGGCCCCGGTCATCTCGATTTCGCCAGCGACTTCAGTGCCGTTGTCAGTACCTCAGGCGCCGACACGTTGACGTTCTCGGTCGATGGCGTCTCGTCGGATTCTGTTTCACTTCAGCTCTACCACGCCGCTTTTGCGACCACCAAAGTATCGGCTTTGACGACCAACACGGTAACGGGCGACCTTTGGGCCCTGACGACAAACCTGCCTCAAAAGCTTGTGCGGCTCAACTCGACCGACGGAAGCGTATCAACTTCAATCGATCTGCCCGCTGCCGCGTCAGGTATCCGATTCTCCGCCGACGGAGCGGTTGCATACGTCTTTGGTTCGAGTAGCCTCGCGGTTTTCAAGATTGACCTTGCCGCAGGAACCGTAGCATCGACCATCAACGTTCCAAATCCTGCCCTCGCCTTCGGTACGTGCCTCTTCGTCGATCTCGCCATCTCGACCGCCGACAACGACGTTTTCGCGGTCTCGTTCCAGGAAATCGGCTCGTCGGGCAATGGGTACGCAACGATCGTTGACCACGGCACCGCGCTGCCTGGGCAACTCGGCACCTACGACGGCACCAGCCTCTGCTATACCCAGGCAGATCAAATGATCGTCGGGGCGCCCGGATTTTCTCCCTCGCAGGCACGACTCTTTCAGCTGGACTCGAACGGGTTCGCGAGCCCGATCGTCCAAAACTCGACGGCAGCGGATCGGTACGTCCTCGCTGGTGGCAAGGTGTACGGCTCGAACGCGACCATTTACACTCCGTCGACGTTTGCTTCGGAAGGATCCTACGATGGTGCCTATTTCGGTTCGCTCTGCGTGCGGCCAGACTTGAACCGAATCATGTTCGGAAGTGCAATCGTAACGTTGTTCGATCTCACGACGCACGCAAAGCTCAACGCCGTTGATTTCACGTCAATCCTGGCAACCAACCCGGGCGGCCCGGGGATCAGTGCAACGTTGTGCGGGGCAGGGATAATCGCTGCCTCGGACGGGATCAAGCTCGCCCTCGTCGCGACCGGCTAGCGCCAGAACGAACTCGCGGACGGTACCCTTTGGGAGTGCCGTCCGATTTCCTTACGTATCCGATCCGCAGCGATTTACTCTCGATGACCGCAAAGGTCAGTCGAGTAATTCATCACGAGCAGTCCGCCTTCCAAACGATCGACATTCTCGATTCCGAGGTTTTCGGCAGAATCCTCCTCCTTGATGGACACATTCAGCTCACTGAGCTTGACGAGCACGCCTACCACGAGGCACTCGTGCACATCCCGCTCCTGTCCCTCGACCAACCAAAGACGGCCCTAGTGGTCGGTGGAGGCGATGGCGGCGTTTTGCGCGAACTCTGCAAATCACCGTTGCTAGAGCGAATCGTGATGGTTGAAATTGATGCAGCGGTTATTGAGGCGAGTCGTACCCATCTATCCTCTCTAAACGCTGGCGCTTTCAATGACCCACGAGTCGAGATAAAGATCACCGATGCCTTTGAGTATGTGAAGAACTCAACGGAACAGTTCGACCTTGCGGTTGTAGATTGCACCGATGTTTACGAGGAAGCGGAGGGTGAGCTGAGCGAAATGCTCTTCACGCATGCTTTCTACGACGACCTCAAGCGTTGCTTGACCGAAACTGGCATCGTTGTAACACAGGCAGACAACCTTCTTTTTTGCCCGTACAGCTTGGAAGAAATCTCGAAGCTGTTCGCAAGTGTTTTCCCGGTTGTCGGCAGTTACCAAGCCTTGGTGCCGTCTTTCGGCGGATTTTCCGGCTACTGCTGGGCGAGCAAAGGCGCGAAGGTCGCCCAGGATTGGAGCTGGCTGAAAACTCAAGGATTAGACTTGAGATACCTGAACGCCGCCACTCACGCCCTCGCGTTCACGCCTCTCCGCTTCAAGTAGCGCGGCATCGCGGCTGCTTGAGGCGACATCAAAATTGAGACCGCGAGTTCGCAAAAGCGAAGCATGGGTAAATTGGGCAAATGAAGCCAACTCGTGCGTGGATTGCCCTGCTCGTCGCTATAGTCCCAAGCCTGACGGCGGCAAACACGTTCTTCGATTTCCGGCCGTACAAACCTAGTGCGGAGGAACTGAAGGCGAACTATGCCCGAGCGGACCGGCTTCGCACCTTGTACCAAGGCAAAGCCTACAAGCTCACAATTGAGCCGAATTGGATCGACGACTACCACTTCTGGTACCGAACAGACGTGCGCGGAGAACGCCAGTTCGTGCTTGTCGACGCCCTGCTCGGCTCCCGTAAGCCCGCTTTCGACCACGCACGCCTTGCGAAAAGCCTCGGAGCAATCACAAAAGCCAAAGTCACCGCTGCTCACCTGATGATCGATCGGCTCAAGTTCTCGGATGACATGCGAGCGGTCACGTTCTCAATGAACTCCGATCGCTATCGGGCAAATCTGACAACTTACGAAGTCGAACCATCCACGGAGCCCGCGCCGCCCACAGATACCGCGCGGCCGGCCGTAGCCAACAGGCGTCGACCTCGCACCCGCGAAGGCGATTCTCCGGACGGGAAATGGACTGCCACCATCAAGGAAGGTCGCATCGTCGTCGACTCGCGCGGCGCGCAAACCGCATCGTTTTCGACGGCGACGAACCCGACCGGAGTCTCTTACTCGCAACTAACTTGGTCTCCTGACTCCCGGCACCTCGTCGGTCTAAAGGTCTTGCCCGGCGACCACAAGGCGGTCTACTTGGTTCAGTCATCGCCGTCGGGCGGCGGCCGCGCCGTTTTGCGCTCCCGACCGTACGATCTTCCGGGCGACAAACTCGACGTGAACGAGGTCTGGCTGCTCGACGTAGTCGACAAATCCGAGAAAAAGGTGGAAGCCGACCCCATGGAGATCGACTTCGAAGTCGGCGTCCACTGGAATACCAGTGGGGCAGCGTTTACCTATGAAAAGACAGACCGTGGTAACACCCGATTCCGAATCTTCGAAGTTTCCGCCGCTAGCGGTGCCGTCAAGACGATTCTCGACTACCAGCCGAAGACCTTTGTCGACCAAACAACACGTTGGTCGCAGTACCTGAAGAACGACGACATTCTATGGCGAAGCGAGAAAGACGGCTGGAATCGGCTCTACTATGTGCACCGGCCTTCCAACGAAGTAACACCGATCACAACCGGCGATTGGGTTGTCCGTGCCGTGGATCGCGTGGATGAGGAGCATCGGCAGATTTGGTTTCAGGCGAGCGGCGTGCATCCTGGCGAAGATCCGTATTTCTTGCACTTCTTCCGAGTCGGCTTCGACGGCACTGGCCTGACCGAATTGACTCCCGGAACGGGAACCCATACCGTTCAGTTCTCGCCCTCTCGCCGGTACATCATCGACACTTACTCCGCGATCAACAGCCCGCCAACCCATGAGCTACGCAATGCCGACTCGGGTGCGCTTGTAGCCAAACTGGAAACCGCGGATGTTCGTGACCTTGCTCAACTTGGATGGCGCGCTCCCGAGCCGTTCGTCGCCAAAGGTAGGGACGGTCAAACCGATATCTACGGGGTCGTGTACCGGCCGACGAATTTCGACCCAAGTCGAAAGTATCCGATCGTCGAGAACATCTACGCCGGGCCGCAAGATTCCTTCGTCCCGAAAGCGTTCGGCACCTTCAACTACATGCAGTCCGTGGCCGAGCTTGGATTCGTCGTTATCCAGTGCGATGGAATGGGCACGCGAAACCGATCCAAGGCGTTTCACGACGTCTGCTGGAAGAACCTGGCTGACGCCGGCTTCCCGGACCGCATCGCTTGGATGAAGGCCCTGGCCGCGAAGTACCCGCAGGTCGATATCAATCGTGTCGGGGTCTTCGGCACTTCCGCAGGGGGCCAAAACTCAACCGGAGCGGTCCTCTTTCACCCCGAGTTCTATAAGGTTGCCGTCTCATCGTGCGGCTGCCACGACAACCGAATGGACAAATATTGGTGGAACGAGCAATGGATGGGCACGGTTGGCCCCCACTACGAGGAGCAGTCGAATATCACGAACGCCTTTCGGTTGAAGGGTCGCCTGCTTTTGATGGTTGGCGAACTCGATACGAACGTTCCGCCTGAGTCAACGTATCGACTCGTCGACGCCCTCATCAAAGCTGGCAAGGATTTCGAATTCGTCGATCTGCCGGGCCTCGATCACACCTCGGGCGGAACCTTCGGCGAGCGCAAGCGCCGCGACTTCTTTGTCAAAAATTTGCTTGGCGTTGACCCGCCAGAGCGAAATTCCGTCATTACGAGATAGGGGATCTTTCCACATGCCAAACATAACCCTGTTCAAGTCCTCGCGTCTGGCCGTAGCGAGCCTGCTCGTTGGGCTAAGTGCTTATTTGCACGCACAAGTCGTCGACCTGCCCAAGAAGGACGCTCCGCCCAAACCGCTCGAAAACACGTCGCCCCTGACGAAGGATCAAAAGGATTCTGTTCTGAAGGGGATCGACGACCTCGTGACGAATCGCGTCTTCGTTCCTGGAATTGACTTTAAGCAGTGGCCCGCGTTTTTCGAGAAGCACAAAGACGATGTTGACAAAGCGGAAAACGTAACCGACTTCACAAGGTCGGTGCAGAAGATCCTCGGCGACTTTGGAATCACCCACTTCCGTCTACAAACCCCTCGTGCTGCGTCGCAGCGCGGCAAGACCACCAGCGTCGGAGCGGGCATGGTTGTCGTCGAAGACGAGAAGGGCCTCAAAGTACGCCGAATCAGCGAAGAAGGACCCGCGAAAGCAGCCGGCATCGAAGTGGGCGACGTGATTGTGAAGGTCAACGAAAAGAAACCGGAAAAGACGACGGAGGTCGAAGGAGATGAGGGCACGAAGCTCAAAGTTTCGGTTCTCAAGGCTTCTGGCGACACGAAAGACATGGAGCTCGAGCTTAAGAAGTTCTCCACCGTCCGAAAAGAGACGCTGACCTGGAGTGGCGAGGATGCGGCCACTTTGCGCGTGTTCACATTTTCAGCCGGATACGGTCGCGCAAATATCGAGCAACTGATGACGGAAGCCGCGAAAGCGAAGTACCTCGTGCTCGACCTGCGGTCGAACGGTGGCGGGGCCACGAATAACCTCAACCACCTCCTTAGCCTGTTGCTACCGGGCGGCAGTGACTACGGAACGTTCATCTCTCGCCGCGAATTCAACGCCTACAAAGACGCAAACCCGACCGGAGAAAGCAGTGCCGAGAAGATCGCTGCCTGGTCTAAGAATAAAACGAAGACTCGCGAACGTGCGGTCAAGCCCTTCACGGGAAAGATTGCCGTCCTCATAAATCGGGGCTCAGCAAGTGCGTCTGAAATCTGCTCAGCCGCCTTACGGGAAGTTGGCGGTGCGAAAATCTACGGAACAAAGAGCGCCGGCGCCGTGCTCGCTTCCGTGTTCGGTCGCCTGCCCGAAGGATTTATGTTGCAGTATCCGGTTAGCGACTACGTCACCGTCAAGGGCGTCAGGCTTGAGAAGAATCCGCTCGTTCCGGACGAAGAAGTTACGGGAAAGATTACAGAAGACGGCAAGGACCCGGTCGTCGAGGCCGCCCTCGCCGCCCTCCGTGGCGCCAAGTAGTTTCACTACCGGAGGGCAGAGTGCAAACATTCCAGGGATGCCTCATTCCACCAAAAAATTGCACTTATTTCAAAAACCTGCTAAAGTCGTCCCGGCTCCATGACATTCATCCTCGCGTTGACCGCCTTGCTCCCCCATCGCGCGTCAGGATGTGAGATCACCGTCAAGTCGCTCTATACATCGGCGGGAAAGCTCAATGCCGACCAAACTTCGTACCTCGGAGCAGACCAAACCGTAGGCGAAGACCGATACGGCATCGCCGCGATCGTCGAAGTAAAAGGAAATGCGAGCCAGCCTTACAAGATACGATTTGAGATGGCGGACCGCGTCTCAGAAACGACCTGCGAAGATCTGACGCCGGGCACGTACTCTTATTTCAAGTCCTTTCCGATGCCGACAGATGGCCCGATCCGCGCAAGGATCGTCGTCGATTCCGAACATCGATCGGGTGACGAGTCACCTGAGGACAACCGAAGAGAGATCACTTTTGTGCCGAAGCCTCCGGCGGAAGCAATCCAATACTACGACGCAAAGCACCACGCCGCGCACCAGTCCGTTCGCGTGACCTGGTCCAATGCCCGGCCAACTGATCTCGACCTCTATATTCCCGTGCCGACTGACGGGCTCTCCCAAAGAGTTGTTCCAACGGCCATTCACGAGTCAGCAAAGCTCGAAATCGCCGAGCCGCATGCCCAGCCTGTTTTCCACATCAAACTTCCGGTAACCGAGGATTCAGCGATCTTCGAGCGTACTTTCAACGTGGAAGCAAGGTCCGTGCGTTCAAACCGGACGCTCGTCGATGCGGCGCCGTGGGCCGATGCCGCCGCTTTGTCGGACGAAGCCCGCGCCTACTTAGCTTCAGAAAACACAATTCCGGTCGACCACGATTCGATTGCAAAGTTTGTCACCGCCGTTGTCCCGAGGGACTTCCGCAGCAAGCTGTCTCCGGCCCAGGCCGCACGAAAGATCTTTATTGCCGTTGCAAAGACCCTTTCGTATGTGAAAGGAGAAGAGTCTTGCCCTAACGCGATCGCTGCGCTCGAGTCCGGCCGAGCAAATTGCCAAGGGATGAGCGAATTGTTCGTTGCAAGTTGTCGCAAAATCGGAATCCCCGCCCGCACCGTTTCAGGGTGGTGGAAACAGCAAGGCGTTGTCGGAATGCACACGTGGACCGAGATCTACCTCGAAAACGTCGGTTGGCTGCCCGAGGACGTCACGAGTTGCAACAGCATGAAGCCCACTGGGGACACTGCTTACTACTTTGGGCTGATCCCCGACCTAAATCAGCGCCTAATCATGACCAAGTCGAGCACGTTCAAACTCAACAGTACGAGCACCGTTCGCGAGCTTCCTGCGCATTGGCTTCAAATTGCTTGGACCGGTGTCGCGCCGAAGGTGACCGTGCTGGACACCTGCAGACTTGTATCGCCGTAGCGGGCGGTACAATGAGCCTATGCTGACTCTCGACCAGCAGGAAGCGCTGTCCAAGTCACGCGGGCGACTGGACGCTATTGGAGGTCATCTTTGACCAGACATACCTGCATTCCGAAATTAATCGCTTAGAGCAAATTACTGCTCAACCTGAGTTCTGGAACGATCCCTCTGCCGCGAACAAACTCCTCCAGCAACTCTCCCGACTAAAAAATAGACTGGCACCCTTCAAGGCGCTTGTGAAATCAGAGCTCGATATCGCCGAGCTCTACGAGATGTTGCGTGCTGATCCCGACCCTGACGTCGAGAAAGAGGCCGATCGCATGGCAATTCAGTTCCTAAAGGAAATGGATGCCTACGAGCTCAAAACGCTTTTGAGTGGCGAATACGACGCTCGAAACGCCCTCATGGAGATCCAGGCTGGTGCAGGTGGCTCTGAGGCCTGCGACTGGGCAGAGATGCTCCAACGCATGTACGCCCGATGGTGCGAAGAGCACGATTACAAAATGGAGATCATCAGCGAGACTCCTGGCGACGTAACGGGCTACCGGACCGTCAGCATGCAGATAAGCGGCGAGAACGCGTACGGCTACCTCAAGTCCGAAAGTGGACCGCATCGCCTCGTGCGTATCTCCCCGTTTGACGCTGCCGCGAAACGCCACACCTCCTTTGCCAAGGTCGAAGTTCTTCCTGAGATCGATGAGAACGAAGTAAGCATCAATCCTGACGACCTCAAGGTCGAGACCCTGCGCGCAGGCGGCGCTGGTGGCCAGCACGTCAACAAGACGGAGTCGGCAGTACGCATCACGCACCTTCCGAGCGGGCTCGTCGTGAACTGCCAAAACGAGCGCAGCCAGCACAAGAATCGCGCAGCCGCCATGTCCGTCCTACTGTCACGTCTAATGGAGCTCGAAAAGCTCAGCGCCAACGATCGAGTGCAGGCTATGAAGGGAGAAACTGGGCCCGGCTCTTGGGGGCACCAAATTCGAAGCTACGTCATGCAACCGTACACGATGGTAAAAGATCATCGAACCGGTCAACAGACCGGAAACGTCACGGGAGTGATGGACGGGGACATTGATGGCTTCATTGAAGCGTACTTAAAGCAGAAGCCGTCGTCGGACACGTACATCGATTAACACCATGTTTGGTTCACTACTTACCGTCGTTGCTTGTCTCACCAGCATCAACCCGAAGCAGGCTCGGTTCGTCGCCGAGATCCCGGCCGGAACATCTACCGAGCTTCACGAGCTTGTTCGTGCCGTCTCGAGCGCAACTGCGGCGAGCCGCTGGGATGATGCAAGCGCTATCGCGGCGAAGCTGCCGTCTCGCAAGATGCGTGTGCTGTGGGAAGACTCTGTCCTAACTCCGAACCTTCGGGACTATCTGGAGATATCGCGGTCAACTGCCATGACCGATCTCAAATTCAGAATTCCAGGCTTGGCCCCTAAGTTTGGGAATGAGGGCGCGATTACGATCCGCTACCAGCACATCAAGGCGACGAAGATCGCCTTTAATACCGAACCCAACAAGCCGTGGATTGAGTTTGACTTTCCTCTGGAGCGCACCTCGCCCGAACGCTCAGCGATCGGCGCTGACTCCAGCAACGATGTCACTTTCGCCGTACTCCGTGCGCTCGGCGTAGCACCGAATTCGCAAAACAAAACCGTGATGGGTCGAGATGACGCGAGCCCGCCTGCGACTCTCGCGTACGCATTTAGCGAAACGAACGTCGCTAGAAGCGCTTGCGACTTCGCTGATAAGGTTCGCGCCGCCGTCGCCTCACACCAATCCGTAATCCTCTCTGAGGCGAAAATGGAGGTGAACACCCGCAATATCGATCTTGGAAGCGTGATGCAAGGCGACACGACCGACTTCCAATTTACGGTGAAAAATTCTGGTGATGCGCCGCTCCAGGTTTACATTCGACCAGACTGCGGATGCATCGTCGCGGACAAAGATGTAAAGGTGAAGCCGGGCGAGACGGTCGTGGTCAACGGCTCGATCGAGACCATGGAATACACCGGGAACATCGCGAAAGCCATCACGCTCATCACGAATGACTCAGTCCACCCATTTAGCGATGTCTTCCTAAAGCTCGATGTTCAGCAGCGGTACCGCTTCATCTACCCCTCGAACCGCATGCTCTTTGTTGATGGGCCAACGGTCACGGGAGACGTCTACGTCCTGTTCGGGAGTGGCATTGCAACCACCGTTTCCAATGTCGTCGTGAACGGAGCGAACGGTAAAGCCACCGCCGAGCGTTGGCGCGGCAATGTCTTGGACCCCGAAACCGGCACCGAGATCAAGAATGCCTTTGGTTATAAGATCCACGCCGAAATTTTGCCGCCTCCGGTACCTGGCCGAGTCAGCGTCAACCTGCTGCTCAGAACGAACGACGAACATTACAAGCAGCTCACTGCGACCTTGAGTTTGCAAAAGGGGATCATCGCATTGCCTGACACTGCGAACTTCGGTGACGTTTCGAACATTCGACGTGAACTCATTGTTCTAATTTCGCAACCCGGTCGTGCATTTCGAATCAACGGCGTCGCCTCCGATTCAAAGTTCGTCACCGCGAAAATCGAGCCGATAAAGAATCGAGATGAGTTTCGGCTAATCCTGAACTACACCGGAAAGGCTCCGATCGGACCGCTGAAAGCGAAGGTCAGCCTGATGACGAGTGACGCCAAGCAACCAGTTCTAGTTATCCCCGTGCGCGGAATAGTGCAGTGAACTCCGTCGCCGTCCGGGCGATCAGCCTCGGTCTTGCCGCCGTTGGTGGTTCACTAGGATTGCTTGCGGGCCGCCAGTCTAATCACGTCACCCTAGCTATACTCGGTGACTTCAAGGGTCAACTCTCGCCGTGTGGCTGTTCCAAGCCCATGGTGGGTGGAATCAAGCGAGCAGCCAGTGTTGTTGCCGCTCTTCGGGCATCGGGCCCGACAATCTTGCTCAGCAACGGGGCGTTTACTGACGGAACGGTCGGCGAGCAACAGTCCATGAAAGCGCGGGCGATCGCTGAAAGTCTGCACGTGATGCAAGCAGCGGCCGTGAACCTGAGCGGAGACGACTGTGTCTCTGGCTTTGGAAACGTCTCCACGATGCAGTCCGTTCTTGGCCCGGCGCTCATCGCGGAAGGCGCCAAGTCGGCAGACCGCTTGCCGCTGCAGGACGCAACGGTGGCGTTCGGATTGCCTGTACACGCCGTCTCAAGCCAACTCCGGCAAATCAGTGGTGCGGTCGGCTCCTCGGCGCCCAGCGCCCGCCTAAGCGATGACGCGGTCGGCATCGCCCTGCTCGATGGTTCTGCGGCGGATGCGAAAAAGCTGGCTGCCACATCGCCCATGCTTGCCGTCATCGTCTATCGAAGTTCGGGTGACGCTTCACGTCACGAAACGAAGGTCGGTGAGACTTGGCTCGTAAGCCCGGGCAGCGAGGGCAAAAGTGTCCTGTCAATTGATCTAACGGACAATGCCCCCGTCAAATATGCGGTCACGAAGTTGACCGAAAACATCGTTGACAACCCCGCGGTCACTGCGATTTACCAGCGTTACCTTCGTGAAGTATCAAATTCAAATTTGCTTGAATCTCAGCCCAAAATCTCGAGTGCCAAATATGTCGGCTCTGCCAAATGTCAATCTTGCCACTCTCGAGCCACAAAGGTTTGGGCGCATTCACAACATTCGAGTGCGATGAAGACCTTGGCTTCACAGCTTCACGACCGAGATCCGGATTGCGTTTCTTGCCATGTGGTGGGATTTGGGAGCGCTCGTGGGTTTATCTCTCCCAAGAAGACACCGAATCTTGGCGGCGTCGGATGCGAAAGTTGCCACGGCTCGGGCGATCGACACGTTCGGTGGCCGAAGTCGGTGCGGATGGCGAAAGTGGGCAAAGCGTCATGCGTTAGTTGCCATGTGTCAACGCAGAGTCCGGGCTTCAGTTTTCCCGCCTATTGGCGCCGTATTGCACACTGATGTGTGGATAACTGGTGGATAAGCCAAGCCCAAAAAATAAATCAAAATGCTTGATAACTGTCGAAAGAAGGCCTAAAGAGACGTATATCCACTATATATCGCTCAAAACGACCGTCAGTGGAGTTGACCTGTGATTCTGGGGGAGTAACAATGATCACGCGGTTAACATTTCACCGCAGTTTTACTGAAGGACATGGCCGTAAATCGCGCGATAACACCACAAAGCGAAGGCATCTCTCACGTTCTTTTTGACGCACCGCGGCGGACCTTTGACACGGTTGCCCGCCTTGACTCAAATGCCCGAGCAATTGATGCCTGCGTCAAATTTTCGGTTCGCGAGGTTGACCTGCTGGCCGTCGTAGGACCAGCCGGCTGTGGGAAGTCGCATCTACTTGAGATTGCGTCGCATGAACTGGCGACAAACCTTGACATGGACGTTCGGGTCTACCGGGCGTCCGAATATTTGGCAAGCGCGCCGACCGACACGCCGACCATTCTCATCCTTGACGATGTCCACGAAATCGCCGAGAAGAAGCGGTTCCTGCAACACCTGTACTGGATGCTTGAGCGTCGAGTCCGCGCCAAGCGACCGGTGCTACTTTCGTTTACCGGACGCTCGGTCAACCGCAGCGTCAAGAACTCGTTGCCGATGGTTCGAGATTGGGAATTTGCCGGCATAGGCAACGCTGACCTCGCCGATCGTCGAAAGCTGTGCACGAAGCTCATCGAGGCCGAGGGCCTCACGGTGTCGCCACAATTCGTTGAAATTCTTTCCCGGCACATGAATGGAACGGGTCGCAATTTCGCGGGCGCCCTGAAGCGATTGAAGTTAACGACGAGCAGTTGGACTGGGGATCGGATGACACTCGCTGCCTGCGGAGCGATTGGACCATTTTTTGAAGACAGCGGCGACTGGGATCTGGCTCATGCAATCCTTCACATTGCGCACCACCGAGCGGCTTCATTTCCGTCGATCAAACCGACGGAGATGGCGCTGCACACGATGATGAAGGTCGCGGAACTCTCCGAAACGCAGGCGGCTAGGTGTCTGGACATTGCACCTGGCGTCGCCTACAGTCGCTGCCGAACTTTTGCGAAGCATGTGGATGGAGACGAACACGCGGCACACCAAGTGGAAGAGTTTGTCCGCGCCGTCGTACGCGAACTCGCGTCGCACGGATAGCCCGATTCCGACGTATTATCAAGCATGCCCTTGTCGACCTCCCGCGCCCTTGAATTGCTCGATAAGGTCGCAGAATTCGCGCCCCCGGACCAGCCGCGCTTGCAAAACTACATCGCTGCGCTCCGTGCGGTCCTCGAAGCAGACACAAAGCAACACGACGAACAGCGACAGATGATCGCTGAGTTCGAAGATGCCTATAACAAGCTGACGGCACCCGCGAATCGGCTTGGAACCTTTCTGCAATGGCTTGAGCCACGATCTGAGTCCTTGGCCCTCGTTGCCCTTGGTGAGCAGGAATACGTAGTCCAAGTCGATCCAAAGCTCGGCGAGATCACGTTCAGTCCGGGTTCACGAGTCCGGCTCAATGAGTCATACGCAATCCTCGGCTCGATGCCGCTCAGTCCGACCGGACCTCTCGTAAAAGTCGCCGAGGTCCGAGAAGATGGACGAGTGCGCATTGGGTCCGACATGCCAGGTAGCGACGGCCGCTTAGTCCTCCTCGCCGAGCTAATTGCAGACCATGCGATCACTGTTGGCGACGAAGTTCGACTCGATGCCAGCGGGCGCTTTGCGATCGAGCATCACGAACGATCTGAGTCACGCGATTACTTTATGGAATCCGTGCCGGAGATACCGTGGGAGGCTGTTGGAGGTCAAGAAGCGGCAATCGAACTGATTCGAGACACCATTGAAAAGCCGTTGCTCCACCCTGAGATTTACGCGCGATTTGAGAAAAAGCCAATCAAAGGAATCCTTCTGTATGGCCCTCCTGGCTGCGGGAAGACCCTCATTGGCAAAGCAACCGCCTATAACCTCGCCAAAGAGTACAGCGCCCGTTTGGGCCGACCCGTGAAGGAATACTTCATGGCAATCTCTGGACCAAAAATTCTGAACATGTGGCTCGGAGAAACCGAACGCATGGTACGAGAGATTTTCAAGACCGCTCGAGAAAAGGCGAAGGAAGGCCGACTTGTATTCATCTTCATGGATGAGGCGGAGTCAGTTCTTAGAACCCGGTCTTCCGGCCGCTACCTGAACATCTCGAATACCGTTGTTCCGCAGTTTTGCGCCGAACTGGACGGACTCCAGTCGCTCGACAACGTGGTCTTGATGCTCACGTCGAATCGCCCTGACTACATCGATCCGGCCGTACTCCGGCCCGAACGTATTGACCGAAAGGTGAAGATCGAGCGACCGAATCGGGAGGCGTCAGAGCGAATCATGGGAATCTACCTCCACGATCGGATTCCGCTTTCGCCAGAAGTGGCAAGTGCCGATGGTGCTGGCGGACGTGCTGAATTGATTAGGGCGGCAACGGAGTACCTGTGGCGCAATACGAAAGAGACGGAGTTTCTAAAGGTCTCTCTACGGAATGGCACGTCGCAGACGCTGCACTTTCGCGACCTCGTGTCCGGGGCGCTCCTGAAGGGCGTTGTCGACCGAGCGAAGGACGCGGCGATCCGTCGAGCGATTGAAACGAACGCTTCGGATACTGGCGTTAGCCTCGAGGATCTCAAGGCGGCGATCGACCGCGAGTACAAAGAGAACGAAATTTTCCCGAAGTCGGACGCGCAGGAGGACTGGCTGCAACTGCTAGACCTGAAGTCAGACAGTGTTGCCTCAGTGAAGGCTATCGGTAGAAACCAAGGCGAAGAATTCGCGCGCAAGATCATCAGCTGACCAGGCCGAACCGGATGTGGCAACTACGAAAAACGCCGTCCGAGAAAGTGCAGTGGCGCTGTGCCAAAAAGCAGGGGCCGCGCTCCGAAAAGCTTAGCAGTAGATGACTTGCTTCTTCGCGTCGTGCTCGGGGTCGATGGTCAAAATGTGCCTGAAGTTTGCGCACGCTTCCTCGAACATCCCTAGCATCATCTGCGTCATCGCCAGGTCGTAGCGAACAGTCATATTCTGCGGCACACGCGTGCACAGGTTTTTGAGTTCTAACAGTGAACCGTCGAAGTCCCCTTCAAATCCTTTGATGAGCGCAATCTGATGGGCGGCGTCGACATGGTTGGGGCTCAAGGCCATGACTTGCCCCAAGGCGAGCTTAGCTTCGCCATATTGACCATTGCATCGTAGCTCGAAGCCACGTTGATAAAGTTGCTCTGGGTCCATGCTCAGATGAATGGCCAAGTATATCACGACACATTTCAGCCGTGTTAAGCGTTCAGCAAACAAGTCGCCGAATTATGCGTAGATCAGGCTGTTCCGGGCTCAAGTCGAGGCGGCGGCGCTGGCGCTGTCACCGGCTTCTCGGGCTCTTTGCTTTCTGAAACGACGATCGGACCATCAGCCAAGATTTCCGCCATTGGAGGTAGAGTCTCGCCCGCCATGATCGCTAAGAATTGCTTTCTGTCTAGTGTCTCACGCTCCAAAAGTGCAACGACGATCGCGTCAAGTTTGTCGCGATGCTCTGTGATGACCTCTATTGCGCGGGCACGACACCTGTCAACGATGACCCGAACTTCCTCATCGATAACTCGGGCAACGTCCTCAGAGTAGTTTCGGTCTTCGTTGTAATCGCGGCCCAGGAACGGGTTGTGGCTACGTCGACCGATTGCATATGTGCCGATCTTGTCGCTCATGCCGTATTCGCACACCATCGCCCGAGCAATTCGCGTCACATGTTCAAGGTCGTTCGCCGCACCAGTGGTGACCTCACCAAACACGATCTCTTCGCTGACGCGACCACCGAGGGCCGACGTAATGCGGGAGGTTAGGTTTTGCTCCGACTGCAGGAATTGGTCTTCCTCAGGCAGATACATCACCGACCCAAGCGACATGCCGCGCGGCAGGATGGTCACCTTGTGAACAGGATCGCGGTCGCTCATCATTTCGCCGACAAGGGCGTGGCCCGCTTCATGGTAAGCGATGACTTTGCGTTCCTTAGGCGAAATAATTCGACTCTTGCGCTTCGGACCAGCGATGGTTCGGTCCAACGCCTCTTCGAGGTCGTCCTGCATGACTCGCGTGTGGTTGTTACGCGCCGCTAGCAAGGCACCCTCATTCAAAATGTTGGCGAGATCGGCACCGGTAAAACCAGCCGTTCGCTTCGCGAGGGCTTCCAGTTCTACGCCACTGTCGAGCGGCTTGCCTTTCGCGTGGACTCTGAGGATCGCGGCGCGGCCAAGCGAGTCCGGCGCATCCACAACAAGCTGTCGATCAAAGCGACCTGGACGAAGCAATGCAGGGTCAAGAACGTCTGGTCGGTTCGTCGCGGCAATCATGATGACGCCCGAGTTGGGATCGAATCCATCCATCTCGACGAGCATCTGGTTGAGCGTTTGCTCTCGCTCATCGTGACCACCGCCAAGGCCTGCGCCGCGCTGACGGCCCACCGCATCAATTTCGTCAATGAAAATCAGGGAAGGTCGATGTGCTTTCGCCGTCTCGAATAGGTCTCGCACACGAGCTGCACCTACGCCGACAAACATCTCGACGAAGTCGGAGCCACTGATATGGAAGAAAGGCACGCCCGCCTCTCCGGCAATCGCGCGGGCCAAATAAGTCTTGCCAACTCCGGGAGGTCCAGTCAACAGAATTCCCTTCGGAATCTTGGCGCCAAGGGCCGAATACTTCTTCGTATTCTTCAGGAAGTCAACAATCTCAAATAGCTCTTGCTTCGCTTCGTCGATGCCGGCAACGTCGTCAAAAGTGATCTTTGTGCCGTTCTCACCGACGCGCTTCGCGCGGCTCCGGCCAAAGTTCATTGCTTGCGAATTTCCGCCTTGTGCGGGTCGGAAAACAAAGAAGTAAAACGCAAGAACGAGCAGCAATGGTACGGCGAGAATGCCGATGATGCTGCCAAATGTCGCTAGAGCTGATGGGCCCTTGACCTCAAGCTTTGTCTTGGATTTCTTTACCGCCTCAAGAAGTTGGATGGCACTGGGCGAGTCCTTGTCCAGACCTTCGGCGACAAACTTCTTACCGTCCTTGAGGACGCCTGACAAACGCGACATCTGCCACTCGATGCTCGTGATCTCTCCCGCCTCGGTTTTGGTGACGACTTCTGAGTACGTCAGTTCCTCCGGGTGGGCGATGATGCCAATACCGGGCGAGTTGTTCGCCATCGTCAAGAAGGCAACCGACATTGCGAGAAGCAAAACTATTGCGAAAAGAATTTTTCCGGGCTTGTTCAAGAAATCTCCGCGGGAAACGCTCCCAAACTGATAGATATAGCTACGCCTGAACGAGCTTGAGCGTTACTCACTCATTATGGCCCCGATTGCCTGAAATTGGGCCAAAGGAGAGGATTCGGCTTCGAGAAGTGCTTGCCAGAGGCCTCGCGCGTTCATCCAAACACACGCCTGGAATCCAAATTGGACCTAGAAGGTCACACACGATTGGCAACCTGGCGCGGCAGGCTAATGTCAGCTTTGCCTCAGAAAGGACATCCGACACTTTTCTTCTATGGGCAAATCCGAGGGGCCGTATGTCGTCCCCCGACTCCGCCGCGCGAAAGTAAAGCGGCCCCTTCAGGCTCGTCGGCTCGATAGTCGTGCTTAGGCTTGCCCTGACTGGAGCGGTTTCTGAAACGCCTTCCTCGCTGCAAATTCGCCATCCGAATTCATCACTTTCTGTTTCACCCGGGTGGACAAGCGGGTACCGATACGGCTGCACCGGATTCAAAGTCCGCAGGTGCACGATCTCGGAAGTCCACTCGATGACCGTGACGCCGCGTTCGCAGGTAACGGACCCTACGGGTTCTGTGGCTATCCCAGCCATCAACGTAGAAAGCTGGTGGTGGTCAAGACTCCCGCCAAGAGCCTCGACTCCCAACCTCATCGAGCGTCGGCAAAGAACTGGTGGCAAGTGCCGTAGTGCCGCTCGGTCGAAGGCTATCTCAAGATCGCGAGTAAGGAACTCCAACTCTCCGTTCAGCACAATATTTGCCCGCTCCAAACTCGCGGCGGCCATCCCGTTTAAGAAGTGATCCTCCTCCCGCGCAAGATTGCTCAAGCGAACGATGGCCTCGTCCGCCTGGGTATTCAGCTTTCTAAGTTCCGGCAAGACGTTCTTGCGCACTCGCACCCGCGAAAATTGAATATCAGAATTACTCGGGTCGTCATGTGTCCACAGGCCGAGATCGTCGCAATACGATCGAGTTTCCTCCCTGCTAAAAGGAAGCAAGGGCCGGACAATGTTCTCTCGCTGTGCAGGAATTCCGCCGAGACCGGTGAGGCCAGTGCCCCTCGCGATACGCATGATGACCGTTTCGACATGGTCATCGCGAGTATGGGCCGTTGCCACAAGGTCGCACTGAGTTTCGAACGCTGCACTTCGAAAGAACGAGTACCGCGCTTCTCTGCCCGCTTCCTCCACCCCAATCTTTAGCTCGCGGCACATGCGTGGTATGTCCGCCCGACCCGAAACGAAGGTCGCCCCAATCTCGGTCGCAAAGGCTTCGCACAGCCGAAGTTCCAAGTCCGCTTCGGGCCGCTGTCCGTGATGCAAGTGAGCGGCAACGACGTCAACGCCGAGGCGCTTGAGCAAATCTAAGAGGCATGTGCTGTCCGCTCCACCGCTGTATCCGACGAGCACTCGTGCGCCTTGGGTAATGAGGCCGGAATCTTCAAGGTGCTCCCGAAAGCGATCCAGCATGGAGGCATGGTACCTTTCCGCAAGCTAAGCCGACGTGATGCGAAAAAGTGCAAAAAGCCGCGATAGACGGCGAAAAGCAACGAATAACTGAAATTCAGACTTTTCTTCGCCCGTTGTGGACGTGGAGTGGTCCGCAGGGTATCATTTATGACGGTTTCGGCGATTACGCTACTTTGACATCAACAGTCTGAGCAATCACGAATTACCAACGCAAATCAATGCATAGCAACGAACGCTGACGCCGCAATCTCGCTTGCGGCACCTAACCAAAACTAACGAGGTACCGCCATGAGAACGGACGATAAGGCATTTGTAGACAGTTTGCGCTCGCTTGCGCTTGCCGATGACTCCCAGACGGTCCGAGATGCTCTGGAAGGCATTCGAGCGGAAGACATTGCCGAGGCGTTTCAGCGCATGGAGTGGCCAGAGGGCCTTTCGCTTCTGCGCCAACTCGATTCAGATACCGCCGCCTACGTGCTGATCGAACTGCCCAGGGAAATGGCGCGCGCCTTCATCGACGAATTGTCCGACGCGACCGTCGCCCAGTACTTGGACATTCTTCCGATGGACGACGCCGTCGACGTGCGCGACTGGCTTGATCCGGATCGGTTCGAAGCCCTTCTGCGACGTATTCCAAAGGAAGACGCGCAGGAGATTCGGCGCCTTCTCAGCTATCCCGCTGGCTCCGCCGGTCAGTTGATGACGGAGGACTTCCTCGCAGTTCGACCGGACGACACGATGGCTGATGTGTTGCAGCGAATTCGCGACACTGACGAAGAGGCGTATGAAATGGTCAACTACATCTATGTAGTTGATGAGGAGCGTCACCTCCTCGGCGTCATGAGTCTCCGCCGCGTGCTCCGCTCGGCTCCGCACCTCCTTTCGCGCGACGTAATGCTGCGCGAAGTGCTGACCGTAAACGTTTCGCTTTCGGAGGAAGAGGTCGCCCGCGAGGTTGCACGGTACGGCGTGTCGGCAATGCCTGTCCTTGACCACCGTGGTCGCATGGTGGGAATTGTCACCGCAGACGACGCGCAAGAAATCCTCGAAGAGGCGGAGACGGAAGACGTCCTCAAGATGGGCGCTGTCGGTGGCGACGCCGAGCCATATTTGTCGCTAAGCGTGTTTCAGCTTGTAAAGCGTCGTGTCCCTTGGCTTTTGGGCCTGTTCATTGCCGAAAGCTTGACCGGCAACGTGCTGCGGGCTTACGGACAGGGAAGCGGCGTCAACGAGGTTCATCTCAATCCGCTCGCCTTCTTTATTCCTTTGCTCATCGGCGCAGGAGGAAACTCTGGCTCTCAGGTGACGACGACCATTACTCGCGCATTAGCGCTCGGCGAGGTGCGTCCCGGAGACTGGTGGAAGGTCATGCAACGCGAAATCCTCACGGCCTGCATCTCCGGAGCCATATTGGGAACGATCGGGTTTCTGCGCGCTTGGTTGCCCATACCGATCATTGGGTGGGGCTCACAACTGGACATGTCGCTTGTTGTCGGCCTGACCCTTCCCGCGATCATCATGTGGTCAACGACGGTCGGTAGCCTGCTTCCGATCGGTGCGAAGCGATTCGGGATCGACCCCGCGGTCATGAGCGCTCCGTTCATCTCCACGTTCGTCGATGCAACCGGGCTGGTGATTTACTTTGAAATTGCCAAGCGCCTGCTCGGCCACTTGGGCTGAATTCTAATCACTCAGTTCCGAGGCGACATGACCGACGCGTATAGCTGGATCCATTGCTCAAACGTAAGTTCGTGCGGACGTACGGTCGGCGTCGCGTCAATCTTTGCGATGGACGATTCAACGCAATTCCTTCCGAGAAATCCAAGGTTGTTAACAAGGGTCTTTCTTGGCTGCGTGAACCCTTTTCGAACAAAGTCAAAGAGCAGCGGGTCATGGTTGCACGGCCGCGGTTTCAGCAGCAACACTTTGCTCTCGACCTTTGGCGGAGGCATGAAGGCCCCGGCCGGTACGTCAGCGATCAGTGACATCTCAAACTTTGCCTGCAAATAGACTGAAAAAGAACCACGATCTCGATTTCCAGCTTTCGCCATGATCCGGTTCGCCACCTCACGTTGCATCATCAGCACCGCTCGGTCAATCGAGTCGCCAAGATCTGCCGCCAATTGCAAGAGCGGCGCAGAAATGTAGTAGGGCATGTTCGAGACGAGCGCAACTGGCCCTGCCAAATCAGCGACAATTGCCCCTAGATCTGCCTTCAAGGCATCCGCACATATCACTTTGCAAGCAGGTGCGCTCGCCGCGAGTGCGGTCAGCATCCTTGAGTCGAGTTCGATCGCGACAACGCTGCTGAGCGCGACGCTCAGAGGGCCCGTAAGAATGCCGGGTCCTGGGCCAATTTCCAGAGCGGAGCAACAACCGTGAGTTGCTGCGATAATCTTGTCCACGACTTTGGGCGAGCACAGAAAGTGCTGGCCCAAACCGTGAGTTGCTGCGATACCGTATCGCCGCAAGAATGCTCGCAAGACCTCGGGATCGTCGATCCTCACCGCGAGCGCATGACGTGAATCTTCACTTTCTGGCGACCGAACCGATTGGCCTCGGCCCGGGAGTTGTAACACAGGTCAATTCTCATGCCCTTGATCGCCCCTCCGGTGTCTCCTGCGATCGCCATGCCGTATCCTTCGACATAGACAAGGCTTCTCAACGGTATCACCCGCGGGTCAACCGCGATGATGCCGAATGCCGCGGGCAAACCTGTCCTGGTCTGTCCAGCGTGGCCACCGTTACACTCAGCACCGGGGTCGTATGCAGTTGCAACGACGTCAAGTACTTGCGCTCGGACGTAAGATCCTCTCGAAGAGTGGAATGAGCCTTGGCCCATCACATAGATTGCGGGTTGTGCTTCGATTCGCTTTTCGAGCAACAACTCCTTGTCAGAAACGTTTCCGTTTCGATAGATGAGACGATAAGTTGACTCAGACGTACCTGGTACGCCGTTCGATTGTTTCACCAACCGACCAGCAGGTAGTCCTTTGCTGAACTCGTAACGAACTCCAGGTTGCAGAGTTTTCTTCTCTACACGAAGTTCAGTTTCGCCTTGATTTTTGCTCGCGCCACTGGCGACCGCGACTGACGCGATGACCACCAACGAGAGTGTTGCACTCACTTTATGAGAGCAGTTGCGCATTTGGTTCCCCCCTCTTGCCTGGCTGCAGACTCAGAGGTTATACCATGGCAAAATCGAGAAAAATGCCACTTTATCGCAATAACATTTCATTAAATTGCAGTTACAAGTATGTTTCCGGCAAAAAGCACTACATGATCGTGCCAATGAAAACCTAGTATAAATACTAGAAAAAATGTTGACAGGTTTGTGGGTAGCAACTGATTTCGCGCAAAATCACCGGGCGGAAAAGCTCTCCAAGAACAGCGATTGTTGCAACCAACCCGCATGCTCGCCGAAGCGATTGCGGAGAAAATCCCCGACGATCTTGTACAGACTCGGGGTCACTTTCTTCCCCAACAACTCAGGGAAATACAGGCCCGTTACGACGCGCCACACATGCGTGTCGATGGGCACCGCCTCCCCATGTCCAAGTGCGTACAAGGCGACGCAGTCCGCTACTTTTGGTCCGATGCCAGGCAGTTTACAAAGTGCGGAATGGGCTTCCTGATAACTCATTGAGCGAATCCGTTTCTCCCAGTCAGTTTCTGCGGAAAGATTTTGAGCCGTAAGGACGATTGGCTCGGAACGGTAGCCAAACCCTAGATCTCGCAACTCGGAGGCGTCAATCGAGGCAATCGCGCCTACCCGAGGAAAGGCGTGTCTCCCTTCGATTAGTAACTGACCGTACTTGGCAAGCGATTCCACCATCGACCGAATGCGCGGCATGTGGTTGTTTGCCGAGCACATGAAAGAGAAGAGCGTCTCCGTCAAGTCTGGCTGGCGCAGGACACGCAACCCGGGGCGAAAACGCAGAAACGGGGCAACTTTAGCGTCGATTCGTCCGAGTTTCGCGACGATTGAAGGCACGTCGATGTCAAGAGCGAACAACCGCGAAAACTCTTGGGCACCAACATTGGAGCGAACACGAATCCCTCCCGATTCCGCCCGACATTCATAAATGTGATCCCCACACGCCACTGCCCAGCATCCGTCTGTGTGACTCCATCGGAAAAGCTGGCCGCTTGGAATGCAGATTTCGAGCTCTAGATCGGTTGCGACGAAGAACTCATTCACAACGAGCCTTCGGGAATCAGTTCCAAGAACTCATCCTCCGTCAGGACCGGGACTCCGAGTTGCGTCGCCTTATCCAATTTCGACCCTGCTCCTGGACCAGCGACAACGTAGGTCGTGTTCTTGCTCACGCTGCCCGCTGCCTTTCCGCCCATCTGTAACACTACAGCCTCTGCCGCTTCTCTCGAAAATCGTTCCAGTTTGCCGGTAAAGACGAGAGTTTTGCCTTCAAATAAGTCGCTTGTCGGCGGGTCCGACTCAACGGGATCGACCCCGAGCGAGAGAAGGTCATCGAGCATCGCTTGATTCGCGTCATCAGCGAACCATTCCGCGACTTCAAGTGCCGTCCGTGGGCCCACATCGTCCACGGCGATGAGGGAGTCGTACGTGCATTGTCTTAGCGTCGCCAGTGTCCGAAAAGCTACCGCAAGTTCATGCGCGCCTCGATCGCCGACGTGACGAATCCCGAGCCCAAAGACAAATCTATCGAGCGGCCGGGTCTTACTGACCTCGATATTCTGGATTAGCTTCGCGATGCTTTTGTCGCCTAACTTTTCGAGTTCGGTCAGCCGGTCGGCGTGCTCAGAGAGTCGATAGATGCTCGCGAGGTCCGTCAAGACCCCTTCCTCCAAGAATCGATCGATCAGCTTTTCGCCAAGTCCCTCGATATCCATCGCCTTTCTTGAGACAAAGTGCCTCAGTTTCGCGGCGATTTGCGCCGGACACGCTTTGTTCACGCACCGAAGTGCGACTTCGCCCGACACCCGAAGCAATGCACCGTCGCATTCTGGACAGACGGTCGGCTCGTCCGGAACGATCGCGCCTGGGTCACGCTCGGCAAGCACAGGACCGACCACTTCGGGAATCACATCCCCAGCGCGTTGCACGATAACGGTATCACCCTCTCGTACGTCCTTTTTGCGCAAATCCTCGTAGTTGTGAAGCGTCGCGCGACTAACTGTGACGCCGCCGACGCTGATGGGCTCCAATTCAGCGACGGGAGTGACCGCCCCCGTTCGCCCGACCTGCGCAAAAATGCGGTTTAACTTAGTGAAAGCTTGCTCAGCGGGATACTTGTGGGCAATCGCCCATCGTGGCCCACGGCTTGTGTTGCCGAGTTGCTGCTGCCGGGCAAAGTCGTTGACCTTGATCACAACCCCATCGATGCCAAACGGCAGAATGGATCGTTTCTCGCGAATCTCTTCCGCGAACTCCCAAACCGCTTCGATGCCGAGTACGACTCTCGGCTCGGTACGTGTGGCGAAGCCGAGCTCCTTGAGCGCTGCTAGTAGTTCCGCCTGTGTACGAGCAAGCGGAGACTCAAATGCGCCCAATGCGTAGGCAAAAAAGCTCAAGCTTCGGGCCGCCGTGAGTCGACTATCCAACTGCCGCAAGCCGCCGGCCGCCGCATTGCGGGGGTTCGCAAACAATTGCAGCTTCTTTTCGGCTCGCTCCTGATTGAGTCGGTCGAAAACCGATTTCAACATGAGCACCTCCCCACGAACCTCATAAGTTCCGGTCAGCGGAGCTTGAGTTCGAAATGGGACGCCGCGCAATGTCATCGCGTTGTCCGTCACTAACTCACCCGTGGTTCCGTCGCCTCGCGTCGTTGCCCTTGTAAGCACGCCATCGACATACGTGAGCGAGAGTGACGCACCATCAAACTTGAGCTCGCAGTAGTATTCGACGGCAGCTTCGGTTTCCAAGCCGCGGCGCACCCGCTCGTCGAACGTCTCTAATTCCTCGCGCCCAAACGAATTGTCAAGTGACAACATGCCGACCAGGTGGCGATGCTGCTCGAACCCCGCTACTGGTGGCGACCCGATGCGCTTCGTCGGGCTCGCCGGGTCTGCGAACTCTGGGTGCAGCTCCTCTAACTCTTGGAGCTCGCGAAACAGCAAATCGTACTCCGTGTCACTGATCGAAGGCGAGTCAAGCACGTAGTACAGATACGCGTGCCGCTCAAGGCTCCGGCGCAAATATCCAACTCGCTCGGCGAGGTCCATCGGTTACCGCTCTGCGAGGGGGACGTAGGTCAAGTTTTCCTGCCCCTGGTATATCTGCTTGGGTCGAATCAGGCGGTTGTTCGCCAGTTGTTCTATAGCGTGAGCGGTGTATCCTGCGACTCGAGCTACTACAAAGATTGGCGTATACAGATCGATCGGAATGTCGAGCAGGTAGTAGGCATAAGCGGTGGGGAAGTCAACGTTCGGGAAAATGTTCTTCCGGTCCGCCATCGTCTTTTCAAGCACGTCGGCAATCTCCCCATACTTGGAAATACCTTTCTCCACTCCGAGTTCCTTCGCAATCTTCGACATGTAAAAGGCACGGGAGTCGCCCTTCTTGTACTCGCGGTGACCGAATCCCATGATCTTCTTTTTGGTTGCCAGCGCGTCGTCGATCCAAGCTTGGGCTTTTTCAGGCTCGCCAATCTCCAAAATCATGTGCATCGCTTCTTCGTTCGCGCCGCCGTGAAGTGGGCCGCGTAGTGTTCCGATGCCGGAGACGACTCCGCTGTACAGATCGCTGAGAGTCGCCACGGTCACTCGGTTGGCAAATGTCGATGCATTGAATCCATGCTCGGCGTAAAGCGTCATCGACGCATCCATGACTTGCAACTTTTTCGGATCAGGGGCGGCACCGTCCATCAAGTTCAAGAGGTTTTCTGCAGTGGTGTGCTGAGGATTCGGCTTGATCGGCGCCTTGCCCGATCGGATGCGGTGGCCGTTTGCAACCATCGTCCCTGCCTTTGCTACGATTCGCTCCGCCTTTCGCAAGTTTGCCGCGTGGTCAGTCGAAGGCGCCGTGTAGTCCGGGTCAAAAGGCGCTAAGGCAGAAAATGCCGTTCGAATCATGTCCATCGGATGGGCGTTCGCCGGGAAAGCCCGGAGTACGTCATAAATCTGAGATGGGACCTCACGCTCGGCTCCAAGGCGTGCCTTGAACGCATCGAGTTCTGCGCGATTAGGAAGCTTTTCGTGCAGCAACAGGTAGGCCGTCTCTTCAAAGGAGCCGTGCTCAGCAAGATCGTGGACGTCGTACCCGCGGTACTGCAAGCTCGAGCGATCGCTGTCGATCTCGGAAATGGCACTGATTCCGGCGGGAACCCCCTCTAGTCCAGGGCTATACGGGTACTGATTTTCACTGACGCTCATTCGTAGGCCTCGTTGACGAATACGGTTTGGCAGTCTACCCATCGAACTCGGATTCTTCGACTGAGCGTAAGGCAACCTCGCGGCATTCGGGCTTACTTTCCAGCGGCAAAACGTGGACCAACGCGCCAGATGTATTCGCGCAATCAGAAGCAAGCGCGGGCCTAGGACCACTGAACCAAAGGCGCTCACCGCGAGTCAGCCAAATAAGGAGCCGCCATGGAGGGTGACGCAGGAACACAATGAATCTATTCGCAAGAACCTCGGCTTTAGTATCGATATCGGTTTTCTCCGGAAATGCCTTGGCAATGACCCCTGCACCAAAGCCTGTTGACGACCGGTCCGTCCAGAAAATCGTTAGCGAACTTGTCGTCGCAAACCAAAACGCTCAAGCGGCACTTCCAATCTACGACGGCCGCAGCGAGAACCTAAATAAGCAGACACAGTCGATTTTCGCGGAATTCCAGATGGCGCTCAACACCCAACCGATCGGTAGGTCACGCGATCGAAGTGCGGCCGGCAGTCGAGGAATGGGAACGCGAGTTCGCGCTTCTTCAGAACCAACGTTTACATGGGCTCAGATCGATCAGAGCAATGAGTCGATGCGCACCGCACTGAACGCCCTCATCAGCGTTCGCGCCGACCTGACACGCTGGACCGGCGACCGAACGGGACACGTTGCTCGCGCGATTTGGAACTGCGACTCGGCGATTTCAGACATTAAGACGGGTATGGAGATTGAGCGCAGGTATCCGCCTCGACATATTGGCTGAACCCTTCAGCAGACAGAAGATCCAAAGGCGGGCGGTACACTAGGACTTCCCGCTCGCCATGGATCAAAGCCATATCCGCAATTTTTGCATCATCGCGCATATCGATCATGGTAAGAGCACGCTCGCCGATCGATTGATCGAGCGCTGTGGGGCCATCCGCGGCATCGCTCAAGAGCAAATGCTCGACTCAATGGACATCGAGCGCGAGCGCGGAATCACGATCAAAATGGCCGCCGTACGCTTATCGTACGTTGCAAAGAACGGCCAGACATACGAACTTAATTTAATCGACACCCCTGGTCACGTGGATTTCACGTACGAAGTGTCGCGGGCACTCGCCGCCTGCGAGGGTGCCCTATTGGTAGTGGACGCCAGTCAAGGCGTGGAAGCCCAAACGATCGCGAACGCCAGCATGGCGATGAATCAGAACCTCGAGATCGTTCCTGTCATCAACAAAATCGACCTTCCCCATGCTGATGTAGAGCGCGCTCGTGAGGAGATTGAAATGGCTGTCGCGATTGACGCGAGCGAAGCAATCCCATGCTCCGCAAAGGCTGGCATCGGCATTGACGAGATTCTAGAGGCAATAGTCCTTAAGGTGCCGTGTCCGAGAGGCAATCCAGAAGCCCCACTCCGGGCCCTAATATACGACTCACACTTCGATTCTTATCAGGGCGCAATCGCCTACGTCCGGATCGTTGACGGGGCAGTTAAGAAGGGCGATAAGATCCAGATGATGGCGACGGGCTTGGCCCACGACATCGACTCCACCGGTACTTTCACGCCGTCACTGGTGGTCAATGATGGCCTGGAATGTGGAGAGGTCGGATTTCTGACCGCCGCCATGAAAAGTATTGGCGACGCCCGTGTTGGCGATACCGTAACCCTCCTCGCCAATCCTGCGACCGAAGCCCTGCCCGGCTATCGAAAAGCGCTAAGCATGGTTTTTTGCGGTCTCTATCCTACAGATGGAGATCAATACGAAGACCTTCGCGATGCCATCGGCAAGCTAAAGCTCAACGACGCGAGCCTAGATTTCGAGCCTGAGACTTCCGCCGCCCTCGGGTTTGGATTCCGATGTGGATTCTTGGGTCTGCTGCACATGGAAATTGCCCGCGAGCGACTAGAGCGGGAGTTTGCCCTTGACCTGATTCTTACTGCGCCGAGCGTCGACTACGTGCTCACCCATAGGAATGGCGTTCGCGAGCACTTTTCAAATCCCGCGGATTTTCCCGAATCGAATTTGATCGAGGCCATCGACGAGCCGGTTGTAAACGCGACGATCATGGTTCCCCAAGAGTACGTCGGAACATGCATGACGTTGTGTCAGGAGCGCCGTGGCACCTACCGCAAAACGGAGTTCCCAACGCCCCAGCGCGTGATCCTTTACTACACCTTGCCTTTGGGCGAGATACTGCTCGACTTCTTTGACAAGCTCAAGTCGTCGACTCGCGGCTACGCTTCGTTCGACTACGAGCTGGCCGGCTACGTGCAGTCTTCCCTTGTGAAGGTGGATATCCTGCTAAATGGCGACGCCGTGGATGCGCTTAGTTTCATCGTTCACAAAGATTTCGCGTACAACCGGGGACGGGCAATTGTTGAGCAGTTGCGAAAAGTCGTTCCGCGGCAGCAATACGAGGTGCGGGTGCAAGCTGCGATCGGCGCCAAGGTAATTGCGGCGGACACGATCAAGCCGTTCAGAAAGAATGTCATTGCCAAATGTTATGGCGGTGACGTGTCTCGAAAGCGCAAGCTGCTTGAGAAGCAAAAAGAGGGCAAGAAGCGGATGAAGCAAATCGGCTCGATCGAACTTCCGCAGGAAGCCTTCCTCAGCGTCCTCAAAGTTGCGGATTAGCGCATGACGCGACGCCAGGTAATCAACCTCGTTGCTGTCGCCCTAAGTGATTCGCGCCGAATTTGCATCATTGGCGGTCCGGGATCGGGGAAATCCACGCTGGCCCAAGCCCTTGCCGCCGATCGACGCATTCTAGCCACTGATCTCGACGCCGTTCGGTACGCAGGCGGAGTCGGTGCCGAGAGGTCTGCTGAAGATCGCGACCGTGACGTCGCAGAGATACTCCAGCGAGAGCACTGGATCGTGGAGGGAATCTACCTCGGGTTCTGTAGACCCCTGTTTGAGGCCGCGGACACGATTGTCTTTCTCGACGTTAGTTGCTTCGTCGGAGTCTGGAGGGTCATCATTCGTCATGTCAAGTCGGACTTGTCGCGCACGAATCGACACCCTGGCTACCGAAAACTTTTTCGCTTTCTGCGCTTTGTCAGGCATTATTACAAGGCGTCGGTCGATATGGCACAAAAGTCGAAGGACCCGGAATACACATGCCGCGCCCTTGCGTTAAAGTGGTTCGAGGAGTGGCCTGACAAGGTTGTCATAGTCGTCGGGTAACCAATTCATGCACGTATCGTCGAAACAATCAAGACTGTCGCGGGTCAAAGCAGGCATGCGCTATGGTGTGATTTTCCTTTTCGCGTGTATTTTCATCACGCTGAGCGCAGGCTCGTCACTTCCGCATCGCGCAAAACATTCCACAGATTCCCGGTCCGTCATTTTCATGCGCATCACTGACCGAGCCACAAGCGACGTGAGGTGGGAGACTATTGGGGCGGATGGAACAGGCGAGTCCGTGCTGCAAACTCGCAAGAACGCCGACAGCGCAATCTGGTGTGCATGTCCTAACCCGGTCAACTGGAACGAGTGGATTTTTCTGTACTCATCGGCTTCGAACAACGCCTTGAACGGTCTGTACAAGGTGAAGGGAACGCTGCCCCGCACAGACGCTGACCTTGCAAGTTGTACATTGCTTGATAAGACGGCAGGCGCGACTTTCAAAGTGAACAGCGATCTTGTTGTTTCGCTCGACGGCACACGTGCGTACTACGCGCTCCAACTCGGTGGTCCAGCGCGCGCGGAAATACGCTCCGTACTCACGTCGGGCACCAAGCCCGCAACTGCGATTCTGAGTTCGACTGCTCTCAATCGAGCATTCCGTGACATTGACGTGAGCCCAACCGGCGACAAACTAGTATTCGTTGAGCTGAATTCCAATGTGGCTTCGCTTTCCACGATAAATACGGACGGCAGCGGATATCAAACCACCTCCGATCCACTCGGAGAATATAAAGGGCTCCTGACTCCGCAGTGGCTTCACAACAGCAACCAGATTCTTCTTGAGGGGCTAAAGGGCTCTCTCAGTGGCTCGTGGCAAGACGTCTTTTCAATCGACGCCGGAACCCTCGCGACCCACCAATTCACCAGCAACGGATTTAACGTTTCGGCCTCTTATCCAAGCGCCGATCCGTCGGATAGCCTAGCCGCTTACTGTGCCGCCGACAATTCGCGCCTAAACACACTCAGCTTGACCGGCGCCGGTGGTGGACAAACCCTGTTAGACCTAGGATCCTCCGCATCCATTTCCAATGTGCGATGGGTTGAGCTACCAAACGAACTCTTAAGCATCACGACAGACGATCTGGAGCTAGCTGGAGGGGCAAATACTTTGGCGACTGTCACCCTAAGATACAGTGCCCTCCACAACACGATCATTCAACTGAAAAGTTCGGATCCTGCGGCTCAGCTTCCTACCTCGGTCACGGTATCACTGGGCTCCAGTCAAGGCGCTGTGACTGTGCAGACGTCAGCAGTAAAGCTCAAAACTGTCGCCACCCTCACTGCGAGCCTAGCCGGGAGCCCAAACGTATCCACTATCTTGACGGTTGATCCACCATCGCTCTCAGGAATCGTGGTCGCACCGACGAGCCTCACCGGCGGCTCCAGCGCGGTCGCCACCGTGACTCTCGCTAGCGTCGCGCCTAACGGCGGCACCGTCGTTACTGTTTCGTCGCCGAGCCCGTACGTGTCACTGCCTGCGAGCGTCACCGTCCCCGGCGGAAAGACGCAAGCCCAGTTCGGTTTCACGACGTCCAACCCGCCGTCCGGCCAGAGCGCGGTCATCACCGCCAGCCTCGCCGGAGTATCGAAAACGGCGACCCTTGGCATCATCTCCGAATCCCTAAAGAGTCTCGCCATAACTCCTTCGCAGGTTATCTATGGCTCAGGCCAGTCTGCACAAGGGAAGTTAGTGCTGTCGGTCCCCGCTCCAGATTCCGGTCTGAAAGTAGATCTGACGACATCGGATCCGGTCGTAACCGTTCCGGCGTCTGTCACCGTCGCGGCCGGCGCCACTTCGGCCACCTTCAACGTTACGTATAGCTCGGTGACATCCATTCACGCCGTTACAGTCACTGCTAAATGGACGTCTTTTTCTGTGACTGCACCCTTCACCGTTGTGCCGTTCGAGGTAACCGCTCTGTCCCTAAATCCGGCATCGCTGCAAGGTGGTGCGGCGTCGACGGGCACGCTCACCATATCCGGGATCGCCCCGGCGGCGGGTCTGGTCGTGACTCTTAAGAGCGATAACTCTGCGGCAACGGTCCCTGCGAGTGTCACCGTCGCGGCTGGGACGAAGTCAGCAACTTTTATAGTCTCGACTCTTGCGGTTAGCAGCGACGCGGTTGCCAAGATCACCGCGAGTTTCGGCTCGTCTTCTCAACAAGCACCGCTCAGCATTCTTGCGCCGAAGATCGTTTCTGTGGCCCTCAATCCCACTTCGGTTCTGGGGAGTCTCTCCTCGGCTGGCTCCGTT
>JBBRML010000025.1:0-45508 GCA_038230855.1 Fimbriimonadales bacterium | reverse complement strand
GAGTACGAGTAGTTGATGTCAGCTCTCACGTGCTTTTCGCCAAAGATTCCGTTCCAATTCCAGTCGATTAAGGTCGTCTTTCCGTTCGGCTTAAGGCGAAACCGGTAGGGTCCTTTCTCCAGAAACTTGACCTTCTCGTACGGGTAGGGCAGGGTCTCGTCGAGGTCGTTCTCGTTCAGAACTAGGTCTCGAAACGAGCCATCGCTGTACCGGATCTGGTTGCCATCGTCATTAAGGCTGTAGCTGTACGCGTAATTCATCAGGCTCGGATAGATCGGACAGAGGCTCGCGTTCCAGAAGCCCTCGTGGTTCAGCCCCATCTGATGTCCGAATTCATGAACGAACACCGCCCACAGCGAATTCTGTCCGCAACCGCCTCCATCACCGAGTTCGTCCGCTTGGCCACCCCCGCCAGTTGAAATTTGCATCCAGTGCGCCAGCCCCTTCCATTTTGCGGCTCGGTACTTCTCGCGATTAGTCCACCAAGCGTTGCCATGGTCCGCGGCGGGCACCGCATCAAGATAGATCGGATGAAAGGCCAGCCCCGTCTTGCCATCTGGATTAGGCTCGTTCAAGTCTGCATAAAACTTGGTGACTCTCGCCATCTCCGATTTGACTCGATCTTCCTTCACGCTGTCGAATCTTGAGATCAGACAAATAAGGTCGGTGTGAGTCGGACTACAGCCCAACGCCTTGAGATCGAGGCCGCGGTAGCCATTGACCTCCCATCCGTCCAGGTATCCATCACCGTCCGTGTCCGGGTTGAGGGGATCGGTGCCGAGCGCCTTTTCTTCGGCATTTGTTAGGCCGTCGTGATCTGCATCCGCATTCGGCTCGAGGTCAGCATCCGTTATCGCGCGCCTAAGCAAGATTTGATTGCCGGTGTGCCGTTCCGTTCCAAAGCGATACTCAATGATGTCGGGATCACCGTCGCGATCAACGTCGCAAATTGCGTAGGCCAAATCTGCGAGCGGCAGTTTTGTCGGCGTAAGTTCGAGCACACCTTGCGGCGTCCACGCCATGTTGCCGAACGCAACGAGGCCCGGCGCGGCGGCAGGATGAACTCCTGGTCGCGTTGTTCCGATTGTATCGCCAGCCTTCAGTGTCTTGCGATCAATCCAAACTAACTTTCCGTTCTCAAACTCGCCGGCAAGATTCTCCCCTGCGTCGCCGATCCAGACTAATCCACGCGCGGTTCGGGCAATCGTCACTTGCTTCGTTTTCGAATCGACGATAAACGCCTCGCCTGTTCGCTGCGAAAAGGCGAGTAAGGCTCGGCCGTGGTCCATCGCGCACAAGCGCGGCCGGTCAAGCTTTGCCGGCAACTTCACCCAGTTGAAAGTCGGCGTAAACGCGCCGTTCTTAAATCCACCCGCCAAAGATATTGTTTGCCCGTCGAATATTCCTGCAACGTCGTCACCTGGGAGGCTGTCGAAATCGCCTATAACCGCATCCTGGCAGTCCTTGCCCCATCCACTCAGCGCACGGATCGGTACTGCGGCGCGTTGCCCATCAATCGAGTAGCTGACATCAATGAAGCTGTCGCCCGGTCCTGATACGCAAATGAGATCACCAAACCCGTCTCCATCCACGTCGCCAGCGAGGGCGATCCGCGGTGCCGGTGCAAATCCCAAAGCCCACGGCTGGGTCGGCGCAAAGAACTTGATGTGGACAGCCCAGGCTAGGGCGAGTGCAGAGATCACATGCTAAGAATATCGCATGTGCTCCCGCAATGAACTTTCACCCGGAATTGAAATCTCCGGTACAATACAAACATGGCGTTGTCTCCCGAACTCGTTGTTGAAAGCGATCTTCTCGACATTTACGAGAAGGTTGAAGCAGGAGTACGACTTACTTTCGAAGATGGGGTTCGGCTATACAAGTCGGACAACCTCACTGCGGTCGGCTACCTCGCCAATATCGTGCGAGAAAAACGTCACGGAAAAAAGACATTCTTCGTTCGCAACCAGCACATCAACTACACAAACATCTGCAACAAATTCTGCAAGTTTTGTAGCTTCTACGCGAAGAAAGGCGGCCCGGCGCCCTACGAGATGTCGCTCGAGCAAGTTCGCGAACGGCTGATGTGGCACCGCGAGGTGCCGATTACGGAAATTCACATGGTCGGCGGAATCAATCCTCGGCTACCTTACGACTACTACCTTGACCTTGTACGGATCGTCAAGGAGGTTCGGCCCGGTGTCCACGTCAAGGCATTCACCGCAGTCGAGATCGTCGAGATAGCCCGAGTCGGCAACGTCAGCATCGACCAGGCTCTTGCCGATTTGATCGAAGCTGGACTGGACTCACTTCCTGGAGGCGGCATCGAGATCCTCAGTGATCGCGTCCATGCCGAAATCTTCGGAAAGAAACTCAACGGCGAAGAGTGGAAGGAAGTCGCTCGTGCAGCCGCGCGACTGAACTTGCGTCAGTACGCTACGATGCTGTACGGACATATCGAGACGATTGAAGAGCGTGTTGATCACTTGGTGCAGTTGCGTGAGCTGCAAGATGAAACGGGTCACTTTCTTACAATGACCCCACTCAGTTTCCACCCCGAGAATACAGAGCTTGACCATATCGCACCACCGACTGGTGATGACGACCTGCGCAATATCGCCCTAAGTCGCCTGATGCTCGATAACTTCGAGCACGTCAAGAGTTTCTGGATCATGAATACCGTTCCCGTTACCCAAATGGCCTTGTGGTACGGAGCGGACGACGCGGACGGGCTCGTGCACGAATACGAGATTACGTACAAGTCTGGCGAATGGGGCAACAAGTCGCAAGTCCTAACGTACGACAACATGATTCGCATGATCGAAGAAGCCGGGCGTGAGCCTATAGAGCGCGACAGCCTCTACAACCAGATCGACGGCGCTCATGAAACCTCCCGCCCGCTCGTATCGTTGCCGCAGCGATAAGCCGCGACGCACGAGTCAGGTGCTCGGCACTACGCCACAGATTTTGCGAGGCGTGAGAAGTTCTCTTTGTCGACCGCACGCATAAGCGCTTCGTCGTACGGAACGCGACCATTTTGGAAGTGATCGGCGAGGCACCGGTCCATCGTCTGCATTCCGACCGACCCGGATGTCTCGATAACCGAGTACATCTGGTGCGTCTTTCCTTCACGGATCAAACTCTTTATCGCGGGCGTGCCCATCATAATCTCGATCGCGGCGACGCGCCCGCCGCCAATTTTCGGCACAAGTTGCTGCGAGATTACGCCCTCAAGGGTGTTGCCGAGCAATACGCGAATCTGTGCTTGCTGCTCGCTCGGGAAGACGTCAACAATTCGGTCGATAGAAGCAGGTGCATTTCGAGTGTGCAGGGTTCCAAACACGAGGTGACCCGTTTCGGCTAAGGTCAGTGCTGCCTCAATCGTTTCCAAGTCGCGAAGCTCTCCGACCAAGATAATATCGGGATCTTCTCGTAAGACTGCTCTCAACGCGTTCGCGAACGAGTTCGTGTCCATATGCATTTCGCGCTGATTGACCATGCACCGCTTGTGAGGGTACAGGTACTCAATTGGATCTTCGATGGTGAGGATATGCGAAGACCGCTGCTCGTTGATGTCGTCAATGATCGAGGCAATCGTCGTGGATTTGCCGGATCCAGTCGGCCCGGTGACAAGAACGAGTCCCGAGATTCGCTTCGACATTTCGCGAATGATTGGGGGCAGGCCCAGGCTCTCAAACGATGGAACTTTCGACGGGATCGCCCGGAGCGCGGCCGCGACGGACCCGCGTTGTAAGTACACGTTGAATCGAAAGCGACCGAGTTCCTTAACCGAATAACCAAAATCAAGCTCGTGCGTATTCTCGAATCGCTCGATCTTATCGTCCGAAAGCGCTTCGTACACCAATCGTCGCGTGTCACGAGCCGTCATTGGTTTCAGCTGCAAGCTTTGCAGCTCGCCGTCGACTCGCAGCATCGGCGGGAGGCCCGATGTGAAGTGTATGTCGCTTGCTCGCTTCTCGCTTGCCAACCGCAATATGTCGTCAATGTGCAAATCAGAAACATCGGGAAGGACGGACTGCTTGTGCTCGCCTCCGATGACTTCTTCTAGATTGAATCTCCGATTCTCGACGTCGATCGAGTGGATGTCGATTTTGGATCGATTGACTTTGTCGATTGCGTCCCGCTCTGCCTCTTGCTCTGGTGAGAGGACAATTTCAACCTTCGCGGTGGCCCCTTCGACTTTCTTCCAATCAAATCCTTCTGCCATATCAATCTCCTATTTAGAACGGCATCTGCGCCGCAACAATTTGTGAGCCAGCTTCCTCAATCAAGCCGGCCATGTTTCGATGACTCAATGTCATCTGGTCGAGGGCCCATGCCGGGATGTGCCGTGCGGTTTCAACGTGACCATGCTTCGCCAGAAATGCGAACCGAGATCCAACCGCGACACACGCTCGAAGTCGAGATTCGCTGTCTTTTGTCGTGGGCTTTTGAACGTAGTTCAGAGCGAAACAGATATTTTCCGGAAGGTGCCACTGTTTTGCGGCTTCCACCATGATGTCGATGTGGTTGACCTTGTACACCTCGTCTTCAGCTTTGACGTCGGCCATTCCTTTATCAACGAGCTGAATGACGTTGTCGTAGTCGCCGATCGCAAATCGATCGAGTAGGTTTTTGCCGAGCAAATGTACAAGGCCGACGGTGTACGCCTCATCTGGCACCAAGTCTGGAGACTTCCCAGCGAGCCATCGGCAACAAACGGCGGTATCGATCGAGTGTCGCCACCATCCACGGCGTCGCAACGATCCCCGATCCGTTTTGCCGACAAACATGTCGAAGGTGGCGACCGTCATTGCCATCGATCGCACGGTCCGAAATCCGAGAAACATGATCGCCTCTCTGACTGTCGAGACTCGCCTCGGCAACCCAAATGCCGCGCTATTTGCGAGAATTAGGATCTTGCTGCTCAAACCCGGGTCGACCTTGATCGCCCGCTCCATCGCCGCCGCAGAACCATCGCCGGACGAGGTGATTTCTAAAACTTTCCATATGACGTGAGGTAGCACCCCGAGTTGATCCACTCGGGACAGCAATTGCTCAAGGTAAAGAGCCTTGACTTTGTCTGTCTGTGCAGCCGTTCCAGCCATATTTCCTACCTGTGTTATCGGCAACATCATGAGTAGATCACACGCAAAATCTCGTCAACTGTCGTCGTTCCCATTAGAATCTTTGCAACTGAATCCATCTGTAAAGTTCGCATTCCGTCCTTCACGGCCTGCGCTCGCAATATGTGGCTAGGCGATTTCGTTAGCAACAGGTCTCGCAGGCCGTCCGTAATCGGCATCAATTCGTGCACGCCGGTTCTGCCCTTGTATCCCGTACCGTTGCACTTTTCGCAGCCTTTACCGCGAAACAGCGTTAATTCACCGCCCGTTTCCGAGCCGACTTCATCTGCCACGGGTAAGCCGAATCGAAGGAGCAATTCGCGGTCTGACGAGTACGGCTCCTTGCAGGCCGAGCATATTTGTCGGACAAGCCTTTGGGCTAAGACACCGTTCAGTGAAGACGCAATCAAGAATGGCTCCACGCCCATATCCATCAGGCGGGTTGCCGCGCCAGGAGCGTCGTTTGTATGAAGCGTTGATAGGACCATGTGGCCCGTGAGCGCCGCTTCCATGGCAATCGTTGCTGTTTCTGCGTCGCGCATTTCACCGACCATGATAATGTCGGGGTCTTGCCGCAACATGGCCCGCAAGCCCGCCGAAAATGTCATCCCAGCGCGAACGTTCACGCCGCACTGGTTGATGCCGGGCACTTCGAATTCGACCGGGTCTTCAATCGTGATGATATTGTTCTGGCCTGTGTTGATCTTGTTGAGAACAGAGTAGAGCGTCGTGGACTTTCCGGAGCCCGTCGGACCCGTGACGAGAAGAATTCCATAGCTCTTGGCGCACAGGTCTTCTAACCCCCGAAGGTTCCCTTCAAGGAATCCTAGCTTGCCCAACCCGATGTTGATCGACCGTTTGTCGAGAATTCGCATGACGATTTTTTCGCCATTGACCAGCGGCAGTGTGCTCACGCGAAAGTCATATTCGCGTCCGCCGACTACTGCGCTTACGCGATTATCTTGGGGCACGCGCTTCTCCGCGATGTCCATGTCGGAGATGATCTTAATGCGGCTCGTTAGCGGCGACATAACCCGTCGGGGCAGCTTCATTCCATCCCGCATGACGCCATCCACGCGATACCGGACTCGGACTCCGTCCCGGCTTGGCTCAATATGAATGTCAGAAGCCTTGTCCTGGACTCCCTGACTAATGATGAGGTTTGCAAGCCGAATGATCGGCGCTTCTTCGCCCATCTCGCGCAGCGCGGCTTCGCTTAGCTCGTCCTCGCTCTCCTCGATTACCGTGATGTCATTTGTAAAGTCGCGGATAACTCCCTCGAGAGTGTCCGACATGCTTTGCTCGCCGCGGTAATGTGTCGCGATGACTTGGTTGAGATCTTCTTCAACCGCAATCAACGGTTCGATTTCCATGCCCGTTGTCAACCGAAGCTCATCGATGATGAATATGTCGAGCGGGTTGGCCATCGCCACCGTAAGCTTCTTGTCTTGGAGCTCGATTGGCAGCGCACGGTATTTCCGCGACAGTTGCGGGCTGATCAGCGCCAACGCCTCGGGTGAAGGCACTACGTCTTGGACGTCAATGAACGGCACGGACCATATATGACCGAGGACTCGAACGCGATCGCGCTCGTTGATGAAGCCCATTCCTACAAGAATCCGGCCAATGGCCTCGACTCCGCCCAGTTCTTTCTGCTTTGCCTTGGCAAGCTCAAGCTGCTGGTCATCAATCAGGCCCTCTTTAACAAAATGTTCGCCGGTCAGGATCATAGCGATCAAGTTAATCGTTGCCAGATTGCGAGAATGAATCCCCCGTATCCGTGCGGTGTCCATTGAAACCTATAGGAAATGCGGGGGCGTCTCTGGGCCGTTTGGGCGGATGGCGACATAATGACGCAGCCACTATGCTTTCGATATTCTGCGCATCGCTTCAACTGGGTCACAAGTTTGAGATCGCCAACGGTCAGTTCCAACTGGATAACAAGCCGTTCCAGGTAATCGCGGGGGAAATGCACTATCCCCGCATCCCCAGGGCTTACTGGCGACACCGAATACAGATGGCGAAAGCAATGGGTCTCAACACCATCACCATTTATTGCTTCTGGAATTACCATGAGACCGAACAGGGTCGATTCGACTTTGCTGGCAACGCCGACGTCGCAGAATTTGTCCGCACCGCTCGAGATGAAAAGATGTGGGTGGTGTTGCGCCCAGGTCCTTACGTCTGTGCGGAGTGGGATTTTGGCGGATACCCCTACTGGCTGCTCACCCAACCAGCAATGAAGATTCGGGCGAACAATGACGCCTTTTTGGCCGCGTCTCAGAAGTACTTAAACGCGCTCGGCCGTCAACTGGCACCTCTCCAGGTTACTCACGGGGGCAACATACTCCTCGTCCAAGTCGAGAATGAATACGGCTCGTTCGATGCCGACCACGTATTCATGCGCAAAAACATGGACGCGATACGAGCGGCAGGATTCGATGTGCCGCTGTTCACGGCGGACGGCGAGGGACAGATGCCCGCCGGACATATCGATGGCGTCCTTCCTGGCTGGAATGGCGGCAGCTATCCGCGCATTAAGGCGGTCGTTGACAAATTCTTTCCGGGTGGGCCGTATTTTGCACCGGAACTTTACCCTGGTTGGCTCTGCCATTGGTCCGAGCGGTTTCCGCGAAATGACGGACGAGGCGTTGCTCGCGAAGTGGGAGACATCGTGCGTGGCGGGGCGTCGCTATCCCTTTACATGTTTCATGGCGGCACTAATTTCGGATTTTGGAATGGTGCCAACTACGGTGGAGGCTATCAGCCGCATACGACGAGCTACGACTACGATGCCCCTTGCGATGAGGCGGGAAGTGCTCGTGGCAAATTCGATCTGATCCGCCAATCGATCCGCGCGGCAACCGGCGTTATGCCTCCGGCTCAGCCTGCCCCATTTCCCGCCGGTAAGGTCGGACCGATCGAAATGCGACCCGTCGCGAGCATCCTCGATATTTTGCCTCGGCCGACTATGGCCGACGTGCCCGTACCAATGGAGAAACTTGGTCAGGGGTACGGATTCATTCTGTATCGGCATACGCTCACTGGCAGTGGTCGCAAAAAGCTCTCAGTTGAGGCTGTCCGCGACTTCGCAACCGTCATGGTGAACGGAAAGACGGTCGGCACTCTCGACCGCCGTCGTCGTGAGAAAACAATCGAGATAGAGCTTCTCGGAGATCGGCCGATCAATATCGACATCCTCGTTGAGAACGGTGGCCGAATCAATTATGGACAGGAGTTGCGCGACAACTTGAAGGGAATTCTTGGCGCGGTCACCTTAGATGGTCGCGAACTCAAAGGTTGGGCACACTACCGACTGCCATTCAAATCTCAACCGAGTGACTCACACAAGGCGGTCAGCGCCCTCACCCCCACCGTCTTTCGAGGCGCGTTCGATGCACCGGCGACATTTGATACTTACTTGGACTTACGTGGCTGGACGAAGGGAGTAGTTTGGGTGAATGGGCACAACCTTGGGCGTTATTGGAAGATCGGACCACAGCAAACGCTTTTCTGCCCAGGAGCTTGGCTAAAGAAAGGTCGTAACGAAATCACCGTGTTCGAATTGGTTCCTACCGTCACTCGGAGTATTCAAGGTCTTGACCACGCTGTCTTGGATGAAGTCGTCGCCGAAGAGCCGATCAAATCGTCCGCGAAGCGCCTTGATCATGCGCCGACACTCGGCACGGCAGACCTTGTAGCCAGCGGGGAATTCGGAACTGGGAATGACTGGAAATCGGTGAGCTTTTCGCCTCGTCGCGGCAGGTATTTGACTTTTGTGGCGACCTCCAGTCTCGCTGCCGAGAGCTTTGCTTCCGTCTCAGAAATCGAGTTGGTGAACCCGAGTGGGGGCAAACGCAATCGATCTCGCTGGAAAGTCGTATATACCGATAGTGAGGAAACGGCGAACGAGGACGGCCGAGCAGACAACGCGATTGATGGCGATACGGAAACAATCTGGCATTCAGTGTGGAGCCAAGAGCACAAGCCGTTACCCCACTACTTCACCATCGACCTCGGTCAAGTGCTGACCGTCGGCGGCTTGCGATATTTGCCAAGAACCAATGGCGTGCACCCGGGGATGACGAAGGGCTACCGCATATTCCTAGGCACAACGTACTAGTGGTGTGCCTAGGCTGGAGATAACGTTACAGAATTCTCAAACCGTCTTCGAGTTAGTCGACGACGACGACTTCTACCGCGGGCAGGAGTCCGATCTCGGCGCCCCGCTGAAGAAATAGCTTGATCGCCTCGATGCCTTCCTCACCCATATCGAGGGTCCGCTCGTTAACGTACATCCCAACGAACTCGTCGCTAGTGTCCGTGTCCATTCCCCTCGCGAATTGTAGGGCGTACTCTAGCGCCTTCGCACGGTTGTTCAGTCCGGCCGAGATGCTCTCTCGCATGCAGCGGCTCACCTCAACGACTGCAGCCGGGCCCAAATCTTTGCGTACAACATTGACCCCGAGCGGTAGTGGTAGGCCCGTTTTGCCTTTCCACCACTTACCCATGTCCGCGATTAGGGCCAAGCCTTCCCGCTCATAGGTGAGTTGCCCTTCGTGAATGATCAGGCCAGCGTCGAATCGACCGTCAAGGACGGCTGGAATGATCTCGTCAAAGGGCACGACCTCAACCTTTGGAACCGCGCCTAGCTCATCCTTGAAGTACAGGCTGAGCGCAAGATTCGCAGAGGTCAGCAAGCCAGGGATCGCGATCGTGGTCGTTGCCAAGTCTTTAGCGTTGATCCCCTGCTTTGCCACGATCATCGGACCGTAATTGTCTCCAAACGATCCGCCATGACGCAGCAACGCGTACCGGTCCGCAACATACGCAAACGCGTGCACACTGACCGCCGTCGATTCCAGCTTGCCTTCGCGTGCCCAGTCGTTCAGGGTCTGAATGTCTCGCAAAATGTGCTCGAATTCGTAGTCCGTTTCAACGGCTCCACTGGCTAGTCCCCAGAACATGAAGGCATCATCTGAGTCGGGGCTGTGACCAAGCCGAATGAGGGGCTTCTGCGTAGTGACCATGGTTGCTTAAGAGTTTACTTGCTCACCACCGCGGCGGTCGCAAGCAGCCTCCCCCGAATACTCGCGAGCTTTTCATTCCTAAAGTCATCCAGTTACTGCTCCAAACACGTATTCCTGCCGAAACTCAATGACATACTCACACGTTGAACTCCATGAAGGTCACCATTAGAGCGGCGAGGTCCCTGCCCCACTAAGATGCTAAATATTCCGTTTGCCCCGCTAATCTCGTTGATAACAACGGCGGCAGCGTTAATGCAGACTCCGAGTGAGGAGCCCAAAGTTCGCCACGGTCATAATCCGGCGACCGTCGAACGTTCGAGTGCAACGTGGAAACTTGCTGCACTCGAAGTCAATCGCTCGACACGCGTGCAGCGATCTAACTCAGTTTCGATAGAGGGCTTGCCAAAGCTAATCCGCGGCGGAAAAAGCGATCCATACCTCTCGTTGACTTTCGACGACGGTCCACATCCGACTTTCACCCTTGCTCTGATCGATATCCTTAAGCGCGAGGGCGTGCCTGCTACGTTCTTTGTGGTTGGGAAAATGGGTGAGCGCTACCCTGAACTGCTTCGAGCAATAACAGACAATGGTTTCACAATCGCGAACCATACGTACAGTCACGTCACGCTCACCGATCTGAATTTAAACGACGTAGAAACTGAATATCAGGCTAACAACGATCTGATTTTTGCTGCCACGGGAGAGCGGCCGCGCTACTGCCGACCTCCTGGTGGTCGATATGACGACATGACGGTTAAGGCGGCCGCTAAGCTCGGCATGACCACCGTGCTTTGGACGGATGATCCCGGCGACTACAACCGCCCTGACGCTGCGACTTTAGAAAAAAAGACGTTTGCGAAACTCAATAATGGCGGCATTATCCTGCTGCACTCAGGCGTGCAATCCACGCTGGACACCTTGCCAGACTTAATTCACATCGCCAAGAAGAAAGGTTTTCGCTTCGTCACGCTGGACCAGCTGGGGGCGTCGCTTGATCGTGAAGAGGCCGTTCATGCGTTCGCAGTCAAAAAACACCGCGAACAGTTACCTCTGGAGTACGACCTGCGCTGTCTGCTTTCCATGGCGCGACGAGCCACTCAACCGCAAAACGGTAAATGGCTCGAAAGACTCGCTGATGTCGACGCAGCGATCTGGATTCGGCCGCCCAAAAGTCGCATAGTGCTCCTTGCTATAGGTGTCGACCAACACGCAAGCTCCAGGTTGAAGGTTTTCCGCTAGTAGTCGTAAGACCGTTCGGTCGAAAAACCAAACCAAAGAAACGAAATGCGCATCTCGGGAGTGCCGTTCAACCGCTAAGCTCGCGGGCCCGACTTCAAATCCAATTCGAGAGCGTTCATCGGCGTCGTTGTACTGCGCCGAAAGGCGGGTCGCCAAGTCGATTGCGTCCGGCAGATGGTCAACCCCAAGTACGGAGTGGCCGTGTGCCGCTACAAAGACCGCGTCGCGTCCGCATCCACACCCGAGATCGAGCCATGAACTTGGGTTACTTGCCGACGCATACTCGGCAACCAAAGGACTCGGCGACCACAGGATCGGCCGAGGAGTTGCCCTCGGAGATGAACGCAGAATTTCCGTACACCAGCCCAGTTCTGCAAGGAGCGCTTCGGCCGCCGCGGCGGAGTCGCTCGGTACGATACGAACGATCGAACCCTTTACGGGCAGTTCGTGGGTTCGTTCCCGCAAATCGGCGACCGGAATCCAAACGGCCCCGACCGTGACGGGAGCCGGCCCGACTTCTAGGACGTCCACGACGGTCAGGCTCACGGCAGTCGCTCTTCAGTGATAGTGATCGCCAAACGGTGCGATGGCGCGTGAATATTCACCGAGCTTCAAACGCCTCGAGCGCGCTGAGCCAACGGTGCCACGTAGGATGGACCTTCACCCTCTCTCGGAGTCGCTGTGGGTGGTTCGGGCTTCGAAAGTCCCGGTGCGTCTGAGGCCGAACGCGCTCCGATTTGGCTAATTCAACTTTACGCCCCCGAACCGCTTGCCACGCCTCGTAGGCCAACAAAACGGACCAGATGTTCTGGCTTGGGTACTGCCGGGCAAACTCTTTCTTGAATCGAATAGCGTCGCGGTCCAGGTGTAACACTTCCTCGCCCTGCGGATCAGAGAACCGGTTGATACTTTGCAACCGCGTCGTGTAAGTGTGATAGAACGGCACCTCAAGCACCAGGCCGTCGAAAGCCTGGTTCACTAAGAAGTTAGTCGCGTCGTGGTCAATGTGGCCCTGCTCAAATGCGCCACAGACCACCCGAGTCGGAGAAATATCGCGAATCATCTCCTTGAATACTGGCGCTAATCGAGATAGCTCGTCGCACACCTGCTGATCAGCGGCTCCAAAAAAACGCAAGTGCTCCTGGGGCACGCCGAGTAGCCCCGCCGCCGCTCGCGCTTCGTTCTCACGAACCTCAATTGAATGTGACCACGCGATAAAAACTTCTGCGCCCGCGCGCACGAGCTGATGTATAAGCTGGCAAACCGAAATCTCGTCATCCGGATGGGTCATACAGAATAGCCATCTATGCGAGCGATCGAATTCGAGGACGCTCACTCGGCTGCGAGCTCCGAAATGATCCGAGTCGTGGATCTGCCGGGTCGCAGCGGGACGATCACAATCTCTCCGCCGTAGGCTCTCACGACTGGCGTCTCCGGCATCTGTTCGGGATCATAGTCTCCGCCTTTAACATGAACTTCCGGGCACAAACTCCGGATAAGCTCGATTGGCGTCGCCTCATCGAAAGAAACCGCGCCTGCAACAGACCGCAAGCCTTCCAACACCAAAAGTCGGTCCTCCAAGCAGTTAATGGGGCGGTTAGGTCCCTTTCCGAGCCCACGTACACTGGAGTCAGAGTTCACACCGACGATCAACAGGTCGCCTAGCGCCGCCGCATTCTTCAAGTACTCCACGTGTCCGGAGTGCAAAATGTCGAATACGCCATTCGTGAAAACGAGCCGTTTCCCACGGCGCAGGGCAATCGCTTCGTCCAAGGTCATCGTGCCGACTCCAGCACCATTTTGGCGACATCCGCACACTGAATGTTTGCTAGCCCTGTCGGATCGTAAAGGCAACGGTCAATCTGACCGTATGGACAACTTCGGATCGGCTTTGTAATGCTGTAAAGTCCTACGGCGGGAATTCCGAGCGCGGCGGCGATATGCGTCGTTCCGGTGTCGCCTCCAATGTGCACCGCGGCGAGCGAAATTGCTGCGACCAGCTGGCGGACATTCGTCTCACCGATCAGACTTGTGAAGATTCCACCCGCAGCAAGAACTTCAGCGCCTACGTCATGGTCTGCCGGGGCTTTACCTCCCACCAAAACGAGTGGCAAGCCGATGGTCGAAAGTTCGTGACTGAGTGCGGCAAACGAGGTGGCGGGCCATCGCTTTGTTGCCCAGCCCGCGCCTGCGTTCGCGATCGCAAATCGTCCCGTGATTCCGGCGTCGGCAAGTTTCATGCAAATACTTTCAAGATCATCCGCGGCTGGCTTTAGGTCGAATTCAGCGCGATCGACCACCGCTCCTGCTGCACGAGCGACGTCTACGTACTGGTCGACCACATGAAATGAACTCGGATCTGGCTTAACCGCGGCCGAGAATAATCTCGAGCCTTCACGTTGCCAGTGGTAGCCGAGCTTGACGGTTGCCTTCGCGCGCGCAATGCCGAGCGCGCTTTTGAGCAGACCTTGGAGATCTAGCGCCACGTCAAATCGCTCCGGATAAGTCGGTATTGATCGCCAGTTCGTTGCCGGTTTGTACCGGACAATCGAGTCCACGGAACCGCAGCACTCGACGATCCCCGCGAATCGCGGATCGACAGCCCAGGTTATGTGGCAATCAGCAAAAGTGCGTTTGAGTGCGACCGCGGCGGGCAGGGAACAGACAACGTCCCCCAGCGCGGAGAGGCGACTTATGAGCACTCTCACCCCAGTAGCCCTCGACGACGGGCCGAGCGCCAGCGGTCGTGCAACCACAAATACTGCTCTGGATATTGGCGCACGATGTTCTCAAGGCGGCTATTGATCTCTCGCGTGATTCCCTCCACGTCGTCGCTCTCTCCGCGTGGATCGATGAGCGGCTCAGCGATGTTCAAGTATTTTCCTGCTCCAACTCGCACGCAGTACCCCGTGACAATTGCCGCTCCTGTCTTAATATGCAGCTTCGCTGGCCCGTTCGCACAACCCGCAGGATGACCAAAGAACGGCACGAATACTTCGTCTGAATTTTGGTCGGGCAGGATCGCCAACGCTTGGTTCGATCTCAGGCGCCGAATCATTTCGCGGGCATCGGAACCCCTATACAGCACATCTACGCCCGCTGCTTTGCGAATACCCGTCGCAAATTCCTCAACCACTGACTGATTCGATTCCCGCGCAACCGCAGCAAGAGTTGAGAAATTGGAGCTCCACCAGTGGCCAGCCCGCTCCCAATTTCCGAAGTGCGCCGTGGTAAGCAGCGCCCCCTTTCCGTATGAAAACGCCTCGTGGACATGCTCGATCCCCGTCGTTTCAGTCAGGTTGAGCTCGGCCTGAGAAATTCTGCGAGTTCGCAAAAAGCTTGCGGCCACGATTCCGACGTGCTCATACACTCGAATGGCGAGTCGAGATCGCTCCCCGTCCGAGAGTTCTGGAAACGCGATGCCCAGGTTCACTACCGTTTGGAGCCGATGCTTTCGATCTAAGCGATGCACGAGTCGACCAATACGGCGCCCGCGCGCTTCGGATGTGAGAACGTCTTCGGCCCCGACAAATCGCTCGGTTGCTCCAAGAAGTCTTCGAATGAGGCTATCGACGGCGAGTTTTGTTCGTGGCTTCATCAATCCTACGCTTAAGGTCGGCAAGAAACGCTTCTCTCGGCTGGACCGAAATTCTTTGTCGAGCCACGAGAATGGTTCGATCTGTGAGATCCGGCCGCGATCTCAATTTCACCCAATCCTTTGCCGTCACGATGATCGGAACTCCGCTCGGCAAGCCGTCAAATAAGGTACCCGCCTGCAGGCTGTCATGATCCGGCCGCTGCCGTTGATCAATGAGGTTTATCCCCGCCGCCGCGAGATCTGCGGCAAATCTGGCCGGCTGGCCGATAGCGCAGAGCGCGACTGCATTTGATGGTACGGGAGCTGAAATTTGAAGTCGCTCGATTTCGACGTGGAAGGCACCGGGAAACACATAGGTCGCCCGGCGGCGAGAACGACGTAGCTCCCGGTACGGACCCGCCGGGAGGCACAGACCGTTCTTAGGTCGGGATGCATCGAGGACAATCGAGATGTCGTTGTGAAGCGGTAGGTGCTGGAATCCGTCATCCATCAGGAGGAGGGCATCCGGAAAGTTTTCTTCAGCGATTTGCGCCGCAAGCACCCGTCGCCTTCCGACGATAATCGGCACATCGGGCATTTGGTCGCGAAACATAGCCGGCTCGTCGCCCCACGCTGCCGGGTCCAGCGGACCAGCAGGCGCAAGGGTCGCCGCTTCGGCGTGCGGTGACCCATATCCACTACAGCCGATCACGACCTTGTAGCCAAGCTCCCCCAGTTCCGCAGCGAGCCACTGCACCAAAGGACTTTTGCCGCTGCCTCCGACTACGAGATTCCCAACGCACATCACGGCCACGCGTGCGCGATAAGGTTGCTTGAGACCGAGCCGGTACATGGCTAGATACACTTCCCAAACAATCCCGTAAAGCACTGAGAAGGGAAACAGCGCAAGCCGAATCAGCGACGGGATACCACGCTTTGATTCCCAAATTTCGGTGACGTGCATTCTCAGTCCAGAAATCCCGGATGGCGCGCGCAGAGCCGCCGAAAGTCGCAATTCTCGCAAAAAACCTTTCGTACGGGGAAGTGATCCTCCCAGTTTGTATTGAGAATCTGCTGTCCCAACTCGCGTATCGCGAACTCTAGTTCGTCAAGTGCCTCTGGCGACGCTTGAGCTACACCGTTACGATTCGTTCGTAATGCAATGATCTTGGCGCGGACCGCGACTCCCGGAAAATTCCGGCTAACGAGCAACTGATAGACCGACATCGCCGTATCGTTTGCGACGTCGGCGTTGGTTACGTCATCCCGACCGGTTTTATAGTCAACGACTTCGAGAGTTCCATCCTCTAGCTCGTCAAGACGGTCGATGCGGCCGATCAAAACAAAGTCACCGAGGTCGTGTCGAAATTGCTTCTCCACAAAAATCGTTCGGTGTTTGACGTCTTCCTTTAGGACCGCTTCGACGTACTTGCTGATGATTTCTCGGCCTTCACCGAAGGCGTCTGCCATCTCCTCCGCGCTGCCATATCCCGCTTCAATCCAGGATTCATCGAGGGCAGCGAGCGCCTCCTCCTGAGTCTTGACTCCCACGGCGTTCTCGCTGTGAAACTGCTGAAGGACGCTATGCAAGCTCGTGCCGAAAGAGAAGTAGCTTCTCGGCCCCATGAACTGTCGGCCCCTCGGGTCAACGTAGGTCCACATGTATTTGGTCGGACAATTCAGAAACGTCGAGAGCTTCGACGCGCTTAGCGTTGGCTTGCGCGGCACGTTCATATTGTATCGCACGGTGCGACAGGCCCCGATAACGTAAAAATCGGACCCGCGTCTCCGACGGGTCCGATCAGGTTGAACTTCGCGAACCGCCTATTTCTGAATTTCGAGTCCCATCGTCTTGCCCTTGTCGACTGCGGCGACGCCCTTTACCATCCACACAGGCTGTGGCGCGCCTTTCAGATAGTGGTCAAAGAACTGCTGCATTCGAATTGACCAGTCCTTTCTATTCTTCCGCTCCACGAGGTTGTGATCCTCACCGTTGTAAGTCACCATCCAGCATGGCTTCTGCAATCGGCGCATGCCAGAGTACAACTCTACACCCTGCGTCCATGGTACGGAGCCGTCCTTGTCGTTGTGCATCATAAGGAGCGGCGTCGTGACTTTGTCCAAGAAGAACAGCGGCGAGTTCTCAAAGTAGCGCATTGGCTTTTCCCAAGGAGTGCCCGCTAGTCGGCTTTGTCCGTGCTCGTATTGCATCTGGCGCAGAACGCCTGAGCCATACCGAATTCCGCCGTAGGCACTGAACATATCGGCAACGGCAGCTCCAGAACATGCGGCGGAGAACATCGTAGTTTCCGTGATCAAATACGCCGTTTGGTACCCACCCCAACTCTGACCTTGAAGGCCTAGTTTTTTAGGATCGATGTAGCCACGGGCCAAAACAGCTTGGACGCCTGGCATGATCGCTGACATTGCGCTCTCTCCCGGGTAGCCCGTCTTGTACGGAATATCCGGCACAAAGAGTACGTAGCCGTTGCTCGCGTACATCGGAAAGTTGACGGTCGACGCAGACGGAGCTGGGGCCGAGTAGCGATTTAAGTTGTCTGAGAACCGCTCGTAGAAGTAGGTGATCATCGGATACTTCTTCGAATAATCGAAGTTCTCCGGCTTGATCAGCAAGCCTTGAAGCGGTACGCCGTCATTCGAAGTCCACCGAATCAGCTCGCTCTTGCCCCAGTTATATTCTTTCTGCTGGGGATTGGCGTCGGTCAGCCGCTTTGCGCCTTCAAACTTCGTGTTCGAGAGCCAGATGTCGGGATACTCCACGAACGTCTGCTCAGTGAAGATTTGCACGTCGGCGTTCTTCGCCCGGGTCGAAACCGTGTACGTTTTGTCGCCATAAATCAACTTGGTGATTCGCTTTGACTGGATGTCCAAATTGCCGTAGCCGCCGGCCTTCGAGTCAATATCGAAAAGCGTCACGAGTAGCGGTTTGGACGTATCAAGAGTGTCGGCGTCCACGTCGGTCTGTTGCACTCGAATTCGGGTTTGATTGACTCGTCCCCAACCCCCGGATATGTTTTCCGGCTTGTTCCTGCCCGATGGATCGAACGACCAAACGTCGAAAGCATCATAAATTAAGATGCGATCGTCGTTATTGGTCCAGCCCGCAATTCCATACGGAGCGGCATCATCGGGTGTGTCGTGCAACTCGTCGTGAACCGCAAAGGCGATTGATTTAGTGAGCCAGTTGCGCTTCTTCGCAACTGGATCGAAGGAGTAGAAGGCGTGCTCTGCTGGATCGTAGCCGACCATGTATCGGCCCGAAGGAGAGAATCCCAAGTTTCCACTCTCGTGCTCGCGCACTTTATCGACCTTTCCCGTTTCAGTGTCTACCAAGTACGTGTCGCTATTGCCTGGGTCCCAGGTGCTTTCGATTCGGTACGGCACGTTGCTGGTCGCCACCCCGTATCGCCCCTCGCCCTTATTGGAAATCGAAACTGATGGATACAACTCGGTGCCTAACTGCGTGAGCTTTCCAGATTTGAGATTCACCAGCATCGAAATCGACCGTGCTCTGTCCGTCGCTAGTTGAAGTAGCTGAGCACTCTGGATTTGGGGGTCCTGGTAGTGCCAAATGTCCACGCTCACCTTTTCGTCATCCGGAGTCGTGTCGGGCTTCGCTTCAGCGGGTTTAGGCGAGACGGTAAATGTGAATCGAACTCCGTGCTCTGTCACACTCAGGTTCGAGGTGTCCGTCAGAATGTATCCCGTTGGGATACCTGTCGCCCCGTCCGCGACGAGAGCCTTGGACGTCGCCTCGCCCGGATGCCACAGGTGAATGGCGAGGCTCTTGCTGTCCTTTTCCTTATCCGTGAGGAAAGCAAGGGTCTTCGATTTATCGTGCCAAGTGAGCTTGACGTACTTGACGTTGCCTTGGCTCAGAGTTGACTTTTTGCTAGTCGCGAGCTCATCAACCACGACCGCTCGATCCTTCGCATTAGCTGAAGTTTTTGTGTAGATCAGCAGACTTCCGTCCTTGCTAACCGCACGCTGGCTAACGGAGGGAATCGTCTCCTCGTGGCCAGTTTTGAGGTCGCGCACCGTAAGAATAACGCTCTGTAGCCGGGCAGGAGCGCCCGTTCCAGCCCCCGCTGCACCTGCCGGTCGAGCTCCTTGCCTGCGTTGGTCCCATTCCTCATCATCGGGTGGAACCGCCACCGGCGCAGGTGGCTTCGCACCTCCAGCGGGAGCTGCCGCCGCCGCGGGAGCCGGAGTGTCCATTGCGTAAATAACTCGGCCATGATCCTCTTCGGCGAGCTCAAACGACGTTGCTTTGGGCAAATCAGTTCGCGCCCCCGTCTCTAAGTCCAGGATCGTCACGGAAGTTTTTGGCATCGCATCCGCCGCTACTTTGTCCTTTCGAGCCTTCTTCGTTTCTGCCAGCTTCGGGGCGACTGTGGCGACAGCGTAGTGACCGTCTTGGCTGATTTGAACGGTTGTGCCGCGGTCAATTCGATACTCTTTGGATGTTTTGACATTGAGCACAAAAAGCGCGCCATCACCTTCTTGCGGCCCGATTCCGTACGTGAGCCACGCTCCGTCCTTCGTCAGCTGCGGAGTTCGTATCGATTTCCAGCCGTCGTACACCGAGTGGTCCAAAACTTTTTTTTGCGCAACCGCGGTTGCGGCGGTCACGCTTAGTATTCCAATTGCCACGAAGGCGCGATGTCGTGATAAGTTCAAGTGATATTCCTCAATCTAGGTAGCGGTAGATCAGCGAGCTTACCATCGGAAAATGGCACGGGTTGAGAGAGGGCCGAGCGATATACTTGCCGCGATGGAACTCAGCGAGGTCCGTATCCAGCGATTCAGGTCTGTCGAAGACTTGACGTTTCCCGTAAAGCGCGCAACGCTACTTGTCGGCGCAAACGGATGCGGCAAAACGAACGTCTACAAGGCTCTAGAGTTGCTACAGTCCGCCGCCGAAGGCAGGCTTGGCGAGACGTTTGCACGTAACGGCGGGTTTGAGTCTGCGCTGTTCTTTGGCGCAACGGAGCGCTCAATCGTGCTCGGTTTGTCGGTCGATGAATTTGATTACGACTTGGAACTCCATCCCAATACCGAGCGACTCAACTGGTCCCCGTTCGCCATGGACCCGAGGGTTCGCAAGGAAACGATTCGTATGCGCACGAACGGCCGTTCAAAGATCGTGCTCTCCCGCACTCTCGGAACGTGCACGGCTCTCAACGAGCATGGTGAGTCGGTGGTGTTTCGGCTGCAGTTTGATCCCAACGAATCGGTGCTATCGCAGCTGGCCGAGCCTCGGACATTCCCAATAATTGATGATTTCCGCCGGAAGCTCCTCAATTGGCGCTTCTATCACACGTTTCGCACTGATGCAGAATCGCCGCTTCGCATGCCGCAACCGGCGCGTCGGTCGTGGACCTTAGATTCGGACGGATCGAACGTAGCCGCAGTTTTGACGACCATCAACTGGCACAGCGGTCACGGCAAAACCGTGAGCGATGCGATCGCGGCCGCCTTTCGCGGTGCGACCCTTGCGATCGATGAATCCTCAGCCTTTGATCTCGGCATTCTTGAATCCGGTCGCCGGACTTCTGCTCAAGAACTGTCTGACGGGACCCTGCGCTACCTGTGCTTGCTTGCCGCACTACTTCCACCGAAGCCCCCACAGCTACTCGTGTTCAACGAACCGGAGACGAGCCTTCACGGCGATTTGCTGCCGCATCTTGGAGACCTGATCGCGCTTGCCGCGATCCATTCGCAAGTGCTCGTGACAACTCACGCGTCCGCGCTCGCGGAGCGCGTGCAATCTGCGACCGGATGCAAGGCGATTGAGTTGGAGCGCGTCGGTCTCGCCACGGTCAGGCAGAACCGCACGAAGGCAAGTCCGGGAGCAAAGTTGTACTTCATTGCAGACGACGAGTGAGTCACCGACCAAGACGACGGTCAATGAAGAACTTTGCGTGGCCGTCAAAGTATTCGCGATTGCGCCCGTTGCCGTGCACCGTCAGGCCCGCAACCGCTGGATCGATATTCGCCGCATCTTTCGGAAAGTAAGGGTCGACTGCTAGTTCGACATCGCCCATTCCGAGCGGGTAGCCCACCATTGGGTCGTTAGCCAATTGCAGATCCGCTAGGGCCTGGTCGTCGGTCTTGCCCCAAAGATAGTTGAGCGGCTGAGGATCGTCCTTGCGAGCGAATCGCCAGAACCACGTGCGAACTTGCACGCCTGCCGAAGTGGTTTGCAGCACGGCGGGCAAATCCGCGAGGGGCGTTGCCGTGACGGCCGGGCACGTCCATATCGCCTGATTCTTGACGTATGGGTCTAGACAAACTTGTGCCCAACCTGCGCGTGGATCGACCGGCGGCCACTTCGTCCACGGTTTATATCCTCCCGGCATGCTGACCTTTAGGTCGCGCCGGTCCGGATAGCGCTCGTCGTTGTCCGGCTCGTACATGAGAAACCCCATGCCGAGTTGCCTCAGGTCCGAAAGGCATGCTGTTTTTTTCGCCGCTTCTTTCGCTTTAGCAAACACCGGAAATAATATTGCCGCCAAAATCGCGATGATTGCGATAACGACGAGCAACTCGATCAAAGTGAATGCCGCTCTATTCACGCCTGTACTCTAGCTCGCCGCCGGATAAAGCTGGGTCGTTGGTACGATCTGCATCGGTAGCCCAGGAGCTGACCAATAAAGTTGCATTACGGAGCCACCGCTCCCCTGGAAGAATTTGATGTCAATCGTATGCTTCGCTCCTGCGACTAGCGCGATCTGCGCGCGATCAATCGTCGGCGCGTGATAGGTGTAGTTATCGATGATCAAGTTTCCGTCAATGTAGACTCGCACTCCGTCGTCCGTGTTCGTGTACAGCGTGTACGTTCCGGTCGTGTAGGCCTGGATTTGCCCTTTCCATTCACCAGCCCAATTGTTTCCGTCGACCCCGCCGATTGGCGATCCTCCGCCCCAATCGAAGTTGACGGTCGGATCAATGCGCGTGGCCGTGGGTGTACCTGCTGGGTCCTGGGATCCGTTGAAGTAGTTGCCCCTCAGCCCAGTACCGGTACCGGTGACGGCACCGATCAGATAATCCATCTGCGGCGCCGAACTCGCACCGAAACCCAACTTGAAGCCGCGCGCTCGGATGCTGGCACTGACCGCTAACTTAAACGGTGCTGTGTACAGCTTCGAGGATGTCGTCGGAATGCTGCCGTCGAGCGTGTAGTAAATCGCCGCACCTACCGTAGCATCGGTGATTTTCACGGTCACGGAGCTGGCATAAATGCCGGTGTTTGGCGTGATAACTGGCGCTGCCACCCACGAACCGAGACCAAAAACTCCAACTGAATCTGTTGTGCCGACGAAAACCTTTCCATTCACGATCGTCGGCACGTTAAATTTTGTGGCCCCTCCCAGAAGGTCGCGTCCGCCCGTGTCCCCACTATTGAAGAGTTCTTTCGACAAGTCCGTCGCATCATAGGCGTGCAAAATCGCGGGCAAATTGGACCCGTAACCATCGGCTTGGATCGCCCAGACGATTCCGTTTGCCGTTCCATTTGAGGACACGCTGGGTGTCGGACCAGGATATTGGTAGTAGGTGCCGGTGTAGCTACTGGGCTGCGTTTTCGTGAACGCGCCGTTGCTGATCGGGAAGGAGACAATTCCGGAGTAGCTCGGACCGAAGTACACGTTCCCGTTGAAGTAGGCAGGCATTCCCCAAATGCCGCCCATGACGTAGGGGAGCTCCTGGACGATCTTGTCCGTCGTACCGTATTTGCCAAGATTCGATCGATTGACGAGGTAAATCGTGCCTTCTTTTCCTGCGTGCACGAGAAGGTTCGGAGTCGCCTTCGAGCCGACAGACGAAGGCAACAGCATAACGCCGCCGGACCCAAGATCGGCGTCGTAATCATCTAGGTTTAGCTGATTTGCGGGTGCGAAATAATCGGCGATTTTGTAAACTCGGTCGGTCATTCGGACGATGGCGTCGCCGTAGGACCCCGTCGCGGGATCAAACTTGCCATTCCCGGTAGCGAAATAAATGTTTTTGCCGTCACTCGCAGGACCCGCTCCACCCTGCCAGATCCCGCCCGCGGCAATCGGATATCCGCTGGGATCCGTGAGGCCGTTCGGAGTCGTGTTTACGATTCCTAAAAGGCTGAGAGTCGCGGTGTCGTAGACGAAGACCCACCCGTGGTAAGGGCCGTTGTCACCGTGCGAAGCAAACGCCACATACAATGCGGGTGCGCCGCCGTGCACGATCGTTACCCTTGCCTGCGGGTTCGCAGAATTTGCGGTTTGGGGAACGATTAGGAGCGCAGCTCGGCTATGTTGTATGAGGGAATTGAATGTAACGATTCCGCCCACCGATCCCTCGCCAGTTCCGAATACCGACCCCTGAATTACGACCGGACCCCCTAGTTTTTCAGCCCCTGTCGTCGTGTCCAAAGCGTGCAGCTTCTGAGTGTAAATTGCTTGTCCGGTCTTGTTCAGGGTCTTCGTCTTCGAGATCACATAGAGAAGCGGAACCGAGTTGTTGTAAGTAATTGATCCGATAACGGGTGTGCTGGTGATGCCAACTTCTGGCACAATATCGCCCGTGCCGGTATCACCGTTCGGAACCGACGGGCCGAAGTTGACCTTCCAAAGGGCCTGACTATTCGCCCCGGCATTGGTGTCGGCGTCGTAAGCGTAAATCGAATTGTGCTCCGTCGCAATGTAGACGATGTTGTGGGTGCCTTTGCCCGGAACTGACACGTTCGGCAAGTACAAAGGCTGCGCATAAACCTGGCCGTCCACCGGCAGATTGAAGAGGAGCCCAAACGTGCTCGGCCTCACATTTGAAGGGTTCAGAATCGTTTCCGAAGAGTTCAATCCGGTTCGCGCAATATCGTTGTGATACGTCGTCACCGAGGGTTGACCAAGCACGCTGATCGCACAACTGGCGAACGCAAAGGTGGCGAGTGTCTGAGCCGCGAGGTGGGAGAGAAATTTGGAAATACGAAACATTTGAACGTTCAAGTTTAGCTTCTATTTGGCGAGTTGTCCCTGACAACCTTGAACCCAGGGCAACTGGAACACCAAACCGGATTCATAATCGACAAGTGCTTTGGTCCGTTAGTTGCCTATTTGGCGCCGCGATTCAGGGACGGGAAAAGGGTCCGGTTGAGACTCCAGTTTTTCCGCAGTATTATCACCTTCCTACGAAGGGTCCCACTCTTTCGGAGTTCACGCTTCGTGCCCCGGTCAAAGGCAAAGCAACCGGCAACGTCGGAACGGTTACATTTCCCGCGCCTTCGGACTACTCCGGTCAGGTGCTCATCTCGCTAAAGGTGGAAACCGATCCCCCATCGATGCTGAAGAACTGGAAGTGGGTGCAACGTGCGGATGGGCTCAATTCTGTCATCGAAGCTACGGTGGAACCGATTGCCAAAGGTGGCTGGGTCTCGTACACGGCGACCGTGATGGTGCCAGCCGAACCCGTTTTTCGCACGATGAATAAGTCTTTTCAGGCCTGGCTAAAACCTACCGCGTGCGTGCAATCGGCCGATGCCGAAGTCAAGAAACTCGCCGGCGAACTCGCGAAAGGAACGGCGGACCGTGACGACTACGTTTACAAAGTCGTCATGTGGGTCGCCAAGAACCAGGGAATCCAGGGCGAGGCCCTTAATGCGCTAGACGCCAAGCGTGGATTGAAGTGCGGCGGCAGTTGTACCAATCGCGCCAACCTTTGTGCCGCTTTACTGCGAGCAAGAAATATCCCCGCGCGCACCGTCGCACACATGCCCACCTGGGCGTCCGGAAAGTTTTATCAGCACTGGCTCACTGAGTACTGGACGGAAGAAGGCAACTGGGCGATGGTCGAGCCAACAATCGGGGTGAAACGCCCGGCTCGCAACACGGTCATCGTGCTCGCAATTTCAAGTACGGAAGATGAAAACCGAGCTTTCGAAGCTGAGCACTTGAAGTTCTCAATGCCCGGATCACCGTACCTATCGCTCGCAGAATTGTCGTCGACGCTTCTTGCGGCAGATCTTGCCCAAGATAACGCGATCAATGAAATTCACCTGCTCAAGACTTTCACGCATCCGGCCGAGGCTCGCGTGATGACCGCGGGCTATCGAAGGATGCTAAAGGTGCGCGAAGCAGCGTCCAAAGGCGTTGCCTTGTGCCTTGATCGCATCGAGATCCTTTCGGTTCTAGCTAAGGGCCCGGGTGAGTTCGCCCTATATCTCGACGGACGGCCTTCACAACGAAAGTAGCTTCCTAGCTTTCGATCGCGAGCGCGCTCTTGAATTGTTCGCGGTACATACCCGCATAGATTCCGCCTCGGTCGACGAGTTCATAGTGCGTGCCCTGTTCGACAATACGTCCGTCGCCGACGACGAGAATTCGGTCGGCATCGACCACCGAGGACAATCGGTGCGCAATGATGAACGTCGTTCGTCCCTTCATTACGATCTTGAGGGCATCCTGAACTCTCGCTTCTGTTTCGCCATCCAACGCACTTGTAACATCGTCCAAGATCAAAATCTTCGGGTCAGTGACTAACGCACGGGCCAGCGCAAGGCGCTGCTTCTGACCTCCGCTGAGTTTGATGCCAAATTCTCCGATCATCGTTTCGTACCCTTCTGGTAGCTCTGAAATGAAGTCGTGAAGGTCGGCCGCCTTCGCGGCGGCGATCGCCTCAGCCTCGGATGCATCTCGGTTACCGTAGCGAATGTTCTCAAGGATGCTAACGCTGAAAAGCACGTTCTCCTGTGCGACCATGGCCACCTGCTTTCGTAGGCTGTCCAATCGGACATCGCGCAAGTCGAAACCGTCAACTTTCACGCGCCCTTTCGTGGGATCGTAAAACCGCATCAATAGGTACATGAGGGTGCTCTTGCCGGCTCCGCTCGCTCCAACGAGGGCGACGACTTCACCCGCACGAATCGTGAGGTTCACGTCGTAGAGAACCTGGATCCCCTCCTTGTATGCGAAGGAGAGGTTTTCAAATCGAACTTCACCTTTCAGCGATGGAAGGGGGACGGCGTCTTCCGCGTCATCAATCTCCGGCCGCGTGTCGAGTGTTTGGAACACTCGATCCATCGCCGTCACCGCCCACTGAAGGGTGTTGTTGAAGTCGACGACGCGAACGGCCGGATCAAACACGAACCCAATGTAAAAAGTCGTCGCAACGAGCTTTCCCGCGGTCATGTCACCGTGCTGAACAAGATAGCCGCCATACGCATATACGATTCCACGACCAATTGAACTGATCACCCCACTGATGAGGCCGAGACGTCGATTGAGGTGAACCTGCCGCATGTCTGAGGCGAACTTCGCTTTCACGCTCTTCATGAAGCTAGTCCGCTCGTAATTCTCGCGAACGAATGCTTTCACCACCTGAATACCGGCGATCTTCTCGTTCAGCTTGCCGAGCATCTCATCGTAGAGCTTGCGTTGCTCGTTGCTCACCTCACGAATGTGCTTTAGAAAGGCAAGATAACTAAGCACATAGAACGGAACTAGGGCCAAAATCACGAGCGCCAGGTGCCACTCGATGAAGAAGAGCATCGCGAGAACCGTGACAAGTGTCACCGAATCGCTGATAAACATGACGAGCTGGCCTTGAATCAACGCTTGGATGAGCTCGATATCTGCCGTAGCGCGGGCCATCAGCTTTCCGGTCTGGGTCTGGTTGTGATACGCGAGCGACAGGCGGTGCAGATGACGCCACGTGGCGAATCGAAGATCGAACACGAATCGATGCCCGATCCAGGTCATCGTGTACGAGTTGATGTAACTAAAAACGTTGCGCAGGACAATGACCGCGATCATCGAACCCGATACGATTAGAAGCGCGACCGGTGCGTATTGGATGGTGTGCTGGAGTAGCGCACGCGCATCCCCATGGGACCGTTTAAGCTTTGCGTCCAGCGCAGGCTGAATAGCCCAGTCTATCGCCAACTGGTACAAACGTGGCGGAATGATCTGCAGCAGCGTGACGATCAACGTGCAGATAACGGCAAGAATTACCTTGCCGCGATAGGGAGCCAAGAACCCGAGCGTTCTGCGAAATGACCGCACTTTTCAGGGTACCACCGGCACCCCAAACTGTCTACTTCTTTCGCTTGCGGCGCAGCAACGTCAGCCCATTTCCGAGCGTGGGCCATTTCTTAGCAACGCTAGGATCGAATAGATTGACGCCGTCGTCGCTATAAATCCAAGGCGTCTGCCAGAGCAATCGCATCGCTTGTCCAAATGGCATGACGTGGTACCTCTCAGGCCACAGTTCCGCGATTTTTAGCTCAATTTCGCGTGAGTGGCGAGATGGTGCCTGGGGAAACAGGTGGTGCGAGACGTGTGCACCGAAATTGCAGTGAAGAACATCAAGCCAGCTGAGCCACTTCGGAAAGGTCACCGAAAGAGACGAGGCGAGCACGTCACTCTCGTCGGCAAGCGGATTTAGAAAGTGGTTGGTCGCGATGTACGAGATGACCATCGCATTTCCGACCATTAGCGGGAACAGATAGCCAAAGAGAAAGACCTTCCAGCCAAGCAAGAGGGTGAGTCCTATCCAAAACGTCTTCGCCGCGATGAACTGAAACAGGATAACCGCCTTTTCTTGTCGCGACGTGTCCTTTTCCCTCAAGTATCTGACCAGCACGTAGAAGTTGTGCTGCGTCATCATCAAGCTGAAGAAGCTGAAGATAACAACGTTGCGGGCGAACTTCGATCGCTTATACAGCCACTTCAAAACGAAATTGTTGCGATACTCGTCGTGAAGGAACAAGCGGTCCGGGTCGAGTTCGGGATGCTGCGTATTTCCGTGATGCTCGGCATTGTGCCAGCGACTCCAAAGATGGGCTCCGATCGCAAACGGCGAAAAGGCCACGCAAGTTATGAGATGTCTCAAGGTGCGATTGCGTATCGCGCCGCCGTGGCAGGTTTCGTGAGCGACGAACCCCATCGATCCGAAACTGTGTCCGATTAGCAGACTGGCGATAGGAGCAAACCACCACGCGAAGTGCGCGGTCAAAACCCAAAGCAACACGGCCACAATCGACAGATGAAGCACAAGCCACCATATGTGCCTGTTGTCAGGCTTGAGTAAGTGTTCGGGAAGAGCGTCCTTCAGGATGCGGCGATATCTTGGAATTGCCTCAATGGGCGTCTCAGCAATCATAGGTATACAAATCTACTGACGCCTCGCATAGCGAAGGAGTCTCAGGATTCAGAGCCCACAGGATCGAAATTTGGTTGCGATCAGCAAGTAGCCTCTGCTCTTAATTCTACCGTGCCCGACCCCACCGCGTTTCACGCTAGCAGACATGCATTTCGGGCGCGGCAACCAAAACTCGGTTCAGCAGATAGTTCAGACCACCCCACTGGTTAATGTTCTTGAACGCCGCAATGCCACCTGCCTTGTCTATCACCTCGGTCAAGGTTTTTGTCGCAGATGCGGACGCGGGAACTCCATAAAGTTGGAGGTATAGCGCCGCGGCCTCCTTGCTGGTCTTTGGGGATTTCGAAGCCACCCACCCAATCGTGTTCTGCGCTGCCTTGTCCGGCTTCCCTTTGTCCTCAATATAGTTGCCGGTGTACTGGAACCGTTCCGCCATCATCGCCGGACTCAGAAATGCCTTGCCCCAGTTCCAACCGGCAACGTTCGGCGGAACCAGCAACGACAGCCCCATGCGATCCAGTCGGTATGCAACGCTTCCCGCCTCGTTCATGATTCGTTGGTTGATTTGAGTGTGCACATCGCTCTTCGAGTCACGGAACTTCATCGTTTCGATGCCAATTCCTTGTACTCGGGCCATGCCGATAACGAAGTCGGCCGGACTCTTCGCCATCTGATAAACACATTTTTCCGACCAGAACTGTTTAGACCGCACGATCGTTCGAATAACGGTGTTGATGTCGCCTCGAGTACGCACAAAGGTGCGCGCAACCATCTCAACGACCTCCGGCTCCGGGTCCTCATAAGCGAAAAAAGTCCAGAGCTTTCGACACACGAATTCAGCCGTCGATTGGTGGTTCGCAAGCACCTTCAGCACTTCGTCACCCGTCCAGTGCTTAGTTGTGCCCAGAATCGTTTTCTCACCTGGGTCGTGCATTACTGGCATGTAAGTGAAGCTACTAAAGGGTCGCCCGTACTTAATCGAATCGTTCAGCTTGCCTGTCATGTCGCCAGGAAGCTCGTACATCATGTGCATGTACCCCCAGCCTGTAAGGGCCCTCGCCACTTCCTGCACATCTTTTTCTGTATAGCCACCGCCAATCCCCAACGTGAAAAGCTCCATGACTTCGCGCGCAAAATTCTCGTTTGGGTTACCGCGAAGGCTTCGCGTCATGTCCAGATAGCGCATCATCGCCGGACACTTGCTGACAAAGTTGAGAAGATTCTCAAAGCTGCCGCATGCATTCGCGCGCAGGCCCTGCAGGTAATCAAGCATCATCGGCCCGTCCTCGACTTTGTCATCACCGGCCGCAAAATGGCCTGACCAGAAGAGGGTCAATTTTTCTTGTAAAGGTCGCTGAGTGGCCATCATGCGGAACGCCCACCAGGCTCGGAAACGATATGTGCCGACGTCTGCTTCCGCCTTCTCACTTGTTCGCCAGCAAAATTCGTAGGGTGAGACGTCGAACTCTTCGTTCACATCCTCGTAATCGATTAGCCGATCGAGAGCCCGGTTGAACCCAAGTTTCTCATCACGATCGAGTTCAGCTTGAGTCGCGCCAAACCCAAGTCTTCGATGGAGGTGGGCCAATCGTTCGCGGAGCGTCATGACTTACAATTTACGCCCTTTGTTGGCTATTTGCAAGTTCAATAACCAAACTTCGGCTCCCAAGCGTTCGGTCCATCCTTCAGCATCGCAAACATTGGCCACAACGCACAGAAGTCGTCGAGTGGTCCGAGTTCCGCCGTGTTCTGCCGCGAGATTGAGCCGTCGCTCGCCTTCGAGAAGGTCGAGACACCCGGGTTTGGGTCACCGTCCTTGTCGAGGTACCCCATCGCCCCCGTGAAAGCCTTCGTGCCATCGGAGACCATTCGAAACTTCCAGCCCCTGCCGGTCGAGAACTTGCGCTGGACTTGGACGGGATTGGGGGAGACGACGACAAACGCCGCTCGATCCTCAATGTGCGGCGCAAGGCCGTTGAATCCGTCTGCCCAAAGCGTGCAATACGTGCAACCCACGCCCATGTTGTGAACGACGATGAGGTCAGCATTGTCCCTAAACAAATCGCTCAAAGTCGTCGGTCCATCCCAGCCTTCGAAGGCGTAGTTATCGACAACCTCAGGTGGCTGCAGACGTAGCAAGTTCGATTTCCGTTGCTTCAGAGCGTCTATTTCCCGTTCAATCCTTTGGAGCTCGGACGTTGGAGTTTCGTTCACGTTTGGATTATCCACGATACGCCGTACAGGCCCTCGCCGGCCCCGCGGACACAGGCGCAAACCGCTAGGAATGGTAAAACCCTTGAGTGCCCAATGTATGGTTCCTTACCGGATCTTCGAGCGGATTCGGTCGCTGCCTAGCGGAAGAGTTGCTTGCGGCCGGCTACCTTGTATCCGCCACGCTGCGATCGCCCGAAGTCCTAGATGACCTGCGGAGTCGATATCCCGACGCGTTATTGACTCCCCGCGTTGACGTGACCGTGCCCGATGAGACTAGGGCTGCCGTCCAGGCAACTTTGGATCGCTGGGGCAGAATTGATGTTCTCGCAAACAACGCAGGCTACGGCCAAGGCGGCATGATCGAGGATGTTCCGATGGATCAAGTCCGCGATCAATTCGAGACCAACTTTTTCGGAGCGATCGAGACGATACGAGCGGTTCTTCCAACGATGCGGGAGCATCGATCGGGAGTCATTATGAACGTCTCCAGCATCGTCGGACTAACCGCATACCGTGCTGGAGGCTTCTACGCCGCAACAAAGCATGCGCTGGAGGCGATCAATGAGAGCCTCTCAATCGAGGTCGCCCCCTGGGGAATTAAAGTCATTTCGGTACAGCCTGGTCCTTTCCGAACAGACTTTGCCGGCCGCTCATACGTCTGGCCGTCGAGCCGCATGCCGGAGTACGACGAACTCTACAAAACTGCATTCGACATTTTCGAGCGGATGAACGGAACGCAGGCCGGGGACCCGGTTGCCGCTGCCCGACTGATGATTGAGGTATCGGAGCATCCGAATCCGCCGCTACGGCTTCCGATGGGCAGGTTCGCTTATGAAGAAACGGACTTGTATGTCAATGCGATCGTCGCCGATCGCGAGGCGTGGAAAGACAAGCTACTGGCGACGGACTATCCAACGCCGTGAGCACTGGCATTCGTGAACGACTTGAGAGAGCGCTTACGGCCTACGAGCCGGGCGCCCAAGTCGTTGAAGTGCTGCCAATGCACGGCGGACTCTCTGCGACCACTCACGCTTTCGTGTACCGTTCGCCGTCCGCTGACCTCCGCAAGATGGTCGCCCGACAGCCCGCAGCTTGGCGATTCCGAGACAACTCCGCAGCAGCCAGCACGGAATTCCACACGCTTCACGCGTTAGCCCGAACGGTTTCAGGCGTTCCGATTCCAAGGTTCTTAGACGTCGCAACGGAAAGTGATCCGCAGCCGTTCTTTTTCATCGATTTTGTCGATGGCGAAGTTCAGGCACAACCTTCCGATGTCAATGCTTACGTTCGAGATATAGCAGCGACGCTCGCAACCATCCATGAAAGCAATTTGGACGAAATAAGGTGCTCACCAATTCCGAAATCGGACCCCTGGAAACTGCCTCAATCGCCAGTCACCCGGCCCGACTTGGATGAGGCGCGGGTGCGGCAAGTTTGGGAAGACTACTCCCGAACAATTTCGCCCACTCAAGCAATGCTGTGTCACGGAGATTACTGGCCAGGAAACATTCTGTGGCAGGGGCAAGATCTGGTCTCAGTGATCGATTGGGAGCATGCTTACCTGGGTGACGGCCTCGCCGACCTCGCCACGTGTCGGCTCGAAATTTTATGGATGTGTGGCTCGGATGCGATGGAGCGATTTACGAACGAGTACGCGCGCGCGTCGGATCGAAACCTAGAAGCGCTTCCGCATTGGGACATGCGTGCATGTATCAAACCGATTATGTACCTTGACTTTTACGCGAAGAGTTATGACCAGTTGGGACGTTCTGACGTGAATGTCACGTCAATGGCCGCGGGGCTCCGATCGCATATCGCCGCCACTTTAAAATCGATACGATAGCGGTTGTCTACTCACCAGTGCGAGCGTCAGCCATCGCGAAGTAGAGGGCGGACTCTACGTCGTCGCCCTTTGCCTTATAAATCTCGCCCAATTCCGCATAGGCGTAGCGGTCCGACTCGCCGCTGGCAACGAGCTCAAGTTGAATATCCAGTGCTTCATCAAAACGGCCCAACGAGCGTAAGCACCGCGCAACGCACCATTTCGCAATCTGGGTGGGCTTTGAAGCGTCCTGCGTGAGGCGGAATTTGAGGCCGGCCTCGAAATAGATAAGGGCCTCCTCGAATCGGCCGGCATCGTGGCACGTCCAACCGAGGTTATTGAGCAGGCTGCCGCGCCATCGGTTCGCGGCGGGATCAAGACTACTCATTGCCTCTTCTAACGCCCGCAGGTTTATCGCTTCCGCTTCCTGCGCAGTCGAAGCCACGATTGCGAGCATGTGCATGGCATCGATGCGAAGATCGTCAACGGAACTTTTTGCGGCTTCCTCAAACTCGATCTTGGCGGCCGGCACATCCCCAGAGGAGTTGTAAGTGCGCCCGCGCTCTAAGAAGTAGCAGGCGCGAGCCCGCGCGGGCATTGCGTCAACGGATGGCAGAAGTCTATCCAATTGCGCATGTGCCTCCTCGAAACGCTTTCGCAGGCTGTATGTGCGCGCAATCTGACATTCGATTTCAAATCGGTCGCCGTCGTCGCTTGTTGAGTCGAGAAGCGAGCGAAATCGAATCTCGGAGCGGTCTGCATCATCGAAGTCCCAATACGACCGAATGTCCACCCCTTGGTCTTACCACACTAACGTGGTTTTCCCGCATGGAGGTCTTAGAGAGCTCGATTCAACCGGAGAACATGAACGCGAGGCTCGCCAAAAACTCCCGCCCAGCGATCAGCCGTGTGATCGCGAATGAGTTGGAGCACAGCATGCTGAGGCGAGATGCCCGGATCGAGCCCGCTCTCCTAAAAGTAACTTGAGCTTGCCGCGGCTGTGCTCCGCGACTGCTCGCCGAGCAAGCGACAGCAAATCGTTAGGATTCGGCCGATCATCGTTGTGCACCCTTGATGGTTATATTCGGTCCAAGTCGTGAATGGGCCTGTCTTTATCGAATCTTGATGTCTTCACCGGAAGACTTCGTGCTTCGCTTCAAACCGAGATATCGAGTCGTCAAGTTGCAAAGTCGTACCGATCAGGTCGAGCCCCTCTACCAAGGCTTGTTTCGTGACTTCGTTGAGCTGAAAAGCGATCACGACGTCCGCAAACTTGATTGTCTGGTGGGGAAGATCGATGGTAATCACCGCCCCCGATCCAAGCGCTGAAACCTTGGCGTGGTCATTTGGCGGAATCTCGACCAAGAGCAAACCACAGTTCGCAGCGTTTTGCCGAAAAATGTCGCTGTATCCCGGCGAGCCCGCGTCACGGCGCGCGATTACGGCTCTAAATCCCGCCTGCTGAATCGCCCAAACTGCGTGTTCGCGAGACGAGCCGCAACCAAAATTTGTGCCGACGACCAGGATTGATGCTCCCTCGGCTGTTTTCTGATCCAACGCAAAAGCTGGCCCGCGCACGTCGCAAAAGAGCAACTCGCCGTACCCGGTGCGCGACACACGGGTTAGAAATCGCGCCGGAATAATGCGATCCGTGTCGATATTGTCCGACGGCACAATGGCGATCCGACCCTCGTGGGTCAAAAAGGCTTCCACCGCCTGAGTTTGGCACAACCCTCCGAATCCCAAGCATAATGTCAGATTCATGGTCGGACTGCCAACAAAGCAAGAGTTTCTCGATCGAACCGGTGGCGTTCGCGCCGAGCCGCTCGTTCGCGACCAGTTGGCGGACATCGAAACCCCAGTAAGTGCGTATTGGAAGCTTGCCCACGATGAGGCTCATAGTTTTCTTCTCGAGAGCGTGACAGGCGGCGAGCAACTGGCACGATACAGCATTCTCGGGGTTCGTCCGAAGGTGGTACTTCGAGCGAAGCAGGGTCGCGTAACTCGAATCGAAAACGGAAATGGCGTTACGACTGAAATGCCTGCTGGCTCTGATCCGCTGAACGTGTTGGAGGACGAACTCGGGAGGTCAATTCCGAATAGTCCGAACGGATTGCCGCCATTTATTGGCGGAGCGATCACGATGTTCAGCTACGACTTCGTTCGCTACCTCGAGGAGATCGGGGACTCTACCCTCGATGACCTCGGAGTAGACGATATGGCAGCGATGCTCACCGGACCCGTCGTGGTGTTTGACCACGCGAAAAATCTGATTCGCATCATCGTCATGACCGACGGTACCGCCGAGTCATACGATCGAGCGAGGGCAGAAATTGAGCGCATTCAAGGTCGCCTTGCCGGACCGTTGCCCTCGCTGCCCGCGAAGAAGGGCGTCTCCCATGGCGTCGACGCCAATGTATCCCGTGAAGAGTACGAAGGAATGGTGTCTCGCCTCAAGGAGTACGTTATCGCTGGCGACGTGTTCCAAGCCGTTCCCAGCCAGCGCTTTAAGACGAAAGTCGACGCTCATCCCCTCACGGTTTATCGCTCTTTGCGGTCAATAAATCCTTCGCCTTATATGTTCCTTCTTCGGTTCGGCGATTTCGATCTGGTTGGAGCATCTCCAGAACTCTTGACGAGCCTCCATAGTCGCAAGGCACGCGTGCGGCCGATCGCAGGTACGAGGTGGCGCGGGAAGACTCAAGAAGAGGACGACCAATTGGCGGCCGAACTGATCGCTGATGAAAAGGAGCGGGCGGAGCACATCATGCTCATCGATCTGGGCCGTAATGACCTTGGTCGAGTTTGCGATGTCGGATCGGTCACGGTCGGTGACCTCATGGTTATTGAGAGATATAGCCATGTGATGCACATCGTCAGCGACGTAACTGGAAATCTCGCCGAGGGAAAAGATGCGTTTGACCTTTTGCGCGCAACGTACCCAGCGGGGACGGTCAGCGGTGCCCCCAAAGTTAGGGCAATGCAGATCATTGAGGAACTTGAGCCAACAAAGCGCGGCAGTTACGCTGGTGCTGTGGGAACATTCTCATTCACCGGCGATATGGATCTATGCATCACACTTCGCACGATTCTGCTCAAGGATGGCTATGCATACGTGCAAGCCGGTTGCGGCGTAGTGTACGACTCGGACCCCGCCTTTGAATACATCGAGTCCTGCAACAAGGCTCGCGCGTCGCTCGCCGCAATCGAAATGGCTCAGACTGGCTTGTAGTCTCCCGTTGCCTGATCACCGTTCCTTTCTTCACCTCAAATCGGGGCTATGGCGTCTTACGGGACAACCCAGCGCTTAGGAAATTTGGCGCTACGCATCCGTTCGAATTGCTCGGAGCGAGCAATCTCAAATCCGAATCGAACCAGCCGGGCATAACCACCAGATACTACAACGGCGCCGAATTCAACACGTTCGCTGGCGAGCAAGTCGAATCAAAGCTGGACTTCCAGCAGTTTTCGGATAGGAACGCACCGCGCACCATCAATCCCGGCGTGCGTCGCAACGCGATCATTGTGCGGTGGACAGGACCGATCGTTACTGAAGAGCGCGGCGACTATCAGATGCAAGCGTTCTCGCGCTCTGGAATCAAAGTCCTTATCGGCGAAAATTTGGTCTTGGGCCGGTTGCGTCAAAACTGGCTACATTGGCACGACCTAGCGAAGATCTCGCAGAGCAAGGGCCAGGGCATATCGATTACCGCTAAATGGGTCGGCGCGAAGAGGGAGTGGTCCGCTTCGCGCTTCGGTTCAACCCCATTCAGGCAATCGTTTACTTATGCGGGCAAGCAGTTGCAGATCAAATTTGGGCGTTTCCTCGGCGAATCCCTGCGCCCGCCGCGGCATCGGCGCCTGCCGGCCAACTCTTCCCATAACGCCACAACCTCGCTGTCCCGCGCCGGTATCATCAACCAATGGATAACGCCGTATTGGTCAAGTTTCTGCATGACCAGTTTAAGACAAATCGAGACTTTTATGTAAAGGACCTTGAGGCCCTTTCCGAGGAAGCCTTGTCAACCCCGTTCGCAGGCAACGCGCGAACGCCGTACGACATCACGTTCGAGGTCGTCGAGGTCAACAAGCGCGTTCACGCGCGACTGGCTGGAGTCGAACCAGGACCTTGGCCATTTGCGGATGGCTGGGCGACGGCTCCAGAGAGCTTCAAATACAAGGTCATTGCCATCGCAGAATTGGTGAAGAGTGTCGACGCTATTGTTGAGGCAATGGGCGACGACATGTCGAAAGTGATTGAGTCAGCGCAGGGGCCAAAGACAGTATTCGAGATTGCCGCCTTCGCACCACTCCATATGATGTATCACGACGCCCAACTGAACTACGTTCAGAGCCTTCACGGCGACAGCGAAATGCACTGGATGTAAGGGGTCAGCCGACGACTGCCGTGCCGCCCGCTTTGGGTGGCACCGGCTCCTTGGGGAGCGACATCGGCGTTAGCGGTCCAAAGTCTTTCCCGAGTTTTGAAATTCGATCTTGAACATGCTTGATCCGATTCTTGTCGTCGGGGTGCGTGTTCGCCCATTCAGGTGCGCCGCCATTGCCGACCAGCTTTCGAAGCATTTCGAAGGTGTCGACCATACCTTGCGGGTTAAAACCAGCGGTAACCATCAAATTCATGCCTTGATCGTCGGCCTCTGTTTCGTGGCGGCGTGAGAACGGCAGATCGTACACCAATTCCGTGGCGACGACAGCGGCCTGTTGCAAGTCATTTCCGCCAATCTTGAAGAACGACAGAAGCGCAAAGCCAAGCTGACGGCGCTGCGACTCGTTGAAAGCGGTTGCCCAGTGTTCCTGACGAACATGGGTAAGTTCGTGGCCGATAACCGCCGCAAGCTCGTCCTCAGAAGTCATTTTCTCCAGGAGTCCGGTGTAAAAAAACGTTGGGCCACCAGGCAAAGCGAATGCGTTAATCTCTTTGTTAGCGATCACGTCAAAGGTGAATGTCCAGGGATCTGGTTTCCCTTTGGGATCCTTCCGTGGTGGAAATGCATCCGTGATGCGCTTGGCCACCCTGCGAAGTGTAATGACCCGGACGTCCGTTTCAGGAAGCACCTTTTCTTTCTTCCGAATAGAGTCTGCGGCCTGCTTTCCCAACTTGACCTGTTCGTTTTTGGAGGGTTTAAATTGTGAAAACGCCGAGCCGGTAACCGCGAGAACGCAAACGATTTGAGGGATTCGGCCTACGAGCATCAAAGTAACATTACCCCTGAAGTCAAAAAGTGAGTTCCTGAAAGCCGCACTCATAGTCAAGCGGCGACGAGGCGAGAAGTTACGCTAGTCGGTTAAAGAAATCGATCTGGTAGCCCCAATTTCGCTTTGGAAGAGAGGACTCGTACGCCTTTTGGTCGAACCACGTCGCGAGCCCGATTATCCGTTCACTAGCCTCGTCATCCGAACCGTAGCAACCTGAAATGACTCCCTCCATTTTGCCCAGAGTGTTGAAGACGGTCTCGACGTCCTTGGTCAGCTCGGCTTTCAAGCCTGGCTCGGCAAAGCGAAAGCTCTCCGAGAGGTATGTATTTGGTCCACAGAGTGACAGGTGCCTGCCAAATCGATTTGACACATCCATCCGCACAATGCTCGGTTCTTTGTCAAACGGCATCTTCGTGTCAACTTTCGAGTGAGTGTTGAGCCAGCACTCCAAGCCCTTATCGGCGGCTTGATCGTCGGTGTACTCCAAGACCACGAGGCTGTCACCGTTGTGGTGGTCCTGTTGCCAGACGCTGAATCCGAGGAAGCCGGGGCTAGCCGCAAGATGATGATACATCTCCTGCGCGGAGTCGTACACCGTTTCAACCTCGGAGGACGGAACATGTGCCCGAATCAATACGACAATCTCGCCCATGTTGCACATTCTAACAATGTTGACGCACTTCCGGTAGGCCTGCGGGTCCAAAAATGTTACATCGTTGCCAAGAATGGGCATAAGGAACACTTTGGCGATGCGTAACCGGAGCACTGGATTCACCCTTGTCGAGATCATGATCGTCATGCTTGTGCTTGGCATCCTGATCGTGATCGCCGTTCCCGCTTTCGTCACGTCACGCGCCAGATCGACTGAGAAGGCTTGCTTGTCGAACCTGCGAGAACTCGAAGAGGCAAAAGAGCAGTGGGCCATGGAATATTCCAAGCCAAGCACGTCGACTCCTTCGCAGGACGACCTCTATCCCACATTTCTCCACAGCTGGCCGACGTGTCCGATGGCCGGGACCTACACGCTTGGAAATATGAGCACGCGGCCGACCTGCGACTATGTCGGCCATCAACTGCCTTAAGTGCTCGTTTCAAACTTCGACAGAAAGATGTTGGAATTGCCGTGTGGCTTCTCGCTTTGTGTACCGAAAATTCCGAGTACGAGGACCTCTTGCTGTGGGAACACCCACCGTCCGTTCGGTTCGACCGCGACGAGCGCTGCGGAATGCAGATGTCGAGTGCACTCGTAGAATTGCAGGAATCAGGGCCTTGACACGATTCCTCGCATAGTCACTAGGTGGATTGGGAGAGCCACTCTGGAATAAGAAAAGTAATGTTGGGCCGTATGCCCGCATTTGAGGGACAAACGCACAATGAACCGTATTCGAAGATCCAAGGGCTTTACGCTCGTCGAAATCATGATCGTGGTATTGATCATCGGCATCCTTATGGCCATCGCCGTTCCGAACTTCGTGAAGGCACGCACCAACTCGCAGAAGAGTACGTGTATTGCCAACCTGAAGCAAATCGAAACTGCTAAAGAGCAATGGGCTATGGAGACCGCACAACCGTCAACGGCTACGCCAACCGCAGCTCAGCTCGCGCCGAACTACATCAAGACGTATCCGACTTGTCCGACCGCAGGCGTCTATGCCATCGGCGACATGTCAACGCGACCAGCATGCAACCAAGCTGGCCACGTCCTCCCGTAAACGTCACCAACACCAGCTTGAATGGGGAGGGCGATTCATCGCTCTCTCCAATCAGCATTTCATCTTATGCGTACTCGCGGCTTTACATATATCGAGGTCATCGTAAGCCTCTTCTTGGTGATGGCAAGCATCGCCGTCGTCGCTGTAACGCTCCCGGCCTCCACCGCGGCGCGTGGGAAATCAACGCTTCTTGACAAGGCAATGGCCCTCGCTCAGAAGGAACTGGAAAAGGTACGGGGCGCCGGCTACGCAAACATCACGGCGACTCAGCTTTACTCAATTGGCGCAATTGACTCCGCTGCGCCAACTCAGTCGACGAGCACCATCGGCCTGAGCCCGGTTTCCGCGGGAACTGAGACCATTGCTGGCAGTACGTACAGTTTCACGTCCGCCGACGCGGCTGCGCAGGATAGTCCGGCTATCGTCCTGCCGTCTGGAATTGGACGAATCACCGTCGAGCAGGTGGATACCGACGTGCGCCGTCTAACCGTAACCGTGTCTTGGTCAGATCGAGGCGTGACGCGCAGTTTCTCCACAGGGACGATTATATGCAACTTGTGAAGCAAAGCCGTCGAACCCGAGGAATGACTTTGGTCGAAGTATCTGTCGCGGCGACCCTGACCGTAATGGTTATGGGCGCCTCTCTTAGCATTTGCATATATGGAGTCTCAGGCTTCTTCAAGAATCAGGCGAAGGTCGATTCAGAGTCCGCGTCACAACTCGCGATACGCAAAATTGCCATCGAGTTGCGCGAAGCTATGTCGGTTACTGTCGATTCCAACGGCAATGGATTGAACTATGTGAAGGGTACCGCGGACTCGAGCGGCAACCTCGTGATTCCACTCGCCACTGACGGCGTGACTCGTCGAATTGCCGTTTCGGGCACCACGATAACGATCACGAGTGGGACCATTACGAGAACCTTGATTCGGAACGTAATCATGACCGATCCGACGAATAACAACGCTGCTTATCAAATGTTCACAACAAATGGCAGCGGCATCACGCGCTTCCTAAATGTAATGCTCGTTATTCAAGCGCAGGACTCCCCTTATAAGGTTTCTACGAGCCGATCTCGCGAAACTATTTATCTTCGAAATGTACCGGAGTCAATTAGATGACCAGAAAGAACCGTGGATCGGCACTGCTTGCGACATTCGCTGTTTTGTCGCTCGTTAGCCTCGCCGCACTCGCGTTTATCGATCGTTCGACTGTGCGGGTACGGCTTGCCCGTCGCCAGGCATACGAAATTCGAACAACGAACCTCTGTGAGGCTGGCGTTCAGTCGTTGCTGATGAATTTGTGGCGCCCGTTCAAGTCAGGACAAAAGTTCGCCACCCTGGACGCAACTTGCGCTAACGCGAGCGCGGCAAGTCCGAAGGCGTCGATAAGCGGCACGATAACTTCCGTTGGAAATTACTCGGCCGGGATCACGATGATCCAAACTCCGTCGACTGACTCGTACACGCGCATTCTACGTATCCGCGCCGTCGGATGGATAGATCTCGACGGCGACGGGGTCATCGACAACAACGAGCCGATGAAAATCATCGACGCAACCGTCTCGTTCTCACTCCAACGTAGCCGTGTCTTCGACTATGCGTACTTCGTGAATAACTACGGCTGGATGAGTGGCTTTGACGAGAACAGTCTGATCGTGAACGGTGACATGCGGGCCAACGGAAACTTTGATTTCACAAGTGGCACTCCAACTGTCAACGGCTCGGTCATCGCTTGCAACAACGAAAAGCTCAGCCCGGCTGTCGCTGGGTTGGTAAACATGGCACCAGTAAAGTGGTCTAACTCTACTTACCTTTCGAATGTTGCGGCAAATCCTACAGGGTACGCAGACTATCAGGCGCGTTGCCGACCGGGATACAACTCCTCCACTATGGGTGCGAAGGGTTCAACGACCTATGACTCCTGGTCTGACTATGTATTTGACTCAGACGGCGGGCTCTCGAACGGCAATATCGTCGGCGCAGTGATTGGAGACTCGACGGGTTTCGATGCCTGGACAAAGGGCTCAGGATCGAGTTCAACGGCGTCGACCTTGGTTGACGCGACACCTACTAGCGAACTTACAATGCCAGATCTAAGCGACCTGACCGTGTATCAGGCGATGAGCAACTCCTGGACTGGCAACGGCGGCAACGGTGATCCCACCAAGGCTACAGGACAGACGGCTTCGATTCAGGTCTGGAACACGAGCACGAACGCCTACCAGACTCTTTCTACGAGTGGTGTGGTGACAGGCAGTGCAACGCTTGTCGGCACTGACACCCACCCGATCAAAATAAATGGCCCGGTGACGGTGACGCAAGATATCGTCATTAAGGGAACGGTATCGGGCCAAGGCACGTTGTACGCCGGCCGGAACGTACACATCGTCGGGTCGATCAAATATAAGACGAAGCCCGATTTTCGAGGCACAAACTCTTCAACTTATATGACCCAGAACCAGGCCGCTGACATGCTGGGCCTAGCCGCTCGGGCGTCAGTGATGATGGGTGATGTCTCCCAGTACACCTCAACCGTTCTGCAGTACATGACGCCTCCATTCACAAAGGGACGCTACACAGACACCGGCGTATGGGTTCCTCCTTTCGATGCAAACGCAATCGATTCGACGGGCAACAAGACTTACAAAGCGCTCGTCGGCGATACCGCGATTCACAACCTCGCGGAGAGCGTCGATCAGATTGACGCGGTTATGTATACAAATTTTGTTGGCGGTGGCACGCTCGGCACTGGCGGTGGCGGCACGATTTTGAACGGCTCGATTATCAGCCGAGACGAGGCGATGGTTATCTACAGCCTGCCGATGAAAATCAATTACGACCCGAGGATTCACGAGCGCTCATTGACCGCGGCTCCTCAAATTGACGTCGCCCTGCCCCGTAGCCCGCGCCTGCGTCGCCTGGGTTGGAAGGATCAAGGTTTTTCTCATGGCCCATTCTAGTCTTATTCGCATTTGTGCCCTAATCTTCTTGGCTGCTGGCTTCGCGGCGAAGAGCCCAGCGCCGATTCCGGTTCACGGAAACGGAGTTAGGATGGAGCGTGTGCTAAGCGAATCTGAGCGCGAGAAACAACAGCAGTTCTCGGGAGTTAAAGGGGAAGTAGGCAACGTGCAGCTTGACCAATCTCATGCTGACGACCGAAGAGCCGTTTCGGAAAGCGATGCCAAGGACGTCATGTCCCGCGCCGAATTACACCGGGATGAGGAGCGCGCCGCACAGGTGCTCCACGTCGCAGCTGGGGCAATTGGCAAAGAGGAACCTTCGTCACCCGGTAACAAGCTCTTCTTGGGATTTGTGATGACCTGTCTCGGTGTACTCGCCGCGTTCGGAGTGAAGCGCTGGATCGACTGTGCGATCCCAATGCCGCAAAGCGAAGCGCGAAAGCTTCAGTGGTAGTTGCGTAAAATGATGGTAGATGTCTACCCGACCCGATAGTCACGGGCGATTCGGCGCGTTTGGCGGCCGCTTCGTGCCCGAAACCCTTGTTCCTGCTCTAAACGAACTCGAATTTGAGTTCGACGCGGCTTGGGCCGATAAATCCTTCCGAACCGAATTTGATGGACTATTAGCAGAGTACGTAGGTCGGCCGAGTCCGATCACAGAGTGCCGGCGTCTAAGCGAGGAAACTGGCTGTCATGTCGTGGTCAAACGCGAGGACCTCAACCACACCGGCGCTCACAAAATAAACAACGCGCTTGGTCAAGGATTACTCGCCCGTCGGATGGGCAAGAAGCGAATCATCGCAGAGACCGGAGCCGGCCAACACGGGGTCGCAACCGCAACCGTCTGCGCCCTTTTTGGAATGGAGTGCGTTGTCTACATGGGCGAGGAGGACATTGCTCGCCAGCAGCTCAACGTCTTCCGAATGAAACTCCTTGGAGCAAAGGTTTGTCCGGTCACGAGCGGTACGAAGACTCTCAAGGATGCCATGAACGAAGCGATGAGAGATTGGGTCACCAACGTCGGTGACACCCACTACATCATTGGCTCCGCTGCTGGGCCGCATCCGTATCCATATATGGTGCGAGAATTTCAAAAAGTAATTGGAGATGAAGCGCGCGCGCAATACATGGCTCGGTATGACCGTCTGCCCGATCTTGGCGTCGCATGTGTCGGCGGCGGATCAAATGCGATAGGATTTTTTACGGCGTTTCTGCCCGATCCGTCGGTTCGGTTACTTGGCGTTGAGGCGGGGGGCGACGGACTGAATACCGACCGTCACGCTGCCCCTCTCTCCGTCGGTTCGCCGGGTGTGCTACATGGCTCAATGAGCTATATCATGCAGGACGAGCATGGTCAGATAATGGGCACCCACTCTGTCTCGGCCGGTCTCGACTACCCGGGAGTAGGCCCTGAGCACAGCTTCCTGAAGGATTTCGGAAGAGTCCAGTACTGCGCAGTGACGGACGCAGACGCCCTAGACGCATTCCAATGGGTGGCTCGCCGCGAGGGCCTCATTCCTGCCTTCGAGAGCGCGCACGCATTCGCTCCATTACGTGATCCAATGCTTGTTCCGCCGGGCTCTCATGTTCTGATCAATATGAGCGGCCGCGGCGATAAAGACATGGAAACCGCCGCCCGCCTCTTTGAGCTGTAAACACTTTTAGTCGGATCCAACCTTACGAAATCTGGGACGCTAAGATCTTGCGGCCTTGGCCGGATCATACGGATCGACGTGAATCACAACTTGGCACGGCTGCAAGCGGACGCATATCTGCTTCTCAAGCCGATCCGCCAAATCATGGGCTTGTACAACCGACCACTCTCGCGGTACGACAACGTGCACGTCAACGTAATGCCATGCCCCCGAATGCCGCGTTCGCAGCTTGTGATAGCTGAGTAGCTGATCATCCGCAGTTAGAATCGACTTGATGTTCTCGAGTTCGTCATCGTCAATCCGGTGATCGATCAGTTCATTTGTAGCGGTCAACGCAAACTTCCAAGCTCCGTAGCCGAGCCACATCGACAAAAGTAACCCAACTGCGCCGTCGGTCTGAGGCCAATGTGTGAAATGGTTAATTACGAGCGCGGCAAGTACACCGATGCTCGTCCAACAGTCCACCATGAAGTGCTGGCCGTTCGTTTTGAGCGAGTCTGAGCTTGTTTGTTCACCTGCGCGGGTTACATACCTCCCGACCGCGAAGCTGATCGCCGCTGACGCTGACATAACGGCGATCCCAACGGGAACTTGCTGTACCGGCTCCGGATGTATGAGGCGCCGAACGGACTCGTAACCAAGATAGACGACGACGCAAAGCAACAGGATTGCTTCACTCAGGCCCGCCAAAGTTTCAACCTTTCCGTGGCCGTAAGGGTGCGTTTCGTCAGGCGGCGCCATCGCAACTCGTACAGAAACAAATGAGATTCCGGACGTTACGATGTCGGTAGCGCTATGGACGGCGTCCGACAGCAAGCTGACGGAGCCGGTCAGCAGCGCCGCAATCAGCTTCAAAACCGTCAAGCCAATATTGCAAACTAACGAGAGCGATGCGGCTCGATTACGCAGGCTGATGTGCTCGCTCGTCATTCGTCGGAGTAAACCCTAACGGGTAACCTGCCGCCACTTATGAAGTACACACGACTGGGCCGAACCGGCCTTCAGGTGAGCCGACTCTGCTTGGGGACGATGAATTTCGGCCCGCAAACAACCGAGCCGGACAGCTACGCGATCATGGATCGCGCTCTCGCAGAGGGCATCAACTTCTTCGACACGGCGGATGTCTACGGTTGGAAGCGTGGGGAAGGCATCACCGAGCAAATCGTCGGCCGATACTTCGCCCAAGGCGGAGGCCGACGAGAGAAAGTCGTGCTCGCAACAAAAGTTTACGGCGATATGGGTGATTGGCCCAACACGTCGCGGCTCAGCGCGTTGCACATTCGACGTGCGTGCGAAGACTCGCTTCGACGCATGCAAACTGACTATATCGACCTGTACCAATTCCACCACATTCACCGAGATACACCCTGGGAAGAGATCTGGCAGGCTATGGAAGTCCTCGTGCAGCAAGGCAAGGTCTTGTACGTAGGCTCGTCGAACTTTGGTGGATGGCACATCGCGCAGGCAAACGAGATCGCAAAGTCCCGCAACTTCATGGGACTCGTTTGTGAGCAGTCCCTGTATAACTTGACCGCGCGCACGATTGAGATGGAAGTCGTTCCTGCGTGTCAGCAGTATGGGCTGGGCTTGATCCCTTGGAGTCCGCTCGGTGGCGGTCTGCTTGGCGGCGTCCTCAAAGGGGAGTTGACCGGTCGTCGTAACTCCGACCATATCAAGAACAAAATTGAGAAAGATCGGCCACAACTAGAGGCCTGGGAAAACTTATGCGACGAGCTTGGTGAGAAGCCAGGCGATGTCGCTCTAGCGTGGACACTTCATCGACCGGCTGTTACGGCGCCGAT
>JBBRML010000024.1:0-45799 GCA_038230855.1 Fimbriimonadales bacterium | reverse complement strand
GGCTCGTCGCATCCTGGGGCTGTACACGGTCCCAAGGGTTCCGGAGTTCACGGATTAAAGCGGCACGCGAGCTGGGTTCAGAACGGCGTGAGCCAGTTCGGTCCCTATCCACTGCGCACGTAGGAAATTTGAGAGGAGTCGTTCTTAGTACGAGAGGACCGGAATGAATCGACCTCTGGTGTACCAGTTGTGCCGCCAGGCGCAGACGCTGGGTAGCCACGTCGGGCAATGATAAGCGCTGAAAGCATCTAAGCGCCAAGCATACCTCAAGATTAGATTTCCCATCATATGAGTAAGGCCCCCGGAAGACTACCGGTTTGATAGGTCGCGTCTGTGAGTGCAGTAATGCATTAAGGTGAGCGATACTAAGTGGCCGAGGGCTTGAAAATTCAGCTTTATCGAGTGTTCGATATTGCGCTTTAACTAATCAATATGGAACTTTCAAAGCGCTTTATGCGCTAAAAGTTTCCGGGTGACCATGGCGAGGAGGTCACACCCGTTCCCATCCCGAACACGGCAGTTAAGCTCCTCAGCGGCGGAAGTAGTTGATCCGCAGGGGTCCGCCAGATATGCACGTCGCCCGGTTAATAATTGAGAGCCCTTCTTCGGAAGGGCTTTCTGCTTTTTAAACCTGCTATTTTGGCCAAGTTTCTGGCCACATATAGAGCGCTTCCCACCGAGCAAGGTGAGGATCGACGCCGCGGGGCCGACAATTTCAACGGTGGAGTTTGAACTTGCGGACAGAGACTCAATCCTTGCGACGGCTAACGCAGCCATAGTCGAGGCCGGCGAGCTGCGCGTCCGAGATCTTCGACTTGCGTACACTCGCGCACAATACGCTGCCGACCTGTTCGAGAGCGTGGATCACCCCGAGGGCCTGGTTCAATCCCACATCATGATCGCCTGGTGCCAGTGCGATGAAGCGCATTTTGAACAGTCCTATGCGGCTGCACGGCTTGCTCTGCAAATTGCTCTAGCATCAGGTCTGGACGACGGAGTATGCGCCGCGTATTTACAACTTGGGATCACCGCATGCCAAGCTGGCGACCTGCTAGACTCCGTCGAGTATCTCGAAACAAGCTTAGAGCAGGCAAGGCAGTGTAACGCAAGCTTGCTCCGCGTGCGCGCGCTGTCCAATTTGGCTGCCGTGTACGGGGACTTTAAAGATTACGATAGGGCCCTCGCCCTGATGCATGAGGTCTTCATGCTTCTGTCGAGAGAACCGATCAACATAAATGTGAACGTGGTGGAGTCCAATTACGGTGGATTTCTACTAAAGAAGGCAATCGCTGCTCACGAAGATCGTTTCATCAGCCAGTTTGCGGCCTTCGCTGAGACTGCTCAACATGTCTTAGAGCCGGTCGTTGCTCGCATGCGAGATAACGGCGACACTCTTGCCCTCCCCCGTAGCCTAAACAATCTCGGAAAGGTCTACGCGTTGCGTAAGTTGCACGTTCAGCAAGCCGCCGTGCGTGCAGAACTCAAAGCGTACGCCACTTCCGTTGGAACCGAGCAAGCAAACGGCCTGTACTTTGAAATGCTGGGGTACTTCGCCCGCTTCAATGGCAATTGGGGACGCTCCGCCCGCTGCTATGCCGTCGCCGCCCGACTCTTTAGTCGATTGAATTCAAAGACTCTGGCGCATAACGCTCACGTCGACGCTTCATTTGCGTACGAAAAATGCTCTAAATTTGAACAAGCGTATTTCAATTTACGATCAGCCGTTGACCTTGAACGTAAGCAGCAGGCAAACGACGGCGCGAAGCGCTCACAGGCCTTGAGCGTTAAGCTGTCGTTCGAAAAGGCGCGTCACGAAAATGAGATATTGCGGGTTAGAAACGACGTGCTTAACGAACGCGCCAAAGAACTCGAGGTTCGGGCTAACTATGACGGCCTAACCGGAATCCTCAACCGCCAAGGCTTGGAAGACTCGATGAACCTTATCCATCGACGTGTCAAGAAGGAGGGAGTACTTGCCTACATAGCCGTCCTAGATGTGGACCACTTCAAACTCGTCAACGACACCCACGGTCACCTCGTCGGTGACGAAGTACTGCGAAGGATCGCCGACCGAATGACGTCAACAATGCGGAGTTTCGATATCGTGGGACGACTCGGCGGAGAAGAATTTCTGCTCGTTACCGAACAAGAATCGCTGCAAATGGCTCAAATAATCTTTGCCCGCGTCCATGCCGAGATCCGAGATTACGATTGGAGTCGAATCGCGCCCGGCCTCGCCGTGACGGCTTCCGTAGGCGCAACCTCACTGGACCCCAAGCTTGAGATGGATTCTGTGCTTCAAATTGCCGACGACAATCTCTATGCAGCCAAACGAACCGGTCGAAACCGAATCGTTTGGAGTGGCGATGCTATGGTCGCAGCCGCTTAGGAAGCTGTTGACGAACTCCGCATCCAGCTTCGTTCGTCATAGCAAATCGCCGATTTGCGTGGAAATCAGCGATTTGAACGCTACGCTGCGGTTCAAAGAACCCAGCTACGCGACTTGGGCATCCTTGCCCAAGCGGAGGCTGTTGAGTTGATCAACAGCCTCTTCGGACGCTGTTGTCGAACTCCGCATCCAGCTTCGTTCGTCATAGCAAATCGCCGATTTGCGTGGAAATCAGCGATTTGAACGCAACGCTTCGGTTCAAAGAACCGAGCTACGCGACTTGGGCATCCTTGCCCAAGCGGAGGCTGTTGAGTTGATCAACAGCCTCTTAGGCATACGATAGCTCGACGATCAGCTTTGCTGCTTCACGCACCGTCGCCGCTGCTATGATTTTCGAGCCCTGCAGAATCTTGCGGCCTTCCTCAACCGCCGTTCCCTCAATGCGCGCCACGACGGGGATTTTGACGTCAATTGTCTCGAATGCCGCGAGCACACCCTTGGCGACTTCGTCCACTCGCGTGATGCCGCCAAAGATGTTGATGAGCAGCCCCTTAACGTTCGGGTCCATCAGAATCAATTCGACACAAGATCGCACACGCTCAGCCTGTGCACCGCCACCAACGTCCAAAAAGTTCGCGGGCCTTCCACCAGCGGCATTTATCTCGTCGAGAGACTGCATAACGAGGCCAGCGCCGTTCCCCATGATTCCGATGTCGCCGCCCAAACTCACGTACGCGATGCCTCGATTGAGCGCTTCTGCCTCAATGGGGTCATCCGCGCTGTCGCTACTGGTTTCTGCGTAGCCCTTGTGTCGGAAGAGGGCATTGTCGTCAATCGTCACCTTCGCGTCAGCGGCGATCAGTTTGCCGTCCGGCGTCAGCGCACATGGATTGATCTCGATCAAGTCAGCGTCCGCTTCCACATACGCTTTGACAAGCGCCTTGATCATCGCGACCATTTGGCCCTGCGCCACTTTCGGAATCTTGGCGTCGTTAACCGCTTTCCGCAACTCAAAATCGCACAATCCCCACGCCGGGTCAATCGCGAGCTTGACAATCGCGTCCGGATTCTTCTCGGCGACTTCCTCGATCTCCATGCCGCCTTCGGCGCTGATCATAACGATGTTTTTCTGGATGTTACGGTCGAGGAGAACGGACAGATAGAACTCCTGCGCGATGTCGACGGTTGCCGCGATCAAAACTTTCTCGACAACCAAACCGACCGGGTTCTGATAGCTGACGAGCTTCTTGCCGATCAATTCCGAGGCAAAAGTTGCGGCTGACTTCGAATCAGTAAAGAGCTTGACGCCCCCTGCCTTTCCGCGTCCGCCCATGAGCACTTGCGCCTTGACCACAACATTGCCACCTAGTTCATCGGCGATGCGAAGCGCGTCCTCATAGTTATCGGCGATGTCACCACTTGGAACAGGAACTCCGAACTTGGAGAGAAGGTCCTTCGACTGATACTCGTGTAGCTTCATTTGCGAGCCTTAAGGGTACCTTGCGCCTCGCCGCGACATACGAGGCAGATCTTCTATCTCCGGCCCGAAGCAACTGCGCCGTACGCTTACTTCCGGCGAACGTTGATTTGACGGCCAAATTGAAACTTGAGTTTTGGAATCCGGAAACAGACGGGTTCGGCTTCGTTGACGATCGCGCCTAGGATTTGGCCCAGAGCCGCAGATTTTACGATGCCTGCGAGCGGCTCGCAGTCAGCGGGCGAAATGCCCAACTCAATCTCCAATTGGCAGACTCGTCGATTCCATGGAACCGCGATGAGGGCGCGGTCTTGAGGCACGATGTATTCGAGCATCGCTTGAGGCGTACCGAAAGCGCTCATAAATGGCTTAGACAGACTCCAATCAGTTACCGGAGACAACTCTGCGTAGATATCTCCGGCGGAACCGTGGCCGGGTTCCACGCCAATCGCAACTGCACCGGAGCCCGACCGCCGCAGTTCCGACTTTTTGGGCAAGTGCATCGGCAATCCTTCGGCGAAAACGCGGGTGAGCAGTGCATTAATCGGATTCGAAATCGTCGTGTGAAAGAAGCAGATCCCAATAACCCCGGTCTGCGGGTCAACGACGTGGCAACGCCAGTTGCTTTGCACTGGTGAAGGCAAAAATCGCCGGAATGGACCTATAATCGATGGGCCGAAGCTGCCGTGCTGAAATATTAGAACGGTTACGACCGCCAGGTCATCATCCGCACCCAACGTGCGTAACTCGAGATAGGCAGGAATCAGGGGCCGGACCGCGACCGCGGGCACGACATAGTTCATGTACACCACGTCCGAAATTTCGCTAGCGTAGGCGAGAACGGGCGGCAATTCTCCGAACGCGCGCAATAGTCGACTATTCGCAATCAAGTCGATGATTGTTCCGACCGAACTGGAGTAAGGGGACCGCCAATTGGCATGGATTCCGTAGGTCGTAAATGGGCGAGCTCGCCGCAGTACGAGTTCGGCCGAAACCACAAACCAGGCGATCATCAGGCAAAATCCAACCGCATTTCCGCCCGAAATTCGGACCGCAGGGAATGCTGGCCATTTCAGAGGCACTGCACTGACCGCGAGCAACAGTGTCCAGACGGCGACTGACAGCGCGGTCATAAATCGGCTCCACGTTCCCGCCCTCGCTAAGGCAACGGACATGCCAATTGCCGCCAAGGTGTAGAACAGTGCCGCCCAGAGGCTCGTCATGCGGAACGTTTCTGCCTCAAATTTCCCGTAAACCCCAGTGTTTGCGGTTCGAACAGCGTCATGCGCTAGGCCGACGCCTTTTGTGAGCCACCGGAACTCTGCCGGCTGTTCAAACCATAACGCGACAGCGGTCAGAATCAGCGCCACGGTCGCTGGCAACTTAGGAATCCAGCGGGTGCAGACCAGGGCGACCACCAGCAATAGATCAGAAAATGAGGTGAGTTGCCACGGGAGCCAGCCTAACCGCCACGACAGCTCATGGTTGCCAACGTATTCGGCGCGGTGGAGCAGGTCGGTGCCGCCACCCGGCAATCCCGGTAGAAGCAAAACAACCATCGATCCCATCGCGAGCACGTGGCAAACGATGGTCAGGAGGAAGGCCCGTTCTAGGAATCTTGAGCTTGGTGAATCGGTAGCGTCCAAGATGGATCAAATCCATTTTGCCACGTCCAGGCTAAACCACAGCCCAGCACGAGCGAAGTCAGCGCTCGCGAGTGCGCCACATGTAAAGGTTGAAACCCGCCTGCGCCACCGTTATCACGAGCATCAGCAAGAACACCGGCATATTTCCTAGCGAGGGCATAGGTGTAAAGACACCAGGATAAAAAATGAATATCCCGGGTGAAAACCAGAGCGTCCTGAGGAACTTGCGGCGATAGGAAAGCCGGAAATACATCAGCTCGAAGCCTTTGTCGATCTTCGGTCCTTTAGAACTCAACATTGGCCCACCTTATTCCGCGGCGACGACGGGCAGTCGCGGACCCGTCGGTAAGAATCGCGTTGCGAGCAAGGATATTGCCGCGATACCGGTCCCTACCCAGAACGGCAGCTGATAGTTATGAGTCTGCTCCCAAAGGACCGCGCCGCCGATCGGCACCGTGACTGCCGCGATGTGATTCATCGTGACTCCCATCGCTAGGCAAGGGGTCATCTCGCCTGGTCGCACGATTCGGTGCAAGTAGGTCGTGAACCCAACTCCGAAGGAGAACAGAATATTGTCCAACAAGAACAGCATGTAGAGCGTTTCAACTCGCCGCGTGACCGCGTACCCGAGAAAGACGACGATCAGCCCGATTGCGTAGAAACTCAGTGGGCCCTTCTCGCCGATGCGATCGACCAGCTTGCCGATTCTCGGCGCGGTTATCGCGATCAATATTGCGTTCACGAACTGCAATAGCAGCATGTTTTGAACAGGGACATGGTAGATGATGATGAGGGCCAATGCGGCAAAAATGGAGAAGATTTGACGTCGGCAACCTTCTAAAAAGGTCAGCAGATAGAAGAGTCCGTACTCCTTTCGCAGCACGATCCGCACCGGCTTAATCTGCTTTGGCTTGCCGTGGCCGAGCCCGTAGCAGAGACATGCGCTTGCAAAGATGCAGATTCCGCCAATCAAAAAACTCACGCCGTACGGTAGATGCGGAATGAACTTGAACGCGAGCCAGCTCGTCGCGAGAGCGCCAATCGTCGCAATCGCCCCTACGCTTGACATTCTTCCGAGGTTGTGGCCGCCCGCCTGACCCTCGACTACGAGCAGCACGATTGCATTGCTCACGCTCGCGTAAAGGTGGAAACCGATGGACCACGCAACTGTAACGAGGGTCAATCCAACGTAGCTGCTAACATGTCCGGTCGCCGCGATGCCTAAACCCGTGATCGCAAGTCCAAGCGCGGCGATGCGCGCTTCCGCATGAGCGAGCAACAATCCCGTCGTCAGCGCGGCGAGGAGGCCAGGAATTTCCCGGAAGGACTCCAGTTTTCCAAAGTCGATCGGACCTGCATGGAATAGGTCGCGAAAATAGTTCTGAAAGACGCTGTTGTAGATCGTGAAGCCGAACGTAAACAGGAACGACAGCAGGATCAGCCGCTTCCAAGCTTTTTCTCCGGTCATAGGGTCACCCACATAAGGCGCGCGATGCTCGCTTGCCACAGCAATTGCCTTGACTTGTCAGTTGGCGGCTGGGCCCATCCCGCACCAAACCAGCCCTCGGAATTGTGACCACGATTGAGTGCTTTGTTGGCACTAGCCAAGCACGCGACTCCGAGCATTGAAGCCGCGGGAGCGTGTAGAGCGCTGCTCGTCGAGCCCCCAAGACTGGGCATGCTGACCACATGTCGCTCGGAATACTCCCGAGCGGTGTGGAGGCTCGCCTCAACGAGCAAATGCATAAACGGCACGATGTCCGGTTTTAGACGCCAATGCCCGATCGCTTTGAGCGCTTCACTTTGAGATTGCTCCAAGAATAAATGGTTACCCGTCGCTCGCCACAAGAGGTAATCCGACTTGATTAGCATCGCTGTGTTATAGGTCCACTTGGTCTTTTCGACTTTGCCCGATGCCTCGACGTGATCCCAGACCAGGCCGTCTTTGGGGTCGACGTGGGTCGAACGCACCCAATCGACTTCCGCCTGTGCGGCCGTCAATCGAGCTGCCTCGTGATCGATGAGATAGAGACGTAAGTTCAAGACCGCAGCGGGCAAGGTGGAGCAGGCGTTGCGATCCGAATTCGGTGCCTCGCGCCAACAGACGCCGCCAAGCTTGCTTCGGCCCGACTCAACGTAGCGACAAACCTCTTGGGCTCGAAGCAGGTACCGGCGGTCGCGAGTTACGCGGTAAGCATCGGCGAGCGCAATTCCCACCCAAGCGTTGTCGTCATAGTAGCGATCCAGATGCTTGGTTGGGCGAATCAGCTCCGAGTTGTAGGCGCCGTACCCCTCGGACACGCTCCAGTACTGGTCTAGCGAGGAGTACAGTTTCGCGAATTCGGGCTCATACTTCTTGCGGTCGAACTCCGTTCCGGCGACGACCGCCGATAGGAGAACTCCCAGGTCCCACATGAAGGCAGGCGTGGACCCGCCTGGTTCAGAGGCGTAACCGCCGAATCCAGAATTCCAAAACGAGCTTAAACACTTGTCCGTAAACCGTGCGCAACGCGCGACTTCAGGCGCGCCCGCAGGCCCGCTCGCAAACCGGATCGGCCCTTGCGCAAGGACCGTGGCCAGCCTAAAGGCAAGCAACAATGGCGTCGCCCATCTCCGAGGTCGAGACAATCCGGTTTCCAGACTCGTAGATGTCCGCAGTTCGCACACCACCATCGAGCGCGCTTTCAACTGCATTCTCGATGCGAGAGGCTAGTTCGGCATCGCCGAAGGAGTAGCGGACCATCATCGCTCCGCTGAGGACGGCCGCGATCGGGTTCGCTCGACCCTGGCCGGCAATGTCCGGCGCGGAGCCGTGAATCGGCTCGTATAACCCGAAAACGGAGTCACCTTTCGGATCGCTGAGTGAAGCCGAGGGAAGCAAGCCGAGCGAACCTGTGATCATCGACGCCTCATCGCTTAGAATGTCGCCGAACATGTTCTCGGTGAGGATCACGTCGAACTGACCCGGATTTCGCACCAACTGCATAGCGCAGTTGTCGACAAGCATATGCGAGACCATCACGTCGGGGTTATTTGCGGCCATCTCGGTCACGACCTCTCGCCACAACCGGCTGGTCTCCAAAACGTTCGCCTTGTCAACGCTGCAGATGGAATGGCGACGTTGCCGCGCAATCGAGAAAGCCCTCTCCGCGATGCGCTCGATCTCGTGCCGAGTGTAAACGCACGTGTCGATCGCTGTGTTCCCGCCGTCGCGTCGCTCGCGCGGCTTGCCAAAGTAGATTCCGCCCGTGAGCTCGCGCACCACCACGAGATCCATCTCGGCCCCGTTCGCCTTGAGCGGGCTCGCGTGGATAAGGGCCCGCATAGTCTTTGCAGGGCGAATGTTTGCGTAGAGGTTGAGCTCACCACGAATTCGCAACAACGCGCCGATCTCCGGCCGCAATGAAGCTGGCTGAATGTTGTCGTACTGTGGTCCACCAACCGCTCCCCACAAAACCGCGTCGGCCTGCTTGCACAATTCGAGGGTGGAGTCCGGAAGTGGCACCCCGACCGCATCATACGCAGCGCCGCCCACGAGAGCTTCCTCGAACTCAAAACTGGATGAAGCGGCCTTGAGAACCTTGACGACCTCAGTCGTCACTTCGGGACCAATCCCGTCTCCTCCCAAAACCGCAATCTTTCGGATCATGGAAGATTATGGCCCTTTGAGGCTGGTACTGCGTCGTCGCCGAACGTGTCCGGAATCAACTTGCCCGCAGCCTATCGCCTGGCCTTGGAAGTCAAAATCGCGGTCGTAACGGAAGGAAGCAGAATGCATCCCGTAACGGAAGTAACGATGAACCACGGATACCGCGCGATCATCAATCCGATACCGCCGCCAAGTAGGGTCATCACGACTCCAGCAATCGAGAGTAGGCAGCCATCCCCGCCGTTCCCCGGCCGCCGACCAAATCGCATCCCAAAAATGAAAAATATTGCCCCAACAAGGACCCAGCTTCCGCCGATGAGCCAGAACGCTCCGCCGCGGGCTATCCAATCAGTCGAGGTCACGGGTGGCACAAGCGAAGGTTACTCAATGAGCGCGCGAATCAAGGCTGACCGGCGTTCTCCCGCCCCTGGCCCCTTGGCGTCGCTCCGGATATCCAAGCTTAGTAACGTTCGGTCCACATCAGCCACCGAGTATGTCGCCTGGTCGATCGAGTCAGCCGCCGCCCACCGGAGCCAGCCCAACGCGCGCATTGCTTCGCCGAGCCCGATCGTGTCCGTGCGTAGGCAGTATTCGGTCGTCCGAGCGACGGTCTCCGCGACCACACTGCGGTCTGCTCCAAAACGTGCGTTTGCTTCTTCGCGAATCAGGTACTCAGCCGCGCCGCGGAAATCCGATTCATCACCGTTGAGCAGGCTGACCTGCGAAAAGGCGCCAACCGCCCGCGTCGCTTCCCCAAACGCCCCGCGAATGACCAGTCCGCGTGCCGCGAGCGCCTTCACAACTGGCTCGACCCGTTTTAGGTGCGACAGGCCAACCATGTGCACCATCGCCGAAAGTCGGACGCCCGAGCCCGTGTTGTACGGACTCGCCGCGAGGTAGCCGAGCTTTGGAGTCCACGCAAATCGAAGTCTGCCGGCCAGACGTTCGACCGTCGCGGTGGTTCGCTCGAGGACACTCTCCAGAGCCCATCCCGCGGTCAATGCCTGAATGCGTAAGTGATCTTCCTCGTTGACCATGACGGTTGCCTCGGCAGCACGATCGTAAAAGACGCTGCAGCCCGGGGCCAGCCAGTCAAAGTCGGGCGAGACGAGCCTGGACGCCACTAACAAATCGCGCTCTTCGGTGGTAAGGCGTGTAAAGACGTCAAACCCAAGGTCGCGGCAGGCAAGTTCGACCGATTCAGAAATGGTCAGCAATTCGCTCGGCGAAGCACTATGCGGAAATCGATGTCCGACGAGATTGCGCATGTTACGCACACGTGTGCTGACCACGATATCGCGTCGCGGTGCATCTTGCGTGACCCACGAGGACATCTTCATCGGCGCTTCGAGCGGTTAAGGGTGACGCTCAAAGCACCACCGCACGCAACCGTTTCCGGTGGACAGCCTAGCAACTGACGTCGCGACCTTCGGTGCCGAATACGGCGATTCGCTCTTCGGTCGTGGTTCGTGGTGTGCCCTTGGCGACGTAGTGGTATTGGACCGCGCGACGGCGCGTGTTCGTCCGATTCATTGGCGTACCGTGAGGAGTAAAACCATCGAAGATGAGGCAACCTCCCGATGGCAACGGCGCGGCGACTTGACCGCTCCCCGTCAAAATGTCGGAATCACAAATCTGCCAGTCGCGGCGATTCCAATGAGGCGCCGGACCATCCTTGTGCTTACCGGGCAAGAAGTACATGCACCCATTCTCTGGGGTCGCGACGTCCAGAGAAATCCAGACACCGACTACCTTCGTTCCGGGCGGCAGATTGAAGTAAGCGTGATCTTGGTGCCACGGTTTCTCACGCCCGATACCTGGCGGCTTGAGCAGGGCCATATCTTGAAACATCTCCGCTTCCGCGCCAAGGATGCGCTCGACAACTGCGAGCAGCGCCGGGTCCTGCATCATCGCCGTTGTGGCGGGGTGGAGGTGGCTAAACCACATAAACTTGCGAACATAGTCCAGCCGGTCCTCGATCGGAATCTCATCTAATCGGCCTTTCGCGGCGAATTCAAACTGCAATTGCGTTCGCTCCGGAACTTCTCCAGAGACGACTTCCTGCATCGCGCCGATTACGTCGGACACTTCCTGAGGCGAAAACGCGTTGGCGACGCTCACAAAGCCAAGCGATTCGTATTGCTCCATCATCGCGTCATCAAACGCCGCGAACCCGTCGATGGGCGTAACAAGCGCGTCCGCCCGGTAGAGCTCCGACGGATAATCCTCGGGCGGAATGCTGTCAAACTGCGCTACCTGCATTGATCCTAATTTAGCAGGTTCGGTCGCGGCGCTATGACGTATCGGGGTAAATAGCACGGTACATGTCCGTACTTCTCTCCGCATACATACTCGCGCAGACGCCGTCGCTTGTCATGCCACAGATATTTTCTGACGGTATGGTGCTGCAGCGAAACATGCAAATTCCTATCTTCGGCACGGCAAAGCCGGGTGTCCGAGTTTTGGTGCAATTGGCATCCGAGAAGAAGGCGACGTACGCAGACCGCAACGGTCGCTGGATTCTTCGACTAAACCCGCACACCGCGGGCGGACCGTATGAGCTTGACGTCAAGACTTCAGCCCAACAACTGACGTTCAAAAATGTGTTGATCGGCGAGGTCTGGATCGCGAGCGGCCAATCAAACATGGAGTTCCGCCTCGACACGGCGATGGGCGGCCAGGACGAAATGGCCCACGCTGACGACCAAATTCGGATGTTCACCGTGAACCGCGTCAGTATCGAAACCCCGCAGGAGAACCTCAAGGGTGAGTGGCAAGCCGCCGGGCCGCAGAATTCTGGCCGGTTTTCCGCGGTCGGCTACTACTTCGCGAAAGACCTTCACCAGAGATTGAATATCCCGGTTGGCATCATTCATACATCTTGGGGCGGAACCCCATCCCAGGCATGGACGAGTTTGCCGGCGCTGAGCGCCGAGCCAAAATCGCGTCACTACGTTGACACTTACTTTGAGGCCATCAAAACTTACGCGGCGAAGCGCGCCGCGTACGAGAAGGCTTACGCGGACTGGCAAGCCAAGACGACGGTGATTGACGCCGTAAATCAAGGCGAAGCGGATGGCTGGGCGACTGAGAAGAGTGACCTCTCTGCCTGGAAGCCGTGCCGTCTGCCCGGTATGTTCACTGCCGCCGTCGGCTCGGAACTCATCGGTTCGGTGTGGTTCAGAAGGTCATTTTCAGTTCCCGCGACTCACGCGGGAAAGGTGGCAAAGCTCGAACTCGGGGCAATCGATGACTTCGATCAGACGTACGTCAACGGCGTCAAGGTAGGACACATGGGCAGTGAAACGCCCGACGTTTGGCAGGCCGCCCGAAGCTATGACGTACCGGCCGGCTTGCTTCAGGCTGGAACGAACACCGTGGCCGTTCGGGTGTTCAACCAAGCAGGTCCCGGAGGGTTTACGGGTGCGCCGTCGGCAATAAAGCTTTCGATCGGGGCCTACAACGTCGCTCTCGCCGGAGACTGGCTTGTGAGAGTTGAGAAGACCGTCGCGCCGATCCCCCCCGACATCTACAACGCGATCCCCCAGCAGCCGTTTGGACCTGGCCACCCTTGGGCGCCTGGAAATCTCTACAACGGCATGATTGCTCCTCTGATTCCGTACGGAATCAAGGGCGCGATTTGGTATCAGGGCGAGTCGAACGCGGATCGAGCGTTTGAATACCAAACGATCTTCCCGCTGATGATCGAGGACTGGCGACAACGGTGGGGGCAAGGTGAGTTTCCGTTCTACTTCGTCCAGCTGGCCAACTTTATGGCACGGCACTCGGAGCCGGGCGAAAGCGAGTGGGCCGAACTCCGCGAAGCACAATCGATGACTCTGTCGAGGCCGAATACCGGGCAAGCCGTGATCATTGACATCGGCGAAGAACGCGATATCCACCCGCGAAACAAGCGGGACGTGGGTAAGCGACTTGCTCGTATCGCACTGGCGAAGAACTACGGTTGGACCCTTGAGTACTCAGGGCCCGCGCTGGATCGAGTCACGTTCAATGGTGACCACGGCAGACTCTATTTTTCCCACGCTGACGGACTGCGCACAAGCGACGGCGAAGTGCCCGCGGGCTTTGCCATCGCGGGGGAGGACCGAAAGTTTGTGTGGGCAAGCGCGCGGATCGAGGGAAATTCTATCGTGGTGTCTTCGGCGAAGGTGCCAAAACCCGCCGCGATTCGCTACGCATGGGCGGATAACCCACTCTGCAATGTCATAAACGCTGATGGATTGCCCGCCAGCCCTTTCCGAACAGATGAATGGCCTGGTTTGACGGTGAATAAATGAAAACGTATCGACTTTGGGATGGGGACGCGCCCGGCGCGCACGGGTCCACGCCGGAGGATATTCCGACCCTGACCGACTACGGCTATTCGCGGGGGGACAGTCGGCCAGTTGTAATCGTCTGTCCCGGCGGCGGATATGGCATGCTCGCCGACCACGAGGGATCTCCTGTTGCGCACTGGCTCGAGTCGATAGGTGTCCGCGCGCTGGTCTTAAAGTACCGGTTGGGAAATACGTACAAACACCCCATCATTTTGGGAGACGCGCAAAGGGCGATTCGTTATGCGCGTGCCCACGCGAAAGACCTAGGGGTCGATCCAAAGCGCGTCGGCATCCTGGGATTCTCGGCAGGGGGCCATCTGACCTCGACGGCGGTTACTTTGCACGATTCTGGGATCAAAGGTGATGCGGTTGATGCGTTCTCTTGTCGGCCAGATCTCGGAATCCTTATATACCCAGTGATTCAGATGTTTGGCCCAGCAACTCACGAAGGCAGTCGCCGAAACCTCATCGGCGATCATTTCACCGAGCAACAGGCGAAAGCCGTCTCGTCGGAGCTAAACGTGAGCTTGGACACTCCTCCGTGCTTCTTAGTGCATACATTCACGGATAACGCAGTCCCTGTTTCGAACTCGCTGATGTTTGCTTCGGCGCTTTACGCGCACCATATTCCGTTCGAGTTGCACTCGATGGAGCGCGGCCCCCACGGCTTTGGCATGGGCGAACCAGGTAGCGAGTTGGACTGGCGACCTGCTTGCACGAAGTGGCTCAAGATTCGCGGCTTCTAGCCTTCCACTCTCTGCGGTGCCGGAGAGGGTCTAGCTCGGACCCCGTCCGAGTCGGGGTGAGGTCAGCTCCGTGCGAAGCTAGATTTGCGCCCGAGCGCCAACCCAGTCCTCAAACGCTGCTCGCGCCGTCGCGAGCTTCGCCTCGCGCTTGACGCCCTTGTCGCGCGTCGGCTCCGCCGGCTCGGGGAAAAGACCCCAATTGATGTTCATCGGCGCGAACTCCCGCTCAGTGTCGTCCATCAAATGCGAAATCAACGACCCGTAGGCACATGCCCGAGGCGGAACGGCAACCGCACCCATGGCGCACATACCAGAGTAGATCCCCATCGCCGCCGACTCCACGTAACCTTCAACGCCGGTCAGTTGCCCCGATAGAAAGAGTCCCGGAAACTCCTTCATCTCAAGGTTTGGATCCAGCACTCGTGGAGCCTCGATATAGGTGTTGCGATGGATCACCCCGTAGCGCACGAATTCCGCGTTCTCCAACCCCGGAACCATCTGAAAAACTCGCTTTTGCTCGCCCCACTTGAGCCGTGTCTGACACGCCACGAGCGAATAGAGTGTGCCCTCGCGATTCTCTGGCCGCAATTGAAGCGCCGCCCAAGGACGTCGCCCCGTGCGCGGGTCAACGAGTCCTACGGGTTTGAAATTGCCAAAGGCGAGCGAACGCGCACCTTTTGCCGCGATCGCCTCGATCGGGGTGCAACCGGCAAAGTACTTGATCTTCTCCAAGAATTCATTCTCAACATCGCCCACGGCACTGCGATTGCCGCCAGCCTCGAATGCATGAATCGGCGCTCGCTCTGCGGATACGAGTGCAGCGACGAATGCGTCGTAAGAATCTCGATCGAACGGGCAGTTGATATAGTCGTCTCCGCCTTTGTCATACCGACTCTGAGCGAACGCGATCGTCCGGTCGATGGATAAGGCGTCGACGGTCGGACTAACCGCGTCATAAAAATAGAGGTGATCTCGGCCCGTGATCTGCGCCAGCCATTCCGCGACGACGGGGCTCGTCAGCGGACCCGTTGCCAAAATAGTGCCCTGATGAAAGTCATCCGGCGTCCACTCACGTCGAACGACTTCGATATTAGGGTGATCACTGATTGTCGCCGTGATTGCCGCCCCAAAGGCGGCGCGATCAACGGCGAGCGCCTCGCCGCCTGGCACTGAGTGCTCGTGCGCAAGGCGCAGCACGATCGAGCCCAAGGCCGTCATCTCTGCCTTGAGCTGCCCCGCGGGCGACGTGGGAGACTTACTTTTGAACGAGTTCGAGCAGACTAACTCCGCGAGGTACTCCGTGGTGTGCGCGGGCGTGTTCTTGGAAGGCCGCATCTCGAATAAGCGCACCTTCTCGCCCGCCTGGGCAATTACCCACGCTGCCTCAACCCCTGCAAATCCGCCCCCAACAACCGTGATCAGAGTCGGTCACGAACACGCTTGAACGCCTGGAGCGCGAACTCAAGGTCTTCCCGAGTATGGGCGGCAGAAGGCATGGTTCGGATGCGTGCCTTTCCTCGTGCGACGGTGGGGAAGGAGATAGAGAGTGCATAGACACCCTCGTCCCAAAGGGCTCGCTCTGTCGCCTGTGACTGGCCTTCGTCGCCGATGTAGACGGGCGTGATAGGCGTCTCTGAGCCCATCGTGTCGAAGCCCTCTTGTTGCAGTGCGGCCTTCCACCAACGAGTGTTCTCCCAAAGTTTTTGCATGGGGATCGGATCGTTCTCCATGACGTCCAGCGCAGCGATGAGCGCCGCCGCCACGACGGGAGGGTGAGCGGTCGAGAAGAGGTAGGGCCGCCCGCGATTGATCAGCCAATCCTTCAAAGCCGCGGATCCGGCGATATAACCGCCGACGACGCCGAAGGCCTTAGACAAAGTGCCGAGTTGAATGTCCACGCGACCGTAGAGGTCAAAGTGCGAAGTTGTGCCCGCGCCATTCTTGCCCAAAACGCCACTTGAATGCGCGTCGTCCACCATCACAAATGCGTTGTATTGCTCGGCCAAACGCACGATGTCCGGGAGCGGCGCGATGTCACCGTCCATGCTAAAAACTCCGTCCGTGATGATCATTCGCTTCTCGAACGACTGGGTGTTTTGAAGGATCTTCTCAAGCGCCTCCATGTCCTTATGGGCATAGACAAAACCCTCGGACTTCTTATACTTGGCTGCGCTAAGGCGGACGCCGTCGATAATCGAAGCGTGATTTAGTTCGTCGCTGATGATCACGTCCTTGTCGGTCACAACCGCCGGAATCGTGCCTGAGTTAGCCGTGAACCCACCTGTAAACACGAGTACGGCTTCGGTTTTTTTGAACTTGGCAAGACGTTTCTCAAGCTCGTCATGAACCGACATCGTGCCGCCGATCCATCGGACGGCGCCCGCTCCGACTCCCCATCTCTCGATCGCCTCAACTGCCGCTTGGCGCACCTTTGGGTGATTCGCGAGGCCGAGATAGTTGTTGCTGCTGAGGTTGACAACCTCCTTGCCGTTCATCCGAACCCGACCCCCTGCCGCAGATTCGAGAATCTTCGGAACCTTGTACAGGTTCTGGTCTTTTAGCGTCTGAATCTGCTCTCCGAGCCACGATTGAAGACTTGCGTTCACGAAACAGATTGTAGCTTTTCCAGCCTGGCGCAGGCGCAGGCAGGTAAAACCCGAGCCATGATTGGCAGCATCATCACGGGCGTCGCGTTTCTTCAAGGGAGCGGCACTTGGCCTCAGACACGGGCGGAACGCACGAACTATGCGGAGACATCGCACTACGAGGACGTAATCGCCTTTCTTGACGCGCTCCAAGCAAAAGGAGCGCCGCTCACCGTTTCGATGATCGGGTCCAGCAAGGAAGGTCGTCCAATTCCTCTCTCCGTCATCTCGTGGCCCCCGGTGAACGGGCCACTCGATGCTCGCGCGACCGGCAAGCCAATCGTCTACATCCAGGGAAATATCCATGCCGGCGAGGTCGAAGGCAAGGAGGCCGCTCAGGCGTTTCTTCGAAGGTTATGCCGGGAAGCCTTGGACCTGCGAGATGGCAAGCGCTCACCCGGCACCCTGGTCGACAAAATTATCTTTTTGGTAAATCCGATCTACAACGCGGATGGAAACGAAAAGTGGGGCCCTGTCGACCGAAACCGACCTGAGCAAGACGGGCCCGCGATCGTCGGCCTGAGGCCGAACGGCCAGAATTTGGATCTCAATCGCGACGCGATCAAGGTGGAGTCTCCAGAAATGACTGCCGCTCTGGACTCCATCTACACGAAGTGGGACCCAGATGTCGTCATGGACTTGCACACCACTGACGGCACACGTCATGGCTACGACCTAACGTACGCACCTCCTACCAATCCTTCCACCGAGCCGCACGTGATGAAACTCGCCCGAGAAAGGATGCTGCTCGATGTGCGCCGCGAGTTCAACGCAAAGTACAAGCTCGACCTTCAAGACTATGGAAATGCGTCGCGACGCGGCACGGTGCGTCGATGGGAGACGTTTGGCTTCGAGGGCCGATATGTTACGAATTACGTTGGCCTGCGCAACCGGATCGGAATCCTGAGCGAAGCAACGACATTCATACCATTCAGAGATCGCGTCGAGGTCACCGAGCGATTTGTGACTTCGACAATGGACTGGGTTGCCGCTCATGCGAAGGAAGTTCGCCGGACGAGCGAACTTGCCGATCGCGAGATGACCGCATGGTCTACCTCTCACCCGCAGATCGGAGTCCGATTCCAGATGGCCAAAGGGCGAACCGAAGATGTGCCGATCGAGAAACCGCCTGGCAAGCACGAAAAGCGTCCAGATGCCTACGACCGAGTGCGGCTTGACATATTTGATCGATGGGCAAACGAGAAGACCGCCGAATTCCCCTCAGGATATTTGGTGCCGGCTGAGGCCAAAGGACTGGTCGCCTTGCTGCGCAAGCACGGTATTGCCGTAGAGCGCCTTCTCGCCGAATGGTCGGGACCGATCCAAGAGCTTCGCGTAAGTGCAGTACGCGTTAGCCCTGGCGCGTTTCAGGGGCATCGGCTCGCCGTGATTGATGGAGCGTACGCAACGGAGCAAGGTCGCATCAGTGCAGGAAGCTATTTTGTCTCGACCGCACAGCCGCTCGGCATCCTAGCGTTCAACATTCTGGAAGCCGAAAGCACGGATGGTGCGTACGCATGGGGCATGATCGAGCTCCCCAAGGTGGGAGATGTGGCTTCAATTCGAAAGACCAACGTTGTGCCGAACGTCCCGCGGCGCGCGTTGAACTAAACCTTGAGAAGCTGTTCGATCGGCCGTTCGGCAAATGAGTGCTGTACGGCCAGGATGTGGATCGGTCCGCCCGCGTCATCCCACATTGGCGTTTCGCGATTAATGAACGTGTAGTACACGAGGGCGCTTTCTTTGGTCTGCACCCACCGTGGCTCCCCGATACCAGTCACGAGCATGACGTACATGCCTGCCGGCACTAAGGCTTCGTCCGCAAAGACGTAGCTCGCGCTAGATCCACCATCGATGGCTCCCTCCGTCATCACCACGTGGCCGCGTAGTTGAACGCGTAGATTGCCCTGGTTTTGTAAAAGGATAAATTCTCGCTGACTAGATTCATTCCGTTGTAATCCGACGATGCGCAGCATGTTAACACTCCTTGTAACCGTATCCTAGCAGAATTGCCAGTAGGTTGCAAGTACATGCTCGAAAAACTTTGTTCCTCAGGTTCTCGGTGGTGATCGAGGGGGCAAGCGCGGCGCTGAATGAATAAAACTTCTCGCAGAAAGCAGTCGCTAATCGTCGAGGAGCGCGATCTCGGGAACTTCGTCCAGGTCACACAAACGCCGTTCGAAAAAGTTCTCCGCGTACCGGCGCGAGTCATCCGCAATCAGAAGGAACTCTGTCACCGCTGCGCGTCGCTTCAGCATGGACAATTCTCGCCGCACTGCGGGTCGGGCGAGCAACAGATAATCTTCGCAGACTGCTCGCAGGCATTCGTCTAGCGGATAACCCCGACGTTGCATCGCAATGTAGACATGGAACGGCTCCGCCGACTGTCTCGCTACCCAACTCGGCGTGGAGGCGTTTACCGAAACCGGCAACTTCTGGCCGATTTCCCAACGCACATGTTCTTCCACAAAGTCCGACCAAGCGGGCAATCGCTCGACGAAGGCGAGGCGCTCATTCCGATCAGAGTTCGACAGAATGTTGTGGGCGGCGGCGACACCAAGCATGCCGTAACGAAGGGCCAAGGTATGCAGGAAACCCATGCGGCCAAGACGAGTCGACTTCGGAATCCGGTATTCGACACACAGAATCGCCTGAGAAAACTCTAGGTCAAGGCGTTCATCGATCGGTCTCATTGTCCAGCGCTAGTTATTAGATTAGATGCGAGGAGCCTTCGATTGGTTGCTCGTTTGCTCGATAGTTTTCGCAAGGGCCCGGTTCAGCCGCCTCAAAGCGTCCAGTGCTGCCCCATATTCCTGGGCAGAAAGTACCGACAGTGCGTGTCCTTCGGCGGACTCAATTCGCGCCAGAATGCGTCGGAAGATTGTTCGACCTCGAACTGTTAAGCGCAAGTGCTTGGTTCGAGCATCTGTCTCACTCAGCACCTGCTCGATCAGGCCTCGCTTGACGGCAGCCTGTACCGCCTCGGTCAAAGACGGCGGCGTAATGCCCATGCGGCGGGCAATACTTGCCTGCGTTTCCTTTCCTTGACCCGCATTGATCGCGCTAAGCAACTCAAACACTGACGCAGAAATACCTGCCGCCTGCATCTCTGGAACGGCGACGGCGGTCATCAACTCGTTAAGGAGTGCGGCCTGCGCGGATATGGAGTCTGTGGCTCGATCCACGCTTTTCATTATGCGAGTATCCGAGGCAGGAATAGAGGATTGTTTTGTCGGGCGGGCATCCAGAGTCTCTGCGACCCGTAAACTGCACGTCGTGCAAAAGACGATCCTGCTGCTCGGATCCGGTGAACTCGGGAAAGAGTTCGCCATCGCGTGCGCCCGCCTGGGCCAACGCGTGATCGCTGTCGACTCTTACAACGATGCGCCCGCCCAGCAAGTGACGCCCAATCGTGAAGTGATCAACATGCTGGATGGCGCGGAACTTGATCGCTTGGTCGCCAAGCACAAGCCCGACCTCATCGTGCCCGAGATCGAGGCCATTCGAACCGAACGCTTTTACGATTATGAGGCGGCTGGAATCACCGTCGTACCCAGCGCAAGGGCGGCGAATTTCACGATGAACCGCAAGGCGATCCGAGACCTAGCCGCCCGAGAGTTGGGCATTCGAACCGCACCCTATCGCTACGCGACGTCGCTCGACGAACTGCGCGGTGCCGCGAACGAAGTCGGATTTCCGTGCGTCGTGAAGCCCCTCATGTCTTCAAGCGGAAAAGGACAGTCGACGGTTCGCTCCGCCGAAGATCTCGAACAAGCGTGGAACGCCTCACAGTCGAAGGGCCGGGTATCGCAAAGCGAAGTCATCGTCGAAGGGTTTGTCGAGTTCGAAACAGAGATCACCTTGCTGACCGTGACGCAACGAAACGGCCCCACTCTCTTCTGTCCGCCTGTGGGTCATCGGCAAGAACGTGGCGATTATCAGGAGAGCTGGATGCCATGCCGCATAACCGCTGAGCCTCTCGCCGCCGCGCAGGCAATGGCGGACCAAGTTACTCGTTCGTTAGGAGGAGCAGGTATATGGGGGGTTGAGTTCTTCCTCGCACATGATGGAGTCATTTTCTCGGAACTCTCGCCACGGCCGCACGATACGGGCCTGGTCACCCTGGCAAATTGCTTACCTTTGAACGAATTTGAATTGCACGCTCGCGCCGTTCTAGGCCTGCCGATCCCGCCGCTAGAGCTTAGGCGTCACGCCGCAAGTGCCGTCGTCCTCGCCGAACACGAGTCAACGGAGGCTCCGGAGATCACCGGAGTTTCAGATGCGCTCACCGACGCACGCGTTGATGTGAGAGTCTTCGGCAAGCCTTCCTGTCGCGTCAATCGCCGAATGGCGGTTGCCGTGGCGAGTGGCGAGATCGGTACAGACATCGGGGAGCTAAGGCATGCGGCAGTTAAAGCGGCGTCAAAAATTAAGGTGCGACTAAAATAGGTCGCCGAGGCGTGTTCTCGAACTCTCGCAAGATCGTTTCGTATTCGTCAAATGACGAACACCGGGTCAGTCGGTCGCGCAACTGAGGAGCACCAACTTCACCTTTGATGTACATAGGGATTTGCCCTCGCAACGCCCGACACGCGCGCAACTCGCCTTGTTCCGGCCCCGCGTCCTCCGATTCGAACTCGATCATCAGTCGCAAGTGCTCCAGCGCGACCTCAATTCGCTCCGCCAAAGTCGGCGGTGATCCTGGCGGTAGCCCCGCACAGCCGCGCTGAATGTCTCGCAACGCCCAAGGATTCGAGATCGCCGACCTGCCAACCATGACTCCGTCACAGCCGCTCTCTTCGCGTAGTCGTAACGCGTCGGGTCCCGTCTTGATATCGCCGTTGCCGATCAAAGGAACGGTAACTACTTCACGCATCGCGCGGACTAGGCTCCAGTCGGCCTGGCCCTCAAACCCTTGCTTTGCAAACCTTGCATGCAGAGTGATCATCTTCGCACCCGCATCCTCGAATCTCCGGGCAAGCTCGGGAGCGGCAAAGAGCGAAAAGTCCCAGCCCGCGCGTACCTTCACCGTAACCGGAATTCGCACTGCCGCAACGACTGCGGAAACAATGCGCTGAGCGAGTTCGGGGTCTTTCAGGAGGGCTGCTCCCGCCCCTGTCTTACACACTTTTGGCACCCAACACCCCATGTTGATATCGAGGATGTCTGCCCCCATTTCCTCGGCAATCCTCGCCGTTTCCGCCATCGTGGCTACTTCGCCGCCAAAAATCTGAATTCCGAGTGGCCGCTCTTCCGGGTGGATCTCCATCTTGCGATGGGTCTTGCCCGCGCCATAGTGAATCGCCATCGCGCTGACGAACTCCGTGAACATCAGCCCGGGGTTAGCTATCCGCTTGGCCAGTCGCCGAAACGGCTGGTTCGTCACGTCTTCCATCGGAGCTAAGAGAAGACGGTTTGCGATGGGCACATTGCCGATATAGAATGCCGGTTCTCCCATCCCCACCATTTTGACATGCCCCCCGAAAAGTAAACTGTTGGCATGGCAACCAATCACGAATACAACGTCACCGTCGAATGGAACGGCGGGCGCGAAGGTAGCGGCAACGTCACCACGGCGTACAGCGGCGTATCAATTCCCCTTGCCGTCCCACCAGAATTCCAGGGCCTAGGCGGCGGGTCAAACCCCGAAGAGTTGCTAACAAGTGCAATCGCGAGCTGCTACTCGATCACGTTCGGAATCGTCGCCGCGATGCGGCGGCTAGTAGTGACGTCGCTGAAGGTAGAAGCCACTGGCACCGTTGAGCAAAACGGCCAGAGCTTCACCTATGCAAACATCGTCATCCGACCCGCCATAACGCTGGCCGCAGATGCCACGGACGACCAAGTCAAAATTGCCGAAGATGTCGCCCACAAGGCGGACAATTACTGCCTAATCACGAATGCGGTCCGAGGCAAGGTTACGGTGACCGTCGAGCCGACCGTGAGTCGTGCTGCTTAGCGCTTAGCCCTTCAGCATTGCTTTCGCGATGAACATCACGTTCGCAGGACGCTCGGCCAATCTCCGCGTAAAGTACGGATACCAGGCGTCCCCGAACGGAACATAAACGCGCACATTGAACCCCTCACGAACGAGGCTCTCCTGCAGATCACGGCGAATCCCGTACAGCATCTGAAACTCGAAGCCGGATTTATCAATGCTTCTTTCTGAAACAAACTTCTTCAGCTCGTTGATAATTTTCTCGTCCTGAGTGGCGATCGCCGGATAGTTGCCATCAAGCAGGAGCAACTTCGCCTGCCGAACATAAGCCTCATCCACCTTGGACTTATCTTTGTAAGCGACCGCTTCCGGTTCGAGATACGCACCTTTGACGAGTCGCGTGCGAGCCTGCCACTGGATGACCGTCGCCACATCTCCGTCGTTTCGATACAGGTAGCTCTGGAGTACGGTCCCCGTATTTGGGTTATCCATGCGAACCCTTTCGATCATGTCCATCGTGGGCTGCGTGTATTCAGACGCTTCCATGTCGATGCGGACAAAATTGGAAGACTTCATCGCCTCTGTCAGCACGTCACGGTAGTTCTGCTCAGCAAAGTCGGTCCCTTGGTCCAAACCACACTGAGTCAGCTTGATCGAAATATTGAGGGGCTCGATCACGGCGGAAGTCAGCTTTCCAGTCGGATAGCTCTTGGTTCGACGACTGAACTCTTGGACCGACTCCAGCTTGGCGATCTCGGAAAGCATCGTGAGGTACGTCGCCTTTGCCGCGAGTGCCTCGGCTTCGGAGTGGGTGTTTTCCCCCAGATAGTCAAGGGTGATGCGAATACCGCGCTGCAATAGCTCTTCGCTCGCCTTCAGAGCCTCCTCAAGGGTGTCACCCGCGATGAATCGTTTGACTACGGGACGAAACAAGAAGGATTTCCGAACGATGGCTTGAACGGGTTTAAGAGTCGCCGCCCGTAAGATGAAGTTTCGTCCAAGCGACATTGCTTTCCTAAAGTGTACTCGGCTCCTCTCCGAGGGTGATCGTCGCGATCAACTCGTCGTGGCCGACGTAAAAGTGGTGGGAGTACACGCCTGGCTTCAGCCAAATGAGCGCGGGCGCGACGCCAGGAAGCAGGTTGCCGCATACTTGCTGAGCATCCGAAACGGCAATCTCAGCCCCATTGTTTCGTACGACGAATAGGTGCAGCAGGTCGTCCTCACCCTCAAACTGAAATCTGAAATCGCCCATCTTGCCGCCGAAATCGTTCGGCTCGAGTCCGACGGACTGCAATGCAAAGAGGTCGCTCGGGCGGTCTCGCAAGCGATCAAACGGTGGCAATTTGATCGTTCGATCGTTCCGAATACATTCCAGAATATTGGCGATCACGCGATGGCGCGTGCGGTGGTCGTCTTCTGACATTAGGAGCGCCATGATTTGCTGGCGGAGCGGGAGAGATTCGAACTCTCGATACGTTTCCGTATACGCGATTTCCAATCGCGCTCCTTCGACCACTCGGACACCACTCCGCGACGGCGATATTATGGCAGATCGGAAGGTGTGAGAGAGCCGGGTATCTTGGACAAACCTCCCATGAAACCTCTGATTCGCATTTCGACTCTGATCGTGCTCTGCATGGTCGCGCGGTTTGGCCGAGCCGACATGACGCGAATCTCGGACGTCGTCTACGGGCACAAGGCAGGCGTTGCCCTCGTGATGGATGTCTTCAAACCGGAAAAACCGAACGGTATCGCCTTCATTTGGATCGTTTCCGGCGGATGGGTGTCTGACACACGTTCGATGAATCCAGGGCTCGCGAAAGCGTTCTGCGATCACGGATATACCGTTTTTGAGGTTTGTCATGGCTCACAGCCCTACTTCAAACTGCCCGACATTTTGAAGGATGTTTATCGTTCTGTTCGCTTCATTCGCGCGGGCGCGGCTGGCTTTGGCATCGATCCGAACAAGCTGGCGGTGAGCGGCGGCAGCGCGGGTGGTCACCTGTCGCTCATGATCGCGGCCCATGGCGACGATGGCGATCCCAACGCAACTGATCCAATCGAACGCGCAAGCAGCAAGGTGCAGGCTGTCGCCGCGTTTTATCCGCCGACCGATATGGGCTCGTGGGGCGCCGCCGGAAAGATTGCCGTTGACCAACCGATTCTTCGCGTGTTCTGGCCCGCGTTTGGCATCACCGACAAGACTCCTCGCACCGAGATCGAAGCCATGATCCCGGCTCTGTCGCCGCTCCCGGCATTCACGGCCGCGATGCCCCCAACGCTTTTCATTCACGGCGATGCCGACGCCCTTGTTCCTCTGCAACAAAGCCAGATTGGCTACGCAAAATTGCAAGAACTGAAGGTGCCGACGCAGCTAATCGTACGACCGGGCAAGGGCCACGGTTGGGGCGATGTTGGTCCGGATATCGCCGCGATCATCGCATGGGTGGATAAGTACCTCGGAGCGGTCAAGAATTGACGGTCGGACGAACGCATCGGCTTGAGGCCGTGCGGAACACATCGGTTGGGCTGTATCTGTCGGACGGCAAGGAAGACGTTTTGCTACCCTGGACTCCGGCAAGCGAGAACATCATCGTCGGTGAAATGGTCACCGCGTTTATCTACCGCGACTCTGAAGATCGGCTGATTGCCACGTTGCGGCGTCCCCGAGCGCAAGTCGGTCAATTCGCAAACTTACGCGTTGCCGACGTAAACGATACCGGTGTCTTCCTTGACTTCGGCCTTGAGCGCGATCTGCTTTTGCCGTTTAGGGAGTTGCGGAGCAAACCTCAAGTCGGGGAGTTTCTCTTCGTGCGAATTGAAGCGGACCCCGTTACGGATCGTTTGGTTGCCAGCGAAAGAATCGGCCGGTTTTTGACCACCGAGTTCATTGCCGAAGTCAATGCCGAAGTACCCGTGATGATTTGGAAGCGCTCGGAGTCGAGTACCCACCTCATCGTGGATAACGCCATCCACGCCGTCGCGGCGCAAGGGCACTTTCTCGACCAGAAGGTGGGTGAAGACGCCACCGGATTCGTCTACAAGATTGCCGCTGGATTGCCCGTGATTGGGCAGCGGTTGATGGGTCACCGAGCGATATTTGACTTCTCAGATCGAGTTCTCGATGAACTTGAGCGCGAGCGCGGGTTCATCGCTCTTTCCGACAAGAGCGAGCCCGAAGCGATTCGAGCTCGCTTCGGAGTGAGTAAATCCGACTACAAGAAGGCGATCGGCTCTTTGATGAAGCGGGGCCTTATCGATATTGAACATCACGGCATCCGCCGGACGAAGAAGAAACTTGAGAACTAGGGAAGGGTTCGGCGACCGCCCCCGAGGGCTTTGCGACCAAAGAGTTGGTACACGCCGTAGATGACGGCGGCAACGATCGCCCAGGGGAGCAGCGCGACGGCCACGTGCCATGCGATGTAAACCCCAACTACCAACCCGACAAGGATGAAAATGTTTTTCGTCGATTCAGACATTGTTTCTTTCCAGAAGCGTTCCATGAGTAGAAACGAGCGACAACGCCTAAAGGTTGCGGCTAGGCCGTTTGGGAGCCCAATGGTTACCGCACCTGTGAGATAACTTCCAGCACGTAGGTGCCGGGTTGCACGGTTGCGGACGGCTTACCTGATCGATCGAGTTCCGCGATCAAGCCGAGTTGCTGGTCGTAAAGTTTCGCGGACTTGACCGTGCTCGACTCTTTGTCGATTCTGCAAGTGAATTCCTTTGCCTGATGGAGTTCGTATCGGCAAAGGATTCGGCCAGAGTCCATGTGAACGCTGACCGTCGTCTTTGCGTCCATGACGTCAAGAATCATAACGTCATCAATGTTTGACAAAGGGGCAGGGAAGGCCGCGTCGTAAAACCTCGACGCTTGATGCATGGCGCCACAGCCAGTAAGCGCCATGCCTGCAATCACAATGGCGAGCACCCCGCTCCGGCCACCGAGTCGAATGCGATCCGACAATTGCATGTTTGGGACTTTGTGCATCATTTGGGCCAAACTTCGACGTAGAGTAAAACATATGAACGTTGCCGCCATTTTAGTCGGATCTGCGGCTGCTGCCCTGGCAGTTGCAATTACAGGATTCTCAATGTCACAAGATCATGCAAAGCCCGCGATGCACAAAATCGTCGGTACAAACCCAGGTCACGTGGGTCGTGGGACGCCCCTAAGAGCCGAAGATGGTCACGAACTTGCCGCATTTAGCGGCGGATGTTTCTGGGGCACCGAGGAAACGTTTCGGAATGTTCGTGGCGTAAAGGCGACGGCAGTTGGCTACACCGGAGGTCAGACGTCCGGCCCAACGTACGAAACCGTCTGTAGCCACACGACGGGCCATGCAGAGACCGTTCTCATTGAGTACGACCCGAAAGTCGTCACTTACAATCAGTTGCTTGATCGATTTTGGGATACGCACGACGGAACGCAGCTAAATCGCCAAGGACCTGACTACGGCGACAGCTACCGTTCAGCGATCTGGACATTTAGTCCGGAGCAGGTAAAAGCAGCGGAATTGAGCAAGGCGTTGCGCCAAAAGAAAACGGTCGGGCAAATCGTCACCACGATAAAGCCGCTTCCAAAATTCTGGATTGCTGAGTACTACCACCAGCAGTACGACGAGAAGACCGGCTACGCCGGGTGCCCGCTCCTAAAAACAGGCGGCTAACGCAAAAAAGCCGCGAGTTTGACCTCTCGCGGCGTAAATTCGGCCCTAGCTCTGCTGGAGATCAAACCGTTACCTCTATTGTCGGGGGCTAAACGCGTCGTCAATAGGGCGACCTGCTCAACCCACGCAATTCGTTCAGGGGGCCCCCTCGCCGCTATCGCTCTTCATAGAGAAGCGAGCAGTTCCTTCGTTTCCTGGACCGCTTCGTCGACTGCGTGCACTCCTCGTTCGATCTGCTCGTCGTTAATAAGAAGGGGCGGCTCAAAGCGCAAGATGCGTGGATTGTTGAGCGTGTACGCTACACAGACTCCGCGCTTCAACAGTGCGGCAACAACCAGCTCCCCGACCTCATCTTCGATGAACTCAAGTCCGATCATGAGGCCCCGGCCCCGAGCCTCCCGAATCGTGTCGGCATGCTTCGTCGCTACATGCTGTAGGCCGCCAAGTAGTTTCGCGCCCTGAACGCGGCTTCGCTCAACCAAGCCCTCCTCTTCGATGACCTGAATCGTGGCTATGCCCGCAACACATGCCAGCGGATTGCCGCCGAAGGTGCTCGTGTGCGAAAGCGGACTGTTTTCGTAGATCGCGTCCCAAATCGCCTTGGTGCCGTGGATCGCCCCAATTGGCATGACCCCACCGCCGAGACACTTCGCCAATGTCATTAGGTCGGGCGAGACACCGTCCCGCTCACAGGCGAAAAAGAGTCCCGTGCGACCAAATCCGGTTTGAATCTCATCGGCGATCATGAGGGCTCCGTGTCGGTCACATGCCTCACGGATAGCGCTCAGGTAGCCGGCCGGCGGAACGATGATTCCGCCTTCGCCCTGAATGGGCTCGACGATGAATGCCGCCGTGTTCTCGTCGATCTCCGCCTGAGCAGCGGCCACATCGCCAAAGGGTACAAACGCGACTCCCGGCAAAAGTGGTTCGTATTTCGATCGATACTTTGCTCGCCCCATCACCGACAGGGCGCCAAGTGTTTTGCCATGAAATGAATCCTGGGTCGAAATGAGCTTCCGGCGTCCAGTCACGCCTTTGGCGAACTTGAGGGCACCCTCAACAGCCTCCGCGCCGCTGTTGCAGAAAAACGTGTACTCCAACCCGGCGGGCGAAACTTGTGCCAATTTCTCGGCCAAATCGGCTCCTGCCGCGCTGAAAAAGGCCTTGCCGCTAAGAGGAAGCTTGTCGAGTTGATCCTTGACGGCCGCGATGACTCGAGGGTGACGATGGCCGAGGCTGAATGTGCCGTAACCACCGAGGAAGTCGATGAACTCGCGTCCCTCATGGTCAAAGATCACGCACCCTTCGCCGCGCATCTCGACTCCGAACCCCGCAAAGGCCATCAATCGCCCGAGGTAAGGGTTGACGTGCTTGGCGTACTTGTCGATCACTCCAGCGTAAAAGGCATCTGCGTCCATTGCTGCAAAGTATACGGGCTTGCTTAAGGGCGCGTTCCGTCGGGAACTCTCACTCAGTGGGCATCTCGGACGACGCGGAAACCCTGGTTGCTGAACGAGGCGTGTAAATTAACCTTGCCAATGTCCGCCGAATTGAAGAAGCAACACGCGTTCGCGCTGCACCACCAAGACCCGCCCCGGGCGTGGCGAGTCTTCGGACCATCGGTCGGCAGATGCCCTGAACAGAACTCAAAAACATTCCCGTAGACGTCGTATAGTCCCCACGGATTCGGCAAGAATTTGGCAACTGGAGATGTGGTTACGTAACCATCTGAAGTGTCCGAGACAAGGTGGTTCTTCCCATGCCAAATGTTTGCGTACTTCCCAATCTGGTTTACGTCCGGACCAAAAAAATAGTCCCCTGACGTCCCTGCACGGCAGGCAACTTCCCATTCGTCCAAAGTCGGTAATCGCACATGAGCCCAGTTACAGTAGCGTTCGGCGACCGCATACGATATCGTCGTCACCGGGTGGTCCGACTTTGCATGAATATCGCCGTCCTTAGAGCCGTTCGGAAATCACCACGACGCGGACGGATCCTTAAGCCATCGAAACTCGGCCAGAGGCGGCCTAAACTTCATCGCATCGTGTCGCCGCTCAGCGTCGGTCAAATAGCCCGTCGCCTTGACGAACGCCGCAAATTCCGCGTTCGTGGTCTCGGTCTTGGCGATTGAGAAGGCGTGTAAGGCCACCGTCCGGGGTGGATTCTCGATGAAAGTAGCTTTTCCGACGTGGTACTTTCCTGCGTGCACGACAACCATGCTTGCGTCCACCGCGATAAGTGAGATGAAAGCCAGCATTTAGCGGCCGTGCTTCGCGCGGTAGAAATCGGACGCCCATTTCAATATCCGTGAGCGGTTCGTGGCCGTCGCGGGGATGAAGCTCTTGATGCTGTCATCCTTCCCAAAGCTTGCCTTGAATACGCTTGACGTGATGAACGGCCGAAACTTGAGATCGCGCATGACAATCACTAGCGTCGCGAGGATGTCGACGTCTCGCTGGTCCCGGCGATACTTTGCAATGAGGTCAGGCGTCAGCTCCCAAGCGTCCAGCTCCTGAATCGCATTTTTGAAGTTGAGGCCAACTCGCGACGTAGGTTTGATCGACTGCCTCAGTAGGCCAATCACCTTCGTTCGGTTCTCATGCAAGAACGCCTCTTGTTGCTTGCTCCAGCGACCGGCATCGCCGTAGGCGTCAGGAAGGTGGGTGTAGATGCGCTCTCGATCCTTGTTTGTTATCATCGGACCGTCGCAGTTCTGAGTGCTGTTCTCGTAGTTGAGCATCGTGTACGTGAACTTTTCTTTGAAAGGCATGGCTCTGAACTTGGGCGCTGCTAGCAATCGGCTATCGTTGTCGCCCTCCTTCATGTTCTTGATCATGGCGTGAACCTTTTCGTAAGAGTAAGTCGGCGTCGTGCACACCGCCCGATAGGCCCAAAAAGTGAGTGCTTGCTCGTTTGGGCGCTCTTGCGGTAACGATGCTCCGGCACCGGCATAGAAAACCGATATCGCGGCGACGATAGCGCATTGCCTAAATATCATCTGAACCCTTGCCCTGTTTGGCGTACGCATTGCAACTTCATTGGACACGATTTCAGTATACGAACTCTTCGGCGAGTACTCGCTTCTGTGGCGATCATTCTTCCGTTGCCGTCCACCGTGCCTGAAGTCAATTGTTAAGGAATGAACGGAAAAACACTCCAGAGGATTGCTTAAGAATGCCGAGAATAACAGAACAGACGACTCATGCAATCCGTTTCCGCTCAAACCGCATCTGAACTCCAGCGCCTAAGCGTTATCGAGCGGTTGCACATTTTGGATACGCCGAACGAGCAAATCTATCAGGATGCTGTCGAACTCGCGGCGCACATCTGCAACACTCCGTTTGCGTCTGTCGGATTGATTGATCGGGACCGGCAGTGGTTCAAGGCTTGCATCGGCGCGGATGTGACGCAAGTGCCAAAGGACTCGTCGATCAGCGGCTACACAATCTTGGAAGCGACACCGTTCATCGTCCACGACCTATCCGCAGACCCCCGGTTTTTTGAGTGCCCAAATGTAATTGGACCTCCACTCGTGCGTTTCTACGCCGGAGTTCCAATTTTTGCTGATGGCGTCGCCGTCGGAGCGCTGTGCGTGCTGGATACATTTGCTCGGCAATTGGAGCAGGGGCAAATTGCCGCACTGGAGGCAATTGGACGGCAAGTTTCGTCGCAGTTGGAATTGAGGCTGAACGCACAACTTCTGCTCGTGAGCAAAAAGGAATTGAGTGCGGCGTTAGCGCGATCCGAGGCGTTATCGTGCCTCGTTCATGCATCAGCGCAACGATACGAAAACCTGTTTCGAAACCTTCCAATCGGCTGCTGCGCCATGGATTTGGACGGCAAGATTCTGGCGTGGAATCATAGCAACGAGGTGATCTTTGGACACCGAGAAGTGGATGTAATTGGCTTGCGCCTGTGGGAGCTCTGCTCGCCGGAAGAACGGCTGGCGGCAGAGCAGCGCTTTTCAGAGGTTCTAGCGTCTGGCGGTTATCGCTCCGCACGAGAGCGAGCGGTGACAAGAACGGACGGCACAGTTGTCACGATTCTCGCGAGTATGATTCCGATGATCGGCGCCGACGGAGAACTGGAAGGAGTAGTCAGGGCGTGCATCGATATCTCCGATCGAAAGCAATTCGAGACTGAGCTCAGGCAAACCAACGTACACATCGAAAACCAAAATAGCGCGCTCGAAGCCGCGAATCATAAACTTGAATCGCTGGCGTTAACTGACGAGTTGACCGGGCTATACAATCGACGAGCGTTCAACGCATTTTCCGAGATGACGTTCTCACGGGCTCAACGCACTGGCAACGGCCTGGCCCTCATTCTGCTAGACGTCGATAAATTCAAGGATTACAACGACCAGTTTGGACACGCGGATGGTGATGTCGTGCTCATGACGGTGGCACGTATCATAAACAGTTCGGTCCGTCAAGGTGACGTCGTTTGTAGGTATGGCGGCGAAGAGTTCGTCGTGCTGCTTCCGGAGACCTCATCGCAGGATGCTAGCCTGGTCGCCGAGGAACTGCGTCGAAAATTGCAAGATTATCCGTGGCCGCTCCGTCCCATCACCGCCAGCTTCGGCGTAGCGATTTCCACATTCGTCACGAGCACGATTGAAGATGTCTTTCGACGCGCGGACGAGCGACTGTACCTTGCCAAAGCCAGGGGTCGTAACCAAGTTGTCGGAGTGAACGTCGCGAGCGACGGTGTTTCTGAATCGCTCGCCGCGTAAGCCGCTTAGGCCTCTTTCAAGCCACTGCTTGCCAAGCTCGCGATAATTTGCTTCTGGAAAATCAGAAACAGAATAACGACGGGGGTGATCGAAATGACGGCGCCCGCCATCTGCACGTTTTCCTTGCCCGGGAACCTTCCCTGAAGCATCGCGATAACCAGCGGCAACGTGTACTTCTTCTCATCAAGAAGCACGATAAGCGGACCGATGAAGTTGTTCCAAGAGCCAAGAAACGTGAGGATTCCCAAAGTCGCTAAGAGCGGCTTGCTCAGTGGGAGAATCACCGACCGATAAACTCGAAAATCGTGGGCTCCTTCCATCCTCGCGCATTCCAGAAGACTCTCTGGAATCGCGGAAATAAACTGTCGCGAGAGGAAGACTCCAAACGCCCCCGCCATCGAAGGCACGATGAGCGGCAGAAAAGTGTCCAACCAGCCCAAATCGCGCAACAAAAGGAATCCAGGAACCAGCAGCACGGCGCCAGGCACCATCATCGTGCTCAGCAGGATCAAGAAGAGCGTGTCGCGGCCAGGAAATCGATGCTTTGCGAACGCGTAGCCCGCGAGCGTGCAAAAGAACAGCGTGCCTAGCGTCGTCAAGCCGCCTACAAGGATGCTGTTCATGGTCGCCTGAAGAATCAACCCGCCATCAAAGAGGTCGACGAAAGGCTGAAGCGTCGGATGCTGCGTCGTGAGCTGTATACCGGGGACGGCTAACGACTCATTCGACCGCAGCGCCATCACGACCATGTAGTAGAAAGGAAGCGCCAAAGTTGCCGCGCCTAAGGTCAGCAAAACATAAAGGCCGATTCTCTCAGAACGTCGTTGCTTCATGCTTGACTCCCTTCCGGCTGGAAAAACTTGATCTGGATGGCCGTCAGCGTCAGGATGATCGCAAACAGAATGTAAGCGTTCGCCGAGGATTTGCCCATCTCAAGTGATTCAAATCCTTGGTGGAATATGAGCGGCACCGTGGTCAGTCCAGAGTCGTTGGGCCCGAACCGCGCTCCGGCGTCCGCCGACTTGTTCGCGAGCAAGAAAATAGTCTCAAAAACTTGGAATGAGCCTATGACCCCGAGAGTGGTGACGAAGAGCATCTGCGGCCGGATCCCAGGCAGAACTATCTTTTTTAGCCGTACCCACGGTGGAGCACCGTCCAGATGCGCCGCTTCGAACAAACTCGCGGGAATCTGCTGGAGACCGGCTAGAAATACAACCGAAGTGAATGCGATACCATGCCAGATTGCGAGAATCATGACGCACTTCAGAAAAGTGTGCTCCGAGGTGAGAAAGGCAATCGGCTCCGTAGTTAGGTGAAGTTTCGCTAGAATCGTGTTCAACCAGCCATCCTTGGTTCCCAAGAATAGTTGTGAGAAGATCAAGGCGACGCTGATTGCACTCGTCACCAGTGGCGAGAAGAACAAGAACCGCCAGACATGCTCGCCGCGGGGCCTCGCGTTGAGGAGCAGGGCACATCCTAGGGCAAGGGCGATTCCGATCGGCAGCGTCCCAAGCACGTAATAGAGGCTCTTTGCCAGCGATGAGCCAATCTCACCCGACTGAATGGATTCGCGATAGTTGCTTATGCCCGTCCACTGCGCCGTTGAGAGTGGCAGCACCGGATGGTATTCGGTAAACGAAAGATAAAGGGCGGTCAGAGCCGGCAAGAAGACGAAGACGGCCGCTACAAGCACCGGAAAGGCAATGTAAAGATACGAAAGAGCGTGCTTACGCAGCTTCGGCTTGAACGCAACCGCACCAACGACGAGAATCGCGGCGACGACTAAAGCTCGTTCGAGCAAAGTGAGAACAGACGACGCCTTCTCAAACTCATCGAGATGCCCGAGCACCGTTGATGTGCGGCGTGCCTGTCTGCCCTCAGCTTCGCTTAACAACTGCTCCGCTTTGGGCAACAGCGACGCATAATTCTCCTTCAGCTTCGCCGCAGTTTCGGCGTAGAGCGACGCGCGATCCGCCGCGAACTCTCCGCGACCAAATGCCGACATTAGCTCGGACCGGGTCGTGCCTTGTTTCGTTGCCAATCCCGCAATCGTATCGTCGATCCAAGTCTTCATGCTGTCGAGCATGTTGGACTCAAGCTTGGTGACTTCTGTGGATCCTTGGACTTGGGGAGTTGTGCCAAGCGATTTGTAAACTTCCGCTACAACATTCTTCAATTCCTGTACGGGCTTGAGTTCTTCACGCTTCCAAAAATTCGCGCCCTCCGCGTTCCAAAATGACGTAATCGCCGGGATCGTAAAGCCGGGGTCCGCCTTCCGTCGATAGCGGTTCAGAAAAATCTTTTCTTGAACTTCCTGGGAGGAAAGGTACTTCACCCATTCAAACGCCTCGCGCTGGTGCTTGGACTTTCGAAAGACAACATAGGTGATGCCACCCATCACATGAAATGGCTTCCCGGTTTCCGCAGTCGGCCAAGCGACTACGCCCCATTTGCCATCGATCTGAGGCGCTAGCTTCCGAATTTGGCCGTCCATGCTGAACAAGTCGATGATCAGCGGCATACCTTCGCCTGGCTTGTCCGAAGCAAAGAGTCCGATCGCGCGGCTTCCAAGATCCTTGCCCGGGGAATCGTGCATGTACCAGAGGTTCAGGGCCTGGAGAACGCCCTTTTGGTAGTTCGGCTCATTCCAATTCAGTTTGGTCTTGCCCGACGCGTCGACTTCGATCCCAGACACCCCGTAGGGCATCGTGTACATATTCAGAGCCCACTGCGCACCCAGAGTCCAGTTGTAGTAATAACGGTAATGATTGGCTTCTAGCTTCGCGATGGTGGCGTTTAGCTCGTTCCAGGTTGCGGGAGGCTTGATTCCGAGGCGTTCAAAAATGTCCTTTCGGTACACGAGCACGAGAATGCCGACGTCGGTAGGAATCCCGTACAGCTTCTTGCCGACGCTGAACATGGGAAGCATCGCGGGATTTAACTTGGATTCAAGCTCCTTCGATTCGGCGGGAAATGTGCCACGAAGGTCAACGAGTCCGCCAACGGTGCCGTAATTAAACGGGCCTCCGAGGTTGGTGGCACCGGCGTCTGGCGGCATACCCGCCGCCATCGCCGTGAAATATTTCGACTCGAAGTTGCCCCACGCCAGCGGACTTACATCAACCTTTATGCCGGTCTTCTTCTCGAAGTCCGCACCGATCTCCTTGTACATCGTCGAGTCGTCGGCACTGCCCGTCACCGCCCAAAAGCGAAGGGTTTGCGCCAACGATGCTGTTGCAAGCAAATACGATGTTGCAAGAAGCAATAGCACGCGGCGCATACCAACGTTTTAGATGAATCACGCCCTTAGAGTCAACACAAAGCGCGGTTAAGCTGCATTCCGGTGCTGTTCTAGGCGGTAATGGCCCTTGCGGTCTATTTGAGCCTCTCCGTAAACATCTCGCAGAGTCCGCTCCTCATCAATCTCCGAATGCCCGTGCGAAACGGTCACAGGGCTGGAAAACCACTGAGCTTCGAGCATTTTCGCGTGGAATCGTTCGGCTACTGAAGAGCCATCGTCAGTAATTACTACAAATTCGTCGCCACGAAGTCGGTAACACTTGTCGGCCTCCGTAACTACGGCGCGAAGGCAAGTCGCGATCGTCTGCAACGCCCTGTCGCCTTGAACTTGGCCCTGATTCTTGTTATACGCAGCCATCTCGTTCACGCCAAATAGCACAAAATGCTTGCCGATAAAGCCGCCGGCATGCTTCCAATCTTCGTTGAGTGCCCTCGTATTTGGCAGGCCGGAAAGCGAATCCGCGTACATAATGCTGGAAAGTCGGTTCTCGACAACCTTTAATCGGTTGGACTGTTGGCGAATGCGTTCTACCGCGGTTTCGTACATTGAGAGTCGCTCGGTAAGTTCACGCTCACTGTTCATGAGTTCGGTGTCGTCGCGAAATGTCACGATGACGGAGTTAGACGAACCGGAGCTATCTTGGATCGGACTGGCGTTGACCGACAAAAACTTTCTCTGACCTGACCTCGTAGTGATAAAGACCTGCAGGTTGGCCACATGGTGGCCACGTCGCGCTTTCGCGATTGGTCGTCGAGAATCGACCAGCGGAACATTGTCAAAATCGAATAGAGTGGGCACGACCTTTTCGATGCGGTGTCCTTTCGCTTGCACGGCGTCGCACTCTAGAATTTCACTGGCGCGATGGTTAATCGTCGAGATCAATCCATTCTTCGAGACGATGATGACGCCGTCATGCATCGCTTCAAGCGCCGCTCGGAATGTGCTTTCACTCTCAGAAAGTCGGGCAACCTCCTGCACACGCTGAGTTATGTCGTCGAACAGAATGCTAATTGTCGACTTGCCTGGGAAAATTCTCACGTCCAGCCATTGATCCGTGCTACTGCGGTGAATTTCAAACCGTACCGGAGCCCCCTCGTTACAACTTCTCTCAAGTGCATTTTGGAATGCCAAAAAGATTTCGTCAGGCAGGAATTCTGGGAGACTGATGCCGTTTTGTAAACCGCTCTCCAAGCCGAGCAAATTCTGAGCCGTCGGATTGGCAAACTCCAGATTGAATGCCCGATCTACCGCGATAAACGCATGGTCGATCTGCTCAAGGATCGCCGCTCGTTGGGAAGTCGCCATTAGGGCCTCTTGGATGGCGTTTTCACGGTCTGTAACGTCCATAGCGGCAACGATGCCACCGGAGGTCTCCCCTTGCTCGTCGTAGGTCGGATAAGCGCTGTAGATAACCTGGCGCAGTTCGCCTTGCGCGTCGTAAATCGTAATTTTTGCGTGCTCGATTGACTCGCCGCCGAGCACCACTTTTATTCCGGCAACGAGTGCGTGAATTTCGTGTGTTCGTACCGCCTCGTGCGGAGCCAAACCCTTTGCGCGCTCAGCTTCGATCCCGAAGACTTTCGCACTTTCAGTATTCCAGTCCGTCACCAAGCCAGATCGATTGAAGGCAAAGCAAGCAATCGGAAGGCCCGTGATGACGGTCTGGAGGCGTCGACTGGCGCGCAGAAACAAAAGGTGCGATTGATCGGCGTCACGCTTGACCATTTCAAGTTCTGAACGCAAATCAACTGATTGTTCTCGCTCCGCTGTGACGAGCGACCGGTAACGCGCCTTCTCGACCTGCAAGTGAATAAGGCGACGCGTTGTGCGAGTTTGAAGCTCTTCGAGCCAGGTGCGGCGCAAGCTCGCGGGAATCGCCCACACGAGAACAACGAGCAAGCAAAACGTGCTTGTGACCCATATAACGACTTCGGCCTCTGCCGCTCTTTGCTCTTGTAACTGATCGTGCCAAGCAATGGCTTCCGAAGCCACCGCTTGATTCCGATGCCGAAACGCCCGCAGACTATCTTGGAGTCTCTGTAGGTCCTGGTCGGTCAGGTCACGAAGCTCGGCAAGCGCGAACTGCTTATGCATTTCTCGCATCGACTCGTTGGCCGAGGCGACGAGATAAGCGGTGGTCGTGTTGTACTCCGACATTATCGCCACTGAGTTGGTCTGCAACTGCGTGATGTCCTTGAGCAGCCGCGATGTCGTCGGGATGTCGATCTGACGATCTCGCCCGGCCTCATCGATAACCTGGTCTAGGTGGCCAATCGCACTCTCGATACCTTTCGCGTGCTGGTAGGCAGATTTGGACGCCTCAATGGCGCGCGATTCTTGATGAAGGGAAGCGATGCCGATCGAGAAAAATGCCGTGACAAACATCAAAATGCAAAGCGCAATGATGCTGAGAGGCTGAACAAACGCGCTCGCTCGAAAGCTCAGGAGTTTGAACCTTGAGATGATCGCATCCATTCCTGTTAATCATCGGTATTTCGGGTACTGATGTTTAGCGAATGGCCTGCCGAACTCAAGGGTACCGTTGTGTTTACAACCGTTGAGGGTGGGTTTGGCACAAAAAAGCCGCAGACCGGGCGGTCTGCGGCTTTGAATTGTCTAGAACTTAATTCTCGACCTTACGCTTGAACGGCTTGCCGCCCATCTCTTTGAGCTTCTTCTTCTGCTCGTCGGTGAGAACCTTGTCGATCTCAGTGTCCATCGCCTTGCCATTCTTGGTCCTCAACTCGGTTGCCTGATCTCGGTCAATTTCTTGGTCTCGCATCTTGCGACCGATCTCTTGATTTGCGGCGTCTTGCTTCTTCTGCAACTCGGCCAGCTTCTTGGTCTGCTCCTCGGTGAGGGCGAGGTCCTTTTGTACATCCTTTTGCAGGGCAGCACTGCTACCTGCAGTTTGGATGCTGAGTTCCTTCAGACGCTTCTGCTGCTCGGGCGTGAGGATAGCGTTAACCTTTTTCGTCAAGCCTTCCATGACCGTTGCGATGACCTTTTGCATTTGCGTTCGATCTCCGTTTGCGCCCTGGAAAGCGTTTCGGAATTCGTCCTGCATGCCGCTCTGAACTTCGTCAAGCTTGGCTTTTTGCTCATCGGTAATCTTGAGTTCGGTTCTGATCTGCTCATCTTGCAGCAGGAAAATTGGGCTCGCCATTCCGCCGCGCATACCAAATCCACCTCGCTGACCGCCACCTTGGGCGAATGAGGCTGCGACGAGTAGCGCCGCTGCTAGTGTTGTTATTGTTCTTTTAAGATTCATTGTCCATTCCCTCCGGTCTGACCGGTCCCCTTGCCCGTTGCAGGTGGTGTTACAATTCTTTGCTGGATCGTCTTCTGGTTTGCGGGGCTCATTTCCTGCTGAGCCTCATCTCGTATTTTGCGCGCATCTGCAGAGTTGTGCACGATGTGCGGCGACAGGAAGACTAGCAGTTCCGTCTTCGTGGTTTCCTTCGACGTGGATTTGAACAGTTGACCGAGAATCGGAATATCTCCGAGAATCGGCAGCTTGTTTGTGGTGGCTGTGACCGTGCTTCGGATGATGCCACCGAGAATTACGGTTTCCAGATCCTTGACGGTGACGGTTGTGTCCGCTTGTCGCTGATTTACGATCGGCGCATTAAACGTTGTGTATCCTTGCAGATCGTTCGCAGTTTGAGACACCTGGAGAGTCACGTATCCATTGCTCGTGATTCGCGGCGTAACCGTCAACACGATGCCGACGTCCTGGAAGCCATATGTGTATGTGAAGTTTCCGTTCACGTCTTGGCGCGAACTCAGGATGTATGGGATGCTCTGGCTGATGTTGATCTGCGCCTGAACGTTGTTCGAAGTGAATATACGCGGCGTCGACAGCACTCGGAAGCTTTGGTCGGTCTTGATCGCGTTCATGAACAATGCCAAGTCGCCACCCTTCAGCGTGTAAGATCCGCCCTGCTGCGGAGGAGTGGTTTGCTGGCCAAAGTCCGTCCCGAGCGTGCCGGTTGTACCTTTGTTACCGAACGCCTTCTGTTGCAAGAACTTCCACTCTACGCCGAGTCGGTCGGTCGCATCGAGGGTCGCCTCGACGATGATCGTTTCGATCATAACTTGCTCAGGTATGCGGTCAAGTTGCTCAAGGATTCCCTGTAGTACCTTTACGGCATCGGGAGAACCGACGATGATGACTTGGTTTGTCTGAGGATCCGCGATCACTGTCACCTGACCTGTGATGTCCCGCACGTTAACGAGCTGACCGTTGGCACCTCGCGCTTGCGTAGCGGACGGGTTGCCGTTTTGCTGCTGACCACCCCCAAGTCGGAATCCACCCTGGCCGCCACCGCCGCCGCCACCGCCTTGGCCGAAGCCGCCAAAACCTTGCACCGCGATGTTCGTTTCGAGCTCGCCGCTCTGAGCATTAGGATCCAGCAGGTTCAACGAAATTCCGTTCCCGGCTCCATCACCTTGCGAGAGTCCCAGCCCCCCCTGTCCTTGATTGCCCCGATTATTAGTATTGTTGTTGCGGTTTGTACCTTGAGCCTGGGTGCCCGTTGCTCCGGCGCCGAGTCGGCCAGCTCCTGAGTTACCAACGCCTTGCCGCGTACCAAAAGCTTGCTGAACGAGCTGTGCGACAACGTCCGCTTTCGCATTTTGGAGCTGGTAAACAAAGGTAGAGGGCTCAACGGTTACGTTTTTGTCGAGTTCCTTGATCAGGCTCGTGACGATTTCAACGTTTTCCTTTGTCGCCGTTACGATAAGTGAGTTCGTTCGTGTTTCCGCGACGACTGTGCCTAAACCTTGCTGTACGCCACCCGTTCGGAAGGCGTTGAGGAACTGCTGACCGATTGGCTGATTCTGCGTTGAGCCTGTGCCACCTCGCCCTTGCGGCGCCTGAGCGTAAAGGGTGTTTTGAATGACCGTGACAAGGTCAGTCGCGACCGCGAAGGTTAGTTGGAAAACCTTTGAAACCTGAGGTGCTGCCGTCTGCTTATCAATCGATTTGATCAGCCGCTCCACGCCGCCCTGATCCTCATCCTTTGCGTTGACGATGACAGAATTGCTAAAGTCGTCGGAGGAAGCTTTCACGGTTGAGCCGCTCTGCGCTCCTCCGCCTTGCCCAAACGGGTTCCCGCCGCCACCGCGTCCACCGCCGCGGCCGCCTTGCTGACCAAAACCGCCTCGCCCTTGCTGGCCACCGCCAAACATCTGCATTAAGTTTTGCATCGGGTTCTGCTGACCAGCGTAGACATCATTGATCACACGGGCGATCTGCGACGCGTTCGCATACTGGATCGGATAGACCTTGATCTTGGGCTGACCGAAGGGAGGGAGATCAGCCGGATTAAAGCCAGTACCGCCTCCGCCTCCATTTCCGCCTCGACCGTTGCCGCCGCCACTGCTCTTGATGACCAAGATATCGTCCGACTTCGACATTGAAAAATTCTTAAGCTTCAGCGTCTCGCTCAGCATCGAAAAAGCGCTGTTAAGCGAAATCGCCTTCGGCGTAGTCAGGGTAAGGGTCCCCGTCAAGGCGGGGTCTTTTACGATGGCGATGCCAGAAGCCTTTTGGAAATAGCTGATGATACTGTCGATCATCGCGTTGTGGAAATCAAGCTTGACCCGCGTAGTCTTGCTCATCTTGAAATCTTCCCACGGCTTATCGGTTGTCGCGCCTCCACCAAAATCAAATTGCGCAAATGATGCGCATGGCATGATCGCGGCGCCGCAAATCCAAAGTAGCTTCCGGTTCAATTTCATTAGATTATTCTCAATTCCCTTCGTTAACGTAACGCCAAAACTATTGTAGTTGAACGGTTAAAAATCACCGTTGTTCATTTGCGAGATGTCGCCACTAGCGCTGTTTCCGCCCCCACCGCCACCATTTCCGCCGCCACCGCGCCCACCGCCACGTCCGCCGCCGCGATTCCGTCGACCGCCACCACCGCCGCCGCCATTTCCGCCGCCTTGGTTGTTCATTCCCATCGCTGCTCCAGCATTCGGGTCGCTAGCGAGTACGTTCATGCCGTTGCCAGCGCCATTTCCGATGTTGCCCTGAAGAGGTGGGGGCTGGATCGGGTTGATGCTTGCGACACCGCCTGCGCCGCCGACCTTTTCAGGAGGAGCGGTCATGCCCTGCATGTGCACCGTGTACTGGTCGGCGTCGTGACCGCTTACGATAAGAAAGTCGGCGCCGATGGTGTGCACTTTGAGGCGCTTCCAACTCTCTCCTGAGTGCAAGAAGACGCTTTCACCGGTTTTCGTATTCTCGATTAGCGCGGTTCGTACGCCATCAAGCTCCGGCGTGCCAGAGAACACCCAAGGTTCACTGTCCGTGTCGAGCGGCCGGAAAAAACCATAATCTGGATTGCCGCTCAAGCCGGTGGCTGGCTGCTTGTAAACAAGTGGCCGGAACGAGTTTTTCGCAGCACCAGCGACTGGAGCAAAGTCCGTCGGTTTAGCTGCATAGTCTTCCTTCGTGAAGATATCATTTCCTGATTTCTTCGTTGAAGTGAACTTCTTGGCCGTGTGATTCGGAACGGCCGAATCGTCCCCCTTCATAACCGCAAAGACGCCATAAAAGCCGATGGAGCCGACGACAAGCCAGACGATCGCTCGCGTACTCGTTTTTCCTTGGACTGCAGACACTATTCTTTATTTTCCTTTTTGGGCCGCTGAGGAGGATTCCTTGGTGGCTGGCTTGACGACTGGGGTCGCTTTAAGCTTTGAAATCGATCGCAGTTTGTGGCGCGTGGACGGGGTGGTGACGATTGGCGCGGCGGCCGGCTTCGGCGGCTGAAGTTTCATCAGCCCAACCTTATCTACGTAGCCAACAATTCCTACGGTTGCCGATACCTTGTCCGTGCCCTCTTGCGCCGCTGCCACTTGGATCAAATTGACCGCGACCTTCGGTGCCTTGTCCTCCAGCGCACGTTCGAAAGCCACAATGTTCGGAAACGGACCCTCTAGAAGAACCTGCCAAGGCATCTGTATCACCTTGTCCGACTCCACGTTTCGCAACGGCCTAAACGCAACAAGGCGAAGCTTGTTCTGTTCCGCTAAGGCCGTAATCTGCAGATGCGTTAGACGAGTTGCCTCTTCTACCGAGGCTTTCCACATATACGAATCCAAATCCAGCACCACCTCAGCAGAGCGATCTTGTGCATCGTGAATTGCCTTTCGCGTCGTTAGCTGGCTGCTTCGCTCCGATTTGATGGCCGCAGCGGTCGAGAAGTGATTTCCAGTCTGCAACCACGCCGCAAATCCAAGCGCGCCTGCCAATCCGACCGCGGCCGTCACGAGCAATATGCTTCCAAGCTTGAGATCGTTATCGTGAAAATTGATCATTTCTTCTTTTTGGAAACGTCTGCGAACGGGATGTTGCCAATCGGGATCGCGCCGACGCTGATAAGCTGAACGGGGGTCTTGTCGATCAGCGAGGAGTTTGAAAACGATAGATGGATGCCACGAAATCTGCCGTCGGATTCCAGATTGTGAGTGAACGCGGATACTGGGCCACTCGACTTCGCCACTCCGCGAAGTTGCATCTCTTTGCCTCGCTCGAGCGTGAGGCCGTTCAGCCAGAGTCCATCCGGGACGTTCCGATCGACGGCACTCAGGATGTCGCTGATGCGCTGTGCGGGGCGAAAGGAAGGCGCGATCAACGTTTGCACAGCGGCAAGCGCATTCGCCTTGTTCTCTTCTGCCACCTTTGTCTTACTGAGCTGTTTCGTAGTGCCGGAGTACTTTGAGACTTCTTTGCTCACGGCGGCAACTTTCGTCTTGTACATCGAAAGGAGAACGATCCACACGCCCGCGGTCGCAAGCAACAACATGGTGCCTCGGAGAGTCGAAGTCCGCCGAATTGATATTCTTTCCGCCGCAACAACTTCGGGCAGTCGTAGGTTGATCGTTGCGTTCGATGCTTCTACCGTGGTGAGCGCTTCAAGCGGCGAACTGGAGCTCTGGTACCGCGCCTCTGGGAAGCGAATATCCGCCGTGGCGATGGAGTCGCCGCACGGCAGTCCAATCATCTGATGGGTTCGACAAACCTCGGTTTCTAGGGTGGCAGTGCCAACCGTAACCCTCGAACTCATCAATGCCCGGTCAGCGATGATGTCAATTCCGATGCCCGTCAGATCTTCAGAAACAACGGCGGATGTTTCGTGACCGGTACCGAGGGAGAGGTAGACGGAGCCGAGGCTGACCGGCAGTACCCTCACTACCTTCAGGCCGGAAGATTTTATTGACGCGGCCAGCTCTCGCAAGTCGTTCACGGGCATCGCCGCGATGAGGACCATGCGTCCTTCCGCGGTGACGTTGTCCATCAGCATGATGTCGTACGCCAAATCGGCGGCATCGACAGGGAACATCTCTCCCAGCCTCATTTGGACAAGCGGTCGCAAGTCTTCAATGGCCGCGTTGGGCAGCCGAACGGTTCGGATGAATACGTTTCGGCGACTCACACCGACGGTAACTGGGCGGTTACCGGCGGCGCTAGATGCTTCGCGCAGACTTGCGAACTCGAAATGTGACTTGGATCCGGAGTCGAAGAGCCGCACGCGCTTCGGAGACCATTCGATCGCAATCGGCGTGACAATCCCGTGGTGCTTACTCATTAATTTCCTGTCATGGACGTTGTCGACGTCGAATCTGCGGGCCATCCCCACCGCTTGATCATGTTTGAGAAAGGAGCGTCAGTGATTCTAATGATCTTGGGGGTCCCGTTTTGCACGTCGATTGTGGCTTCCAAGGCGAAAGTGTGGTTTCCGACCGTTCCGACTGCGCGAACGACGAACGATTGAGAAACAACGGTAAAAAGGTCGGCTGTGTTCAGTAGCGATCCTGCCGTATTTAAACCGGGCACCTGAAGAATGTCGCTTAAGGTCGTAAAACCTTGAGCCTGTCTCGACAGGATTCCCTGAACGACGTCCGGAGTCAGCTGCGGCAGCGTGTTCAACACGTTTTCGGTTACCGTGTTCAAGTTCAAACGACCCTGCACCCGGTTGCCCCCGCCGACGGTCAAGTTATCCAAAATATTGCGTAAGGTCGTCGGGTTGTTTCCGAATCGTGCGCAGATTTGGCCAAGGCTCGTCCAAGCCTTTGATGCGGCGATCTGGGTTGCGGATTGCACGTCGATACCTCTACCCTGCAAGGCTTGCGCCGTGGCTCCCGCCGCGTTCACGTTGAGTTTTGCCGTACCTTGAGAGTTGGTCACGGGCGAGTAACCGTACGCCGTTGAAAGGTCGTACAGCGTCGGCTGGTCCTGACCGCTCGCAGTGACCGTCGCCGTATTCACGGTTGATGTCTGAGGCTCGTAAATTGTCTTGGCCGTGAATCCTTTGATGTTCAAGAGTTCGTCGATGACGTCCACGGTAGCGAGCTTGGCGTTGTAAGGGTTACTCAGATTGTTGTAGTACTCGTCCTTTCCGCCAAGCGGCCTCGGCGCCGTGCCTGCCTCTCGAAAGTCTAGCAAGCTGTCAATCTGCTCATCGGTCAGCCCTATGCGTTGCAACTGCTCCAGTGTCGCAAAATTAATGTTGACGAGCGACGTTGCGTCGATTATTTGCAGTCGATACGAACTACCGTTTAGCGAGTACGCCGTCGCTCCCGTGTCCCCGAGTTGCGCCCAATCGTCTTGTAGCGTCGTCGCCGTCGTACTGTTTGCTTGGTTCGTCGTACCGGCCGTCGTCGTCCCGTTCGATGCTTGCTTGGCCAATACGGCCAGCGCATGCTGCACCGCCGCGTACGCAGCCGTCTTCGCCTTGATCGCCTCAAGCCGATTCAATTCTGATCGGAGCACCGTCCGCTGCGTCGCCGCGACGCTCGCAAAAATTGCGATGAGACCAGCCAAAACCGCCAGGCTCAGCACAAAGATTCCGCCGCGATCTCGACGTGTCCGATTCATGTTGTGAATTGACATTAGCCGGTCGCCCCTTGAGTGATCGGATTGAGAGCAGTGACGTCACTCAAGGGCAATTTGACAATCAGCATTCGATCCGCAGTGTCGGTGCTCATGCGGTACGAAATGCGCACCGCTGCAGGTAGCCGGCGAGATTCCGTCACCGTGGAATCCCACGTCGGTAGCCACTGAGTGCCATCCCAGAATTCAAATTGAATATCCGAAAGACCCTCGAAGAACATCGTTTCTGTTCCACCTTGTGTCGCATCGCCGTCCGCTGGCACCTGACCTCGCAGAAACAGCCCGGATTTGTCCGTGGTCGGTTGCCCCGTCGCGGTCAGCGAAAGCGCATACTCCGTAATTCCGCCTTGTGG
>JBBRML010000023.1:0-47098 GCA_038230855.1 Fimbriimonadales bacterium | reverse complement strand
TTAGGAGGCTGTTGATCAACTCAACAGCCTCCGCTTGGGCATGGATGCCCAAGTCGCGTAGCGCGGTTCTTTGAACCGAAGCGTAGCGTTCAAATCGCTGATTTCCACGCAAATTGGCGATTTGCTATGACGAACGAAGCTGGATGCGGAGTTCGACAACAGCGTCCGAAGAGGCTGTTGATCAACTCAACAGCCTCCGCTTGGGCAAGGATGCCCAAGTCGCGTAGCGCGGTTCTTTGAACCGAAGCGTAGCGTTCAAATCGCTGATTTCCACGCAAATCGGCGATTTGCTATGACGAACGAAGCTGGATGCGGAGTTCGTCAACAGCTTCCTAGGCGAAATTGTCGCCTGAGGCCGCGTCGGGGTACTTCGACAGCAGTCGCACTTCGCCGGTTTCCATCTCATAAACCCCACCGACGATCACGAGTCGGTGCTCATCGAGGGCGACGCGCGTCGCGTGTGAGTGACTTAAGAGGTTCTCGATCGTAAGGTGAACGTTTTCCTCTACGGCTTGGCGGTAAACGTTATTCGGACTCTTCATTCGGGCGCGATGGATCGCCATGTGAATGTCAAACCGCAACGAGCCGCCGGCGAGCCCGACCTTGTTCTCGACCATTTGACCAATGGCAAGGCACCCGATGTGGCCCATAACAAACACTACGGGAACCTTGAGTTCGGACACCGCGATCTCCAGCATCCACTTGGCACTGTCGCTCGCGACATTTCCGGGCACTCTGCTCGCGAACACGCTGCCGAGCGGCTGATCGAAAAGGATTTCGGGGCTGATGCGCGAATCGCAACATGCGATAATCGCGGCGATCGGGGTCTGCTGTTCCCAAAGTCCGTGGATGCGATCGGCGGAATAAACCTCGTTGCTCGGCGTGCACGATCGAAATCTTTCGTATCCCGCCTGCAGCTCATCAAGAGCAAGAATCGCGCGTTCGTTCGCAAGGCCCGCGCTCCACTTCTCGGCTTGTATCAAAGAATTAAGCACGCCTTAGAGTGTACTTTGCGGGTCAGCCGCCGATCAGCGACCGCTGGTAATTCATGAGAAACCAGCGCAATTCGCCCGTGATGGAATTCGGCGATTCTTCGAGCGCGTACCGACCGTGGCGGAAGAAGTGCACCGTTTCCGCTTCGGTCAAAAACTCTCGCCACCGATCCAGCGCGCCGATTCCAAATAGCGGATCTTTCATGCCCCACAATAGCAGCGCGCGCTTGTCCGCCAACGCATCTCGCCTCTCCCAGAGCGACTCAAACCACTTGTTGGATCGATGCCAGCCCGAAATCATTTCGAACACTCCGTCGCGGTCCTCGAAGTACCGAAACGGCTCCAGATAGTGACGCTGGATCGGGCGCGTCATGCGGTGTCGATCGGCAAAGAAGCCCGGGAGAATGAACGCGGGCGTCGCGTTCAGGATTCGAAGGTACAGGCGATTGAGCGGATTGTTGACGATGCGCGACATGTTGTACGCGTTTCTGTTCTCCGCGAGCGACCACATAAACGTGTTGATGTACACGATCTCGCGCACACGATCCGCGTTGTCGAGCGCCCAACTCAGCCCGATCGGGCCGCCAGAGTCGTGAACAACCAGCGTTACGTCGTCAAGGTCGAGATAGTCCATGAGCAGCTTGAATCGCCGCGCGTGGTCCTCGTGGCGATACGGTGCTCGCTGCGGCTTTTCGGACAGCCCAAAGCCCAAATGGTCCGGGGCAACGCAGCGATAGAAAGGCAAGAGCGCCCGAATCTGCTTGCGAAAAATGTACGACCACGACATCGAGCCATGGACGAACACGATGGGCCGACCTTGGCCAACATCCACGTAGCTCAACCAGCCATCTCGAGTCGGAAACTCGCGAGGAGTGAACGGATATTCCAGCGGATTTAGCCAGCTTGGTCGGGTTTCGAGGTGCAAGGTGGGGCCAAACAGAGATTACTCGGAATGCCGCGAATCACCGGCGTCGCGACAACGGTCGTACCCGGCAATGCCGATCCAAGTGCAGCACAGAACCTCGACTAACTTGGCCGGAGATTTCTACCAACATTTCGGCCTCAACGGCGCGCGATATCCAGACCGCGTCATCATCGCCGCTCCATCCGAGGCTGAGGATATGTTGGAACTCGGCTAATCGCGACTGCTTCGATCCGAATTCCACTTGCGCCCCCGAAAAATGCTCATCAAAGAGCAGCTTTACGCCGCGAGGCGCCATGGACCCTCGTATCGGATGGCAACCGACACTAGCTCCGCAGAAAGCTCGAAGTACTCGGCCACCGATTCCACTTGCTTTTCTTTGTCCCAAAGGTTGTATACGATTCGCGTGGGTATCGCGCGTTCTGAGATAACCGTTTCGCCCCCTCGAAGTTCCTTGTCCAAATATACGAGTTTGTCAAACTCCGGAATGTCATACCCGCCGACGTGCTTGTGTCGAATTTCCACATGCTGCGCCATCGCTGCCGCATAGTCGGCGACAAGTTGTCCGATTTCAGCGCGCTTAAGGACACCTTCGGCGGTCTTTACTAGGAGCTCGCGGCCAGAGATAAGCACGTCAGAAGTGGAAAAGGGAAAATCGCCTACTTCTGAGGCGAGCGCTTCCGCGGTCTCGCGGATAAGGGGTAGCGGAACTCCGAACGCCACGTACTCTTTGACGAACATCAACTCCCATAGCTCATTGAAAGAGAGCACACCCGCATGCCGTGAGGTCTGAGGTACCGACTTTGACTCGCCGTGGTCGTACTTGCGAGGAAAAGTGTAGCCGTTCGCCCATCGGGCAACGCGCGGAGCCGAAACGCCGAGTAATCGCGCGGCCTCGGGATAGGAATACACACCGATATGCAATCCAGGCTCGGAGTATGCAATCACACCGCTATTGAATCAACGGCCACGATAATAGGCTCTGGCGACGGTTTTTGGCCGCGAAGCTGGCCCGAATCGGCAGCAGTAAATTCCTTCCTAGGTCGGACAGTTATGGGCCTTTCGGAGATTGTTTTCGACCGAATTATTGAGTTGGTAACCTAAGGTGCGATGCGTCACTCGAGAAAGCCTGATCGTGCCGTTCGAGCGGCCGAGGAGAAGGCCGGAGGAATCTATGCCCGGCCTCAAAACTGTTGCCAATTCTGAGCTTCCGGTGTTTGACTTTGATGTTCACGAACTGAGCGCTTGGGCGGCAAATCTAGTCGGACACCCTTCGAGCCCAGAAACAGCGGTGATCATTACTGACCGGCCAACACTCGCCGGGATCTGGGCGCGAATAGACCATCCCCGCATCGAGCTTCATCCACTGTTCAACGTCGAGTGGCTACCTATCGAGGTCATGCGGCACGTCCTCATCCATGAGCATATCCACAGAGCAATCCCGCCGGTCGAAGTCGAACCGGGTTGTTTCAAACACCACCCGGCAGAGTTCTGGGAAATGGAGCGAAGGCTCAGCCCGTTGGCCCGCGGCACATGGTGCTGGATTCACATGGAGTGGGGTGACGTGCTCAGGCGAGACGCCAAAAAAGAATGTGTTTGGGTCAAGCGCCACTGGAGAGCACTTCAAGCGGAACGTAGAAAATGCTATGAATTTCTCTTTCCAGGAGCCGACGGATCGCGGGGCAGCTTCACTACTTGGGAAGATGCGTTGCAACGAGCGAAGGGAGTCAGCGACGTCGAAACGCTTTTGTAGGCGCCTGCCGGGCCACCTCCCAAATGTCGCCCCGACGCAGACCGATATAATCAACGTCGGTGAACTGCCTCGAATACATCGATTCGCACACGGGTGGCGAACCCACGCGACTCATTCTGGATGGCCTCCCGGAACTCAGCACAAACGACCCAGCCGAAGCCAAAGCTCTGCTCAAAAATGAGCACGATTGGATTCGTGGGGCGGCGATACTCGAACCGCGCGGATCGGACGTGCTCGTCGGAGCGATCCTCCTCGCCGAGCAACGTGCAGGAGCCAACGCCGCGATCATCTTTTTCAACAATGCCGGCTACCTCGACATGTGTGGCCATGGCACCATCGGCGTCGTCACGAGTCTCGCGCATCTAGACCTTGTCGCACCCGGCCTCGTGATCATCGACACCCCGCCGGGTCGCATCCGAACGACTCTGCACGAAGACGAATCGGTTTCGCTCCACAACGTGCCGAGTTATCGCTACCTAAAGGACGCGAGCGTCGATGTCGCGGGCTACGGACGGGTGCATGGTGACGTCGCATACGGCGGAAACTGGTTCTTTCTCGTCCACGATTATTCGGGAAAAATCGACCGCGAAAGCATCGACGCCCTGACTGCATTCACCGTCGCTGTCCGCAAGGCACTTGGCGCAGCGGGCATCACGGGCAAAGACGGCGCCGAGGTCGATCACATCGAGGTGTTCGGGCCCTCGACCGTAGCGGACTCCAAAAATTTCGTTCTGTGCCCGGGGCTCGCCTACGACCGGTCCCCTTGCGGCACGGGCACGAGCGCAAAATTGGCCTGCCTGTACGAGGACGGGGTGCTGAAAGAGGGCGACCCATGGCATCAAGAATCCGTCATCGGCTCCATTTTTAGCGGCACTGTCGAGGTTCGAGCTGGCCTAGTCATTCCCGTCATCAGGGGCCGGGCTTGGGTGACCGCGCATGGCCGAATGCTCCTATACGACACGGACCCATTCCGCTACGGAATCCGGTCGTGAGTGAAACGCACGTCGGCGTCATCGGCGCGGGAATCATCGGCCTTTGCACTGCCCACGAACTGAGCCAGCGCGGAATGCGCGTCACCATCATCGAGCGCGCGAGCCGCGACCACCGGGGCTGTAGCCACGGCAACGCGGGCATGGTGGTTCCAAGCCACTTCATCCCGCTCGCCGCGCCTGGGATGATCGGCCTTGGTATGCGGATGATGCTCAGCCGGAAAAGTCCGTTTGGCATCCACTGGTCAGCCAGCCCCAGCCTGCTCCGGTGGGTCATTCAGTTCGCCCGCTCCGCCAACGCAAAGCACGTCAGCCGGTGCGCCCCCGTCCTGAGCGAATTGAGCCTAGCGAGCAAGCACGCGTTCGAAAGCTTCGCCGGCGAGATGGGTGCGGGCATCGACTTCACCACGCGAGGCCTCCTCACGCTTTGCCGCGATCAGTCCACCCTTGATGCCGAGGGCCACGTCGCCGAACAGGCTCGCGCGCTTGGCTTACGGGCAACCGTCGTTTCCGGCTCGGCCCTCGCCGGCCTCGATCCCACCATCACGATGCGCGCCGCGGGCGCGATTCACTTTGAAGACGACTGCCACCTGTCGCCCCATGCCTTCATGGACGCCCTCCGCACCAAAGTTGAAGCCAGCGGAGTCCAGATCCATTACGGCGAGTCCGTCCAATCGATTGAGAAAGCACAGAGCGCGATAACCGGCGTACAAACCGATCGGCAACGAATAACGGCCGACGAGTGGGTCCTTGCGACGGGTTCTTGGAGCGAACAACTGGCCGCCCAACTGAAGCTACGACTGCCCGTCCAACCCGGCAAAGGGTACAGCATGACCGTCGCCAAACCAGTCGAGCTGCCGAAGCTGTGCTCGATCCTCACGGAGGCGCGGGTTGCCGTGACCCCGATGAATGGTGCCGTGCGCTTCGGCGGCACGATGGAAATTGGGGCGAGCGAAGCGGGCATCAACCGGAACCGCGTGCAAGGCATCGTGGAGTCGATTCCGCAATTCTTTCCCGCCTTTGCCGATCAGGAGTTCGCACAAGAACCCGTCTGGAGCGGGCTTAGGCCCTGCACACCGGATGGCATGCCGTATGTCGGTCGCACTCGCGCCGCCACTAACCTCACCATTGCCACCGGCCACGCCATGATGGGCTTTAGTCTCGGTCCGATCACGGGCAAGCTCGTCGCCGAAACGATTTGTGGCGAAGCGCCATCGATATCGCTCAAACTCTTAGAACCAGACCGATTTGCGTAACGCATTTCGTCGGGTGATACGAGACCATGAGCAAACTTAACTTCACGGGCGTTTTCCCTGCCATCACAACGCCGTTCCTCGCTGACGGATCGGTCGATCATGACTTTCTAAAGAAGCACGTGACGTGGCTGATTGACGAAGGAAACCACGGAATCGTGCCCTGTGGCTCGCTCGGCGAAGGCGCGACCCTCACGTTTGCCGAGAAGGTTGCCGTGCTGGAATCGTGCGTTGCCGCCGTCGGCGACCGTGTGCCGATCATTCCTGGTATCGCCGCCCTCAGCACGGCTGACGCGATCACGTTCGCCCGTACTGCGGAATCCGTCGGATGCCGGGGCCTCATGGTTTTGCCGCCATACGCCTACAGCACGGATTGGCGAGAAATGAAGGCGCACGTGAGCGCGGTCATGGAAGCGACCGACCTTCCGTGCATTCTCTACAACAACCCGGTTGCGTACAAGACGGATTTCTTGCCGGAGCAAGTTGCCGAGCTAGCTTCCGAGCACGCGAACCTGCTCGCCGTTAAAGAGTCGAGCACCGACGTTCGGCGAGTTACCGCTATCCGCGCGATCATCGGCGACCGTCTCGCGCTTATGGTCGGAGTCGACGATGCGATCGTCGAGGGCATCGTGGCGGGAGCGACGGGCTGGATCGCCGGACTTGTAAATTCATTTCCCCGGGAGTCAGTTCTGCTCTGGGAGTGGGCGTTGGCCGGTAAGAATGACAAGGTTCGCCCGCTTTATGACTGGTTTTTGCCTTTGCTGCGACTCGATACGGTTCCCAAGTTCGTCCAGCTTATTAAGCTCACACAGGAAGTCGTCGGCATGGGCTCTGCCCAAGTTCGTCCGCCCCGCCAGATGCTGGCTCCGGACGAACTTGCCGCGGCAATGTCGGTAATCAATCACGCGCTGGCGACGAGGCCGACCCTATGAGCGGACTGCGCGGTTACTCGTTGATCGGCGGTCAAGCCCTCCAAGAGTCGGCGGGTGAGTTCACCATCCGGGATCGGTTTACCGGTGAAACGCTCGAAACCACGTTTCACATGGCACCTACTTCCGCCGTATCTTTCGCCGCGAATCTGGCGTCGGACGCATTTCGATCGTTTAAGAACTCAACAGGAGCAACTCGCGCCGCCCTCTTGCGACGAATTGCCGAACGGTTGGAAGGAGTTCGCGCAGAAGTAGTTGCTCGTGCTCACGCCGAAACCGCCCTGCCCGAAGCCCGCCTAAACGGCGAACTCGGACGCACCACCGGTCAACTCCGCATGTTTGCGGACATTGCCGAGGCCGGAACCTGGGCCGACCTGCGCGTCGATGACGCGATGCCCGACCGCCAACCCGCACCGCGACCCGCGATCCGGTCGCTCCTGCGTCCGATTGGCCCTGTGGTTGTCTTTGGGGCAAGCAACTTTCCGCTGGCGTTCTCGGTTGCTGGAGGCGACACCGCTTCGGCCCTCGCCGCCGGTTGCCCCGTCATCGTCAAGGCACACTCTGCCCACCCTGGGACGTCCGAAATTGTCGGCCGCGAGGTCGTCGCCGCCCTTGCCGATTGCTCTCTCTCCTCTGGAATTTTCTCGCTGATCTTCGGCGAAGGAGCTACCGTCGGCCAAGCCTTGGTCAGCCATCCGCTGATCATGGCCGTCGGGTTCACTGGTTCTCGGCGCGGAGGCCTCGCGCTCGTTTCGACGTCGCAGGCTCGTACGTGCCCCGTTCCCGTCTTCGCGGAGATGAGCAGCATCAATCCGATGGTCGTCCTTCCGGGCAAGCTCGCAGCGGACCCCGAGGGGTTCGCCGCTGGATTGCACGCGAGCGTTACAATGGGCGTCGGCCAGTTCTGCACAAATCCGGGCCTGGTCCTCGCGGTCGGAGACACCGGCTACGATGCGTTTGAATCGAAATTGCGCGAGCTGATGAATGCCTCCCCGACCGGCAAAATGCTAACGGACGGGATCGGACGTGCTTACGCCGATGGCGCACACGGCCTCGGTTCCATCGCCAACGTTCAAACGCTTGTGAGCCCAGAAGGCGCGGGCGCAGCCGGACTCTTCGCAACTTCTGCCGCCTCGTTTTTAGCGGCGCCAGAAATGCAAGAAGAGGTCTTCGGACCGGCAACGCTTCTTGTTCGCTGCGCGACCGTCGAAGAGGCGGTCGGCGTCATCGAATCGCTGGAAGGGCAACTCACCGGGAGCATTCATGCCACTGCGGCCGAACTCGATGCCGTCCGCGTGGTCGCGGACGCTCTTGAAGACAAAGTCGGCCGACTCATCTACAACCAGTTTCCGACCGGCGTCGAAGTTTGCTCATCGATGGTTCACGGAGGTCCGTACCCCGCGACGAGCGTTCCAAACTCGACATCAGTCGGCGGCCGAGCGATTCTTAGGTGGGCCAGACCGATCGCCTATCAGAACTGGCCCGAGTAGCGGCCGCTACTTCAGCGGTCGAATCTTGATGTTCTTAAACGAGACGACACCGTGGTCGCCTTGGATGGCGATGCTTCCCGTGTCGTACTTGGCGAAGTGCGGCATCGGGCCGAATTTGCTCTTCGCGACTCGCGCCTTGAAGTCTGGGCTGTTCAACACGAACTCGTAATACAGAACGCCGTTGACGTAGGTCGCACACTTCTTTGGAGCGATGACGATGCGGAAGTGGTTCCACTGCCCGGCCGGCTTAGTTGAGTCGACGCTGGACGAGTAGAGATCGTAAAGGAATCCGGTCTTCTGTGCACCTGGCTCGCCGTGGTCATCGTAGATCTGGATCTCTGGTCCGGTGTGCCACGTCGCATCGTCCTCGTCACGCACGTGAAACATGATCCCGCTGTTCTGACCCTTGCTTAGATTGAAATCGAGGGTGAGTTCGAACCAGCCAAACATGGCGTCGGAGACGATGTCACTCGCGCCATTCGGTCCAGACGACGCAAGGACTCCGTCCTTCACTTCCCAACCTGGTTCGACCATTTTCTGCTTGAAGGAGTGCCAACCCTTGGTCGACTTGCCGTCAAACAAGAGCGTCCAGCCCGCCGCCTTCTCGGCGTGCGTGAGGTGGTTGAGCGAGTGTGCGGCGTTGGATTGAAGAATGAGTGTGGCGGCGACTGCGGCGAACATAGTCGTATTTTGCGCTAAGTTGCGTTTTTGATGTGCGCTAGGCTCGTCACGACTCTGATGGCGATGACCAAACTTCCCACCAACCGCTGCCACGAGCGGGCCGATTTACGGTTTGGACGGTGATATGCCGAACCTCCTGCGCGTGGACGCCGTGAGAGCAGACCGCCAGGATATCGCCATCGTGACCGACCGCGATCGAGTTGCCGATGCAACGATGCCCCACCCATGGACCACCCGTAATCTCGCCGACGTTGCTCACTCCGATAATCGGCATCGAGAACATTCGAGCCACCGGCCCGTAAGTCTCAATCCAGATCGATCCATACGGGGTCACCGCGTTGTCGTGATCGGGTGGCACCGCCCACGCGCACGGCGACAAGATGAAGTCTGCCCCCATGTAACCGAGAGACTTTGCGATGGCATTGTCCCTCGCAAACGCATCGGCGCAAATCATGACGCCGATTGTGCCTAGCTCTGTGTGGACAACGGCAAGGCCGTCGCCTTGGTCGTAGAAGGCATGACCGATCTCGAGTTCGTTTAGCTTCCGGTGCCGGCCGAGCAGCTCACCATCTGGACCGATCAGCACCGCCGCGTTGAACACCTTGTCTCCGAGGCGCTCCGTTAGTCCGGCGCAAACCGTGATTTTGTGCTCGCGTGCTGCCTTGGCCAGGCTCTGGTAACTGCGACCATCCGGGATCGGCTGCGCCAATTCTCGCGCGGCGGGATGGGTCCATCCGATATCCAGGCACTCGGGGAGTAGGGCAATCTGCGCACCTTCCTTCGCCGCGGTTGCGATGTGGGCGACCGCATTCTGCAGGTTTTTCTCGACGTCACCGCCGGTGACGGACATCTGCACCATAGCGATGCGGACCGCGTTGCGCGAAGGTGGGGCATCAGCAATACTCACGTCTATGTGGGAACTCGTCCTACCCGGAGTCTACTTATTTCGCGATAGCGGCAACGTCTACGGGTTCGCTTCGTACCTTGCACTTCCAACCATCTAACAAATCCGTTAAATCTTGACAAGTAAACCCGCACATTCTTACATTTCGGGCAATTTCTGCCCATAATGTAAGCAAGACAGGATGGCTTTAACTCAAGAATCTATTGGTCGTAGGCTTCAAGATGCCAGGAACAACCTCGGGCTGACTCAGGATTTAGCCGCCCAACAGCTGGGAGTTTCTCGAGGAACCCTTGCGCAAATCGAGACCGGCGTACGAGGCGTTACCTCGCTTGAGCTTGTGCGGCTCGCGAAGTTGTATTCGCAAACCGTCGGATCGATCCTCAGCGAGGCGGAAGAATCGGGCAACGAAGAAGCCGCGCTTCAGGCACTTTTCCGAATCGATGCCGGAGTGCTCGAGGACCAAGACCTTCGCAAGTCACTTGCGCACTATTTGACCGTCTTTCGAGAAGCGGTCTCGCTTGAGCGCTTCATCGGAGAGGACCGCCGCCAGCTTCCACCCGACTACAACCTAAGGGATCCTCGCAACAACTCCGAGGCGTATGATCAGGGTCAAGAGCTAGCCAACCAAGAGCGGATGCGCCTCGGCCTTGGAATCGGTCCGATTGGAGAAGTTTCGCAGGTCATCAATGACCAAGGCGTTTGGGCGCTAGCGGAGCCGATGCCCGAAAGCGTGTCCGGTATCTGCCTCACCCACTCTTCGATTGGCTCCGCCATCATCATCAACTCCAAGCACTCCGCTGGCCGGCGGCGATTCTCCTACGCGCACGAGTACGCGCACGTCCTCGCCGACAGGAAGCAACGTCCCAATTCCGTAAGTAGCGTGACTAACTCGCGTGAGCTAATGGAGCGTCGAGCGAACAGTTTTGCCAGCGAGTTTCTCATGCCCGGTAAGGCAATCGAAGCGCTTTTGGAGCGTCTAGATAAGGGAGGACCAAGTCGCGAGCAGAGATGGCTTTACGACGCGGCGACCGCGGACGGCGAGCTCATCGAAAAGCGAAATGCTCCTGGTTCGCAGGAAATCGGCTACCAAGATGTTGCGTACATCGCGTCCGAATTCGGCGTCAGCTACGCCGCAGCGGCGTATCGCCTCAGTGACCTCGGGAAAGTGAACCGAGAAAAGCTCAAGGTCCTGCTGGCACAAGTTGGCGACGGGCGAAAGCTGGTAAGCCTTCTAAAGCTTTCAGACCCGGACGCCGAGCCGCAGAATCCGAGTAGTGAGAGTCAACCCTATCTTGCCGCCTACATCGCGCGCCTTGCCCTCGAAGCGTACCGTCGAGAATCGATTTCTGGAGGACGATTACGAGAGGCTTGCAACCTCGCCGGCCTAGACGGAGAGGCCCTTCTTGAAGTTGCGAAGGAGCGGTTTGGCGACTGATGGAGTCGCCCCTTCTCATCGCCGACGCATCCACTCTGCTCAACTTTCTATTCGTTGGCCGTTTTGACCTCGTTCAAGCGTTGGGGTATCGGGTGCGAATTGTCGACGCGGTGTATGAGGAGGTCCGGTCGGCGCGAGCTGAGCTCGACGCGTTACTGGAGCAGGACGCGATTCGGAAACTCTCGTTCGAAGGCGATGCCTACATGAATCGGTTGGCAAGCCTCCTCAATCGCGGCCTCGGAACGGGCGAGGCCTTCACCGTGGCCGCCGCGATCGAACGCGAAGGAATCGTCGCCATGGACGACAGGCGAGCAGTCAAGAAATCTCGTGAGGAAGCTCCGGACCTAGTTGTGCTCACGTCTGCCGACATCATTGTTGCCGGGATCAAGAGCGCTCACATCACCGTCGAAGCGGCGGACGACATCAAGGCGCAATGGAGCCGCAGCTACCGGTTCAACCTTAAATTCAATTCCTTCACGGAGCTCATCTAACTAAGCATTGGAGTCCCAAACCTCCGTCACCACCGGTGACGGAGATCTGCACCATAGCGATGCGGACCGCGTTGCGCGAAGGTGGGGCATCAGCAATACTCACGTCTATGTGGGAACTCGTCCTGCCCGGAGTCTACTTATTTCGCGATAGCTGCAACGTCTACGCCGTCGAGGGCCCGGATGGCGTCGTCGTCATCAATGCCGGCACCGGCGAGTGGCTCGAGTCGATGTCCGCGCTGCCCGCAAACGTCGTGGCCCTCGCCTGCACCCACTATTTTCGCGATCATTCGGCAGGAGCGCACCTCGCGGCAAAGCACGGCATCCCCGTCTTCGTGCCCGAGTATGAAGACGAGGTCTTTGCCGATCCCGAGCAACACTTCCGCCAGCGCGAAAGCTACATCGTTTACGACAATCTCTGGGACCGGTTCAGCCCGATACTTCCGACACCGATCGCGGGTGTCCTGCGTGACTACGATTCGGTCGAACTCGGCGGCCTGAAGTTCGAAGTTATTCCCTTGCCCGGCGTCACTTGCGGCCAAATCGGACTCGCCACCAACCTGCCACACGGAGGCACCACCATCTTTTGCGCGGAGGCCATTCATTCACCTGGACGCCTAGCGCGCATCGCCCCGCTCCAGTACAACTACAACGACCTCTCGGGCGCGCTCAACGTGCACGAATCCGCCGGTCGCCTGATCGAACATGCACCGGACGCCCTCCTTCCTAGCCTCGGCGACCCAATCCTGAGAGACACCAGCGTCGCCCTGCGCGCACTTCAACTGAACCTCGAAGCCCTCGCGGCTCCGCGGCCCTGGTTGTCAAAAGCAATCGCGGAACTCGGCAAGCCGGACCTGGAGCAAATCACGCCGCATGTTTGGCTCGACCGCAAATCGGTCGCGAACACCTGGTACGTGATTTCAGATTCCGGAAAGGTAATGGCGCTCGACTACGGATACTCGCTATCGACGGCGTCAGCGTTTCCGAACTACCCCAAAAAGGATCGGCGACGCGCGCTGCTTCACGGACTTAGCGCACTCAAACGCCAGCTTGGAATCGAGCGCATCGACGTCGTCCTCGTGAGTCATTTCCACGACGACCACGTCTGCGGGATTCCGGTTTTGCAACGGCTTCATGGCACCGAGTGCTGGGCCGCCGACAACTTTGCTGACCTCTTAGAGTGCCCTGAAGCGCACACCTTTCCTTGCGGTTGGCCCGTTCCTATCACGGTCGAGCGCCGCCTAAGCCTAAGCGCGCCCTTCGAATGGGAAGGCATCCAATTCCATCTGGCTCCCATGAGCGGTCACACCCGCTTCGCCGCCCTCATCGGTTTTGAAATCGATGGAAAACGCTTCGCTCATACGGGAGATCAATACTTCTTCGAGAACGGAGTGGAGACGTTCGAGGGCAACTCGCGATCCCAGAATCATGTCTTCCGCAACGGAGCGCTCCTCGACGGGTACGAACAAAGTGGTAAGTGGATGCTCGATTGGCGGCCTGACATCGTGCTCCAGGGCCACCAGCCCGCTATGCATTCGGACGATCACTTCTTCGCACACGTTGAGAAATGGACAAAGGATTACGCCGAGCTTGCGCGCGCGGTCATGCCGCTCGGCGACGTAGACACCCACTTCGATTTGGATAGTATGCCGGGCTGGATATGGCCATATCGTATTGTTCAAACCAACTTAGAGACCTTTGACGTTTCCGTTACCATCCGAAACCCGCTGCCCGTCGCCGCCGATCTAGAGCTCCGCCTCGTCGGCCCGGAGAACTGGTCCGGTAGTTCCGCAACCGTGCCAGCGGGTCCGCGAGAAGAAGTGCGCGTACCGCTCAGCATCACGCCGACATCGACGGGCAGGCGGCTGCCAATCGCGGTCGAATTGCGCGCCAATGGTCAGCCATTCGGCCAATTCGCCGAGGCGCTGGTAACCATCGGAAACGACGGCGTGTGGTGAACGAAGCTATTGCGCGGGGACGAACTTCGGCAGAGGCCCGATGACCTTCTTGTACGACGCGGTCCAATCCGGAACGAACATGTCTTGCGCCGCCTTAAGCGTGATCTTGTGATGCCGATACTGCAAGATCACGTAATCCTCCAACCGATCTTTCGTCTTCGCGCCTACATCTACGCCGGCGAGATTGAGGTGCCACGGCTGACACCAAATATTTTTGATCGTCGTCGCGCCGCCCACGGCAAGGGGGATGAGGTGGTCGCCCTCAAAGTTCTTCATATCCAGCTTCGTCGGTTTGCGATGATAGTAGGCGTTAAATGCGGCGACTTTCAGCTTGTTCGTCACCGCGACCGGCGGTCGTACAGAGCCGGTGCGGAATTTTGGATCACTCAGGACCTTGTCCGTCAGAGCAGGATCGCGGTCGCCCGGAGTGAGCGCCGCTACGGGAACGTAGTTGATCGCCGACGCCTTCGTCTTGGGCCCTTGCCCGGCGACAAGTTGCGTAGCAATGAGAATTGAGCACAGAAACAGACCCAGACGCTTCATGAGGAGATAATAACACGCTCACGATTCAGCGATCGAACTGATATATGTGAACTCCGTATGGAGCAAACGAATCCACAAACCGACCGTGGGAAGCGACCAACATCCGATCCTCGCCGACGACTCGAACGGGTGCGGAATCCGGGAGACCTTTGCACTCGAACGATCCGGTCGCGGCCGCATTGCGCATGCCGACCGCGAACACCGTCGTTCGCCCGCCGAGGCGCTTGACCATGGTGTCAATCGGAGCGCCGGAAGACTGAACCGAAACACTCCCATCGATATCGGGGGCATTAATCACCATCGCCATCGCGGCTATCTCGTGATTCAGTTTCGAAACAGCGGCGAGCATTTCTGGGTCGTCGAGCAAGGCATGTTCATCGAATTTTGGCGAGAACTCGTGAACAAAGTAGATCAGGCCGCGCGAGCCATGGATCAGTGACATCCACACCTCCGATCTGACTTGAGCTGGCGTTGCTTTATGCTCGCCGCCAATCCGTGTGCACTCGATGCAGTTCCACCTCGTGCCTTGGCCGTGCATCCAACCGCGCATCCGGTCAAGACCCTTCGCGACGTACCAAAGAAAATCCGCCGGCTGCGGCTTTGTCAGGCCTGCGACCGGATAAACGTCGAAGGAAATAACGTCTCCGCCTTGAACATAAGTCTCGTAGTCTTTGAGGCTCGCTCCGGCTCCTCTTCCGATCCACTCGTCATTGGCGATCCCCTGCCCCAGGTTCAGCAGAATCGGCCGGGTCGGGTCAGCCGCGTGCATTCGCCGATACTCGGCCACGATGTCCGCAGGCGGAATGCAGGGCCCGTAATCGGCCTTTCCGGTAACGGGATCTTTGCGCTCTTGCGCGTTGTCGGGCTCATCGTTCAGCATCCAACCCTTGATAATCGGATTATCTCGGTGCGCGACCCCAAAGGCATTTTGGGCGCAAATCACCGGCATCTTCTCGGCGGTCAGGCGGGTAAGTTGCTCCGCAGTGGGGCCCTGCCAAAGTCCGACGTAGAGATTGATGCCGGCGGCCTTGTATCGCCCCGCGTTCGACGGGTCCTGTAACCAGACCGCAATCGGAAAGTAGCTTGGGTCTGGTGAGAGTCCATGAGAGAACCCCTTCTGTGGCGCGCACAAAACGGTAAGAGCGACAACGGCGGCACCAAGCATTCATCTAGCCTACTGCGTCCATACGCCGCGAGGCAACGGAACGGACTCCGCGTGACGCCGCACCGCCCTTAGGCGTCTGATCACACGGACCCCTCCATGATGCGACTCACCTCAATAACCTCAGTCCTCGGTCTTGCCTGCTTGCTGGCGACCAACGCGTTTCCGCAAGGTGGCGCGCAGGGCCCACTTCAAGGTCGCGTAGATCGCACGGCCCAGAGCATCGAGCAGAACATTTCGACGTACTTGAACGGCGAAGAGGTGCGCAGCATCCTCACCCCTGGGGAGTTCACAGAGTGGAGTCTAAATCTCAAGGCCGGGCAAGTTGTGTTCGCCGAGGCGCGAAGTGAAGCCTTCGATCCCGCGATAGAAATCCTCAACGACAAAAACAAAGTTCTTCGCGACAACGACGACCGATATCCCGGCGATCAGCGCCCGTTGGTGCTCTGGCGATGCGAAAAAGACGGGACGTACGCCCTGAGAGTACGGTGTTTCCACAACAAATCCGGCGGTCAGTTCTTCATGCGATACAAAACGTACGAAACGATCGACCTGACCTCCGATGCAAAGGTCGAGAAGGAGATGGACGCACGCACTCCCTTTCTTCTCCGCGTTCCAATGAAAGCCGGACAAGTCAAAGACTTCGTCATCGAGACCGGGGGGCCTAAGAACTACATGCCTCTTGTATTCAATCAGGTCATTTTCCCAAGCGGCCTGCCCGAGCGGACACCCGCCCTGTCTACGCCCCTCAGCCCCTCCATCTCGGCCCTCGTCGCGCCTATCGAGGGCGACTACTACCTGATGGAAACACCCTACGGACGCGGCGGAACCCGGGGGCTTGTTAGCCTACGTACACGCGACATTGTGCCGAAGGCAGCCGCACTCGTGGGCGGCCGATTTGTGGGCAAGGCTCCGACCGGAACCCCCGCCATGTGGGAACTCGCGGTACGTGAGGGCGATCTGCTCGAAATCTCCACCCCCGACCTCAACTTAGACTGTCGACTGCAGGTTGCCGAGACCCCTGATTTTTCGAAATTCGACATCTCCAAACCCGAGTCGAACCCCTTCTGGCCACAACTCACTGCACAAGCGGTTGGAGAGTCCGCCGTCGCCGACGTCCTTCCCGCACGAGCTAGAGATGGACGCGTCACCGTCATCAACGTTCGGCGAAAGACCAAGCTGTGGATCATCTCGAACGGCGCCGGGCCCGCAGACAAACAATTTACACTTCAGGTCAAACCCGCGGCTAGCGAGTTCCCCGAAGGTAAGGTCAACCGAGGCCGATTGAGGATCGGTAGCACCGACTACTGGGCGATTGATGCCAAAGCGGGTGATGTGATGACGCTCGGCATGACCGCTTCCGATTTCGCCGCAGAAATCTCGGTGTATGGCCCCGAAATGCGACAGCACCGACACTCGGTTGCCCTGCCGGACGAGACCTCGGATAAGTGGCGGATGATCGTGCAGCAACCGGGTCGCTACCTCGTCGGTATGGCTGCACTCGGCGATGGCGGAGGGGGCGAATACACCCTTTCGCGCGAAGTATTTCACGCTCAAGATTTCTCGATGGGCAAGCCAGCGATGGCCGAAATATCTAACGGCCAAGTACAAATCTGGAAATTCACGGCCACCCCCAACAATCCGCTTCTCGTTCACTGGATCTCGAGCGATTGGTCGTACGACGTTTCGATTTATGACGCAAGCGGCGTCCCCGCGGATTTTCAGCGCGACCAATTGGACGATCACAACCGCTTCGGAATCTTGAAAGTGCAGAAGCCGCAGACGTACGTTATCGTCCTCTCCGGAACGGGTAAGAAGGCAACTTACTCGATCCACCTTGATCCCGTTCCCGGCTTTAATTCGCCTCCGCAGAAGTCCGATAGCGGCAAGTGAATACAATCCGAAAATGATTCGATCGCTGTTACTTATCGCCGCCGTCATTAGCGCCATCACCGTAAGCGCTGCGCAGACGGTCGGACCTGCTAACGGGTCGCTCGTAATCGTCGGCGGCGGCGCGATGACGCCCGAGATCTGGAAGCGATTTATCGACCTTGCGGGCGGAGCGGAGGCAAATATCGTCGTCATTCCGACGGCGGGCATGTCCGTGCCGGATGACGGCAAGGTACCCACGTCGCGCACCCCTGAAACTTTGAGCCGCCTCGGCGTCAAGATGGTCACCGTGCTGCACACGACCGACCGTAAGGAAGCGGATTCTGAGAAGTTCGTTGAACCGCTCAAAGCGGCGACCGGCGTTTGGTTCGATGGCGGTCGGCAGTGGCACATCGCCGACTCCTTCCTCGGGACTCGCACCCAGCGCGAAATAGCGGCGGTGCTTGACCGAAAGGGGGTGATTGGAGGAAGCTCCGCCGGGGCAACGATCATCGGTTCGTACCTAGTGCGCGGCGACACCAAGGGTCCTGAGAAAGTGGAAGGAGACCACACGGTCGGGTTTGGCCTCCTCAAGAATTCCGCTATTGACCAACATATCCTCGCCCGGAATCGTCAGTTCGACCTGATTCCGTTCATTGAAAAGCATCCTGACTTGCTCGGTATCGGAATCAACGAAGCGACGGCGATCGTCGTTCAGGGCGACCAGTTCGAGGTTATTGGGGTGAGCTATGTCGCGATCACCGATGCCAGCCAATGGTCGTCGCCGACCCCTCGCTCACAAAACGACGCGGCGCGTAAGGGCAAGATTTACTTCTTGGCGAAAGGGGCAAAGTTTGACCTTGTAAAGCGACGGCAGATCACCACGCGAGCAAACTAAGAATCACGCGGGACTAATAACTCCGGCATTTCTCCCAAAACTCCCGATCCCACACAATTCTCAAATACCAACCGGCTATCGTTACTCTATGCATAACGACGATGCCCCGGTAGGAGTGATCTATTCTCGACGCGAGGCGCTCTCTCTCGCCGCGAAGGCTGGCCTCTGCCTCGGGTCCGTCGGCCTCGTCTCGACGTCCTTCGCCCACCAATCGAAATCGAAGGTGAACCTTATTGCGAGCCCTGCCCTCACCGAGGGCCCGTTTTTTGTTGACGAGAAGCTCAATCGCTCGAACTTGCTAGCCGGCACAACACGCGAAGCGGTCATCAAAGGAATCCCGCTCGAAATCGAGCTCGCCCTTTACAAAATTATTGGCGACAAGCACGAGCCGTTCGCAGGCTGCCAAGTCGACATCTGGCATTGCGATGCGAAGGGCGTGTACTCGGACGAGAGCAATCCAATGAATCACGAGGATACGTCACACCAGGCGTGGCTGCGTGGTTACCAACTCGCAGACGCCAAAGGCATCGTGAAATTCCAGACCATCGTCCCCGGTTCGTATCCCGGTCGGACCGCCCACGTGCACTTTAAGATCCGCAAAGCGTCGGCAGCATCCACGGCAACGGCCGACTTCACTTCACAACTTTTCTTCCACGAAGCCGACCTCGAGAAGGCCTATGCGAAAGCGCCTTACGATGGCCAACCTGTGCCGGCCGGAACGAACATGCGCGACGGCATCTTCGCACACCGCCAAATGGACGGCAGCGTTGCTGGCAACCGACTCCTGCTGGATCTCACTTCCTCCGGCAAGGGCTACAAGTCGAAGTTTGCGATAGCGCTCAATGACAGTAATTTCGCCGTGCGCCCGTCCGGCCAAAGTCGGCCCGATGATTTACGGCCCAGCGGCGGTTGGGAAAGCTTCTGAAGCACGTTCTTCGCGAAAATAAAACGTAGCTCCGCCGATCAAGTTCAACCTGAATAGTTTAGGTGGCGCTAACTGACCAAGATCGGATCAGAATCGTTGAACGGTTACCGCTCGCTGACGAGCATACGAGAAGCCGTGCCAAAGCGTCCGAAACTCCAACCTGGCCATTGGCGGCGAAACAAACGAGAGCACAAACGACTGGTACTCCATCGCCTTCGCGAAATCAGTCCGATAGAGGTCACGCCGCGCCAAAACGACCTCCGTATCCGCATCAACGACATCGATCGATAACGCAGGCGGATCGATCAGCGTCACGTTGTCAAGCATTAGCGAAAAGGCGGCCATTCGCCTACCGGCGCCGATCTCCGCAGTGTACGGCCCGAAACACATGTATTGCTCCTTTGTGTCGCCGACCTTAACGCTCCATCCGTCAGCTTCTGCTCGACCCACTTGGTGATTCAGCTCCTTTGCCGCGTCAAACTCCCAACTCGCCGGACCCGATTTGGGCGCAATTGTGATGGTGCCGGTGAGCGAGGCCGACTCGCCCTTGTGCATCCGCCCAAAACTGAACTCGACGTTGTGGGTGCCCGGATGATTCATGAAGACCAGCTTCTGATAGTGCTGCGAGCTCCCAATGTCGAATCGGACCGTCGCGTACGGACCATCCGCTTCCGCCCAAGTCGTCGCCGCCTCCGTCGAAGCTCCGGCTACCATGCCAATCGGATTATTCGACAGGTCTCGAATCTCACACTTAGGCTTGATGAACGCGTATGCATTGCCCGACCCGGAATAGATCCCGTCGTTTTCGGCGCAAAACAGCTTATACGTCTCGCCGTTAAACCGAAATCTGTCCATTGATTTCAAACCAAAGTCAAACGGCATGCTGATCGTCGCGAACTCCTGATCCACCGGTCCGACCGAAACCGCGAAGTCAATCCTGTTTGCCCCTTTCTGCTGGAACCGCATCGAATATCGTGGAGGAATGACCGCTCGCGCGTTATCCGATTTCATGCGCCCCCCTTCTCCACCCACCGAAATGACGCTCCGCCCTTGGGCGTCCGAGCCGTCTGCGGAGCCGATCAAATACCCACCGTTCGTGCGGACGCCATCGCCTAGGATGCAAGCTCCATTTGCGAACAACCCCTTCAAGTGACCACCGTCATAGCGCGACTGTCCATGCTGATTGGCTTGGAAAATCATTGCCGTTATGGCCGTCACGAGCATGATTCTTAGGGTACCACTCAGTTACACACGGCGCGACGCGACGTTGCATTTGACTGAGGACGCACGGGAGAACCGCGAAGGGTCAAGTCTGCTACAATGCTGCAAGTAGGCAATTGCACCTTGCGCGTCGTCGCCAAATGCGCCAAGCACGCTGTCCTACTCTACACTGACATCGAAACAGGCGACTTTACGCCGCGCAAGCGCTTGGGCAAAACTAGAATAGCAGTCGTTGCGGAATCGAATTCTCGACCTTTGTCGGACATTCATTGACTCACACCAGGTGGCGTTAGTTTTTTCTTGTTTCGCCATCTCTTTGGGCATGCCGCGACGACCAACCCAAGCTGGACCAAACCGTAACGCAAGTCGGCGCGCCAGCACAAGGAAACCAAATGAATATAAGTTTCATAAGTAAAGCGCTAATTATCGTCGCCGCAGTTACCGCGGTTTGCGGTTGCGGAGGATTCGGAGGCGGAGGCTCAGGAGGCGGTAGCTCAGGAGGCGGTAGCGGTAGAACGCTAACGATCCTTGCCACTTCACCTAGCAGCGGCGAAACCTCCGTTGCGAGATCCACCAGCATCACCGCTACTTTCGGCGAGCCGATGAACGCGTCGACACTAACGACCCTGACTTTCCTCGCCTCGACGCCTGCGGGAAACCTTCCCGGTGTCGTCTCGTATGCCGATAGCACGGCTTCTCTCAAATTGAATTCCTTGCTCCCACCGAACACGGTAGTGACGGCAACGGTAACGGTTGGAGCGAAATCGACTACGGGAAACAGGCTTCTAACCAACAAAGTTTGGAAGTTCACGACGGGCTCAACAGGCGACGTAACCGCACCAACGGTTAGCTCGACTGACCCCTCAAATGCCGAAACCGGCGTTCCCCTCAACAAGAGCATCAGCGTTGTCTTTAGCGAGCCAATGTCCGCCGGATCCATCACGGCAACCACCCTCAAGGTATCGAGTGGGGGCACTGCGGTGAGCGGCACGGTCTCAGTGCTTAACAATATCGCGACGTTCAAGCCAACGGCTAGCCTTGCTGCTAATACGATGTATTCGGCGATCGTCACGACCGCTGCTCAAGATCTGTCAAACAATCCGATGGCGGCTGACTACACTTGGTCATTCACCACCGGCGCGATAGCCGATACGACCGCTCCGCGAATCGCGTCCACCGACCCCGCAAATCTGGCGACCGGTGTCAGCCTCAATAAATCCGTTTCCGTAACGTTCACAGAAGCGATGGATCCTAAGTCGATTACGGCTAGTTCCTTCTACCTTCGCGGCCCAGACGGCTCCAACGTACCGTCCGCTATCACCTGCAGCGGAAGCATCGCCACGTTGAACCCAACGGGTGCTCTGACTGCAAATACAACGTACTCGTGCCTGATCACCAAGACGGTAAAGGACACGGCAGGCAACTCGCTCGCCGCCCCCAAGGCTTGGGTCTTCAAGACGGCCGCAGTTCTCGACTCAACCGCCCCAACCGTAATCCGGACGAATCCTGCAAATGGCGCGACAAATGTGTTCCTGAACAAGAGCATCAACGCCACGTTCAGTGAAGCAATGCGGGCTAGCACGATCACGACGTCAACGTTTAAAGTTGTCGGAGTGCCCGGTACGGTGTCGTACGACTCGATCAGTCACATCGGCAGCTATAAGCCGTCGGTCGACTTGTTGCCGAACACGACCTACACCGCCCGCGTCGAAACGGGTGTCGCCGATTCGGCGGGCAATCACATGCTCGTCGCGAAGGTTTGGACATTCATGACTGGCATCCAGCGTGCCCAGACGAACATCAATCTCGGTGCTGCTAGTACATATGCGGTCCTCGCCGGATCAACTGTGACTAACGGTGGACCGACCATCATCAACGGCGACCTCGGCGTTAGCCCAGGAACATCCGTAGTTGGGTTCCCGCCCGGCAAAGTGAATGGCGCAATCCATTCTGGCGATGCTGCCGCCGCAAAGGCGAAGTCGGACCTTTTGATCGGTCAGCTTGAATTGGCTGGTCTCCTAGGCGCGGCAACGCTTCCTGGCGATCTGTCGGGCCTGACGTTCACACCTGGACTCTACAAGAACTCGACCTCGGTGATGCTCTCCGCAGGACACGTGACTCTTGACGCACAAGGCGATTCCAACGCCGTGTTCGTGTTCCAGATGGGAAGCACGTTAACGACCTCACCTGGTACGCAAGTTGTGCTTGCGGGTGGAGCAAAGGCAGCCAACATCTATTGGTCAGTCGGTTCGTCCGCTACGCTCGGCGTCGGCTCGATCTTCAAGGGAATTATTCTCGCTGAAGTTTCGATTACCGTCAACTCGAACGTAGTTCACGACGGGACCCTACTCACGAAGACCGGGGCGGTCACGCTGCAGAGCAACGTAGTCACCCGCGGTTTCTATAACAAGCGATAAGCTCGCCTATGCGAGGTGAATTCGGGCCGGTAACGGCCCGAATTCCATTTTCTTTATGCGTACTCCGGCGACTAGCTCGGTACGGTCGGCCCCGGCGGTTAACAAAAACTTCTGGCGCCGCCGCGAAAAAATGAGTACGTGCCGCATCTCGACGAATTTGGTCTGCAAGACACCACCCCAGAGATGCAAGAGAAGATCTATGAACTCTTGCGGCAGTTGACACCTGCGCAACGGCTGCAAATGGTCATCGACCGAATGGCATTCACGCGCAACAAGCGGGCAAACACAGAGCACCTGCGCTCAGGAATCGCTAATCGCCCCCTGAATGAGGCGATCCTCGCCAGACAAACAATGTCGATGTAGAGGTTTGGGTGTCCGTCGAATCTTCCGAAGTCTTGCTCACCAGCTTCGCCGACGGCTACTTGATCTCGAGGGCTGAGATCGTCACCGCTATCAACAATTCACAACCATTTGATAGCTTTCAAATCCTCGACACAAAGTTCGCTCTAAAGGTTGATTGCTTCATCCAACGTCGGACGCCGTTCGACGAGGAAAGCTACGACTTGGCCAAGGCCGAGTTACGATGGCATGCCCGGAGCGTGTCATCGTGCAAAAATTGCGCTGGTTCAACCTAGGAAGCTGTTGACGAACTCCGCATCCAGCTTCGTTCGTCATAGCAAATCGCCGATTTGCGTGGAAATCAGCGATTTGAACGCTACGCTTCGGTTCAAAGAACCGAGCTACGCGACTTGGGCATCCATGCCCAAGCGGAGGCTGTGGATTTGATCAACAGCCACATAGGACTCAGTACTCGAACTCCGCATCCAGCTTCGTTCGTCATAGCAAATCGCCGATTTGCGTGGAAATCAGCGATTTGAACGCTTCGCTACGGTTCAAGAACCGCGCTTCACGACTTGGGCATCCATGCCCAAGCGGAGGCTGTTGAGTTGATCAACAGCCTCCAAGGCAACCAAGTGAGCGAACGCCAGTGGCGCTACTCCTGAGCCTGACCAACTCTGTCCTCCTCGTAACCAGGCAAAGGACCTAGTTTCTCTTTGTCACGATGTTGTCACGGAAACTCATCGCCTGCGGCGCTTTACTGACAACTACGCCAACGATGGCGAAATGGAGACTATCTTTGAAGAGGAATGACATCGCACAAGTCGAGAGGCAGGCACTGTGCCCTTCGACGCCAGTTAGAAGCAGATTCTGGCCCTGGATTCTGCGCTTGGTCGCGTGCTGCCTGATGACGCCGATTGGCGTCCTGCTCGCACAGACCATAACGGTAGCCCCGACCGGATACGTAACCGTCGGGCTCGGCGGAACCGTGCAATATACGGCCACCGTCACCGGCCTGACCAATACGGATGTGACCTGGTCCGCCGGAAACGTCGTCGGAGGCAATTCTGTCTCTGGCACAATTAGCACGGGCGGACTCTACACCGCGCCCGCCGCCGTCCCCGGCCAGAACCCCGTGGCGATCAAGGCGACGTCAAAGGCTGACACGAGCCTACGCGCGACGGTCTACATCAACATCTTGCCTGCTGGCCCGACCCTATCCACCGTCAGCCCGAACCCTCTGCCGACTGGCTCGGTGAATATCACGCTGACCGGTAGCGGCTTCAAGGCCGGCGCGGTGGTCATGGAGACGTACAACGGCTCCAACACTCAAATCGCCGCTAACACAATCACAAATTCGACGATAACCGCTAGCATCTATCAAGGCGCGGCAAGCTCCGCATCGTTCACCGTGATCAATCCCGGTTCGATGCCCAGTAACGCGATTGTCGTCCCCGTCTCGGGTGGTAGCAACAACGAGCACAAGTACGTGCTCACGGTCGCTAACGGACAGGGCGCTGGTTCTTACTCCGCAGGTACGACGGTGAACATCACCGCCAATGCCCCTGCCCCGGGTCAGTCCTTCATCAACTGGACAGGCGCTGTGGTCGCCAACGCAAGCAACGCGGCGACAAGCCTCGTGATGCCCGCCTCCAACACAACCGTGACGGCAAACTTCACGGGACCAACGCAATACACCCTAACCGTGATCAGCGGCCAAGGCAGCGGCTCGTATCTACCCGGAACGGTCGTCAACATCACGGCTAATGCCCCCGGGCTGGGCATGCAGTTCGCCAATTGGACCGGCGCTCCCGTCGCCAACGCGATCTCTGCCGCCACGACGGTGACGATGCCGTCCTCGAATACTTCGGTGACCGCGAACTACACGCAAGTCGCTGTCAACATTCCTTTTCCCGTCACTAGTCACCCGCGACTGTGGGTGACCGTGAACGATCTTTCCAGGCTCCGAACTTGGGCCGTCGCGAGTAACCCGATCTATGCGCAGGGCATGGCTCCGCTGCTCAGCACGGCGGTCAGGGTCTACAACAATAACTTCTTCCCAGGTGGAGTTCAAAACCCGAACTATCCCGACCCCGGCGATACTCAGGGTTATCAGGGCAATCTGACCGAGCATTACGGCTTCATCCTCGCGTTCAACTCCCTCATCGACCCCGTCGCCTCGAACCGCATCAAGTACGCGCAGTACGCTCGCAACCTCCTGATGGTCGCGATGAACGAAGCGGTCAAGGGCCCCCTTGCCGGAGCCCCGTTCCGCGATCCCCTCTTCGCCGTCTACAACCGCGCAAACGGTCAGGGCGAGGAATGGCCTCTCATCGTCGACTGGATCTACAGCGCAACCGATGGACAGGGTAACCCGATCCTAACGGCTGCCGACAAGCTAACGATCCGCAACGTGTTCCTGCTTTGGGCAAATGCGTGTATCAACGCCTCCACAACGGGCGGCGACCATCCGTCACCGCAGGGCGTCACCAACAGTACACAACTGTTGCCTGGCCTCAAGCCATATCGCATGGCTTCTAACAACTACTACCTCGGACACGCACGATTGCTCACCATGATGGGCCTCTGCATCGACCCGAGCGACGATCCGGCGGTCAACGTCGCATTGCCGAACTCGCAGATGGGCAACACGCTGCGAAGCTACATCCTCAACGCTAACGGTGCCTGGCTCTACCAAGAGTTCGCCATGATGGGCGACCCTCAGACGGTTGCCACGGCTTATGGCCTGGCTGGCAATGGCGCGGGCTTTGGACTCTCCAGCGGCGGTCTTCCTCCGGAAGGCATGCTATACGGTCACTCCTACGCCTACATCCTCGGTCAACTTCTGGCGCTCCAGACCGCTGGCTTCAACAATCCGGCATACTCCGGACCGCAGATCGGCCTGATCAGTGCGCCGGTTTGGGATCGATTCGTCAACGGATACATCGCGTCAATAACTCCGACGCCCCAAGTGTTCCCGGCCGCGCCCTGGCTCGGCGTGGTCTACCAGCTAGCGAGCTACGGTGACCTCTTGCGCCAGTACGTGACGCCTGACGCCATGCAACCGTTCTCGCTCCTCAGCTTGCTTGAGCAAGCGCAGGGCAAAATGACTCCGAACACCAACGCGGCGCGCTGGTTCGCGGTCAACGCGATTCCCGGTGGCGCGGGATCGGTGATGGGAAACATCAGCAACCCATTCACTTGGGGGGCGACTGACCCAATCCTGTACTTCCTATTGTTCGACCCAGCCGCACAGGCCGGAGTCGATCCTCGCCCGACGTTCCCGAACGTCTTTGTTGACCCTGCCGCCGGACGAATCGTCGCCCACAGCGACTGGTCGTCAATGAACACGATGTTCAGCTATCGTTCGAGCTGGATCTCCATCAATCACCAACTTGGTGACGCGGGTCAGTTCGAGCTCTATCGCAATGGCGAATGGTTGACCAAGGAGATGAGCAATTACGACAACAACGCGGTCGGCCTGACCACGATGTTCCACAACAGCCTCGCTCTTCAGAATTGGTGCCCGAACGGCACCCCGAACCTGAACTGGTTCGAGACGGGCGAATGGGCGAACGGCAGCCAGTGGATGCTGGGAATGAACGGCGGCGACCCTGTCACCGTGCAGAGCAACAGTCAAAACTACGTCTACGCGGCGAGCGATCTCACCCCGCTCTACAACCGACCGAACATTTGGAATGCTGCCAATGCGGCGAAGGACATCACACAGGCAACGCGATCCATCCTTTGGCTGAACAACGACTACATCGTGGTCTACGACCGCGCTACGTCGATCCACGGTGGACTGTTCAAAAAGTTCAACATGAACTTCGTCAACAATCCCCAGATCAGCGGTAACGTCGCAACCGCGACGACGCCAAACGGTCAGCACCTCTTCGTGCAGACTTTGTTACCGATGGCTCCGTCGATCACTTCGGCGCAGACTGCTCAGCAACTGAACCCGATTGCCGAGCTTGAACCGACCCGTTTCACGATGACGGTTCAGGATCCGACGCTGCCCAAGGACACACGCTTCTTCCACGTGATGCAAGCGTCCAGTGCTGGCGTGTCGATGGTTCCGGCCATGTATCTCACGAATGCGTCGGGTACCTCATTCGATGGCGCTGCGTTTGGTAGCACCGCCGTGTTCTTCCCAACGAACATCGGCCCATTCGCAACGACCACGTTCAACGTACCGGCAACGGTGCACACGCTGATGGTCGCCGGTCTCACCGCTGGCGGCTCGTACAACGTGACGACCCAGGTAACCGCCTCGGGAGTGACGATCACCGTCGCCGCCGCCGCGGTAGGCACCAAGGCCGATTCGGCCGGCCTGCTCTCCGTCAGCTTCTGACGGGGAGGTGGCGGTGACAAGAACCGTCGGTATTACGGGTGCAGGTTTTTCCTGCACCCGTAACTCTTTTTTGGGGCGGCTTGGATCCGATCTTGCATTTTTTGCTCGAATTATTTAATCGCAAGGGTGGCACGGGTGCCCTCCCGAACACCGATCACCCTCGAGACGATTGCGGTCTGCACGGGCGCGATCCGGGTTGGGGGAGATTTACGATACACGGGTTACGACCGAAAACCACGGTCTGCACCCGTGCCACCCCTCGTCCAAAGGGAAAGAGAATTGCGGTCCGCACCCGTGCAACCCAACGCTTGAGGAGATTGTCGTTTACGCCGATACCACGCATCGCGGACGCACTACGACCGCTACTCCCCCAACGCTTCTTTCGCCATCACGACGGCAAGAACGCAAATCGTTGGCTTCGAATCCGACGACAACAACGACTCCCAGCCCGCGTGCGAGGCCCCCTCGACATCCGCCCCCAAGGCCCGCAAAATCGAGTTCGCGTACTCCGTTTTGCCTGACCGGTCTAGCTCCGTCGCCAGCAACTGTAGGGACTTGCTCAACTCTCGATCCCCAGAGGCAGCCTGAGTCGAATTGAACACTTTCTCGATCGCCTGAATCATCGCCACCCGATCTCGCTTCAACGACGCGCTTCGAAATCGCAACCGCGCCACGTCAAGCAAGTGCGAGTTCGAGCCCATACGCTGGGCGATCGCTTCCGCTTCGTCCAATATCTCGGCAGTATCGTCAACGTCCAGCCCTAACTCCGCGCGGAAAATCAGCGCCTCTAGCAGAAGGTCCTGCACGCCAACTTCGCGAAGGCGCCTTACACCTTCAATCGCCAAGGGTCGAGCTGCCTCTGTTCGGCCCGCTAACTGATAGATGTGGGCGAGCTCGCCATACGCGCGACCTTTCGCCGAAGGATCGTCGGAGGAAACGCGGTCGGCAAAAACTTGCTCCGCTATTCGAATTGCCTCGGAGAACTGGCCGTTTTGAGCCAGCGCGTAGGCATATGCCGCGTTTGCTAGCGAGCGATTTATCGAATCTCCAGACTGTTCGGCGGCAAGCTTCGCAACTTCTAACGCCCGCTTGGGATCGGTGTGAATCAGGACTCCGCCGACGTAATTCAGGTTCACCCAGCCGACGCCCGTCATGTCTCCTCCTGCGGTGAAAGCTTCAATACCCGCGAGATAGGCGGGTTCCGCGAGGTCTAATTGACCGCCAATGGCAAGGGCAATACCCGCACCGGTCCACGACCGTGCAATCATCAGGATGTCTTCTTCGTGGCCCACCGCCGCTGCCGCACCACGGTACAGAAGCTCGGCGTCGCGCGAGGGATTCCCGCGAGCGCCGAGCGTCCGCCAAGTTCCATAAACAAGCTTTGCGGCGATGGATGGGTCGTTGACGATAGCCCACTTAATCGTCGAAAGCAGATTGGTCAGCTCCGACTCCATGCAACGGAAGAAGTAATCCTGATTCTCGCCCACCAGGTAGTAGTCCATGTTAAACGCGAACAGCGCGAGCCGAGCGAAGGTCTCACGCATCGCCTTCGCCAGTGAGATTGGATCGGTTTGGGACCGAATCGCAAACGCCATCGGCTTGGGCACACGCAAACGGCGCACGCCTGCGTCCTCGCGCATCACGATCAGACACCGATTCTCGAGTTCGCGCCAGACATCTGACGTTGCAAGCTGTTGCGCTAGCTCAGCCGATGCCCCATCCAGCAGCGCCAAGCTCAACAATCCGCTCCGCGCCTCGTCAGAAAGCTCCGCGAGAAGTGCCGGGAGCATCTTGAAGTTCGCCTCCGTGAAATCTCGCAAGCTAGATTCAAGCGCCGTTAATATCTGAGCTGGATTCTGGAGAATCAAGCGCGGCGCAAATGCCTTGAGCGCGACCGGCAAGCCGTCCAATTGCCGTGCTAGCTCGGCGATGGATGCCACTTCAGATGGCAGTGCTTTGGAGATCGCCGTTTCGCTGAACTGTGACAACAATAGCTGAACGGAAGGATTTGCTAGTGTCTCTGCTCGCGGAGCACCTACCGATGGAGTCTCCATTGGAGGCACCAAGATCTCCGTGACTCCCTCCATCCGAATCCGCGTGCGCGAGTCGGCGATAACCCGCCAACCTTTCCGTGCCGCGTCCTCAATCGCGATGGCAAGAGTTGCCGCGTCGTCGACGCCCTCCACAACGTAAAGTCCATCGGCAACCGATTCGCACGGTCCGCCGAATTGGACCGGCATGGAGTTTTCTTCTGAGAATCGCCAGACCGCCTCACGCAGAATATGCCGCTTTCCCACTCCTATCGTGCCGACGAGAAGCGCGGTTGAGCCCCGCCGCGAAAGAACGTTTGCAATTGTCGCGAGCAAGTCTTCGCGACCGAATACTGGGGCCGGCCGCGCCGTCGGTGGATTCTCTTTTGCCGGGGCGGACTCTCGAACCTCCACGGAGGCAACGCCGGCGGGAATTCGAATCGAATCTGGCGCGTGCTTTCCAAACTCGCGAAACATCATCGCGTCAAACTCAAAGAACGCCTGTCGCGCCCGAGCCTCTTGGCCGCGCTCGAACAAGCGACGAATCAATGTTCCGTTGGCATCGCTATCAAGCGGGTCATGCCTGACCGCGTTCATGGTCGCGGCTAGGGCGGCTTCTGGTGACTCGCAGGCTTCATGAACATCCGCGAGCGACAGCCACGCTTGCCTCGCGCGCTCGTCATAAGTCCGGCGCATTGCCGTTACCCATGGGTCCGAGTAACCGGTGAGAAACGGACCCTGCAGAAGCGAAACTGCTTGCTCAAGCAGCTTCGCCTTGACGCGCGGTTCTTCGACTCCGTCCGATTCCGCAATCAGATCGTCAAATAGCTGCGCGTCCGTCACAAGGGCGTCGGGCTCCACCTCCACCCACTGGCGATCGGCACGGAGATACCCGCCAAACGAACCGACATTCTCGCGTAAGCGACGCAGCTCCTGCCGCAAACGCTGCCGAGTCATGTCTAAGTAATCGTCGGGCCAGAGCAATTCCGCAAGGCGGTCGCGGCCGATTCGCTGGTGTTTCTCGACCGCCACTAGCGCAAGCAAAAGCGCGCATTTCTTAGTCGAAAACTTAGCAATGCGTTCCCCGTCGCTCTCCAGAGCGAGCGCCCCGAAGGTGCGAAGTGTAAACCTCGCCGCCGTTAATTCCATTCTGTCGCACGCGCGTCAACACAGCGGTCCGTCCACGACCGATCAGGTCGATTTCGCGGCAATTTCTGGCAGCTTTACGGCGGGCGACACTCACCCTAGTTCGAGGGAGACCCCGTACCTTTGGCCATGGCCTTCTTGCCGGACATGCCTGGCATGCCCTTCATCATCGGACAATTTGCCATCGTGCCCGATTTCATGTGCATCATCATGTGGCCCATCATCTTGTCCTGCATCGGCATCATATGCATGTGCATCCCTCGGCTCTCGTTGGCCAACTCCTCAACGACTGCCGAGATCGCGTCTAGCTTTTGGTCGCCGCTTGCCGACTTCATCGCCGCGACCATGTCGCCCAACTTGGTGTCCATCGCCGACATGTCCATCTTCATTTGCTCGTGCATCTTCATCATGGATGCACATTCAGCCATCATCGAGCCGGACTGGCTCCGATGGGCCATGGTGGGCTTCATGCCATGGTGGACAGAATGTCCCGTCTGCGCGGAAACGATGCTGATACCTGCGAGTGAAAGAGTGGCGAAGAGGGAAATTCTTGAAATTGTCATGATTGGGGGGCCTCCAGCGGCCACTTAGGTTAAAGGTAGCCGAAGTCGCCATCGCGCCACCAGTCGTGAGTTCTGTGTCCTAGAATGTGTGGACAACGGAATTCGTGACGTTACGGAGTGGCGCCGGTCAAAAGTCCACGAGAGACTTTGGCGGAATCGCTGCCCTCAGCGCGTTTAGAACCGCGAGCACATCAATCACCTCTTGAAGGATCGCTCCGGTCACAGGGGCGAGCTGACCGGTAGCGGCGAAAATCATCCCAAGCACGCTCAGACCCATTCCGCCGAACGCACTCTGCAACGCTATTCTCCGCATCCGCCGACTGATGTGCAGGAGTTCATCCACCTTTTGCAAGGAGCTATCCATGATCACCGCGCCCGCCGCTTCGGACGTTATGTCGCTATTTTGTCCGAAGGCAATTCCCACTGTCGCCGCGGTAAGAGCGGGAGCATCATTGATTCCATCGCCGAGGAATACTGTTGTTCCGACCTTGGTTTCTGCACGCACCAGCTCCAATTTCTGCTCTGGCGATTGACTGAACAAGATCTCCGTGATGCCAACTGTCTTCGCAAGGAAGCGCACTTCCGACTCACGATCTCCGGAGACGAGCATCACCCGACTAAAGTGATGCTTGGGGCCGAGGTGGTGAATAAAGCTCGCGCCGTCTCGCCTCGGTTCATCTCGGAATCGCAACAACGCTGCGTACTTGCCATCAACGAGGATCACGCACTCCATGCCTCCGCCCACTGGGGGCAGGAGACTCGCTTGCTCGGGTGCCGCGAGCGCAAGTTTGTTTCGACTGATAACTTGCACGTTCGCCCCCGCTATGATCCCGCGTAGTCCCTCTCCCGGTTTCTCGCTTATTTCGCTCGCATCAAGCAACGCGAGTCCCTTTTGCGCTGCCGCGGCCAGAATCGAAGCAGAAAGCGGGTGTTTGGAGTAGCGCTCAAGGCTGGCGGCGAGGGTCAGAACGTCGTCTGGCAATTGGCCGGACGGGACGACTGTTTCGATGAGATTTGCCTTGCCGTACGTGAGGGTGCCGGTCTTGTCAAAAATCGCGACTCGGCACGTGTCGAGCTTTTCCAAGACCGAAGGGTCCTTGATGATGATGCCCCGGCGCGCCGCTAGCGAAATCGAGCTGATGATCGCGACCGGGATCGCGATCAGAAGTGGGCACGGGGTTGCGACGACCATGACCGCAAGAAAGCGAACGGGTTGCGCGCTGAGCCCCCATGCAGCCAAGGCAATCGCAACCGCGATTGGCGTGTAATAAGCTCCCAACTGATCGGCGATCCTTCGCAATCGCGGCTTTTTTTGCTCCGCGCTGCGCATCACTTCCATGATCTTCGTGTATCGCGAATCGACGGCGAGTTTCGTCGCGCGAATGGTCAGGGCACTCTCACCATTGATAGCTCCGGAGAGCACATCTGAGCCTGGCGTCTTCGTAATTTGGTACGGCTCGCCCGTCAGGTAGGACTCGTCCATCACCCCATGACCGTCAACTACCACGCCATCTACGGGCGAAATTTCGTGGGGAAAGATCACGACCTCATCGTCGACGGCTACGTTGGCGAGCGGCACATCCACCACTCCCGAGCCTATCTTCGAATGGGCGACGGACGGCATTCTTTTCGCGAGCGCCTCAAGGACCGAGGATGCTTTTCGCACCGCAAATGCCTCAAGGGCTTGGCCTCCGGAGAGCATTAGCACGACGATCGTGCCCGCCAAGTATTCGTGCAGCGCCACCGATGTGACGATCGAAATGCCCGCGAGCAAATCGGACCCGAATTCGCGCGTGACCAACTGCCGTAGGAGGTCCAACAGCAGTGGAAGACCACCGAGCACGAGAGCCACCAACAAAGCAGCGTCGCGAAAAGAAACGCCGCCGTTCGGACTCTTGCCGATGCCCGCCAAGAGCATGGCCAGATAAGTCGCGATCGACGTCAGGGCAAGGCAAGCAATTCCTAACTGCTTGTTCTTGAGGAGATTCCTCATCGCATCCATAGCGCCGAACGGGCGGATACTTTCACCGCAATCCAAACTCGGCCAGCCGCGCCCGGGTTGATTCGTAATCCGTATGGTGGATCCCTTGCAGACCAAGCCGAGCGGCCGCCTGAACATGGAAATCCGTGTTATCAATAAACACCACTTGCTCAACGGGGACCTGCGCCAGATCAAGAGCGAGCCTAAATATGTCTAAGTCTGGCTTTCTAAGATTAACAAAACAGGAAGAGACAAAGGCGTCAACAAACGCCCCAAGCCGGAACTCTCGAATCCGAAAGTCATTGAGTTCGCGCGATTCATTGCTCACCACGATCACCTTCAACCCGTGCCTCGCCTTGAGCGTCGTTATGAGATCAATCATCTCGGGAAAGACTTCCGACTGAGCGAACATGAACTCGCGATACGCGGCCCGAGTAAACGTCCGCTCTTCGAAAAAGATGACCTGGTCGAGATAGTCGTCCAGCGACATCTTGTCTATCTCCAGAGTCTCAAATGTCAGCCGGTGGCGCTCATCCGCGGCGGCGTAATCGTAACCAAAATGCTCGGCCGCGAGCTTGCGGCTGTCGTGATCCCAGCCATTAGTCAGGAGCACGCCGCCAATATCAACGAAAAGACACGTGATGGCAGGGGTCATTTCGCCTCGAAATCGAACTTGTGTGTGCTCGGCTTTCCGCCGGGCAATGTAACGATGAGGCTCAACCGCCACGGGCCCATCATGCTGAACTTGACCGAGACCGCGTACTTGCCCTTACCGAGTTCCTTCACCGCCGGATGCGCCGTGCCCATGTCCATATTCGTCATGCCTACGCTCGCCGCGATCTTGGCCCCAAGTAGCGGTTTGCCGCCCGCTGAAGTGAGGGTCACGACCACCGCATTGTCGCCGACGAGTGCGCCCTTGTTGAGCTTAACCTCGACCTTGATAGAGTCCGTGACAACCGGCGTCATGGCCTCCATGCCGCCCTCGACAAACGTCGATTCCGAAAAGGTCATCTCCATCGGAGCCATCTTCATCCCTTCGAACCCCGACCCGCCGACCATCATCAAGATCATCATTCTGACCATCGGATCCATCTTTCCGAAGCCTGTCCGCGTGTCCCAATCCATCGCGTCGGTCCAGACGTAACTCGACTTCTCCTTCAGAACTGGAGTGGCCGCCGCGACGTGCCCCATCGAATGCATGTCATGACCGGCCGGAAGCGGGAGTTTGACCTGGCCAAGACCGCTCGCCACCAACAACACGAACGCGCAGAATGTAATGAAATGTCTCATGAGTTTCTCAGTTCGGAATGTACTGATGCAGCAGGTTTGTCGGTGACCGACGTGGCCCAATTTGTTGGTTCAGCGTTGAGCCAAAGTTGAACACGAGGCCAATCTGGAGGACCGCCGAATCCGTCTTACCCCCGAACGCGCCCGCCATCGCCGTACTCCGACGCTCATAGCCAAGCTGCGTGACAAGGTCGAAGCCCGCGCCCAAACTCTTAGCGTAACTCAGGGCGATGCCGTATGCGTTAGCGCCCGACACCTTCGAATATCGCTTTAGTCCCGCCGTGAGGGCCCATTGCGAGCCCGGTTTGCCGAACGGGCTCGACAAACTGCGCAGGGAAAAAGCGATCGACTGCTGATCCGCCCGATAGCTCTCGTTCAGCGACGTCAGGCTTGCCGTGTCGTTTCCAAAAGTCGATTGAGCCAGTACTCGAAGGTCGAGCTTATTCGTCACGCTGGGACGCAAATTGAGCACGCCACCACCGTAGAGCACGTTTGATGTGCCGCCCGCCGCGGACGTAATCGCACGACGCTCAAATCCCGCTCCCCACGACGGCACGCGATCGATCGACATCAGAGCCGGGTTCCCCAAATACTGATAGTTCACGCCGAAGGAGTTCAGGCCCGAATCGCTCTGACCCACTCCTGCGCTGTCAATCTGGTGCTGTGCGTGAAGGTTTACAAAATGCTTTAGTCCATGGTTGAGCACGACGCTCGCCACGTTGCTGAACCGATGCTCCTCGGGATTCACGCCGTTCGAGAAAGGATTCAGAACGCTGGTGTAATCCACGAGATCGTCCTCTCGAACCGTCGGAAACGCCACGAGCTGCGCGCTAGGCGTGTTTGTGCGGCCAAGATATCCTTCGAAGCGCAGGTCTTGAAAGTCCACAAAGGCCTGATGCATGAACATCTGGACACCATGGCCGGTGTTCGCTTCGTCCACGGTCAGGCCGCCGATGGTAAAGCTGCCAATCGCGCCGCGATACAGCCGCTGCGCGACCCCAAAACTAAGCGATGAATCCGCGAAATTGATCTGGCTCTGACTTCCGATCCCGCGGCCGCCAAACAATCCGTTTCGTCCAATGTCGAGCGTCGCCAATCCCGAGCCGGCAATTTCAAGCTGCGGTTGCAGGCTCAGGCTTTCCTTGACGGGCGCTTGTTGGGTTTGGCCCGTAACCGCTTTCTTCAGCGTCGCAGCAGGAATTACGAGCGCGACCTGACTGTGGGCAGAGGCCGACAGTCCGGCGAGCAGCCCGGCGGCGGTGAATAGTGTTGTTGATCTGTTCTTCATCTTCGTATCCCGCGTCTAGGAGCTGATCGCGATCACTTCTTCCCATTTGACGCCCGCCTCGCGAGCATCCTCGTACATGAGCATCGTCATCATGCCTCCGGGATGCTGGCCGTTGTTCGTCGTTGTCAAGTCACTGTGATCGTGGAAATGCCAAAAGCCCGGGTTGGTCCCCTGTATCACGATATCGCTTGTCGTGCCGGGGTAAATCGGGATCGTATTCATGCGAGCGGGCCGTGCAAGCGGCGATCCATCTTGGCAGACATGCCAAAAGTCGTGGCCGTGCAGGTGGATAAAGTGGGGCATGACGCCGGCTCCGATCAACCGAACGCGAATATTCTCGCCGCGGCGAATCATCAGCGGATCCGTCATCGGATACGACTTGCCGTTGATCATGAAATAGTTTGGGGTTATCGGCGTTGCCGTTCCCGACCTCGCCGCAAGATACGGCGGAATGTAACCCTCTTTGACCGCTTTGACGAAGTCCTCTTTTGTCTTGAACCACCCCATCATCCTCCCGTTCATCTCGCGCATCATATGCGCGCTACGGTTCATGCGCTCCATCTGAGTGCTCATCTCCACCATCTCCGCCATCATGTTTCGCACGAAGTTCGTGTCAAGTTCGCTGAGGATCATCGTGTACTCGCGCTGGTAAGGGAAGGTCTCCTTCACGACATCAACTGCCGGTTCGATGATCAGCGGTCCGACCAGCCCGGCCTGAGCGTGGAGGGTCGTCATCACATGGCAGTGGTACATGTGGGTGCCCGCGGGCTGCGCGCGCCAAAGATATCGAAACTCCTGGTTTGGACCAACCGGCCACTGCGTGCCTAGCGGTACTCCATCCATCTCCATCGGCAGCGTGATGCCGTGCCAGTGAATCGTGTGAAACTCCGGACTGCTGTTCTTGAGGTTCACCTGAACCCAGTCGCCCTCCTTCACCCGAATTTCGGGCCCTGGGAACGACTTATTGAACAAGAACATATGGGTCTGTACACCGGGCACGATCTCGTGGACACCGATCGTGACCTCGATCTCATAAACATGAATCTTGTCGCCCGGCTTTGGCCGCTCACGGGGTGGATACTTTGGCACAGTCGCGTGGGGATCGAAATCCGCAGGCCATCCAGGTTGCGACGGTTCTGCACGTGGCGCTGGCAAGGGCTGCCCCAGTAGCCGCCCGGCGAGTCCGGTTCCGAGGCCAATCCCGCCCAGGCCGAGCAGTTTCCGGCGCCCCAGTTTCTTAGTTGTGTTGTCGTCTGTCATTGAATTCGATGAATGGAGACCCTCCCCCAAATTCTTGGGGAAGGGTCGTGCGCGGACGCGCCCGGGATGGCGGTCCGGCGTTTAGTTGCCTTCTTTCGGCGCGGTGGTCGTCGCCGTCGGCGACTTCACGAATTCCTTCGCGGCTGGCACAAACTTCCCAGGCTCCGCCGCGAACGGCTTTTCGCAACCGCCGCAACAGAAGTAGTATCGGACGCCTTCAAAGTCGCCGTACCCGCTCGACTTTGCGTAGCTTTCGACTTTCTCCTTACTCACTGGACAGTAGAGGGCTTCCTTCTTCGGCATGGCCGCGAACTTTGCGGGCGCAGTATCGAACTTCGCCTTCTCGCCAGCCTTGTCAAAGAAGAACCGTACGCCCTTGTAGTCGCTGAATCCGCCCTTCGCCTTCTTGGCGTCGACCGGCATCTGGGTAATCGGATCGAAAAGGAACACTCCGATCGTCTTGCCTGCTTTTGCGGCTTTGTCGAGCGCGGCCTGCGGATTCTTTTCAAACTGCGAGTCGCAGCCTGGGCAGCAATAAGAGAAGCGGATACCGCTCCAATCCGTGACCTTTGAGCCTTTGACGGCGGCTTCGAGGGTGATCGGGCAGGCCAAAGGGGTCGGCGCGGTGGCGGAAGTTTGTGGGCCGCCAAAGCTAATGGCAGCGGTTGCGAATAGGGTTGTTAGTAACAAGATTGATCTCCAATTGGTGGACGTGAATCGACGAGGTCGCGCAGAATGCGCGGCGAGGACTCAGCCAATTGGAGGGGCGCGTCCGATCCAAGGACGCGAACGTATTTCGTCCGGCGGACCAGAGTCGTTGGCGTAAACGCTGGGAACGAACCGGTGAACAATCGGTTTTACCGACGCAATATTCAGGGTTTCCGGGATCGAGGCAGCCGGTACCGTCACCGATGACGCGAGTATGGGGTCCGTCTGGGGAGCCGGGCTACTGGCGAGCGCACACTTGCAATGATTCACGCTGGCCAAAGTGATGGCCGGGTGCGTGGCCGCATTCATTTGACAGTGAGCTTTGTGACATGTCGGCGCTTTCGCGACCGGCGAGACCGGGGCATGCGTGCAACACGCCATCTCGCAAGGCTTTGCTCGGCATAGTGCGGCGAGCGCACTTCCGGGGATTGCTCCGACCAGAAGCGCGAAGATCGCCAGCATATTAAAGCCGATCCTTTTCACGCTCACCATAACCTAAACGTTTACCCTATCCTGTTCGTTCCATGACCACTCATCACCGCCGCCGAACCTGGTCTCTTAGCTAAGACCGCGCGCCGGGCAAAAGGTTTAGCCCTTCCTCGGATCAGCCTTAAGGATCAACTCCCGCTCCTCCGTACCCGCCGCCGTTGAGAGGCGCACCTTATAGGTCCCCGGAGCCACCATACTGCCCCGTGAAGTCGGCGTGTTGAACCATATTGCCGCCATTCCCAGTCCCCTCGCCCCCGGCGATCCCTCAATTCTCAAGTCCCAAATAAACCGATGCGAGCCCTTCGCCGCGGACAATTTCTGCACAGGTCGAGCCCAGCGCGGATCAACGGTCAACGACTTCGGATTGAGCGGGGTGACGATATCCGTGCTCGTCCACTGTCGCAACTTCGAGCCATCTGGCCCAATGATCTCCAACTTTACAAGCGCCTCAGTGCCGCTCAGATAATAGTCAATAGGCACGCCGTCGGGCGGGTTCTGGCCCCCCGGCTCCTCCGGTGGTAGCGGCGTGTCCGTGTTCTTGTTCCACTCGACCAAGTAGCCAGTTGTAGGTGTATAAAGCTTGCTTCCAAGCTGCCTCAATGCCGTAATCGAGTCGAGAATCCAGAACGAGCGACCGTGGGTGCCCACGACGAGATCGTCTTCGTGAATCACCAGATCGCGTATTGAGGTCGCCGGCATTTTCAAGCGCAACGGGTTCCAATTTTCGCCGTCATCCGCCGAGAACCAGACAGACCGCTCGCTACCCGCAAACAGCAGCCCTCTCCTCTTCGGGTCCTCGCGCACAACGTTAATCGGCGCATCGTTCGGCAGGCCATTCGTGATCTTTTTCCAGGTCTTGCCAAAGTCATGCGTGACATAAACGTAGGCGGCGAGGTCGTCGCAGCGTAAACGATTCACGGAAACGTATGCGGTCGCAGAATCGAATCGACCCGCATCGATTTGCGCAACCTTGCTCCACGCCGTGACCCCTGGCGGCGTCACATTCGACCAACTCTTTCCGCCGTCTTGCGTCAGCCAAACCAGACCGTCGTCGGTCCCACACCAGATAACGTCGACGTTCACATAAGATGGCCCGACTGCGTAGATCACGCCGCGCCGCTGAATCTTCTCCGCGACGGGCGCGTACGGACTCGGCACGTCCCAAGCTTCCCGACTCAGATCGGGGCTGATCGCCTGCCAAGTCGCACCAGAATCTGTAGTTTTGAGCAGTTTGTTGGCGGCGAGAAACAACACATTTGGGTCAACGGGCGAGAACAGCATCGGCATCGTGCGTAAGTAGCGAAGGCCAGGCAGGTTGGGCCGAACGCTTGTGGCTTCACCTGTGCGCGTATCGTATCGCGTGCCCTTGGAGCCAAAGATGATGCTCGGGTTTTTCGGGTCGGGAGCGACGTAGGCGTATTCTTCGGCTCCCACCGGATGCCAGTCTCGAAACGTGATTTGTCCGTCTGGTCCTCGACTTGGGACGCCAACGCTACCGCTTTCCTGTTGTGCGCCGTACACCCAATACGGAAACTGGTTATCCGTAATGACGTGATAGAACTGGGCGGTGGGCTGGTTGTACCAACTGCTCCAGGTTTCACCCCCGTTCACCGAGACCGTCGCGCCTTGGTCGGCCGACAGCAAAATGATGTCTGAGTTTGTCGGGTGAATCCAAATCGTGTGATAGTCGTCTCCGCCCGGCGCACCTTTGATACAGTCCCAGGTTTTGCCCGCGTCCGTAGATTTGTAGGTTGACGTGTTGGCGACAAAGACCGTATTCGGATGCGATGGGTCAACCCGAACCTCCGCAAAGTCGCTTCCTCGGCCCCACAGCCGTCGCTCTGTCGAAGTTAGAGCCCAGTGCTCGCCTGCGTCATCCGAACGGTAAATGCCGCCGAGCTGCGGGGCATCGACGATGGCGAAGATGCGCCGCGGGTCCTTGGCACAGACCGTGATCCCGATCCGCCCAACCCCTTGTGCGGTGGTCGGTAAACCCGCGGTAAGCGGTTTCCAACTGTCACCGCCATCGATAGATTTGAAGAGGCCGCTCGTGTGACCTTGCCATTGTCCGTTCTCCCACGGCGCTTGGCGAGCCGACCAAAGGGTCGCGTAGACCGTCCTCGTATTTTGCGGATCAAACTGCAGGGCCACCGCGCCGGTGTCCTTATCTTTGAACAGGACCCGTTTCCAGGTCCGGCCGCCATCCAACGTCCGATAGACTCCCCGCTCGTCATTTGCTCCGTATGGGTGGCCGAGGACGGCAGCGAAGGCGCGATTAGAATTCTTAGGATCTACGATGATGCTGGGGATTTGAAGGCCGTCTCGCAGGCCCGTGTTGACCCATGTTTTGCCGCCGTTTGTGGTCTTGTACACGCCGTCGCCGACGCTGAGATCGGGGCGTTGCAGGCCTTCGCCGCTTCCGACATAAATGGTTTTCGGATCGGATTGGGCGACCGCGACGCAGCCAACCGAACCGGTCGGGGCCGAATCAAAAATTGGATCCCAAGTTCGACCGTAGTCTGTGGTCTTCCACACGCCGCCGTTGTTGACCCCGATGTACATCTCGTTGGGTCGGCTCCAAACCGCGTCCGCGCCAACCGTGCGTCCGCCACGATGCGGGCCGATGCAGCGCCACTGAAGGCAGTCGTACCGGGCCAAATCCACAGATTGGCCGAAGACGAGCGCGGAGGTACTCGCAAGAACGCCGACGCCAAGGAGCCATTTGCAAACCATGAAACTTCAATTTAGCCGATAAGGGGCGCGATCGTGCCCGACGGTTGACCCACGGTTGCTTAGCGTCGGGCCGTTAGGTGGGAAACCGTGCTGGTGGCCCTTGCGACCGGGTGGGGTGGCAAATGACTACAACCTGGGGAGATCAGCCGAGTGCGGTACGGCATTTCCGAAATAGCGTGCTTCATTTCTGTCGACTGACTATCGCGCCGATCCATATGGGTGCGAACGGCGATGTGCACCCCTTGGAGACCGGATAGTCGCGAAACACTCCGAGTTTTTCGCCGATCGCGATCGCCCGTGCCCGATGCTCCGCGTATCGAATCCCGATCTCGGCCAGGCAATAGTTCATCGTCCATTGCACGAACCGTGGCGCGCTCCCCAGCTCGCGTTCGATCCGGTCCAGCAGATCGTTGAGATCGAGGCCATTGGGGTCTTTTATGACTCGCTCCGTCGTGAGGCTCCACACGGTCCGACCGAACCGAATATCGCCCGCGGCCATCCATTTTTGGCGAAGCTCTTCTTTCTGCGCGAGGAGTTTGACTATGTTGGTATTTACGCCGTCGGCGATGCTGCCGAAGGTCGCCGTGCATATCATGTCCTCGACTTGCTCGACAGAGAGCAGTTTGGGATTCATGACAAAGGTCGCGAGATTCATGGCGTCGAGGTTGCCCGTTTTCCAAAGCGACAGCCCGAGCTCGTGGTCGACCTTGATCGCCTTGGCGAGGGCACGTAGATCGCCCATCATGACGCCAAACATGGGCTGAGTTGCCCCGTCTTTCTTGTGTCGAGTTCGAGTCGATTCGTTACTCATCGCCTCAAGTTTGGCCATTACTTCTGCCGTCGTCATCGCGATTGATTATATGCCTTGACAACTGGACGGTGGGATGCATTTGTTCTCCAGAATCGGGCGACGAAGGCCAGACTGGATACCATGTGATGGCAGACATGGTCAGAATGTGGTGCCGGTAAACATCCGATGAGGGGGAAGGAGTTTGAGGCCCGTCCTCGCTTGAAATCGGGTGTCGACGCCGATGATTCCTTCCCATTCATCCGATGATGGGGAAGGAAGGCGGGATGTCTCTTGCCCGCCAGGATGGGGGTTACGACGACCAGACTGGATACCATGCGATGTCAGACCTGCCAAATCGGTTCTCTGTGATCGTGCTCACACTCAAAGCGGGACCCCGAAGTGCTACATGTACAGCTTAGAATGCTTCTTGCCCCGGCACTCGCGCGGCCGAACACTATCTAAATCCCCGAAATACGGCATTAAGCTCTGCGAATGACTTCGGATGCGCCTTCTCGTATTCCTCCTCAGGAACGTAAATGAAGCCGTACTCGATGGCCGACTGAAGCCGGTTCAGGTCACCACACCACTGTTTCAATCTGGCCATTTTCATAGGTAGGTCAAGCTCCTCTCGCCCCTTGATTTCGATAATCCAGAGGTTTCCGTCCTCAGTTTTCACGATGAAGTCCGGAGTGTATGTTGAAATATCCCCATTAGCTTTCACGTAGTCGAGCTTAAATCCGACAGCAAGGAAGTTCTTTGCAAAGGATTTGACCCCAGGGCAATTGTCCAGAAAGGCGGCAAACACCAGCTCGAACCCCAGGTCGCCAATGATCCGATTGAAGATACTTCGCTTCGCGGGAAGATAAGACTGATTCTTCACCTGGAAGGGGCGAGTATTGCGGAGCTTGATGGTGTCCTTGATCTCTGCATCACCCTTATCTCGAACCGTCAGCGCATTGATCGCCTTCTTGAAAGAATGGATTACTGTCCGGCTGGCCACAAGTTCCGACAGGTTCCGAATTGTGTTTGGACTTTCGAGGTCAATCGCCTGATTGAATAGTTCCTCGGCGATGAAATGCTTCACTTGACCGTAGAGGACGTCGTAGCCGCTCACCAATCGAAGTTCCTTCATGATTGTTTGAGTAAAGTAACCGATCACGCTCCGGTAGTCAGCAATCCCCGCGGTATCGAGCGTCGTCGTGTGCGTGATCTCGCCGGTCGTGATGTCTTTGAACACGATTTCTCGTTGCTCATCCGCAGAAAACTCCAGATACGCAACCTTCTGGTGCCCAACTCCGCGGACATCTAACTCGACAAGGTTCTTATACTCCCGGTAGGTCCTCGGCGTCATAACTGGAATTTCGATGTCTAGCTCGTCAATGTCTTTGTTTTTGCTTTCGTAATCGACCTCGATCATGATCGGGCCTGAATCCTTTTGTCCCGAGCCCATTGGCTTTCGATCAAGGACAACGCCTTCGCGCTGGATGGACTCAACGAACTCCATAAATGCGTCTGTACCGATGACGCTGACCTGCTCGTAGGTGTCCCCGAAATACATCTTCCGAAGGCCACGGCCAAGGGTCTGCTCGGGCAAGATATTGCTCTGCGCAGCGTAGGCGCGAAGTCCGACAATAGTAGTCACATTGCGAACGTCCCAGCCCTCTTTGAGCATGAGAACCGAGACGATGACTTTGAAAGGGCTTTCCCAGCTATCGATGTCGTTGGCCTGTTTCCGGAGCAGCTCAAGCTCGTCTTTGTTTTTGCCAGAATTGGACTCCGAGATCTCGCCGTTGTTCTTTGTGTGAATGACCATGACGGCTCCCTTGAGCTCAGGATAGGTGCCTTCAAGATATTCCTTCACGTCATCGCAATTGCGAGTGTCGTCCGTCATCACGAAAAGCACCGCCTTCTTGCCGCCCCTCTCGTGCTCTTCGTAGCCCTGCCGCCACTCTACAACTCCAAGGTCAATGTAGTCGGCATATTTCTCGGTGAACTTGGAGCTCGGCCTTTCATGGAGCCTCGCGCGACTTGGCCCGTCTGGGAGCACTGGATGCTTGACGACATTCTGGTGAATGGCTTCGACCAACGGATAGTCGGAAATCGTCTGAACGAAAATCGCGCCGTTGTTGTGCTTAGGGGTCGCCGTGACGTCCAACTGGAGCGAAAGTGCTGACCCTTTCTGTTGGAGACGGTTGTGGATGTCTTCGATACTCTTGAACCAAGCTAGGCGGCTGTCGTGGATGTGGTGGGCCTCGTCATTCAAAACCACCAACTCCTCGATGTCACGGACGATCATGCCAAGGTCAACCTTTGAGTCGGTTGTTTTTCCGGTCGGACGTTTCCCCAGGAAATAATCCATCGTGTCCTCGTCGTCGGAGCTAGGGATGGTTTCGTCGCCCGCATAGACGCGGTGGATGTTGGTGAGGAAGATGTTGCCTGTTGGCTGAGTTACTCGCACTTCATCTTGAAGGTGCAGAGTGAGTTGAAAATCAGATCGCCAATCCCTGCCTTCAAATCCGTTGTCCGGAAGCACGGGGTCTTCAAAGAAGATCCGGAGGCCCTGGAAATCCTTGTAGACGCGGTCTAGAACAATGATGTTGGGCGTGATGACAAGGAAGTTTCGCGCAAGCTCACTCTCAGGTTCGTAGAGCTTGTGAAAATAGCTCCAAGCGAGAACAAGGCTTATCACTTTGGTCTTTCCTGCGCCGGTCGCCATCTTGGTCACGAACCTTCTCCACGACTCATCGAACATCGCTGAGGAGACGTGGCCTTGGATGTCGAAGCGGATCATGTCGTACTTGTCGCGGACGCTCTTGACGTCGTAAAGGTAGATGATTGTCTCAAGGGCTTCGCGTTGGGCAAAGAAGTATTGAAACTCCTTGCTTGAGCCATCCGATTGCTCGACAAGGTGCTCCGTATCGAACCACCATTTGAGGAGACTTTTGCTCGTCTCCGAGGCTCCACCATAGCCATTGTCTCTCCAAGCTTTGACTTGCTTGCGAAGCTCGGGCACAAGCGGCGGCATGAGCTTGTCCGCACTTGTATCGCGAAGGTCTTCGTCTGCTGGGAACCAGCGGATCGCGGGATCAAGAATCGTGTGCGGTGATGTTGGGAACTGAGGATGAAGCCCCATTAGGCTTTGCCTCCAATGTTCACGTCAATAATTTTCATCGTGTCGTTTCCGAAGATGTCCACGACCTTGACCGCGATCTTTCTGTGCCCTGGCTCGCACTCATGGAAGACGCTCGTGAGTTCAATACCTCGGTCGCGTTTGGTCCGAAAGGATTGCCACTCATTCTCGAAGATGTAGTCGCCGGTCCATATTTCTTCGAATGTTTCTAGCTGAGCCTGCTCGGGTCCCATCCCTTCCAAGTTGTCTTGGCGTTCGGGTGTCATCTTCATTCTGATAATTTCTCGCTTGCTCTCGAAGTTGAAGTCAACCGCCCAATAATCGACCCAGTCCGTCCATTTTGTGGTGAGCTTCTCGCGCGATACGATGCCGTGCTTGTCCTTGCTCACCTTCACGATCTGACCTTTCTCGACCACGATCTTGCTGGACTTGTCTTTGAGACTCTCTTCTGCCCCAGCGACAGAATCCTGTGAGTAGAAAACCGAGAAATCAGTCAGCTCGACGGCCACGCTCTTTCCCTTGAAGTGAGGCTTCACCTCAACGAACGCCACGTCGTGGAAGACGACCTGGTTCTTCTCAACCGCTCGTTTGTCGAAGACATCGGCGGGTATGTATTTGGGTGCGATGTCGATCCCCTTGGATCTGGCTTCTTCGAGCACGTACGGAAACAAGCCCATTTCAAACTCGAACGCCAATATATCGACCTTTGTGATGAGCTTCTGTCTGCATTCCAGGATGATTTCCTCGACAAAGAGCCTGGTGACCGGCATGTTGATCGGGCCAACCGCCACGAGTCTTCCTGCCTTTTTGGCGTGGAAGGCGGCGAACCCATCGACCTTCTCAGCGCGGTACGCGCGAAGGATCAGAGCCAAGAAGTCTGCCTCCTTCTTCGCAAGTTGGGATTGTTGCTCAGCCTCACGCAGGTTCGGATTGATGCCGACGAAGTGCTGCCGCTCGTAGCGGCCAAGATTGAGAATTTCGAAGGCACGGTAAGATTTGTCGGCTTTCTTGAGCTCGCGTTGAACCTGAATCATTCGTTTGCGCGTTGTATGGATGGAGAACTTTCCAAGGTCAGCACAAATCCACTTCCGGCCGAGTCTCTCGGCAACAGCAGCGGTTGTGCCCGAACCTACGAAGAAGTCAGCGACGAGATCGCCCGGGTTTGAGGACGCCTTGATGATCAGCTCAAGCATTCTCTCATTTTTTGCGGTCGGATACTCTGATTTGGGATCCTTAGTCCCTAACCAGATATCTTGTACAAACACGCCTTCGCTCTCATCCGCGTAAATTTTCTCTCTCGGGTTTCCGGTTGAAGACCACTCGATGCGGTTACTCGCATCGAGTTCATCAAGCGTCTTATGTACATAGCGCCAGTGATTGCCTGATGAAGGATTGAGGTTTCTCCAACTAGATCCTGTTTCGCCTCGACGGATGCCGGGTGCGTGCAACGGAGCTGTCTTATAGCGCCTATTCGTAACCTTCTCGATAAGGTGAAATGCCTCTTCGATTCCATCTTCGTCTCGCGCGGCGTATGGCTTATTCCAAATATGGGCGTTGTTGTTTGAGTAAAAGAGGACGCAGTCGTGATTATTACCGTAGCCCCGAGACGTGTAATTTTTTGGGTTGCTCTTTTCGCGTGCGATCTCATTGACGAAGCGATCCACTCCAAAGATCTCATCCATTACGCTACGCATTACGCCGTTCAGGCGCCAATCGCAATGAAGATAGATGCTCCCATCGTGCGCTAGTAGATCCTTCATGATCCTCAGTCGTTCAAAAATCATTGCCAGGAAGGAATCTGTGCCTCTCCCCCAGGTGTCCCGATAAGCGAGCTCTTCGATGATCCCGGGCTTCTTCGTAAAGGTCTCTTCTCCAATCTTAATGTCCATTGAGAAGTCGGCCCCAACATCAAAAGGAGGATCGATGTAGATCAGCTTCAACCCTCCTTGCCGCTCGATCTCCTCGCGCAGCGGCCCATTCTTCAAGGAAGAGAGGATCAGCTTGTTATCGCCCCAAATCAGCTTGTTCGTCCAACCCTTCAATTGGCGACCTCGCGAATCGGTATCGAAGAGTCCTGCCTGGAGCTTCACTTCTTTCTCCGCTCGCGGCTCATCCACTTGTTCAATCACCTGGAAGGGTAAGACGACGTTGGTCACCTCATTCGTCTTCCC
>JBBRML010000022.1:0-47326 GCA_038230855.1 Fimbriimonadales bacterium | reverse complement strand
GTCGCTTTGGGTCGAATCGGTGCTGCAGTGACGGCAGGATTGATGGTAGGACCCGCCGTTGGAGGTTTCGTCGCCAAGTACGCGAGCAGCATGGCGGTGGGACTCAGCGCAGCGCTACTGTCAGCGACTGGCGCTCTTCTTCTCTTTCTGATGATTAAGGAGCCGGAGCGGAACTCCGTCAAGCCAGACCTCGGATCAAAACGCCGCGCGAACTGGCACTTACTGATCGAGATTCCTGAGCTTACGCGCTATGCGCTGATTGCGGTTGTCGCTTGGTGTTCTCTGGCAACCCTGGAAGGCACATTCTTGCGGTTGATCCATGAGCTTTTCAATTACGATCAGCGACACTTTGGCATCATTTTTGGCTTCGAGTCAGCCTTGGGTTTTTTGATTCAGGCCGTCTTGCTCGTCCAAATTCGGCGACGGATCAAGGACCCGGCGTTGCTCAGGATCGCGTACGCGATGCAAGGGTTGGGTCTGGCGCTTTATCCCATCGCGGGCGGGTTGCACGTTTCTCCGATGGTCGTCTTGTTGGTTGCGAGTGCCGTGTACGCTATCGGCGCAAGTGTCGCCAACCCAACGATTAACGGCATTTGTAGCAAGCTCTGTCCTCCAGAGCGGCAAGGCGAACTATTTGGACTTTTGCAGGGAACTCGATCCATCGGCTTTGTGATTGGACCGATTCTCGGCGGGGCAATGTTCGACAAGTGGGCACCGATGCCTTACCTCTTCGCGGGGGCGGTGTGCGTTGCAGCGGCGGCGCTCGTGCCACAGGGCCCCCTCAAAACCGCGGTCAAACCTTGCTAACGGTTTGCGGGACGTCGCTTAAGTACACTAACGTCATTGGATCGTCTCAGCCCGGCCGGTATTCGAAGGACAGAGTTGGTCCTTACCCTCAGGAATCGACGCCTTATTTCGGTCGCGCGAAAGGTTGATAAGTGCTTGCTCTGCAAAGCCAGTCGAGTGAACGAGGCAGCCCTTTGCGATCTTTGCTACTCGACGCTAGACGGTGAGGAGCTAGTGTTGGCCACCCGATGGATGGCAGGGCTCGGTCCGTAAGATGGCTTACTTTGTGGTCGCGCTCGTCGTCGGAATTGCCGTTGGTTATCATCTCATCACGTGGCGACTCAAGTCGAAATTCTTTGCTCATGCTGAGTACTGGGTATATCAACCGACGGAATCACTGCCGGCCCTCGCCGACATCATGCGAAAGTTGGTAGGCACAAACCCCTATGGGCATCGAGGTCGTAATCCGATCGGCACCGCAGAAGCGATCATCCAGTCTGATGTTAGGTTTCACATGGCTCTCGTCCTGAGGTCAAAGAACTCACATGTGTTTCGACCAGACCTCTTTGATCGACACACCAGAGTCACCGCAGCGCTGCTCGATAGCCTCGCGTCATCAAAGAGTCTTGTCAAGTTACGATTCGTCAGCGATCGCCCGATCGAGGACGGCCGACACCTCCAGTTCCTGCTTCATTCCTGTGAAGCGATACTCGACCTCGCTGGCGGCGACCTTGTCTACGACAGCATCGCTCGCCAGTTTCTCACTCGGCAACAATTACAGACTTGGTTTCGAGAGAAGATGGACCAGTCGGCGGCAGACAGGCACCTGGACATCGTTTGGGAGCAGGGGGAGTCGGGCGGGCACGCGGAAACTCGTGGAATGGTAAAAGTAGGTCTACCTGAGCTGGCGACTGCACCCGTAGACACCGATCAGCGGCTCATTGCCGTTGAAGTAATGGAGGCAGCGGCTAGAGCGATGTGGAAGGAGCGTAAGATGCCCGACCCATGGCAAGTGCATGCGTTTGAAGACGAATTCAGAGTAGTTCCCCATCAGACGATGAACTGCAGGTTGGTCGTACGTGTGATGAGGTTGCGAGACGAGTGAAGAAAGTTCGGCTCATGCCTTGTCTTGATATTCGTGACGGTCGCGTTGTGAAAGGCGTGAACTTTGTGTCCTTGCGTGATGCTGGTGATCCAGTCGAGCTAGCTAAGTTCTACGACGCAGAGGGAGCAGACGAGTTGGTGTTTCTAGACATTACGGCCTCTCACGACTCACGAGCACCGGTTATCGATCTTGCCGAGCGAGTCGCGGAGCAAGTTTTCATTCCTTTCACGGTCGGCGGAGGTCTCCGAACAGTCGAGGCAATCCGAGATGCCCTCTTGGCCGGAGCAGACAAGGTGAGCTTGAACACTGCGGCCATCCTGGACCCGGCCTTCGTGTCCCGGGCCGCAGACCGTTTTGGGGCGCAGTGCATCGTTTGCGCCATCGACGCACGTCGGTCGGGCGGTCACTGGGAAGTGTATACACACGGCGGTCGCAAGACGACCGGGCTCGACGCGGTGCAATGGGCGGTTGAAGTTGCAAAGCTCGGAGCCGGAGAGATTTTGCTTACGAGCATGGACGGGGACGGCACCCAGACGGGCTACGATATCGAGCTCACGGCATCAGTCTCGGATGCCGTTTCGATTCCGGTAATCGCCAGCGGCGGTGCGGGTTCTCCTCAGCATCTCGTCGATGCAGTAGTTGACGGACATGCCGACGCGGTGTTACTCGCAAGCATCGTTCACGATGGTAACTATCGGATTCGTGACCTGAAGCACCATATGGTCCGAGCAGGACTCCCGATGCGCTTGACGAATCCTAGCAGATAGTCTGCGACGTAAATGTGCCGCTTGGGGGGCAAGCGGCACTAGCATCGGACTTACTTCTTTTTTGAAGGAGTCGATACTCGGCGAACCGTAGAGATTCGGTTGGCGTAGTAGCCGTCTTTCAGACTGTTGACTTGCACTCGTCCGCCACCGCTAGAGGCGTGGATAAACTTTCCGTTACCGGCATATATTCCAACGTGGTTGACGTGGCGGCTGTTCCGAGTATGGAAGAAGACCATATCGCCTGGCTTCAGGTCATTCATGCTGACCTTCTGGCCGACGCCCGACATCTCTCGACTTGTCCTTGGGAGATTGACACCCTTGCGAGCATATACCTGCTTGACAAGACCGCTGCAGTCGGTCGAAGATCGCGAAGCAGAGCCGTAACTGTATGGAATCCCGAGATATGTACTCGCGGTCGCTACGACATCACTGCCTCCGCCGTCAGGAGCGCTAATTGAACCCGTATTCCGATAATGGCGTCCATGGCGTGAGCGTCGAGTTGCGACCATAGACGAGCGGTGGTGCTCAACGATTCCGGAGGTGTTTGTAGCGGCGATAAGGTCGTTACGAATCCAGCCGATCGATCCCTTAGGAAACCTAAGCTTAAACCAACCATTTTGCCGATCAAGGACGGCAGCGTGCAAACCGGCGTCAACGACAGCGACTCGCTCGGACTTCGAATTTGGCCCTTGGCGAATGGTAACGCGATCCTTTCGGATTAGGGCGTATCGCGGCATTTTTGTGTGCTTGGCCTTGACGGTATGTGAGGCGACGAGCGCACGGGCGGGGACAAAAATCACTTGGCCCGCGTGAATCTTTTCGATGTCGATCGTGGGATTGACCGCAGACAGTTCGGAAAGCTTGATGCCGACGTTATGGGCGATGATCCAGTTATTGTCGCCCTTCTGCACTACGTACGATTTGCGAGACAGTTTGCCAGAGAATGTCGTGGCGGTGGTTTTGAGTGCGGGGCTCGAGGCGGATGCGAAAAGCATGTGAGCGCTGATCGGCTTTGAAGTAGCCCTTTGCGCAGTATGCAACGCCAATTTGGATGTTGACGCGGCGTGCACGAGCTTTGCGAGTCCGCTAGGCTTAGCGGCTGTTACCGCCATTGGAACCACGAGTCGAGTTCCTTTCGGAACGACGGCGTCGGATTTCAGTCCGTTCGCCTTTGCGATATCTACAACCTTGACTTTGCATACCTTTGCCACTGCGGACAACGGCGACGTAGCTTTCAGCGTATAGTGCTGTGAATCGTGGGCATACGCCGAGCATACAAATAGCAGCCCGACCCCACAGGTGAGATTCTTGATTGGCAACATAACCCCCTAAACGCGATTCAACCAATCGCGTGCCTTTCTTGAGAATGCGTCCCCTGAAGAACTCCCGTAGGATACTCCGTGAACGGCCCGACCGTCAACCCTTCGCCGTCACATCTTGAACTTTTCTTGAGGACGGAAAAGTAGAATGTTAGGCGGTGCTGAGCATTTTGATCGTCAATTGGAATACGAAGCAGTTGCTCATATCGTGCCTGAAGTCGATCGAAAAATATCCTCCTTCTGATTCTTTCGAGGTCATAGTGGTGGATAACGACTCACAAGACGGAAGCGCAGATGCGATTCGGACTGAGTTTCCCTCGGTGCGGTTGATCGCCCATTCGTCAAACTCTGGGTATGCCGCCGGGAACAACATTGCCTTTGCAAATGCGAGCGGATCTTGGCTTTTGACGCTAAATCCAGATACTGAGGCAACTGCAAGTTGCTTCGATGTGGCGATCGAGCGACTGCGCCAGTTTCCAAAATGTGGCGCGCTTGGAATAAAGTTGGTTCATCCGGACGGGCGGACCCAGCAGTCGGTCAGAGGCTTCCCAACGTTGCGCGGTCTGCTTGGTGAGATATTCAAATTCAGCGACGACTATCGTAAGGCCAATCTGGATTACGATAAGGAGCAGCTTGTCGACCAGCCCATGGGCACTTTTTTGTTGTTCCGCCGCGATGCGCTAACCGCGGTCGGTGACGCGCAATGTCCGTTCGACAATCAGTTTCCAATCTTCTTCAACGAGGTCGATTTATTGTTTCGACTGAGCAAGGCAGGTTGGCCCTGCCTATACACGCCTCTCGCTCGCATCGTGCATCATGGTGGCGAAAGCACTAAGCTTGTGCGCAAAAGCATGATTTGGGAATCGCACAGGAGCCTTTTGCGTTACTTGCGGAAACACGTGTTGAGGGGAGGCCAATTATTCATCATTCCGTTCCTTGCCCTCACCGTGTATACATCAGCGTTCGTTCGGGCGCGGGGATACAGTGCCGGATTTAGACCTTAGCATCACGATCTGCAGCTGGAATACGGTCGACGATCTGCGGTTATGCCTTCAAAGTCTGGAGTCAGTTCGCGACGAGGCCGCATTCGAAGTCATTGTCATTGACAACAATAGCGAAGATGCTTCGCCTGATATGGTTGAGTCAGAGTTCCCTTGGGTTCGACTAGAACGCCTGTCTCGAAACCTTGGCTTTACGGGAGGGCACAATTACGCGGTCAACCTGCGGAAGGCGCCAGACATTTTCTATTTGAACTCAGACACGATCGTTCATCCGGGCGCGATACTCACATTGGTGACGTACGCGAAGGAGCACCCCGAGGTCGGAGTGATCGGGCCAAAGCTGCTAAATTCGGACGGAACGTTGCAGTTCAGTTGTCGCCGCTTCCCTAACCCCGTCGCTGCGATGCTACGAAACACCATTTTTGGGCGCCTGTTTCCTAAAAACCGATATACGCGTGAATATTTGATGCAGGACCTCGACCGAGGCGCTCCGTCCAAAGTTGACTGGGTGAGCGGTGCCGCCCTGTACCAGACAAAGGCATTGTTCGACAAGATCGGAGCGTTCGACGAGGAATACTTCATGTTTTGCGAGGACACCGACTTATGCTTTCGAAGCTGGCAAGCGAATTACGAAGTGCACTACGTTCCCGACAGCGTTATCACTCATGCCTGCGGGCGTAGTACGGACAAGGCGCCGAACAGAATGATCGACCGACATCATCGATCGATGTTGCTTTTCTATCGAAAACATATGCTTCCGAAGGTAACGCCTCTCGCTCGGCCCTTTGCTTCCGTCTTGGCTTACTGTGCTCTGAGTGTTCGGTCCGGTCTCTACCTCGTGAACAACAAAGTCGATGTCGTCCGTCGCTGGATGACGCGAGGTGTACACAATGACCGCTAAATCCACGCACCTGACCGTCGGACTAATCGCACTTAGCGCGTTTCTCGCTCCGCTCATGGGCGGCCAGATCACGGTTGAAACGGTTCCACTCGTTGACGGGATCCGGCTACTGAACGGGCCGGAAACTCCGCTGCTGTCGCACGCCGTGCTAGCGTTGCCGGCCGTGATCGCGTTGTGTTACGCCGTGGCCAAGCGTAAGATTCTCCAGGTTCCCACCACAACATTGGGAGCGCTTTGGGTGGCTTTTGTTGGACTAGCGACAATCAGCCTCGCATTCACACAATTCCGGTCCACAACCTTGCCTCTCGTGCTCGAACTCGCACTTGTTTCTGCAGCGCTCTTCGGAACGGTGGCGGGAGTTGGTCGCCGCCGGGGACCCCGCATTGTTTTGCAGAGTTTGCTAGCCGGAGCCTCGATCGTCGCGATACTGGGCTTGCAGGAGTATTCCGTTCAGCGTCACCTAGACCCGAGTTGGCGAATCTTCGCTACTTGGTGCGAGCCGAACGCCGCCGCCGCGTTATTCATGGTGGCAGTTTTCGTTGGGCTCGGCCTGGTGGTTACTTCCGAGCGAACAGAGTCGCTCGTCTGCGGTGTCGCAACAGTACTGTGCGGGTTCGGCTTGATGCTGACGCAGTCTCGGGGTGTGTTTTTGTGCGCGGCGGTATCAGGAGTCGTGTTCCTCGTGCTCCTTGCACGGTCAACTGATGCCAAAGGTCTCCTCAAGACAGTAGGAGTTGTGGCGATCATCGCATCGTTGTTCTTCGCAGTCGGTATCCAAGGTCGACGCGCTGGTCCTAGCGGGGCGACGGGGTCAACGGCGACCTCCCGGCTGACGACGAGTTCGAAGTCTGGAGATCAGTCCAGCCAATTTCGCCTAAATCTGTGGAAAGGAACGCCGCCCATCATTCGGGCATTTCCTGCCGGGGCTGGCCTTGGCACTTACCGATACTACAGCGCGAAAAGTGGTCTGACGACCCAAACAGTGTTAGCTCACGAGTCGTTTCTGCAGTACGCGGTCGAATGCAGCATCTTTGCGCCACTGGTCCTGACCGCGTTCTATCTGGTTTGGCTAATTCGGATGCTGCGCCCATGGAAGACCTTGCCAATGAATCAGAATGTGCTTCGCGCAAGCGTTCTTTGTGCTGTCCTTTCGATTTTGCTGCACAGCCTCCTCGACAGCGACTTCTTTTTCTTTGGGATCGCATTTCTGGTTGCGATACTCGTCGGCATCGGGATCCTACTGGCCGGCGATTCGGTGTCTCCAGAGTTCACGCCGCGGACGACTCGCGGCCTCGTTGGATTCGTGGCCGCAGGAGCCTTTCTTTTGCTCCTTTGGCTCGGCCAAAACCAACTCACAAATGCATCAATGCTTGCTGCGCTCCAAACCAGAAACACGGCAGGAGTGCAGTCTTTGCTGCCCAGCATCGAGAGTCGAGCAAGTTTTGACGCGGAGGCCAGCAAATTGATGATCTCCGCTTCTGAAAACGCTTCCGATCGCGCGAAGTACATCATGCAGACCGCTGAGCTAGCTCCTAGCACGTCTAACTTGCGCGCTGCCGCTCGCCAATGCGACGAAACCAGCGCCTCCGCGAAGGCGAAGATGTACGTCGAGCGAGCCCTAGACCTTGATCCAAACAACCCCAATTCGCTTCGATTGCTCGCTGAGATTCAGGGACGCATGCAACTCGAAGACATGCGATTGTCGACGCTTCGGCGGCTAGTCGCGACGGAAGAAACCATTTACTTTAAGACACGCAGCCTGCCCGAAGTGGTGGAGACGGGAACCTATGAAGCGCGGGTGTTGCTTGCCGAAAAGAGCAACTCTGCGGCGGAAAAGGTTAGTTTATTGGGACCGGCAGTAAAAGGCTTTGCCGAATATCGGGACACGACGGTGCCGTTCGTGCGGCGCATGATCGCAGCGGGACAGTCGGGGATCCCTGGCGAAAACGCGAATACAATCGAGGCGAAATTGAAGCTCGCGGTGGGCGCATGCCAGAAGCTGCAGGTCGCCTATCGAGGGCTCGGCGAGACCGGCAAAGCGGTCGCGGTCGCCGCCGAGCTCAAGCGATTCGAAGAAGCCTTGACCGTGACATTGAAGTAGTGGTTTAGCAACTCCTTCGCGACAGGTGCAGCAAAATCGCCGCCGTGACCGGCGTCTTCCAACAGAACGCAGATCGCGATTCGCGGGCTTTCGACGGGCGAGTAGCCAACAAACCAGGCGTGCGTTTTTTTATCAAAGTGCCCGTTCCCGTCTTTCTTCGTGCCGTGCTCCGCGCTGCCCGTCTTTCCGGCTAGTGACTCGTTTTCGAGTCTGGCGCCAGCGGCGGTACCGTGAAGGACGACTTCTGCAAGCGCGTGTTGCAAACTATTCCAAAAATCGGGCGATGCTTTAATCTCGGATACCGCTTCAGACTGGATTATTTGAGAATTCTTTGCCGAAGCGATGTCCCGCACCTCACGCACAAGATGTGGCTTGTACCGAATGCCGTTATTCGCGACTTGCGCCATCATATTGGCCATTTGGATAGGCGTTGTTGCGACGTAACCTTGGCCGATCGCGAAGTTCATGGTGTCGCCAAGAAACCATCGCGGGGGCTTGCGATTCTTGAGAACATACTCGGCGGTTGGCACAATGCCTTTGCTATCAGCACCTAGCTCGATGCCACTGTGTTGTCCTAGTCCGAGTTCCGCTGCGGCCTTCCGCAAGGCATCCTCGCCGCAAAGCTTGGCCAAGTTGTAAAAGTAGACGTTACACGACTTTGCCAAAGCGTCCGTGTACCCGATCGAGCCATGATTTCCGAGGCACTTTATGAACCGATTGCCAACATCGAGTCCACCTTTGCATTCGTAGCGGTCGGAAACGCTGAAGTGCCCAGACTCGAAGGCGGCGAGCGAAGTGACAATCTTGAAGGTCGATCCTGGTTGTAATGCCGTGCTTATCGCACGATTGTGTTGAGGATGCGCGGGATCGTCTCTTAATCGCTTCCAATCTTCGGGAGAAATTCCACCGTTGAAAACCGCCTGATCAAATGTTGGTGCACTCGCCAAGCACAAAACTTCGCCATTGCGAGGATCGATGGCAACGATCGCTCCAGTCTTCCCTGACTTCCACAGAAGTTCGTTGGCGAACTTCTGCAAATCAAGATCGATAGTTAGGACAAGTTGCTTTCCGGGAGTTGCGGCACTCCGCTCAATAACTCGTAGAGGTCTGCGGAATGCATCAACTTCGACTCGCTCGGCACCGGGTGTCCCGCTAAGTTCAGCTTCGTATGCCCGCTCCAGCTTGTCCTTTCCCACGATTGGAGCGGGATCGAGCCCGAGGTCCTTCAATCGCTCCAAATCGGCCTTTGAAGGAATACCGACACGGCCGAGTATGTGGCAAAGGGCGATCGTGTCGAGATAATCCCGAGTCGGTTGAGAGTCGATGGCTATGCCCCTTAGTTCCTCGCTCGACTCGGCAATTCGAGTCGCGGCCTCGATCGAGGCTCCAAAGAATATTGGAGACGCAAGATAAGGCCGCCATCGTGCGTCCTTCACTTTTGCGGCTAGTTTGTCGACGGTGACCCCGCCGCCAAGAATTTCCGCAAGTTTCGTAAGCACCTCAGGGTGCTTCTTAACCTCAGATGGAACCGCAGTGACGACAAGTTGCGGCTTGACGGAAGCGAGCAGTCGGCCTTCCCGATCAAATATCAGGCCCCGCGGTGCGCTCCGTGGCGCGACCGAGTAGCGTAAATTTTCAGCCCGATCCGCGAGCTCGGGGCCGCGTAAAATCTGGAAATACCAGAGCCGGCTGAAGATGCCCGCCATGCACATGCCGAGCACGGTCGGGAAAATGAGTACTCGGAACTCAAGCTCCGGACGCTTTGGCGCGTGAATGACAGACAGCTAGACACCTCCGCCGGGCTTGTGCACCGTGCACTTTCGCTTCGGTTCTTTGCCAGCTTTGAACCTGCGTGTTACGGTCTCCGGACAGTATGCGGACGCCACCATTCCCGTGTCCGCACAAATTTCAACGCTAACATCTTCCGGTTCCGCTGGACGGTCAACTGGACGCTTCGGCGTGGTTTCCTTGCCAGAGCCAGTTCCCTGCTCGGGTTTGGTCGCAGGCGGGGTTGTTTCGTTGGTCCGCTCAGGCTCAGGTTTCTTCGGGTCGCCTCCTCCCGTTGGATCACCATCGGGAGGACCTGCTTTAACGCTAGCGGGCGGAATGGTGGCGCCGTCAGGTCCAAGGCCATCTGGCGCAGTCGCGTCTATTGGTAGCGGCTGATCTTTCGGTCTTGCGTGCCGACGGACAGGAGGTGCTTGGATGATAACGGCATATTTTGCACGAGCAGCGTTCATGATGCGCGCCCAAATCATTGCGGTGACAGTGCCACCGAAAACGCTACTTTTCATCGGCAACATCTTCGAATGACCCTTCGCATCCAGACGCTGATTTCCTACCCAGCCAACCCCGACGAGCCCGTCCGTGTACCCGCAGAACCACGCGTCCTTGTTCGAGTTCGTAGTTCCGGTCTTGCCCCGAGCGTTTGGTACCTCAGCGGCAGCGGTGCCCGTGCCGTGGGCGACGACCGCAGCCATGAGGTCATCCATGTTTTGTACGATCGACGGATCGAGCACATCACGGTGGAACGTTGGTTCAAATTGCCTGACGATGGTGCCGTCCGGGGCGGTGATTTTTGCGATTATCCGCGGCTCAACGCGCGTGCCTTTGAGCATAAATACGGAATACGCGCTCAGCATTTCCGGGAGAGTGACTTGATTCGAGCCGATGGCCATCGACGGCACTACCTGCTTCGGGTCGATCTTAATGCCGAAAACGTCGCGAGCGACATGGGCAACCTTTTCGGAACCTGCTTTGGCGATTGCATGGGCCGCCTGTTTGTTCGACATCGCGGCAAATGCGTCGTCGAAATTACCCGCACCAAGAGCGAAAAGCGTCCAAATAGCAGGCCTATTCCACGAAGAGGCAAAAGCGGTTTCAAGGTTCACCGAGTATGCCGATTCACTCTTGCTTGAATTCTCCGGAGACCAAATCCCATCCTCGAGGGACGGATCAGGATAGGCGATGCGCCGATTCGGCAATGTGTCTCCAGGGTGAACTAGACCTTCCATCATCGCTGCGGTGTAAGTGATGGCTTTAAAGCTCGATCCCGGCTGGAACTTCGCCTTGGTAGCAATGTTATATTGGCTACGGTGGAAGCTCAAGCCTCCAACCTCAACGAGAATTCTGCCTTCCTTATCTGCCGCAAGAAACGCTCCGGCAGTGACGCCTCGGTAGTTGTTCTTCGTTACGAGCTCATGCACCGATTGCTCAGCCACCTTTTGTAGTGAATAGTCGAGGGTGAGATCTATCCGATACCCACCTTTTTCATATGGTACGTCGCCGTAAAATTGACTTAACTCTTCGATAGCGTGCCGAACTGCGTACGGCGCCGCGACGAGCCGTCCGTCGTCCGTCGTCGTTGCGCCTTTGGTGACCTTGGGCCGTTCTTCAAAGGCTTTGTCATACTCTGATTGAGAAATCCATCCCATTTCGAGCATGGTTCTGATCACGTAGTCGCTCTCTTCGATGGAGTTGTCGTAGTCCTTGATCGGATTCTTTTCGCTGGGAGCCCGGACGCACCGGGCGAGCATGGCGGCTTCACGGATGGTCAACTGATTTGGAGTCTTGTTAAAGTAAACCTTTGCAGCGGCATAAATGCCGTAGGCTCGCTGACCAAAAAAATCGTAATTAAGATAGACCTCTAGGATCTGCTTTTTGCTCATGACCTCTTCGATAGCCTTGGCCATCGCGATGTCTTTCATCTTCCGAGTAAACGATTTCTCCTTGCCGTTGTACATTAGCTTAGCAAGCTGCATTGTAATCGTGCTTCCGCCACCTGGTTTGTGCGTGATCTGATTCACAATCGCGCGACCGAGCCCAAGTAAGTCGTAGCCCGGATGGTCCATGAAGCGCTTGTCTTCGGCAGCAAGCATTGCTCGCCAGACGTGCTCTTTCAGGTCATCTATTCGGATAGGTACCCGATACTCTGGAGTGCGGCGAAATAGCTCTTCCCCATCTGCGCTGTAAAAGATCGTCGGCAATTGCGTTAAGGCTTCGACCTTCGGCCCGAGCGTTGGTACTGCCTCGCGCGCCTCACGCAAGGCCGAGGAGAACAGAGCCGTGCCAACAATGACCAGCACAGAAACAACACAAAAGAAACCCAGCGCCCATTGTTTCAGCCGTCGAATCCGTTTGCGACGAGGCGTCAGATTTGCCTGCTGCGCGCGCTTGGACCGAGATTTGCTGGCCACATCAGATTATAACTTAGTCCGAAGCCTCGCCGGTTCCAGGAATAACATGCCGCGATAGCCGTTCAAGCACCGATTTGTCCATTGAACCGACCAGTACGAAGGTCCACTTTCCGTTGGTCCATTTGTGACTTTGGAAGTCCCCGCGTGCCATTTTTCGGACTATATCTCCATCGACGGAAACCGCGGAATCAAATTGGAACAGGGTCAACCTCCCAATTTTGTTTACGAAGTGTTGAATGAGTAACGGTTTGCTGTCGTTGTTGGCAAATCGCGAACTTTCGAGCCGGTACCCAGAATTGAGGTCAAGACTCCAGACGTCGAACTTCGCTAGCTTTGCGTTCCGCTCTAATTGAATGGCAGGAGTTATGATCTTGGCGCCGCGTGGATCAAAGAAGAACGTGCGATCATCTATCTGAGGGTTCAAATTGATTTCTGTGAACTCGAACGAGGCGGCAGAGGCACCCACTCCGTCGAAAAGTTGACGCTTTAAGAGCAATCCTGTCCATGGGTCGATCCAAAGCCGTTGGACGACATTATCCTGCAGGTCTGACACGGACACCTGCACAGTGCGTCGACCGGCAATGAGTTCGCCCTTAACTGTTGCAAACTTCCACTTTGCTGCATCATGCACAAAAGACTGTAGGTGCTCCATGGCGGCTTCGCGCCGAGGAGGAAGGATGTGTACTTCGTTTTTATCCGGGAAGAAATGGCGCCGCGATTCTTCCGTTTCGACGATGATTTGACCGGCAAGTTTCGAGCCGGCAGGAAACTCTACACGGCTATTTTTGCCAAGACGAATTACGATCTCATCGTGCTTGCCGGACTTGTCGCCGAATCGAAATTCAACACTACGCACTCCGCTGTACCGCTGGTGGTCCGCATTCTCCAGAAGACGCCGGAGAGCCTTCGGTACGCCTTCCTCGCTATTGCCGCGATGGTGCTGCCGTTGCGCGGTGCAGACGACTGAGAGCGCAACTAGACTGAGAACGAAGTAGGGGCGGGGGGTCATAGACTTTCTGTATCGAGTTCCGACCAGTTCACAGTTGAGCGTGGCTTCGGTGATGGCTCCGTTGACTCAAGGCTGCTTCGATCGACCCAGGAGACCTGTGCGAGATCTGAACTCTGCTGGTGCTCCGCGACCACGAGTCCCTCGACCGATGCCTCATGCTTGGAAACGATTCTCGACGGCGTACGAGAAGTGACCATTGCGACCATCACGGCACTGGCCAGGCCGAGGCCGAGCGCTGGACGGAGGGTCCACGCGATGAGCCGGGACCGCTTGCGTCGCTTCGCGGCGACGATGAGCAGCTGCTCATTCAGCCCGCTTCGCCAAGCCATACTTGGCTGATCGTCCGGAAGTGCACTTACAACTCTCGCCACAAACTGCTGCGAGGTGGAATTGAGTTCCGGTTCGATATTTTCTGGGTGACTCTGTTTCATTTCAAGCTCTCTAGCGATTGCAATTCAAAGGTAGTGATTCCGCAGACGTTCAGACATATCATTATGTTTGGCCCATTGTTTCGTCGAGATAAGGTTTGAGCATTTTTTGGAGGTGCGCACGAGCGAGGAATAGGCGGCTCTTCACCGTTCCGATCGGTATTCCCAGCATTGTCGCGATTTCTTCGTACTGCATGTCTTCGCGGTCGTGGAGCAACAAAACGGACCGAAGCTTTTCGCTCATACCTAAGATTGCTTGCTCGACAACGGATCGAAACTCCTCGTCTAACGCGAGTTTCTCTGGTTCCCACCTAGAATCGGCAATGTCAATTTCTTCGTTCTCGAACGGATCGACGATGGCGACCTCAGTAAGTGACCGATCCGACTTGCGCGCTCGATCGACACACAAGTTGTAAGCAATTCTGAAGAGCCACGTTCGGACTCCTGCGCGACCATCAAAACGATGGAAATTCTGAAACGCTCGAATGAACACTTCTTGAGTGACATCATGGGCGTCTTCAACGGACGGCAACATGCGCCTGACGAACCCGAAAATACGATTTTGGTAGGCATCAACGAGTTTGCCGAAAGCGTCACAATCTTGGTTGCGACACCTTTCAATTAGGCTCGACTCGGTGGCCTGGTCCAGCGTTTTTCGGTTATTCAAGCGGATCGCTCCGAGGGCGAGTTCCATGACTCTTGGTAGAAACGACGCCAAGGCATGAATGTTCAATGTCGTCGTCGATCGTCCCCTCTCATTCATACGCAAAAACGGGGCGGACCAGCTAGATCCGCCCCGTTGCCACGTTGCTCGCTTAGAGGCGGGCGCCTAGGAATATAGCAAATCCGTTGAGGACTGCTCGTTCATTCCCGAGATATTTAACTTCGACGAAAAGTGGGTTGTTGCCACGCTGAAAGTCGTAGCCGAGCGCACCCTGATACGCAAATCGGGTCGAGTCGCTAGTCGAATCATTCGAGAAAGCGAATCCCGCACCGAGGGTGAAATATGTTTCTCCCATATGGCTCGTGTAGTTCAGCAGAACCGGAAGAGTTCTAAAGCCGCCCTTGCTTGCGTAGTCCATGGAAATCCCAATTTCCGACGGGCTATGTCGGCCGCGGAACGAAAGGTCGCGAAGCTTGAAGTCCGCACCAACAGCGAGCCACGACTGGCCTGCTCCGCGCGCTGCGGCATCGCTTGGGGCGAACAATCCAATTCTTACCGAGATGCCGACCGGCTTATCCTGAGCCAGGGCCGGGACCGCTAATGCGGCAGCTACCAAAGTGAGAGCAACGATTCTCTTATTCATCTATTCATCCTCCGTGATGGCGTCGCACACGGTCGAAATAAGCATAGCATTGTTGGCCATTTTCGGTGTTACTTGCTCGATTTTGCGACTTCACGTATTATCTGAAGGGCGAGCCGTGCCGTGTCTACGAGGTCCCGTCGAGAGATCTTCTCGTCGTGCGTATGGATGAGATCCATACCCGTGCCCAGGACAATGCATGGCACGCCCTTGGCGTTGTAAATGTTTGCGTCGCTTCCGCCCAGTGTTGACCTCAGGGCCGGGTCAAATCCAAGGGACCGACTTGCCTCTCGGGCAACTTGCACGACTTGGCTGTCTGGGTCAATGAGATAGCTGTGATAGTGCCGTGCGTGGTGAATCTCAACCTTGGCGTTCCACTTGCTGGCGGCTGTCTCGAAGCACTCAATCATATGGGCCACCTGTGCGTCCAACTCGACGACATCTGTGCTTCTTGCTTCGGCTTTGACTCTGACCTCTGCGCACACGACGTTTGCGCCAGTGCCCCCGTTCACTGTTCCGATATTAGCGGTTGTTTCGGGACCGATTCGTCCTAACTTCATTCCTTCCACGGCGGACGCGAGAACTTGGATGGCATTAATGCCTTTCTCCGGATCCTTCCCGGCGTGCGCGGGTTTGCCAACTATTTTGAAATCGATTTTGTCGTGCGTCGCGGTGCGGGTCACAAATGTGCCGACAGGTGGTCCCGTGTCGAGAACATATCCGAAGTCGAGGTCGAGCGCCCCAATATCGAGGGCACCCGCCCCTCGCAGGCCGATTTCTTCAGCAACGCTCAATAACAAACACACGTCGCCATGAGATTCTCCGCTCTCCTTTAGACACAAAACGGCCTCAATCGCGGGAGCCATGCCGCCTTTATCATCGGCGCCAAGTATCGTATCAGAGACGGAGTAAAACACCCCATCACGCTCCTCGACCACGATGTCCGGCGTCGGTTCAACGGTATCAAAATGCGCGGAGAGAAAAACCCGCGGTGCATGTGGCAGATTTCCCCGTAGCCAAGCGATCAAGTTGTTTCCGGTGCCGCCAAGTTTCGCTCCAGCCGAGTCCTCTGTAACCTCAAGGCCCGCAGCAATCAGATAGGCCTTAGTCCACGCAATTATGTTTTTTTCGTCCAGTGACGGTGAGTTGATGTGTACAAGATCAAGGAACAATTTGACCAGCCGATCCTCGTGAATCATGGTTCGGATTGTAGCTGACGGAGTATCCTTTCGCCCGATGGCTACACATACAATCAGTGTCGAAGGCTTCGACCCAATCACCGCAGAAGAGGGCACAAAACTCGTTTTGGCGATCGAACGCGCCGGTATCGACGTCAGCCATCGATGCGGAGGGCAAGCCAAGTGCACCACCTGCCGCGTAAAATTTTCAAGCGAAGAGCCCGCCATGGGACAAGTCGAACATGATTCCTTGGAAGAGGACGGCGTGCTCGGTCAGTTTCGATTGTCATGCCAAATTCGGATCGATCGAGACATGGAAGTGTCTGTTTTGATGCGGGCGAGCGAGCAGGGATGGGAGCCTGGAGCCGAGGTGGAAGACTAACGTGGCAGAGTTGCTGGCTATCGCCCGAATACGCGACGTTCCGGACTTTCCCAAGCCAGGAATATTGTTCAAAGACATCACTCCGGTGCTTGAAGATCCGGCGGCGTTCGCGCAGATATGTAACCTGCTTGCCGAAGATGCGAAAAAACGGGGAGCAGAAGTGATCGTTGGAATTGAAAGTCGCGGATTTATTTTCGGCGTGCCAATCGCGGTCGCTCTTGGGTTACCGTTTGCGATGGCTCGAAAACTCGGAAAACTTCCTTACGACCGGATCAGTGAAGAATACGCACTCGAATACGGGACAAACACCGTTGAGATGCATGTCGACGCCGTGAAACCTGGTCAACGGGCCTACATCGTCGACGACCTGCTGGCGACAGGCGGAACCGCCGCCGCAGCCGAGCGACTCGTCAAGCGCTTGCACGGTGAGGTTTGCGGATTTGGTTTTATGATCGAACTCAATTTCCTAAACGGTCGCAAAAATCTGCTTGGAACGCCAATCACGGCACTGATCGAATACTAATCAGGAGCCAACCGTCGCAGACCCGAGCGCAACGATGCCTTCAAGACCTGAATCTGTATGCGGCGCTCTCGAAGTTCGCCCTCCGCTCTTACTGGCCATTTTTGGTCCGACGGGTTCCGGTAAGTCCGCCCTCGCGGAGCGCCTGGCCGACGATCTCGATGCCCATATCTTGAACGCAGATGCCTTCCAGGTTTACCGAGGAATGGACATCGGAACCGCCAAAACTGACAATCCGGCTCGGTACTCGCTGCTCGATATCAAGAATCCGAACGAGGGCTATGGTCTTGGAGAATTCGTTGCGGATGCGGTTCCACTACTGCATTCTTGGTTCAACTCAAACCGAAATGTGATCATGGTCGGCGGTACAGGATTGTACATGCGAGCCTTGCTTGAGCAGTACTCAGATATGCAAGGGGCACCTGACGAAGACTTACGGCGGGCGATTTCGGCGCGACCCTTGGAGCAAAACCTGAACGAACTCCTCAGCCTCATGCCAGATGCAAATTCGAAGCTTGATACCCGCAATCCCTTACGAGTCACGCGTGCATTGGAGCGACTGCGGACCGATCGCCCGCCGATCTCGTTCGAACTTCCCAACTTTCATAAGCAGAAAGTGGGGTTGGTGCCGACTGTGGAAACGACCGCAGCAACGATCTACCATCGTGTACATGAAATGGTTCAACATGGATGGATTGTTGAGACTGAACGATTGCTTCTGGAGGGCTACGCCATTTGCGATCCCGGTTTCCGCGCAATTGGGTACAAATCAATGGCAAAGGTACTGTCTGGAGATCTTAGTATTGAAGCCGCTATGTCGACGACGATCTCCGAGACACAACAATATGCAAAAAGACAGCGATCCTGGCTTCGGTCAGAACCTGGGCTCTCCGTTATCCCGTCGGATGTTGTGGCGTACGACTTTGTACGGAATCTGTTGCACCAGTTTGATGTTTGAGAAGAAATAGCGAGATGCCCAAAACACTGAATCTACAAGATATGTTTTTGAATCAGGTTCGTAAGGAAGGGATCGGGGTCACGATTTTCCTTGCAAATAGCGTTCAGTTGCGCGGGCAAGTGCGCGGTTTTGATGCTTTCACGGTGATGCTCGACACGCCTGGGAAACCTACGCAATTGGTCTATAAGCATGCGATCGCGAGCATCGTTCCCAGCAGGGCTCTCAGCACCAGTCGTCCAGAATCGGAAGACATATGATTCCGTTCGCCAAGATGCAAGGGCTCGGAAACGACTTTGTCGTGCTCGACGCGCTTCGAGACTCGTTGCCGAGCGACCTTCCAGAATTCGCAAGACGAGCTTGCGACCGACGGCTAGGCATCGGCGGAGACGGCGTTTTGACCTTGGAGCCAGGCGATCAATCCCAATTTCGCATGCAAATGTTCAACCCAGATGGTTCAGAAAGCGAGATGTGCGGGAACGGAATCCGATGCATCGGTGCCATGATTCGCCATCGCAATTACGCACCTCAGGAAGTAACCACGTTTAAGGTTATGACGGGAGCGGGCGTTTTGTCTGTTTCTGTACTGGACGAGGTGAACGTCCGCGTGGACATGGGGAAATACGATCTCGATCCTGCCGCGATCGGATTGCAGTGGACCGGAGAACGATTTGTAAATGAGCTCGTGTCGAAGTCAGTGAGGGGGACAGCGATATCAATGGGAAATCCGCATCTCGTCATTTTTACCGAGGACGTTGCTGGGGTTGACCTTGAGCATGTCGGGCCGATTTTTGAAACTCATCCGTGGTTTGCTAATCGAACCAACGTTCATTTCGTTCAGGTTTTGTCACCAACGCACCTAAGGCAACGAACTTGGGAACGCGGTGCAGGCATAACACTTGCCTGCGGAACTGGCGCGTGTGCGTCCGCGGTCGCCGCTCTGCTGAACAACAGAGCTACGAGAGACGTCGAGGTTGAGTTGCCCGGTGGTAAGTTGAGCGTCGAAGTTTGCAATGACCAATCCGTCTACATGACTGGACCCGCTGAGTTTGTTTTCGAGGGAGAGTTCTAGGAAAATTTTCATAGGTCGCTAGGCCATTTGGCCTAGGCATTTTCCTGAGCAGGTAAGTACTTCCGTTCGAAGTGTCCTAGTTGCTTCGCAGTGGTCAGCCTCACGGTTCGGTTTGTGGCAATGCTAGGTTCAATTTACTTGCGTTAAGGGACGATTTACCATAAAGTTTAAGTATTGATAAAGGTGTTATCCTCACTGCGGTGTGGAAATGTTTCAAGTGATCCGCAGGTTATTAACGCTGGCCTTATCTATATTCGGCCTGATTTTCATCGGGACGGTGGCGCGCGCTCAAATTCCAACGAGCGTCACCTTCAACCCTTCTATCGTTGCTGGCGGCACCGCCTCCATGGCTACGATAACTCTCTCAGCACAGGCCCCTGTCGGCGGGCTCGTGGTCGCCCTCTCTAGCGACCAAAGTTACGCGGTCAGCCCTGCGACAGTCACGGTGCCTGCGGGAGCAACCTCCAAGGCGGTGTCTATCCCGACGCAGGCCGTGGCTGCGGATGGAGTTGCAACTTTGACCGCTATGGCGAACGGAGTTTCGGCAGCCGGGACGTTACAAGTTCATGCTCCACGCGTGCTGTCGTTGACGATGTCTCCGGTATCCGTTGCAGGCGGATTTAACGCGAATGCGACGCTTAAGTTGACAAGCTTAGCCCCAGCGAGTGGGCTCGTTGTCAATATCTCAGCCGGATCACCCGCGTCGGCACCTTCGACGATTACGGTCGTTGGTGGGCAAACAATTAAGACTTTCCTTGTCGCGACTTCGGCAGTCTCTGCCACAACAACAGCCTCGATTTCTGCGATGGTGAGTGGAAGTACGCAGACAGCTTTACTCGAAGTTCGGGCACCTCAGCTGGTATCCATCAAGACCTCGATCGCGGTTGCGACCGGCGGGGCGACAGTGACCGGCACGATCAACCTGACTTCAATCGCTCCGGATGGCGGCGTCACGGTGAACCTGAGTTCCAATTCCATGCTTGCGATGGTTCCGACGACGGCAACGGTTCCAGCCGGGGCCCTCAAGGTCACCTTCCCCATAATCACGTCTCCTACTAACATCGACACAGACGTTGAATTGGACGCTGACACAACAGACGTACACACCTCTACAATTCTCTCGGTGCATGCGCCGCGAGTCAGTCGTTTTACTATTTCGCCTAACCCCGTGTACAGCGGTGGTGTTATGACCGGCACGGTTGTTCTGACCGGAATCGCGGCACCGGACGGCTATAGCCTCGGCCTTAACATTGATTCAGACGCTGTCACGGCTCCAAGCATGTTCACAGTGCCAGGCGGCAAGAGCGTCTTCAATTTTACGCTCCAAGCTGCCGTGCTGGGATCAGATCGCGTCGCCAACGTCACGTTGGTCGGCGGCGGCGCTTCGAAGTTCGATGACCACACAGTCACGGTGCACGTGCTCGCGCCGGTCATTCGACTTCTCACTTTTCCTGCGACCGTCACCGGCGGCAAGACCGCGTTGGGCAAACTCACCATGAATGGCATTGCTCCTGACGCGGGCGTTACCGTTCAGCTGACGAGCTCAAATGCTGACCTAACGGTCCCGGCGAGCGTGACGATTGTCTCCGGAACCTCGACCGCGACCTTCACGGCGACGACCGTTTCCGTGGAATCGAACGAGATGGCGACGGTCACCGCGACCGCGAATGGCTCGACGGCTAGCGTCAACACGACCATTCTTCCAGTTCAACTTCTGTCGGTTAAGGTGCTTCCCAATTCAATTGCAGGAGGAAAGACCACGAAGCTCTACATCGGCCTAACCGGGCCGGCGCACGCAGCTGGATTCACCGTCACTTTGACGAGCAGCTCGGCTTCTGCGAGCCTGCCGTCATCTGTGGTAATTCCCGGCGGTACGGCAACCGCTTCGGTCGTCGTGACCACGAGTGCCGTCTCAGTCGACACTCCTGTTACGCTATCGGGTCAGTTGAAGGGTGTGACGATCAGCGATACGCTGACCATCACCGCGCCGAAATTGACGGCTCTAGTTATGAACCCAGCAACAGTTGCTGGCGGGGCATCATCGACGGGCACGGCAACGATTAGCGGACCTGCTCCGGCAGGAGGCACAGTTGTCTCCCTCAGTAGCAGTTCGTCCGCAGTCACCGTACCATCGAGCTTGACCATTCCGGCAGGCGCATCCAGTGCCACGTTCACGGCAACGACGGTGGCAGTTGCGGCCGATACTACGGCAACAATAACCGGTGTTGGGAACGGCGCTACGCAGACCGCGACCCTCGCGGTAACCGCTCCTAAGGTAAAGACCCTAGTAATGTCGCCGACCACCGTTGTCGGTGGCGTTAGTTCGACAGGCACGATCACTCTTGATTCAGCGGCGCCGACGGGTGGCTTCGTAGTTTCGCTTTCGAGTAACAAACCGTCGTTGACGGTACCGGCTTCAGTTACGATCGCGAGTGGCGCAACGTCAGCGACGTTCACCGCAACGACGGTTGCGGTTGCGGCGAACCTTACGGTCAACATCACGGGAACGGCAAATGCGCTCTCCGTATCTGGATCGGTCACGCTGACCGCACCGAAGGTCACAGGCTTGGTGATGTCACCGACGGCACTGTTCGGTGGCTCCAATTCGACGGGAACACTCACGATCGGTAGCGCAGCCCCGACCGGCGGCTTGGTCGTTGCTCTAGCAAGCGACTCCGGATCGGTTACAGTTCCGGCGACGGTCACGGTCGCAGGTGGTGCGACGACAGCGACGTTCACGGCAACGACTGTTCCGGTGGGAACCACGACGGTGGCTAATCTGACCGCTTCGGCAAATGGCGGAACCGGCTCTGCGACGCTCACGGTGAATCCAGTCGTTGTCTCGACCTTTGCTTTCTCGCCAGCGAATATTCTTGGCGGACTGAACAGCACGGGCACGATCACCCTAAATACAACAGCTCCGACGGGAGGAGTCGTGGTGACTCTTTCGTCCGCGAGTAGCGTAGTTCACTTCCCTGCATCAGTCACGGTCGCAGCTGGAGCGTCTTCCGTGACGTTCACGGCTATGACGGACAGAGTTGCCTCCGATACGACAAATTCGGTTACGGCAACCCTCAATGGAACAACGGTGAGCGCGTCGCTCATCGTCCGAGCTCCAATTCTCAATTCGATCACGCTAAACCCAACATCACTGGCGGGCGGAGCATCATCCACGGCAACGATCGTCATCTCCAACCCGGCACCGGCTGGTGGATTCCCGGTAACTCTTTCGAGTAATGATGCAGCGGCATCGGTGCCGGCGTCAGTTTCCGTGCCGGCAGGCGCAACTTCGGTGACCTTTACGGTCTCGACCGCTGCCGTAGCATCTAACCGTACTGCGCGCATCACGGCAATTGCGAACTCGCTGTCCCACTTCGCGGACTTGATGATCAAGGCGCCGACGTTGTCAAGCCTGACACTCAATCCGACTTCCGTCGTCGGTGGCGTTCACTCCACAGGAACAGTCACCCTGTCCGGAATCGCACCAACAGGTGGAATTTCGGTTGCGGTGACGAGCAACAACGCAGCTGCGATCGTTCCAGCGACAGTCACAGTTGCAGCCGGAAGTGCAACCGCAACCTTTACGGTCAACACAGTTGCGGTAGGTTCCGATGTTTCGGCCACGCTGACGGCTTCGTATGGTGGGGTTAATGCTTCCGCCTCACTCGCAATAACGGCTCCGCGGGTTACGTTGCTATCCGTCAATCCGACTTCGGTTGTCGGCGGCAATAGCTCGACGGGCACCGTCACTATCGGTAGCGCAGCCCCGACGGGCGGACTTGTTGTCAGCCTAGCGAGCAACAAGAGCGCGATCACGACCCCAGGTTCGGTGACCGTAGCGGCTGGCGCCACGACCGCAACGTTCACAGTGACGACGGTCGCAGTGGCAACGGATACGACGGCAACTCTCACCGCGACAGCGAACGGTGCCTCAGGCACAGCGACGCTGACGGCAACGGCCCCAATCATTACAGCGGTGGCAATGAGCCCAACCGTTGTCGTTGGCGGCACGAGCTCGACGGGAACGGTAACGATCAGCAGCTCGGCACCAACCGGCGGCCTGGTCGTCACGTTAGTGAGCGACAAGACAGCGATTACGGTTCCGGGAACGGTGACCGTGGCTGCTGGCGCAACTTCGGCAACATTCACGGCGACAACAGTCGCGGTCGCAACGGACACGACGGCAACCATCACGGGGACCGTCAACACCTCTACAGCAATGGCGACGTTGCAGGCGACTGCGCCTACGCTGTCTTCGCTGGTAATGAATCCAACCTCACTCGTTGGTGGCAACAATTCAACGGGAACGGTCACGATCAGCAGCGCCGCCCCTGTCGGAGGGCTGGTAATCACGCTCGCAAGTAATAAGGCAGCAATCACCGTCCCCGGCACGGTGACAGTGGCGGCTGGTGCAACGACAGCAACATTCACGGCGACAACGGTCGCGGTTGCGACAGATACGACGGCGACACTTACGGCATCAGTCAATGGCGGATCCGTAACGGCGACGCTACTGGCGACGGCACCGCGTGTGTCGACCCTAGTTGTTAGCCCGACAATAGTGGTCGGAGGAAACAGCTCGACCGGTACGGTAACGCTCACGAGCGCTGCTCCGGTTGGCGGTTTGGTGGTCACGCTTGCAAGTGACAAGACCGCCATAACGGTTCCTGCCTCTGTAACCGTCGCCGCAGGTGCTACGACGGCGACATTCACAGCAACAACGGTAGCGGTTGCATCAGATACGACTGCCACGTTGACGGCGTCCGTCAATGGCACGTCGGCAACCGCGACGCTGAAGGCGACGGCGCCTACGGTCACGACGCTGACATTTAGTCCGGCAACGGTGATCGGTGGTGTGAGCTCAACGGGCACAATGACGATCACCAGCGCCGCCCCGGTTGGCGGATTCGTCGTCAGCCTTGCAAGCAACAACTCTGCGGTAACCGTGCCGGCAACGATTACGGTCGCTGCAGGTGCAACTTCCGTCACGTTCACGGCTACAACGGTAGGCGTGCCGACAGATACGACGGTAACCATCACGGCGAGCGTTAACAGCGTGAACACGACGGGCACTCTTGGAGTGACTGCGCCACGTATAGCGAGCGTTGCGGTTAGCCCGTCGGTGATTGTCGGCGGAGCCCAGGCGGCAGCGAAAGTTACCCTGACAGGAATTGCACCTCCTGGCGGCATCTCGGTCGCGATGTCCTCGAACTCTGCTTCGGCAGCGATTGGCGCGACAATCACTGTCGCGGGCGGCAAAACCGTTGGGTACGCGCTTATCACTAGCAACGCGGTTGCATCTCAGGTAACTGCGACGATTACGGCCACCCTACTAGGCACTTCGGGCACTGGCTCGCTCATCATCAACCCTCCTGCTTCGAAAGATCACGGTGATCGTGTGTTCTTCAGCGGCAGTTCCAGCCTTGGCTCGAACGGACTGGCCACAAGTGTGGGTGTCTTCGCTATCCATGGCGACGGTACGACGCCGCAGACATACTCATCGACGGGAACCCTTCTTGACGTGAGTACGGACGGAATCTTCCTGCTCATCGACGAGCCGTCCAATTCGACGAACTACACTCTCATGGATACCCGCACCTTCGCGGTGACGACGGGTCCGGCACGGGTGGTAGGTAGCACGTCGATCGGCACGCCGAAGTTCATGCTTGACGGTACGCGAATCGCCTTCAAGGCGGGGGCGACTACCTACGGTGTCTGTAACCTCGACGGAACGGGAATGACTACATTCTCGATCGGCAGCTCGACAGGCTTCAGCTTCTCGGTTGTCAGCAACACGCAGATCCTCATCGAGGTCGCGAACGGCACGGGCACGGATCTAAAGTCCGCGACTCCGACCGGTACAGTCTCAGCCTTCTTCTCCGGCGGCACGGCCGTCCTCGTTCCTGGCCCAGCCATCGGATCGGGTGTGTTCGTCTCACGACAGGCTACGGCTAGTTCGATGTGGGAGATTGGCAAGATCACTGGTGGATCGTTTGCTTCGTTCGTGTCGGATTCCAGCGCGAACTTCTTCGGTCCAACGGCTTCGACCGACGGAACGATCATTCTGCTCTGGTCAGATCTGGGCGGTATCAACGGCCTCTACACAACGGACTCGTTCGGTGCTTTCGCGAGATTGCTTCGAGCGAACGCCGGTGCAGGAATCTACCGAGTGATTCCGCTGCTTCCGTAAGCAGCAGCAATCGATCGGCCCCGGAGGAAACTCCGGGGCCATTTTTTGTTCGGAGTGGGCCTTCTGCTCGTGAACCGAACTCCTCGATCGAGTAGTCGTTTCAGCAGGCATGTTTGTGATCACCGTTGTGCTTGCGTTACAGAGCCACTCGAGTGTCGAGCATTTCACCGTAGATGGCGTTGATCGTGTCGCGACGGTTATCGTGGGGGAAGGTCGCGAACCTCATCCTTTGGTTTTTGCTTTCCATGGCCACGGTGGCAACATGCAAAATTCCGCGAGGATGTTTCACGTTGAGCGACTGTGGCCAGAGGCCACGGTCATCTACCCGGAAGGATTGCCGACTAAGGGTCGTACAGATCCAGAAGGCCTTAAGCGAGGATGGCAGCAGCGACCAGGAGAGAATGGTGATCGCGACGTAAAGTTCGTGGATGCGATGTTAGCATCGATGAAGCACGTCGATCCGAAGCGCATATACGCGATGGGCCACTCGAACGGTGGGCGTTTCACATATCTCCTTTGGGCATTGCGCGGCGACATCTTTGCGGCTTATGGCCCTTCTGGGAGTCCCGCGACGGGCCTGGTGCGTCAGTTCAAGCCCGCCTCAGTTTTCCATACGGCGGGAGAGAAGGATCAGATCGTGCCATACGCAGGACAGAAACTAACGATCGAGGCGCTGCAGAGACTGGACGGAGCCGAAATTCAGCACGGAACGACGGTCGGATACGTGACCCTTTTCCCAGCTAAGAATGGGCTGGAAGTTGGGACATACATTTCGCCCATGGGACACGCATTTCCGCCTGATGCCGTAGCCGCGACAGTCGAACTGCTACGGCGACACTCGAAGTAATCGAGCCAGAATTGTGGCACGTACGGTGCTCGAACTGCCGCCTAAACACCGAGCGCAGCGCGGTGCCGCTCGATCTCTTCGATCGCCGAGGCAAGCGAACTGAACAATCGAGTGATCGCTGGCACAGGGGCTCCGCTGAACGGCCAGATGTATTGTTCTCGAGTGAGATAGGCTTCGCGATTCTTTGTAGCGATGATTGAAAAGGCGCGAGGAGGAATTGCTTGCCGATCTCGGAACGAGATCGCCACTCGGCCTTGACGCGCGTCTAATTTGTCGATGCCGAGGCTCTCGGCGGTGATCCGAAGATTCATGATGACGAAGGCTTGGGACGCCTCAAGCGGCAGTCGCCCGTATCGGTCTTCAATCTCGCCCTGAATGGTCGCCAAGGGGCCAACTTCTCGACAGGCCATCATCTTTTGGTAGAAGTAGAGCCGCTGAGCCTGGTCTTTGATGTACGTGCTAGGAAGTAGCGCGACGATCGGGACCTCAAAGGCTGGCAAAGGTTGAAGAGCCTCAAGAGGGTCTCGAATCTCGCCATCGGCCTCGCCGTCGACTGAGTTTTTCAGCAACTGCACGGCTTCCTGAATTAGCTGGGTGTAGAGTTCGTACCCGACGTTTGCCATTGCCCCGTGCTGTTTCGCCCCCTAGTAGCTCACCGGCACCTCGGATTTGCAGATCCCGAAAAGCGAGCGAGTAACCCGAACCGAGGGAGCTAAACTCCTGTAAGGCTTGGAGCCGCGCGAGCCCGCCGTCGCTTAGGTCCTTATGGCTTGCATAGAGAAAGTAGGCGTAGGCCTGACGGTCAGACCGACCGACACGTCCACGCAATTGATAAAGCTGAGAGAGTCCAAGCTTGTCCGCGTTCTCGACAATCAATGTATTTGCATTGGATATGTCTATGCCGTTCTCGATAATCGTTGTCGATAACAGAACGTCGATTTCGCCTTTCACAAAGCCAACCATGATTGGCTCTAGCTCTTTTTCGTGCATTTGGCCATGACCCACACCGATGCGAGCGGTCGGCACCAACTTGCGTAAGGTCTCTGCCACATGGCTGATTGACTCAACTCGGTTATAGACGTAGAACACTTGTCCGCCACGCGCGAGTTCTCGTAGAATCGCCTCACGGATTACCTCTTTCTGATACGGGCGCAAGTAGGTTCGAATCGGTAGCCGGCCCGGTGGCGGGTCGTTGATAAGTGACATTTGGCGAATGTCCATGAGGGCCATGCTGAGCGTGCGCGGGATTGGGGTAGCGCTCAGCGTTAGCACATCAACTTCAGTTCGCAGATGCTTGAGCATCTCCTTCTGCTTGACTCCAAATTTTTGTTCTTCGTCGATCACGACCATGCCGAGGTCGTTAAACTCTACGCCCGCGCCTAGTAGCGAGTGGGTGCCGATCAGTATCTCGACCTTGCCCGCCTTTAGCTGCTCTAGCACCACCTTGCGTTCAGCGGCGTGGGTGAAGCGATTAATGAGATCGACTCGAGTGCCAAAACTTCCGAGCCGTTCGGAAAAATTGCGGTAGTGCTGCTCACTCAGAATCGTCGTTGGGCAGAGTACGGCGACCTGACGGCCCCCCTGAACCGCTTTGAAAGCGGCGCGAATTGCGATCTCAGTTTTCCCAAAACCAACGTCGCCACAGACCAACCGGTCCATGGGATATGGCTGCTCAAGGTCATTCTTCGCGTCCCGGATCGCCGATAATTGGCTCGGCGTTTCCACCCACGGGAAGGTCGATTCCATCTCGTGTTGGAATGGCGTGTCGGGGCCATAGGAGCGGCGCTGTACTCGCTTCCGCTGAGCGTATAGCTTCACCAAATCCCGTGCGAAGGCCTTGGCCTCCTCCTTTGCTTTTCCCAATGTGCGGTGCCACTCACCTCCCGTCAAGCTATTCAGCTTGGGAGATTCGTCGCCAGGATTGAGATATTTTTGGATTCGGTCAAGTTGGTCAGCAGGAACATATAGTTTTCCAGGTGCTTGATAGTCGATTGCTAAGAATTCCTTCTCGACACCAAGCTCATCGCGCTTTACAAGACCCCGAAACATCCCAATGCCGAAGTTGATATGGACGACGTAGTCGCCGGGCTTCAAGTCCAGCACGGTTGCAATCGGAGCACCTTCGCTAAAGCGCTTCTGCGGGAGTTTCAGTCGGGCCACGCCGAAGAGTTCAGCGTCGGAAATGACGGCCAATCTGAGCGACGGAATGACGAACCCTCCGCCAATGTTTCCATTGGCGAGAATTGAGGACGCTTCGATCGAGTCAACTGGCGATATTTCCGCTTGGCTCAGAACAGATTTCGCCCTGTTCGGCTGATCCGTCGTGAAAACCATGGTGAAGTTTTCGCGTTTGTAGGTTTGCAGCGTCGAGGCCAATGCGTCGGCTCGCCCACGGTAGGGATCAAGTGAAGCGCAATCCAAATCAAATTCGATTCCGCGCTCAACCCACTCCGGAAATGTGTTCATCGCAGTCATTGATATGACCGTGTCGTGACGCCCTAAATGGCCTGGTGCAAGCATGTAATCCAACGCCGTACTGTGCAGAATTTCGCCACGATTTGCTCTCGCGACTAGGGCCTGGGCTAGTTCTTCTTCCTGCCGAAAAGCGAGGGAATCAAGTTCGAGCGGCTCATCGAGAATGGTGACGCCCGATTCGTCAAGCAAGTCAAGCGCGCACCCTGAATCGGCGTGGAGGAGGGGTCGATACAAGTCGAGACGATCAAAATAAACGCGCTGACTGAGTGCATCCGCGTCGCCGCTCACGAGCTCCTCGAGTCGGCGGGCCTCGGCGTCACCGAGCATAGCCGCTTCCCTCTCAAGCGCACCTAGTACCAAATCTCGGATCGCAGTTGCATCGTCTGAGACCAATGTTTCTCGCGAAGGAGCAAGACTTAAAACAGGAACGTTGCCGACCGACAGCTGCGTGTTTGGATCGAAGACTCGAATAGATTCAATCTCATCGCCAAAGAATTCGATTCGTACCGGCAGGTCGCGACCGGAAACGAACACGTCAACGATGCCGCCTCGGCGGCTGTATTGGCCCGGAATCTGGACGGGCTCTTGTGGCTCATAGCCGAGCTTCGAAAGCTGATCGATGAGCCGATCAGAATCGATTTCGTCGCCCGGCTTCAAAACAATGAACGCGTCTCTGAGAATGTCCGCAGGTAGCGTTCGCTCAAGCGCAGCTCCGGGAGCCGCAATCACTATATTTGGAGCTAGCTCCACCAGCGCACGCAACGCGCCGAGTCGATCAGAAAGGGCTATATGCTCCGGCGCAGCATCCTCGAATAGCTGACTAATACCGCTCGGTAACTGATGGATAAATTCAGGATTAATACCGCAAAGTTGAAGCTTTGCTTGCCAAGCCAGCGCACGTTCGTAGTTGCCGGTGACGATCAGCATCTTGCGAGGATTGGCTTGATACGCTGCGGCGACTAACACCGGGCGAGCCTCATAAGCCACGCTCAACCAGGAGGAAGTGCCAGAAAGCGACAACACTTCTTTGAGTGCCGGGTGGTCCGTCAAGCCGCGCGCCCAATCCATGGTTCGCATCGTCAATAGTCTACCAGTCAGTGTTTCGCGTCAGTCCACGATGAAGAGCTTCGCTCCGGTCGGAGCACGGGACCGATGCGCCTCGCCGTTGTCGGCGACTTGATAGCTCATACCGGGTCCCATTCTCGATTCTCGTCCATCCGCAAGTTCTGTGAAAAGTTCCCCTTCGAGGCACAACAAAATGTGACCCTTTTGGCACCAGTGATCGGCCAGATAGTCGGCAGAGTACTCGACGAACCGTACCCTGATATTGCCGAAGTGCCTCGTTCGCCAAAGGGCGGTGCCAGTTTCTCCGGCGTGCGTCGTCGGTTCGATTTGCTCCCAATTGACTACCGTGAACGGAAACCCGCTGATGTCCATGGTTTAGATAATAGATCTTACGTGTAACATGCAACAGACCCTTGGACCGGGGGCAAGAGCCGCACCGAAATGAAGCTGATTGCATTTCTTATTACTTCGCTCATCGCCAGCGCTGGCTACGCCCAATTCGACTTGGGCCGCGACTTTGTTCAGGCTGACGGCCTGACGAAATTATTGCTACCGCCCGACCTTGTGAGCAGGGCGAAGACAAACGGCTTCACATGGTCACCAAAGGGGCGATACCTGGTCGTACGTCGCACGAGCGTCGATCAAAGACCGCAAGGAATCGTCGATCATATTGTTTCGAATGGTCAGTCGAGCACGGAGGATGAGTTGCTCAGCTACGACACGGAAACGGGGAAATCCAGAGTTCTTGACCATTTCAGCAACCAGGAATTCAGACTCTCCGATTTAGCGTTCATGGCGTCATCGGACTATCTGCTCTTGATCAAGACGCCCGTTTCCAATCCCGGATCGATGATTGCGGTGGCGGTCAACGTTGCCACCGGAGCCGCGACCACAATCTTCAGCGGCGCGACAGATGACTTCGTGTTTTTTCGGCTCAGCCCAACAAAGCCGATCGGATTTGTTGGGCTGCAGCACGGACGGCGACGTGGCGACCAGGACTCCGGCACTACGACAGTAAGCGCATTTTCGCCGAGCGGAGTTAGCCAGCATTGGATTCCAGTGCCTGGAACGCGAGTGGAATGGGGCGGAGCCAAAGGCGATGAAGTTTTCTCCTTCAAGCCAATTCTTGATGCAAACGGTAATCGGCTCCGAGACGCCAACCATTTTGAGCGACGACAAGCGTTTCGAGTTGACCTCGTATCGGGGCAAGTAAAGGAAGCGATTGAGTATCGGGCTTTTAAACCGACCGGGCACGTGCCGGCCTTTGTGGTCAGCAATATTCCGGGCAATAGCGAAAAATCCCTTGGTCCATCCGTCCTAATCAACTCTGCAAAGCCACAATCAAGGTCGGGCATCGTTACCACGGATGGAAACCAGGGCCAGCTTTCCCCAACAGAGACTGCGATTGCTTACGTTTCGCTTGGAAGCACTTACGTACGAAAACTGACTCCGTTTGATACAGCTCTTTACGCCGAGTTGCAAATGCGTCAGGCTCGCACGGCAGCCCTGTCGCAAGCCAAGCAGATCGCTATGGCAACGATGATGTATTGCGCAGACAACGGCGATAACTTCCCTGCGAACGACGGAGCGTTCGGTGATCGAGTGAGTCGATACCTGAAGAGCCGTGATCTTCTGAATGGCTTTGTCTACACCTTTGGTGGCGGTAATGCCGCAAATATTGACTCACCCACGACGACCCGGTTGGGATACGTATCGGGCCCGGGAGGTCGAGCGGTTGTTTACGTCGACGGTCACGCTAAGTGGGAAACCAATCCGTAGTCAGCCGAACGGCGTCATCGTCAGATCTTGCTTTGGTGGGTGCATTTCGCCCTGATTCGCGCCCGTAAGATCAACTTTTCATCGTTTCTCACGGCTTTTCGTCAACTTTTTTCAGTTATTTCCTGAAAAAGTCTCAATAACCTAAGACCATGCATATCAATTTCTTCAAGGTGATGCTACAATTTCTTTAACTCAGCAAGAGCCAGAGTTAAGAAAATGCATACAGCACGCAACACAGAATGGGAAGTTCAGCTAGTCATCCGCGCCGCAGCTGGAGACGAGAGCTCGTTCGCAAGCCTTATCGAGATTCATCGCCCGTCCTTAACCAGCCTGGCGATGCGTCTGCTCCGCAACCCGGATGACGCACAAGACGCCGTGCAGGAGACCTTTGTAAAGGCGTACCGTGCGATCAAGGACTTCGACTGCAATCGGCCGCTCAAACCGTGGCTTTGTCGGATCTGCTCCAACTGCTGTGTTGACACCGTCCGAAATCGACATAAGGAAGGCTATTCGCTCGACCAGAACGAAATTGAAGTCGAGGACACGCGCGATATCGAAGAAGACACCACAGGCATGTTGCGCCAAGGACAAATCCTTGAAGCCATCAACCGCTTACCCGCTCGTTACAAGAAGATCATCATGATGCGCCACTTCAAGCACATGGACGTCGTCGAGATCGCATCTGCTCTGAACAAGCCGGAAGGCACGATTAAGAGCTGGCTGTTCCGAGCCAGGCACATGCTGAAGCATGACCTCGCACCAGCGATGGCCTAAACGTGGTGTGCAATGAAGTCGTGTCGTGATCGAGAGTCGCGCATATTCTCTTGCGTGACTTCAGCGCCGCCACGCGCCGTTTTGATCATGTACCCGTGGTCTAAGAAGAATTGGTGTACTTCCGCGGTCGAGAATCCATGCACCTGGCAACTCTCGGGATCGCACTCGTAGGCGATGAGTTTCGGCACGAGACGTGAAATTGTCTTCGAGAAGCCGCGTAGAACGCTGAGCTCGAAGCCTTCGACATCAATCTTAATCGCGTCAAGACGATCAATGCCTTTCTCGCGACAGTAATCGTCCAACGTGATCAACGGGACGATGCGCCCCCCGGCGAGCGTCGTCACACGTGAAGCGCCGAGATTCCTTTCTGGGCCAGGTTCGTATCCAATCTCACCCGGTGATTCTCCGAGCGCTACCGCATTGACGCTGACGCGATCTTCGTAGCTGTTGTGACCGACGTTAGCGTTCAAATATCGCAGTTGCGTTTCCCCAGGCTCAAAAGCATGGACATGCCCGGTCTGGCCGACGATGTTCGCAGCGGTCAGGGTGAAAAGTCCGAAGTGGGCGCCAATATCGAACATCACCATGCCTGGCTTCAAAAATTCGATAAAGTGCTGCAAGACGTATGGCTGGTGATGCCCCCGCACGTAGACGTGGAGTCCCATATGCTCCTGAAGATTGACGAGCATCTTTGGGCCAGATTTGAGGTTCGTCAGTACATCTTCGTCGGGCTTTCCTCCCCACATGGCAACGTTGACGAGCACCCTTTCTAGGGGCGGTATAGCCTTAGCAAGCGTTCTGGAAATGCGGTGAATTGGGTGCGGCAAGTGCTTCCTCGAAGCAAGAGGATACTCAACTGGTTGGGACAATGCTTCGGCCGAGGACGGCAACGTCTGGTCCAGACGGTAGTTGTCGCGCGGAACCTAGCACGGTACCATCTTTGTATCTATGCCCGTTACCCAATCGCAGGTGCTTGACGCCCTGCGTCAAGTCGTTGACCCCGACCTTCATCGAGATATTGTCTCGCTCGGATTTGTCAAAAATATTGAGATCGTCGAGTCCACAGTCTCTTTCCTCGTTGAGCTAACAACGCCCGCATGCCCCGTGAAAGAAGAGTTGAAAGCGAACTGCGAGCGAGTCGTCGCTGAGTTGCCTGGAGTTGCGGAAGTAAAGGTGGAGATGACTGCGCGAGTTCGAGAGCGAAACACGAAGCAGGAGGACCTTGTCCCTGGTGTGAAAAACATCGTCGCCATAGCGAGTGGTAAGGGTGGAGTCGGTAAGTCGACCTGTAGCGTAAATCTTGCGATCGCGCTGGCAATGACAGGCGCAAAGGTCGGCCTGCTCGATGCTGACGTCTATGGTCCGTCCATCCCAATGATGATGGGTGCGCAGGACGAGAAGCCCTTCACGCAGGGCAATAAGATTATTCCGATTCAACGCTTTGGCATCACGATGATGTCGCTCGGTTTTCTTCTCGAAGACGGTCAAGCCGTACTTTGGCGCGGCCCGATGGTTGCGGGCACCGTAAAGCAGTTGCTAGCCGATGTCGACTGGGGCGTTTTGGATTACCTCCTCGTTGATCTTCCTCCCGGAACCGGCGATGCACCCATGTCGCTTGCCCAACTCGTCCCGCTGACCGGGGTCGTCATCGTCACAACACCGCACCACATTGCTGCGAACATCGCGGGAAAGTCTGTACATCTCTTCCGTAGGCTAAATTCACCGATCTTGGGAGTCATCGAAAACATGGCCGGGTTTGTGTGCAGCAAATGCGGCGAACTCACCCGGATATTCTCTGGCACGACGGGCGAAGAGCTTGCAGCTACGTTAAAAGTGCCGTTTTTAGGTTCGATTCCCCTAGATCCGGCGATCAGCCAGTCGTCTGATGGCGGGGTCCCTTCGATCGTGAATAATCCAAATACACCTCAGGCGATGGCATTTCGGGAAATCGCGGGAATGCTGGCCCGGCAGACCTCCATCTCGGGGTTGACACGAAGTGACCCTGAGCCTCAGCCGGTATCCTAGGGGAATGCCCGAGCTGTTGCTGGAAGTTGGCACCGAAGAATTGCCCGCTTCATTTGTCGAGCGTGCCTACACCGATCTTCGCGACCATCTTGGGGCCGCCCTGGCGGCGGCCGGAGTATTAGCGGAAGCCGGCATCGCATTGGGTACGCCGCGGCGGCTTATCATTAGTTTTCCTAATGTTATTGATCGCCAAGCCGATTCTGTTAAAGAGAGCCGCGGGCCAGCACTTAAAGCTGCGTACGATGCGTCCGGGTCACCAACCCCAGCTCTTCTCGGATTTTGTCGCGGGCAAGGGGTTGATGTTGATTCGATCACCTCGGACGGCACCTACGTTTGGGCTAAGAAAGAGGTGGCTGGGCGCTTGACAAGCGATCTGTTGCCCGAGATTCTCCCAGCGGCAATTCGTCAACTCACATTTAGTAAATCGATGCGCTGGGGTAGTTCACGGATGCGATTTGCACGACCGATCCGGTGGTTGCTCGCTCTTTACGGTTCGCAAGTCGTGAATTTTGAGATTGAAGGGGTGACGGCAGGCGCCGAGTCGTACGGTCATCGGTTCTATTCGCCGGCGGGCTTTACAGTTCAGTCGTTTGATAGTTTGCTAGGCAGTCTTCGCGACCGGATGGTCGAGCCTGATGCCGAGATTCGAAGATCGAAGATTATTGCAGACGCCAAATCTGCGGCGACAGGCTCACCGGACCTCTCAGCCGATTTGGTTGATGAGAACACATTCTTGACGGAATGGCCTACCGCTATTGAAGGTCGATTTCGTGAAGAGTATTTGCTTCTTCCCTCTCCAGTGCTGGTGACCGCGATGGCGAAGCATGAGAAGATGTTTCCGGTGCACGATTCGGTTGGCAATCTAACGAATCGATTTGTGTTTATTCGCAATTCCGGACAGGATAACGAAGTTAGAAAAGGTTGCGAGTGGGTACTGAACGCCCGCTTTAATGACGCGAAATTCTTTTTTGATGAGGACCGCAAGCATTCTCTAGATCATTTTCTGGCGCAGACGGATCGCATTGTATTTCAACAGAAATTAGGCACGGTTCGTCAGCGCGCCGATCGCATCGAAGCCGTCAGCCAATACGTGGCCGAGCAATCTGGTGCTTCCACGCAGGTAGCACAATACGCTCGGGCTGCCGGTCGGCTATCAAAGGCGGATTTGAGTTCGGGGCTAGTCGGCGAACTACCGGCTCTGCAAGGGATTGTTGGTGGTCACTACGCGCGACTCGATGGGCTACCTGAGCCGGTCTGCTGGGCGATTGAAACGCACTACGAGTCGACCAAAAATCTTACGGACAAGACCCTGCCGACCTCAATTGCGGGACTTGCCGTACTCGTGGCGGACCAAGCGGACAAACTTGCGGGCTATTTGGGAGTTGGCTTGAGTCCAAGCGGCTCTAGCGATCCATTCGCGTTGCGGCGTGCGGCGACAGTTCTGATTGAGTTGAGTTGGCAATGGCCAGCTTTATGCGGGATCGAGCACCTTCTTGCTCTCTGCAACGCTGAGTACGCCAAGCAAGGTATTGAGAACGATTCCGCACAGGCTAAGCGGCTCTTAATTGAGGTCTTCAATTCTCGGTATGCCGCGCTGTTGTCCGAAACGCGCCACGACATACTGTCCGCCGCCTTGAGCGACTTTGATCCGGCTTTCGTCCTTCAGCCTCGTGCAGTACGATCACGAGTGGCTGCTCTAGAGATAGCGGTGAAGGTTCCCAAGCTCATTCAGACCGCAACTAGGCCGAGTAACATCGTTGCCGATGCCACTCGGAAAGGGTTTGCCTTTGGAACCGAAGATCCTCTGGCGCAAGTTCACGATCCGCACTTGAACTCCGTAGAAGGAATCGCGCTCAAGGGTGCGTTAGGTGAGCAGGAGGCCGCCCTCGCCGTGGCGGTGCGAAGCGGTGACGCGACAACTGTCGCGAGTCTCCTGACAAAGCTTGTTCAACCCGTTTCGGCGTTCTTCGAATCGACAATGATCATGGTCGAGGAAGAAGAAGTGCGGTTCGCAAGATTGACCCTTGCCGAGGCCGTCAATCGCCAATTTCGTGTGCTAGGCGACGTCACGAAAGTCGTTCAGAGCTAATGACTGCGTCGCCATTTCTCACTTCAGCGCTCGAATTCCTGGTGATGGAAGTCAAGCCGAAGGCGCAAGCGATTGACCAGGATCCGGAAGTCTTGCGTGTCGCGATGAATGAACTTTATCGTCGGGGCTTGATGGCAGCAAAGGTGCCGATTACTCTAGGTGGCGCAGGATTGTCAGATCCAGAGTTCCGAATATTTCAGGAGGAGCTTGCACGCCATTCGGGCACTCTTGCCTTTCTCTCGACACAACACCAGAGCGCAGCGTCGATGATTGCGCGCGGTGATAACGAAGAATTGGCCCAGTCGGTAGTGCCGCAAATGGGCCGAGGGGGCGAGCGTATCGGAATCGGATTCAGCCAGTTGAGGCGACCTGGCCCGCCGATGCTTAGAGCCGCCGGAGTCGAAGGTGGTTACCGAATCGATGGAACGGTCCCGTGGGCTACCGGATTTTCATTTTACGAGCGCGTACTTATCGGAGCGGCCCTTGACGACGGGCAGAGCCTATTTGCGCTCGCTCCATTCGGTAATGCACCCGGCGTGAAGTCTGGTGCCGTCATGCGATTAGCAGCAATGGAATCTGCGCAGACCGTGGAACTCTATTACGACGAGCTCATGGTTCCGGATAAGCACGTCGTGATGATTCGTCCTCCTAAGTTCATCGAGCGCAATGACATGATCAATGTGACCCTTCAGGGCCACTTTGCAATCGGATGTGCCCTGGCTGCGGTTGACGTCATTGCTGAGGCGTACTCGCGGCGAAAGCATCCGTTCTTGTTGAGTGCGCAAGAAGCGCTCGGCGCAGAAATTGATCAGTGTCGGGCAGCGATGGTGCAGGCGAGCGACGGGGGAGAAGAACTGACCTCGCCAGACCGATTGAGTCTTCGTGCATGGGTCATAGAACTGATGGTGCGCTGTGCGCACGCAGCGATTGTTGCTTCGGCTGGGGCGGCGAACGCTCTCAGCCATCCCGCTCAACGAATTTACCGAGAGGCGATCGTGTTCTCGGTTTCAGCACAAACGACCGAGATTATGGAGTCGACAATCGCGAGACTTGTGCGGACTGCTGAAACTCCATCCGTTTCGTAATTTGAGACGAGTGATTAGCCCGTTTATTCATCTCAGCGATGAAGCCAGCGGCGAACACTGCGGCCAGTCCCACATAAAATGGGATCATGCGCATAAAGGCTCTTGATTGCAATCCGTTCAACATTTGCGACCTCGCACGAAATATGATTTAACGCTAATTTCGTTAAGAAAGGAAGCAATGTAGACTTTATGCTCATGCATGGTCCTGGGTCCTCTCGCAAAATTACTGGCACGTTTCTGGATGAGATAACGCACGATATTCCATCGCAAAATTGGTCGCCGGATCAGTGGCGCCGCGAATTCGAGCTCTACCGGGAAATCGGCATTGACACGGTGATCGTGATCCGGTCCGGGTACCAGAACAAATGCATCTTCCCCGCGCGTTCCATTCCCGACCTGCTACCGGTGCATGACGATCTTGGCGAGGTTTTCTTTTCTTTAGCCGACGAGATTGGACTCAGTGTTTTTCTAGGCACCTATGACAGCGGAGTGCATTGGATGCGCCAGAGTTGGTGGAAAGAAGTCGACCTGAATCGCGCGTTCATAGATGAAGTTGTCGGCCGCTATGGTCACCATGCTTCGTTTGCAGGCTGGTACCTGTGTCATGAGACGAGTCGTAACGACTCGCACATTATCGAACTCTTCAACCACATCGGAAAGCATTGCAAAGCCGCCCTTGATCTGCCGGTTCTCATATCCCCTTTTCCTCAAGGCGCGAAACAGTTTTCGGGCTCTGCGGTAATGACCCTCGACGAATCGTTTGACCACTGGGAGCGAATCTTCTCCGAAACAGCGGGAGCATTCGACATATGCGCCTTTCAGGACGGGCAAATCCACTACCAGCAGTTGCCAGAGTTCTTGGCGGGCGTGAGCGCACTTGGTAAGCGACACGGCGTTCGGATATGGTCAAACCTGGAGTCGTTTGACCGGGATATGCCGATCAAGTTCCCGCCCGCTGACTGGCGCTACTTACGGCTAAAGCTCGAAGCGGCGGCATGCGTTGCGGAAAAGGTAATCACCTTCGAGTTTCCGCACTTCATGTCGCCGCACTCCTGCTACCCAGCCGCGCACAACCTATACAACCGATACGTGGAGTACTGTCGCGCGCTCGATGAGTGACTATCCTTTGTCGTAGGTCTGGAATTCGATGTAGCTCGGATGCGTGGCATCGTGATATATCGTGTTCACTTGCTTGATCATCCGCTTTGCTCGCGCTGGAGGCTCTGCTAGTCCCAAGTTACGCGCATACATTGGAAACATGGACGACATGATCACGACGCCCATTCGGTGTCCTGGCAAGTAAGAGTGTGCCGTATCCCACAGCGGCAGTGACGCCGTGTATATCTTGTTTGGGGTGATGGCGGCAGGTTTGGTGGAACTCTCAATGTATGAGGCGCGAATTTTTCCAGGCATGCCAATGAATCGAATCGTTCCTTTAGGATCTACGTCTACGATGAACGCGAACAGGTCTGTGTCCCTTGCGCGGGTCGAGAAAGAAAGGTTGACGGATACGGGACCGGCAATATTTGTCATCTTCGCATACGGTGTGGTTTGGAAGAAGAGCTGTTCGCGCGAGTGGTCATCGAGCTTCACAATTGTCGAGGCTTTAGCCTCGTCCATGTTAGCGAGCTCCTTGGGCACAACCTCCTTTGCGGGGTCATATACAAAGACCGTCTTCCCCGTTGCCGAGGCAGGGTTCGCGCCGAGCGTGCCGACGTGCTTTGGTGCTAGCGCCCCCCGAGCAGCCGAAAAATAAAGCTTGGTAGTGCGACTTTTCTTTGGATCGGGCCAATCGCCCAAGTTCTGCCACTTGTTAGTGCCGGTGAAGAACGCACGGACCTTTGGTTGTTCATCCCACTTGACCGATTTGTGCTTCAAAAACGTGTCGAAGAACCGAAGAAACACGGTATCTAGATCAATGATCGCTCCGTCTCCGTACTCCACGCCACCGAATGATTTGTTCGTATTGAATGCGTGCACCCAGGGCCCGTAGATCAACCACTGATTAGTTTTTTTCGCCGCTCGTAGGGCGGCGAAATTCATCTTTGTGCCAATACCGTCTCCGTCCCACCACCCACTAACGTGGAGAACGGGGATCTTTACTTTCGCGATATCGTCGGTGAAGTCAAAGCCCTTCCAATCTTGCTTTCGATATCGGTGCAGCCACAGATCGAAGAATGGGATATTGCGGCCCATCGCTTCGTCGTCGACCTTCGTCAGCGGCAAAGCGAGAAGTCCATCTGGATGGGGAAGCGATTGTTTGATCGTGTCAAGTTTCGCGTCCTTCCCTTCAACGATTCGAGCCCACCACAGGCTGCTGTAAAGCATGATCGTTCCGTTCTCGTACGGCAAGTTATGCATTGCATCTGGCGGTGACACCTGCGGAATGATGCACTTGAGGGCTGGGTGCCGCTCCACCGCGGCAGACCACTGCACAAAGCCTCCATAGCTGCCGCCAATCATTCCAACGTTACCGTCGCTCCAATCTTGATGCGACACCCAGTCTATCGCGTCGTAACCGTCCTTACGCTCGTTAACAAAGGGGTCCCATGCGCCGTCGCTACTTCCCCGACCGCGGCAGTCCTGGCACACAACCGCGTATCCATGGCTGACGAACCAAGTCGAGGCCACTGCATCATTCGCACGACCGTAAGGTGTCCTAAGTAAAATTGTCGGATAGCGGCCCGGGGCGTCAGGCAGCAACACGTCTTGCGTGAGCCTCACTCCGTCACGGGTTTTCATCGATTGGCCGTCCACATGTTTGATGCCGAACGTCGCCTGGCTTAATTCAGGAAATTTAGCAAAAGGGTCAGTGTAAACACCTTCCCAACCGTCGGCGATCCACCGAAGTTTTTGGGAAGGAACGTCGAAGCCAACGACACTTCCAGAATCACTTACGGCCATTTCCCCGCGCAGCCCACCGATCGCAATTGAAAATAGTTTGGACCGACCCTTGGCTACCTGTTTCGTACCGTGCGGAGTAACGTCAATTGTTACCGCTCCCGCCGTTTCGGCGATAAAAATGGGAACGGGCTGTTTGGACTTCTTCTCGAAATCCACTCGCTTGAAGACCTCGGACCAAGATTGCGGAATGAGATTGCCGACAACTGTCGCCTTGGATGCAGCTAGGTCGTAGTTCAACTCGGTCTGTTTTTGCCCTTCAGGCATGACCGTCAGCTTTCCGTTGCTATAGGAAATCTTTACCGTCGCGCTCGGATTGGCACTTGTTGATGTGAACTCCGTCACTCCTCCCGCGCTAGCTTTGCCCGCAAACTCGTCAAGCAGTTTGATTGTGCCGATCGTAATCGTAGACTTGCCGTGAAACGTGCCATCGGGCATCACTTCCCACATCGATTCACCCGACTTAATGCCGTTGAACTCGATACTCATGTGTTCAACCTGGTCGGTTGGTTTTGCTCGGAGCGGTCCGGATCCGACGGCAATCGAAAGCGCAAATATCGCGAGACTCATACCGAAAGGTTACTACACGCCCGGAGAGGCGGGGGTTTCAGGCTGCAAACCGCCATAATTTAGGTTACGACAATGACGTCTCCAACCAACAGCTCCGAATTCGGACAATCAAGAATGCAGACTTCGGAACCTCTAGGCGGCCAATTTTTCAGCGACACCCCTGACTCAGTATTTACGCCCGAAGATTTCGATCGTGATGAGCTGCTGATGGTCGAAACCGCCGATCAGTTTGCAAGGAAGGAAGTGCTTCCAATCGCGGACAGACTCGACCAGCAAGAGGATGGGCTCATGCCCAACCTCATTCGCAAGGCGGGAGAGATTGGTCTCTGCGGAATCGACAGTCCGGACGAATTCGGTGGACTTGGATTGGGCAAGAATATCGCCGCACGAATCCTTGAATTCATGAGCCAGAACGCTTCATTCAGCGTTACTTACGGCATCACAAGCGGCATCAGTCAAGTCGGCCTATCGCTCTTTGGAACGACGGCTCAGAAGCAGCAGTACCTTCCAAGATTGACGTCAGGCGAGTGGATCGGGGCGTACGCTCTTAGCGAGCCAAACAGCGGCAGCGATGCTTTGTCTGCATCTACACGGGCGGATCTCCGCGGCGATAAGTACATTTTAAACGGCACAAAGATGTGGATTTCGAACGCTAAGTGGGCGAATCTATTTCTTGTGCTGGCGAAAATAGACGGCGACAAATTTACGGCATTTCTTGTCGAGCGTGACTTTCCAGGCGTTTCCATATCGCGCGAAGAACATAAGATGGGCTTGAAAGGATCTTCGACCGCTCGTCTGGTCCTCGAGGATGCTGAGGTTCCGGCGGAGAACCTTTTGCACAACTCAGGTCAGGGCCACCACGTCGCCTTCAATGCACTCAATATTGGTCGATTCAAGCTTTCATCGATGTCGATCGGGCCATGCCGAGACGCGATGTTTCACGCCGCGAACTACGCTCTCGATCGGAAGCAATTCGGACAGCCCATTTCCACTTTCGGACTCATCCAAAAGAAGTTTGCCCACATGGCTGCGCAATTCTTTGTCGCGGAGTCGATGATTTACCGAACAGGGGCACTGATCGACGCCGCATTTGAACGGCACGGCGGAACAGTTGACGGGAACCGGCGCGCAGCAGAGGAGTACGCAATTGAATGCAGTATCTGCAAGGTCTTCTCCACCGAAGCGGAGTCGTCCATCATGGACGACGCACTGCAAGTTTTTGGAGGATACGGGTTTACGGAAGAATTCCCGATCGCTCGACATTACCGCGATGCAAGGATCAGCCGGATCTACGAAGGCACGAACGAAATTAATCTTTTGTTCATCGCTGATCGCCTTCAAAAGCGGATCCGAGAAGAAAAGATCTCGAATCTGGGTTGTCGAGATTCGTTTATCGCGAGCTTAACCGCTGCCGCGTTCGACTTGGCCCCGACAGACCAAGTAGGCATCGGAGCACTGTCCGAGTTGCTCATCCTTTCCTATGCAGAGCAATCCGCGCGACTTCGAGCAGCGCGACTTGGCGGGGTGTACACGGAGTTGTACGACTACTTCATCGCAGGCGCCAACGCACAGGCCGCTGCGGCCTACCAGTTGGTAACAGGTCGGTCCGTCTCGCTGCCAGAGCCTCCAATCGTCAACATCGAGAACATTGCCCAAGCCGTGTACAAGAAAAAGGCGCCTCTGTAACCTCGCTAACCAGATGACAACTCTTTGAAGGTTGGTATTAGCCGATTTTTACTGCCCGCCTGAGACGTGCTTTCGTGGCCAGTGGCGGCGAGTGCGAATTCTGGCCACCAGTCGAGTTGGGGTGTCAATTTCGTGCGAGCGTCGATGCTTGGGCTTGCGCGCCCAGCGATTTCCGCACCTGCGGCGAGAAGCTGTTTGACATCGCCCACATCTGGCTTTAGCCACCGTCGGCCAATTTGAGCATGAAGTACTTCATCCGCCCAATCGTAATCCTGGAAATAAGTCGCGAGGGGATCATTAGAGGCCTTCGCAATCTGCCATTCGAGTCGTTTGCCGGTTTTGCCGTCCATCAGGTTCTGCTCGATGAAATACAGGATGATGTGACGCTCAAGCGGTTCTCGATCGAGGTTCAGGTGCATTGACCATCCAACGTGATTTGGATACTTACTCCAGTCGAGCCCGATCTTGGCGAACCAGACCTCGCCCATCATCGCATGACGGGCTTCGTCCCAGAGCTGCCGTGCCATGTCACGGTAGTACGGCCACGGTTTGCCTTTGGTTTGGATCAAGATGCTCGACATCATTTCGGGCACGTCCATTTCGTGGAACCGTTTGAACATGAGCGCCGCCACACGCTCGTCGTCCGCCGCGTCGGCGTCGAGATAGACGTCGTTTGCGCGATACGCGAAGTTGTAGATTTCGCCACTTCGCCAGTCTCGTTGCGGGTCGATGTCGGGGATGAACGGAGCTGTCGCCCGCTTTTGCGGCCGCACGCAGTCTGATTTCTCCCCAAAGCCATTGATGCCGCCCGCAGCTTTCAGAAATGCGTTGAGGTGGACTTGCCACTGAGCAGATTCGGCCTTTTGGCATTCCGTCTGGACGATCGCCGCAATGGCTTCCTGTCCCCACTCGACCATTTGAGTTTGCTCATAGATGATCGTCCGTAGCATACGAGCCGTTGGCTGATCGAAGAGTGGATTGATCGTCTCGGCGTGGTGCTTATAAGCGGCGAGAAGCATCGGCCGAATAACACCGTAGATGCCAACGACCTTTTCGATCGTCGTTTGCGATCGAAGCAGTTCCTCCATGAGATCTTCTAGTGCCTGGTCAGGGCACTTGTCTAGCAAGAGCGGCGGTCGACGCAGCTCGGCGACTCGCTCACGCAACGCGAGGCTGTGCTCAGAATCGAGGTAGAGGTGGTGGCTGAGCGCACATTTGACCTCCCACTCGGGCGTCGGGTTCATGAAGGCAGCGCCTGCCTCGTAGAGGCGGGATTCGACGTAGTTGTACCGTCGCATAAGGTCAACATTGTCGTCAACCCCGTAGCCTGGCCGTGCTGCCTCGGCATAAGTAGCGAGACCAGCAAGGGGTGGGATACCGTTAGTCGGAATTTGCGCCATCGAAATGCTCCGACTACGAGTTTAGCAGTCGATGCCTAAGGCAATTCGCGCGTATATTGTGAAGACGGCCAACAAGCCGCTCCCGCTACGCCTTTGGCGGCGCTTGAACGGGCCGCGAAGCGATTTCCTCGATGGCCTTCATCACCAGCGAGGCCTGCTTATCTTCGAGCTCAGCGAGAATTGGGCCAACTTTCTCGTCGTCCATATAAACCAAAACTGACGCCAATTCGACGGGCGTCCATTTTTGAACAACTTTCTTGAGTTTCGGAGGTTCAATCAAATTCCAAGTCTCGGCGAGCTTACGATATCCCTTCTCTGGATCCGGCTTTGGGGCGGGAGGAGGAGGATCTACCTTTTTCGCTACAGGGACGAACTTGGCGACCGGCTTACTCTCGGTCTTTGGCGACGCCTTGTTGATCGTGGCCGCGACCGGCTTTTGGGGGCCGATCTTTAGACCAGGTATGCGAATAAAACCTAGGAACAGCCCCGCCGCGGTAAGGCCGACACCAACAACGAGCACGGCAACTACGGAGATGACGATAACTTTCTTTTTACTCACGGAAGACGCCTCTTCAATTCATATCGGCGCAAAACGTTCGGAACATACTTTTGGGTTTCAGCGATGTTCGGAATTCCGCCTGCCCGCTCGACAGCGCCAGGTCCAGCGTTATAGGCGGCGAGAGCAAGCGACTTGTCGCCGTTGAAGCGATCAAGCATTTGTCTTAAGTAGCGCGCACCAGCCTCCAAGTTCTGTTTCGGGTCGTACGGATCTTGCACCCCGAGCTGACGCGCAGTGTCGGGGATCAGCTGGGCAAGGCCCATAGCGTTCGCCCGAGATCGGCTCATTGGATTGTAGTTGCTCTCCACTTCGATCAACGAATCGTACAGTTCAGGTTCGATCCCCACCTTACGCGCGGCATCGAGGGCAAATTTGCGGAAGTCCGACGGTCCGTCACCGATGCGACCGGATAGGGGATCGAACGGCATGACAGACATATCCGGCTTTTTCATCCGGCTCTTCATTTCGACTTCAAAGTCTGCAGCCCCTGACCGCGGATCGGTAACTCCAACCTTTGCGTAGATCTCAGAAATCCGTCGTTGAATTGCTTCAGGGCCCTTCGGAGTCAAGGAAAACTCGCTCATCGACGCAGCACCGCCCATTCGTCCAGTTCTGCTTGCTCACGGCGACCCTCGTCGTATTTCCACGACAGCAACTCGGCTGCATGCAGCGTCTGTAGCGCTTTCAATTCTTTGCGCGCGAGTAGCCAGCGTTCACTTGCTGCCGCTTCTTCGTCGACTAGGACGAGCAGCGCAGAAGCTAAGAGCTCGGATTTGGAATCGTTTGCTACGGCTCGAGTTTCCAATCCTAGACGATCGAGCAAGGCACATGAGGACTGGTCAAACATGGCGATCCTGGCTCGTCGCGTTTGATTACGTTCAGACTCCAACGCAATCCGTTCCGCCGTGGCCCGCTGGAAATCTCGCTTGGCTTCTAATTCTTGCGTTTCTCGGAACTCAAGCACCCTTTGCAATCGAAACACAAATTTAGCCACGGGTCACCTCGTACAACGCGGTCGTGGCATCGTCAAATTCTGTCCGCACCTCGCGGTCTTGGCGCAGAAATGCGTTGATTCGATCAATGCGCTCAAGCGCTCGATCTGCGATAGGCTTTGACCCGGCGCGATATGCGCCAATGCTTACCAAATCTTCAATATCGTCATGCGCGGCGACCAGTTCACGCATCTCGCGAGATGATTTCAGGTGCTCTTCAGTTACGACCATGGGCATCGTTCGACTCAGGCTTTGCAAAATGTCGATCGGCGGATAGTGACCGCGCATGGTTAGCCGACGATTGAGTACGATGTGTCCATCAAGGATGCCGCGGCTGGCGTCTGCGATCGGCTCGTTCGTGTCGTCGCCCTCCACAAGAACGGTATAGAGCGCGGTTATCGAGCCCTTGGCCGAGTTACCGGAGCGCTCCATGAGGCGAGGCAACATCGCGAACACACTTGGCGTGTAACCTTTGGTGCTTGGCGGCTCGCCCGTCGCCAAACCAACTTCCCGTTGGGCCATGGCAAACCTCGTAACGCTATCCATCATCAAGAGCACGCTCTTGCCTTGATCGCGGAAATACTCGGCAATCGCCGTTGCTGTCATTGCCGCCTTTATGCGGACCAATGCCGGTTGGTCGCTCGTGGCACAAACCACCACGGAACGGGCACGCCCTTCGGGGCCGAGGTCATTATCCATAAACTCCCGAACCTCGCGACCGCGCTCGCCGATCAGCGCGATCACGTTCACGTCAGCCGCACAATTTCGAGCAATCATGCCGAGCAGCGTGCTCTTACCGACCCCGGAGCCCGCAAAGATTCCCATGCGCTGACCTTCTCCAAGCGTGAGTACACCATCGATAGCCCGAACCCCCGTCGTCATGGGACGATCAATTTTCCTTCGCTCCAGCGGATTCGGCGGCGACGAATAGATTGGGTAGGTTTCGAAAGACTGCAAGGGGCCGCCGTCGTCCATCGGCTGGCCGAGGCCATCAATCGTGCGACCCATGAGGCAATCGCCTACGGTGACCCGCATGCAGTTGCCGGTGCCATGAACGAGCGCGCCGGGCTGTACGCCTTCCAACTCCCCAAGCGGCATTAGCAGCACGCGATCGTTCCGGAACCCGACAACTTCGGCAGGCACCATTTCGTCCGTGCCTTGGCCCGAGCGGGATTCTATATAGCAGAGGTCACCAACTCGCGTAGATGGCCCGTTCGATTCGACGAGCAAACCCACAACGTCGGCAACTCGACCAGAAACGCGGTACGCAGAGACCTGCGTCAGGGCTTCGGTCATGCGTCCGAACATCGTGCTCATACCGCCTCCGAGTACGCCTCTTCCCAAGATTCGACGCGCTTAGCGAGCGTCGCATCAACAACACCAGCCGAGCTCTCGATGATGCAGCCGGCGCCGATCGCGTCATCGGCAACAAATTCGATATTGCGGAGCGATGCGGCGGAGGCAAGGAGCTCCGCCTTGTGCGCGGAGATCGTGGGGGCGTCTTGGGTGCCGATTCGCACTCGGGCATGGTTCGAAGTTGTGACCTCTTTCAGCGCGGATCGAACGATGGCGAGCGTTGTCTCTCGAGTCGTCGCGAGTTCAGTTTCTATGAGTGCGCGAACAACGGTGATTGCTTGAGAGGCCATCGCCTCTTCGGCGTCCGCAAAGAATGCGGGAATCGCTACGTTCAAGACGTCGACGCGGTGCTGTAGTTCGTTCTTGAAGGAACTCAGCTCGCTATCAATTTTCTGGCGAAGATCCTCTCGGGCCGCTGCTTCTGCTCGGGCGATGCCTAGACGCTCACCCTGCTTGACGCCAGCTTCGTGACCCTCGGCGAACCCCGCCGTATAGCCGTGCTTTCTAGC
>JBBRML010000021.1:0-49945 GCA_038230855.1 Fimbriimonadales bacterium | reverse complement strand
TGCGTTTAGGCACAGCTAGATGCACGGATTGAGATTGATTAACGATATTTCGAGTAATACGCCGCGACCCATTGAGGGTCGTTGATGCGTGAGCACCCGTTCCCCGGGTTTTCGCTTCGTTCGACCCGAGGCTAAATTCCATAATCCCTGCGGGATTCCCGACGGTCCGTTGAAGATGAACGCTCGGTCCTGGGCCGAGTTGCGTTTAGGCACAGCTAGATGCACGTATTGAGATTGATTAACGATATTTCGAGTAGTACACCGCAACCCTTTAAGGGTCGTTTATGTTCCCTTAAGACGCGCAAAATGCACCGTAAACGTGTTTTCCAGATATCACCAAAAACTCCTCGTTCACAGCATGGCTTTGATCCGATTGGAGTGTGACCGGGTAACCACACTCGGATTGGCATTCGCATGAGAACGAGGTTTATCTGCGAGGGCTCCGCATTGAACGGTGGCAATCCGTCTCAGCGCTTCGACGCTGAGGCAGATCCTTCCAAGTGTGTTCTCGCAATCAGTTTTGTCTGTCCTATTTGGGGGTCTTGAACCTTAGGGCGTGACCAACCGAAGACGAATCTTTTTGTCCGAGTTGGCGGGAACGTGCAACTCGATCTCCTTGACCGGCCCGCTGTACGGCTTGGGAGCGGGGCCGCTGAGCACCAACCCGCCTTGCCCCAGTCCAACACATACCGTTATCATTGATTCGAGCGCTCGATGATTGTGGAACGTGACCTCAACATCCGCCCTCCAATGCCGTTTATCCACTCTCGCGGCGCTCAAAGTGACCATGTCCGCGTTCACGTCAAACGCGGTGCCAATCGTCAGTTCGACCTTTTCATCCTTTGGAGTGTCGGAGATTACGGCGGACCCCACGAAGGTTCCGTGGTCCAGGACGCGCACGCTGCCGGATGCCAACGGGAAGCCTAGGCCGCTGAGCTTGTCGTTTTTGAACGTCATGTGAGCCTCTAAGGGAATGTGCTGTTTCGTGCCTCCCCACGGGTAACCGATGGTTGCGATGTAGTCTTTCTTGACAGGCACTTCGTGGGAATCGACGAGCCGAACGCGATTGAGCTGATCGGGCAGGATTGTCGCCCGCGCCGGTACTTCAATGCTTTGGAGGTCACCGACTGGAACCATGAGTGGGACACCATGGTTGTCGATTCCCTGAGCTTCAGACTTATCAGCCCGTCGCCGCATCGCCATTCGAAGATCACCGTCCCCGCTAAAGCCCCCTTTACTCGGCGTCTTCGCTTCTGCTAGCATCAAATCTTCGCGCACAGTTTGGTTCGGCGCACCCGCGATGAGGGAGATTTTGGCGTCGGGGTAGGCAACGGAGGTTTCGTTCTGAATAGTCGCCCAACCTTCGAACTCCACTTTGTCGCTTGCCTTCTCGAGTCGAACGATATAGTCTGCGCTCCAGCCGAGGCCTGCAGAGAGATAACTGAACCCAACGGGCTTCTTTCCGCTTTGCTTCGATTGAACTTCCGCATTCATGCCTTGCATGGTGGAGAGGCTGGAACTGCCGTCGACCACGATCATTCCGGGTGGGTTTACGTAAGTTTTCTCTGGGGTTCGAAGGACGAATCCCGATCCATCACGCGACTCTAGAGTGCCCTTGAGATGCTCGCCCATCTTCCCGTCGTTGCCCGTCAGCACGACCTCGACTTCGGTCCCGGCGAGGCGCTTTACGATAGATTCCTGACTGCTCATGCCGAGATCTGATGTGGTGGAGACGACACTCGGGCCATCCGGAGTTGAGTCGAAAACTAAAGACTGTGAGTCGATGCGCTTGCTGATGAGGGGAAGGTTGATCCGGTTGCGTCCTTCGTTCAGGTCGAACTGCCGCGACTCGTGGACCTGGCCAAAGCGACCGGCATAAATCGATAGGTGAATCTCCCTGTCGACGGCGGACGCCTGATGCGCTTTCGCATCGCTCGCTTTGCTAACCGAGCAACCGGTAACGGAAAGGGCAAGTGCAGCGATGGCCGAGATTTCGAGAGCGCGTCGAGATTCCATAGCTACTGGGTGTCTGCCATGAGGCAGACCGTTCAAATCACCCTCGTTTCGTGTACTAGATCATCGGCCGGTGTCGGTTGAAATCGTTGTAGACTACAAACTAGATGCAGCCGTTCGATGCCGATCACCCGCTCCACGAGCTTTTCGCGTTGACGCGACGTGAGTTCTTTGGGCGGACGGCAAAGGGGGTCGGCTCACTTGCGCTGGCATCGCTATTGCCGGAATTGCTTTCTGCTCAGACAGGGCAAAAGCCCAAAGGTTTACATCACCCGGCCAAAGCAAAGCGCATCATTTACCTATTCCAAGCGGGCGGACCCGCCCAGCAAGAATTGTTCGACTACAAGCCCATGTTGAACAAGCTGCACGGGCAGTCCTTGCCAGAAAGCGTGCGGCACGGCCAGCGATTGACCGCGATGAGCGTCAATCAAAGCGTGATTCCTCTAGCCGGATCACCCTTCAAATTCGCGCAACACGGCAAGAGCGGGGCTTGGCTAAGCGAAACCCTGCCTCATGTCGCGACGGTGGCAGACGAGATCTGCTTCATCAAGTCGATGTTTACGGAGGCGATCAACCACGATCCGGCCATCACGTTCTTTCAGACAGGTAGCCAGATCGCGGGGCGACCCTCTTTCGGATCTTGGCTATCGTATGGCCTCGGATCGATGAACGATGACCTGCCCGCGTTTGTCGTGCTCGCGAGTGTAAACAAGGGTGACCAACCGCTTTACGCCCGTCTGTGGGGCAGCGGCTTCTTGGATTCTCGCTATCAGGGCGTGCGATTCCGCTCTGGCGTCGATCCGGTTTTGTACCTGTCCAACCCGGACGGGATTTGTCGCTCCGGCCGGCGTTCGATGCTCGATCGGCTCAACGAACTGAACCGTCACGAATTTCAGAAGGAATTGGATCCGGAGATCGAGAGCCGTATCGCGCAGTACGAGATGGCCTTCCGGATGCAGACCAGCGTGCCCGATGTGACGGATTTGAGCAAGGAGCCCAAGGAGACGTTTGAGCTCTACGGCCCCGATTCTCAGCGTCCCGGCACGTTTGCGGCGAACTGTTTGCTCGCCCGTCGCCTGGCAGAGAAGGGTGTGCGATTCATCCAGCTTTACCACCAAGGATGGGACCACCATGGCGGCATCGAAGGGGGCATCAGGAGTCAGTGCCGCGACACCGACCAGCCCACCGCAGCCCTGATCAAAGACCTAAAACGGCTGGGAATGCTGGAAGACACGCTCATCGTGTGGGGCGGCGAGTTTGGCCGCACGAGTTACTCTCAGGGTCCGCTCGACCCCGGCTCGTTTGGCCGTGACCACCATCCGCGTTGCTTTACCGTCTTTATGGCGGGCGGCGGCGTCAACGCGGGCACGACGTACGGTCGAACGGACGATTATGGTTACAATATTGCAGATAGCGACGGGAACGCGATCGAGCCCAGCAAGGAATCGTTTACCAAGGGCGCTGTTCACGTCCATGACTTGCAGGCGACGATCCTCTGGCTCATGGGTGTTGATCACAAGTTGCTCTCGTTCCCGTTGCAGGGCCGCGACTTCCGTCTGACGGATGTTCACGGTCATGTCGTGAAAGAGCTCATGGCCTGACTCCAGCGGAATCCTTCACCTTATTCTTTAGCGAGAAGCAAGGCGGGTTCAGTCCCGCCGAGGATGGGGCTCCGTATCGCGAATTCGTGCTAGCGCGACGGTCCTCGCCTGTAGACACTTTCTAGATGACAATCTACAAACGCTCCAAGTTTGCGGGAATCAAATCGCATTTGAGGCAGACCCTACAGGGCTGAAAACAGGTAGGCCACCGTAACCAGGGTGTGTGCCTCAAGGCACCTACCCTTCGCTTCAATTGGCAAGCCCCTCAGGCTTGGGTACTAAGCTGATTCACTCCGACCGCTCTCGTGCTATTGTCTAACATCCTTCGGTGCATATAACATGTCTGCAAAAACCATCATACGACTCGCTCTAGCTTCAACTCTGACCGCCTCCGCCGTTCTCGCCTTTGCCCAGGCCGATGAAGGCACCCTCGCCAAGATCGCCGTTGAAGGCAAAGACAACAGCTATGTCATGACGATTCTCTGGCAGATTGCCTACGGAATCGGACCGCGCCTGACCGGCTCACCAGAACTGGCAAAGGGCCAAAAATGGGCGATGGAAGAGTTTAAGTCATGGGGCCTCAAAAACGTCCACCTCGAGAAGTGGGGCGACGTTCCCGTCGGATTCAGCCGGGGACCATTACAAGTCGTCCGAATGATCGCGGATAAGCCGGTCGACATGGTCTTTACGAGCCCAGCCTGGAGCAACGGAACCAATGGTCTCGTCCGCGCCGAAGCGGTGCTCGCCCCCGCCACAATGAAGGATTTTGACGCAATGAAGGATGTGCTCAAGGGCAAGTGGCTGGTTTACAAGACCGGCGGCGGGCGGGGCGCAGGTGGCGATCCCGCGCTTACCAAGGCAATTGACGGGTCCGGTATCGTCGGTCGCATCTACGGCTCGGGCAACGAGCTCGTGATCACCAGCGGCAACTGGACGATGACGGACGCGGCCGGAAAGCGGGTCAACAAAACGTTTGAGAACCACCCCGGACTGCCCCAGGTCACCGTTCGGAAATCGGACATGGCGGCGATGATCGCGCGCTTCGATGCCGGAAAGAAAGTCACGATGGAGATTGGCATGGATAGTCTGTGGCAGCGCGGACCTGTGCCTCAATACGACGTTGTCGCCGAAATTCCGGGCACGGAGAAGCTGGACGAGGTCGTCATCGTAAGCGGCCACTTCGACTCTTGGAACGGTCCGGGCTCGCAAGGTGCGCTTGACAACGGCACAGGCAGCAGCACCGCGATGGAGGCCGCCCGCATCCTCGCTACGGTGGGAGCCAAGCCGAAACGCACAATACGATTCATTCTTTGGTCTGGAGAGGAGCAAGGGCTCTACGGCTCGCAATGGTATGTAAAAGCTCACGCCAAAGAGCTGGACAAAATTAGTGCCGTGCTCGTCGATGACGGAGGAACGAACTATCAGGGTGGCTACTCGGGCATCGAAAGCCAAAAGCAGATGCTGACCGATGCGATCCAGATGTCGAATCGCGCATTCCCCGACATGCCGCAGACGATCACCGTCTCATCTTCTGGCCGCATGCCCCGCGGAGGCGGCAGCGATCACGCACCGTTCAATGCAAACTACACGCCGGGCTTCTTCACGAAGGAGATCGGACGAAGTGATTACAACTTCGTACACCACACTCAGCACGACCGCTACGAGCTGGCGATCCCGGAGTACCTGGTGCAATCGGCGACGAACCACGCCCTTGTGAGCTATTTCCTCGCGTGCGCACCGACCATGCTCCCGCGAGAAGCAAAGCCAATGCCTGAGAAAGCAACACCGCCCGCAAAGGGTTGACGCCAACTTCCGGAAAACACCGGCCGCGACGCTCCCCTTGACCTAGGGGGACGTCGCCTCGACTAAAGATTGCCGTACCCGTGCGATAGCGCCGGTCGGTACGGCCTGGCGCACAGAGTCAATTCTCGAGTGGGACCTGAACGCCGCGCTGACGTTCGGTGCTAAATTAGAAATCATGTTCGACAAAGCTGTCTCCCGTAGAGATTTTGTGACGTTCGCTGCCGCCGCGACCGTTGGACCTCGGTTCGTTTTGCGCAATTTGTATGGCCAACGACCGATCGTCGGCTCTGGCGATCATACGTATGAGGTGCACCACGACTGGCTTCAGGCTCCGAATGGCCTCGCCTACGGTGACACTCACGGGCTCGCGCTGGACTCTCAGGGTCGCATCTATGTTGCTCATACCGTAAACGGAAGCAGCCAAAAGTCGGACGCCGTGGTCGTCTTCGATCAAGACGGAAAGTTTGTCAAGTCATGGGGCGCGGAGTTCCGCGGTGGCGCGCACGGCCTCGATCTCCGAAAAGAAGGGAACGAAGAGTTTCTTTATCATTGCGACACCAATCGCCGGCTCGTTGTAAAAACCACCCTGAACGGACATGTGGTTTGGTCGAAAGGTGTGCCAATGGAGTCCGGTGTTTACAAAGATGCAAGCGGCTGGTGTCCTACGAATGTCGCCTTCGCGCCCGGTGGCGATCTGTTTGTCGGTGACGGCTACGGGAGCAGTTACATTCATCGCTACGGCTCCGATGGCTCGTACAAGGGCATTGTCGCCAAACCCGGTTCAGGAATGGGCCAGGTTTCGTGCCCGCATGGTTTGTGGGTCGACCATCGTTCCGGAGCCCCAGAACTGGCGGTTGCGGATCGTGCCAATCGACGCATCCAATACCTCTCGCTAGATGGCAACCATTTGCGCTACGTGAAGGATGGCATTCGCCTCCCCTGCCACATGCACTACCACGCCAACGGCGATCTTCTCGTCCCGGACCTGGACAGTGTCGTGACGATCCTCGATAAAAACAATAATCTCGTCGCGCACCTCGGTGATGGCGCGCCAAGCAACCTTCGGGGTGCCACGCGTGACAAGTTCATTCCCGGAAAATTCATTCACCCCCACGCATCGATCTGGATCAACTCGCGGGACATCGTAGTTGCCGAGTGGGTGCCAATCGGTCGACTTACGCTCCTGCGAAAGGTTTAAGGGGCCCGTAGAAATCGCCGATTTCCACGCAAATTCCGGTCTCTAAAGAGGTTGGAGATTATCGGCGGTGCTCGTCCGCCGAAGCTTCGCGTACTCGGCCAGGACGTGCCTTTTCAGATCCTTCCCCATATTCTTTAGGGGAAAGGACGGCGGGTTCTTTCCCGCCTAGGATGGGGGTCCGTATCGCGTGATAGGGCAATCGCCTTTCGTTGCGAATTCTCCAAACCTCACAGATACCGAGGGGTGCCAAGGGTGCAGTCCGATGCTTGCATCGGCGTAACCCGTGTATTGTAAATCTCACCAACCTGTCTCCCGCCCCGTTCGGAGATCCCGGAGGGATCTAGTCCTTTAGCCCCGGGTCGAGCCGAAGGCGAATACCCGGGGAAAAGGTGCTCCCAAAATCAACGCCCCTGAAGATGGCGCGGCGCATTACTCAAAATATCGTTCATCAATCTCAAGCCCTGCCTCGATCAACCGAGCCCTGAGTTCGTCGCGAGAAGAAAATTGCTTGTGGTGTTCAACCTGGTTCGCGATGTAATTCACGACGACGTTCCTGACGCCAGCGCTAACCGTAAAGGCCGCGAAGCCGCTCTGCCGTTGAAAATGGCAAACGTTGCATTCGGTTGAGCACCAACGGCTGGATGTTCGCTTCAACTCCCTGACGACATTAGCCAAACAATCGGTCGACTTCAATCTCATGAGGACGTGCACATGATCCTTCACTCACCCGATTCTCACCGGCGCAACGCCAACTTCCAGCTCCCGTATCAGGGCCTAAATGGAAGTGGACGGTGTCCAAAGCACATCGCGTTCCAGCAAACGGATGAAACCGTCAACACGTGGCAATACTTCGGGAGTCATTGGTATGAAACGCTTTCCGGACAGGTCTGTCCCCTAAGCGATTGCGGGCCGCGGATATTGCTTGTGACGACGGTGGGAAGTTGACTATCGCGCTCGGTGAGATCGTGCCCCAAATCGCGCCCCAAGAGGTTCTTGAAGCATTATGAAACGCACGAGGAGTGTCCTTGCCCTCGGCGTCGTTGCCGCTACTGCCGTTACTGCTACCTTTGTCGTCTCGAAGCTCCCGACAAAGGCAAGATCTCGGCCCTCCACCGACTTTGAATCTGCCGTGACTAGCGACAAAGTCACCATCCTTGACGCGTACGTGCGCAAACACGAGGCAACCAAGGACCCAACTGTGCAAGACAAGGTCACCTTTGCCCGCATGAAGACGGCGTTCAAGCTCGCAGGGCAGGGCGACTACAAGACCGCCGAGCTCAAGTTTCGAGAGGCCGCCAAAGCTCATAAGGGCTCGAAGGCGACGAGTTCAGATTTTGGCTCCCGAACAGATCAGGCGCAGTATCAGGCAATTGTTTGCGTCCTTGCAGAAGGAAAGCGGGACGAAGCGATCAAGCAGTTTCGGGCGTTCATGAAGGAGCGGCAGCTGAGCCCCCTGGTGTTTGCATGCCACAAAAGGCTTGGCCGCCTCGGAGTGGTGACCCCCGCCGATGACGAGGCGCTGACCATGGCGGCAGCGCGGCAAGAAGCGCACATCAAACTGGAAACGTCGATGTGCGGCCCGAAAATCATCGAGCACATCCTCCCCCTGATGCACAGGCCAGCAAAGGAATATCACGAGCTTGCAAAGCTATGCGGGACGACGGATAACGGCACGACGATCGACGGGATGCGCAAAGGCCTGAAGGCCGCCGGGCTTGAAAGTGATGGCCTCAAAGTCAATCGCGATGACTTTCGAAAACTGAGGACGCCGTTCATCATGCTCGCCGCAGACCACTTCCTCGCGGTCACCAGCAGAGGCATCAACCACGCAACCGTCTACGACACCTTGCGCGAAGGTGAACACACCTTCGACATTTCCAAACTCGACAATCAATTTCTAGCAAACGTTATTGCGTTTTCGCTTCCCGTTTCCTTTACAATGCCATAGGCAGGACTTTCATGATCCGCACCCAATCCTTGCTATTTCGAATCTTTGCTGGCGTCCTCATCTTGCCGCTGACCAACATCAGCATGCCCGCAAGCATCGGCACCATCGCCTCGCTGTCCCCGAAATCTGGGCCGCCTGCGCAAAAGCAGGCACTCGCGCCCGCGCGCTCTGGGTTCATTTCGGCCCGCGAGGCAAAGACGAGCCATGGTCTAACGGGTGCTAATCCGTATCTTGCTGGCCAGAACAAGTGGGACATCAACTACAAGGGCATAGACCTGCTGTCTGGCAACTTCACAACGAGAGCGACCGATCTCACTTTCGAGGGCGGCTACGGCATCCCCGTTAACGTAACGCGCTCGTACAGCGCAAACTCGACGGATGAGGGTCCGTTCGGCCAAGGCTGGAGCCTCGGCGCGGATGTGCGCTCCACCGCGGGCGGGGTGCTCAAGAGCAAGAATGCCCCCATCCGGAGCGTGCCCGTGTCGTTCAAGGAACGGCCATCCACCGAACTCGATCCCAATGTCGCGACCCAACCGGTCGAAGCCGTCATCTCTGAGGACGCGGGCGGCAAAGACGAAACGAACCAGCGCGACGCCGACGGAATCCTCACCACCCCACCATGGGACAAGAACGTCATCAACTCGGGCTACGAAGTCCGCAACATGGCAGACGATAACACCGGCGGCCCGACGTACACCGTGCTCGTCGCAAGCACGGTGACAACCATCGACGGCACCGTTTACACCTATGCCAAGAAGGGCATCTTTCCGAGCGGTCAAAAGCCATACAACAACCCAGGGGCGACGCCAGAGTGTGCAAAACGTTCTCAAGATCGTTTCGGCGGTAGACCGCCAAGGGAACTCCACGACGTACTTCTTACGGGGGCACTCGCGTCAACTTCCAGAAGATTTCCGGCCAAACATCTGAGAATCCGCACACATCCGTCGTGATGGCAAACGGCCATACGCTCACCTTCACATGGTCGGATAACCGCATCATGAGCGTGAGCGACGGCTACCGCACCGTCTCGTACACCTACAACGCTTCCAAGCAACTTGCCAGCGTCGCCGCGCCCCTCGCCACCGGCGAAGCCTCGTCCTACGCCAAGATCACAAGGTATGGGTATGCAGACTTGGGCCAAGGCGGGCACGGAGTTGAGGCGGGAGACATTGCAGGAGGGCTACTCACCTCGATAAAGGATCCGCGCGGTCTGGAGACGAAGATCGCCTACATCAACGGCATGGTACGGCTCATGCCTTACTATGTCTTTGTTGATGGCGCGATTTGCGACACCGTCACCGCGCCCAACGGGGTCGTCACTCATTTCGTAGGTCACGACGCCCCTTCCGGGATGGATTACTACTGGGAAGACCGAATCGGCGTCGGCGGCACCCTCATCAACTCTGGCGGCATTGCGACCGCCGCCCCGACAAACGACGCGTTCACTCTGCGCATTTTCGATCTGAACACATTGCTGACAAACGGCGGCATACAGGAAACGAGTTACCCGACCTCCAGCTACCGAATCTTTAGTGCGACCACCCAGGACCTCATCAAGGAGATCCACTACACACGTCCGAACCTCGGCGCGTCACTTGCCAGCGATCGCCGGCTGGTGTCGAGCAACACGGACGCCGATGCCTCGACCACGGTCAGCGAGACGAGCTTCAACTTCAAAGGGGATCCGCTTTGGAAGAAAGTGACGGAGTATCAGGGGTTGCCCTGGAGCACCGGCAGCTACGCTCAGACGCGGCAGGCTCAAGTCGACTACGCCTACTGGGGCGCGGACAAATACTACCAACAGCGCGCGGTAAAGGACCAGGCGGGCCGCGTTAGCTTCACGGACTACTACGACAGACAAGGTCGCGGCGCGACCAGCTACGATAGCAACGGCGTGCCGAGCTGCACCGGCAGTTCCGCCGTGGCAAAACGCGCGGGTCAGACTTACCGCGTCTACAGCCCAAAATTCGCCCACTACCAAAGCCCGCTCCCGAGCGATTGGAAGTATAAAGTCGCGCCGCAGGTCGCAAGCGAGTATTCGGCGCAATTTGACTACGAGTCTCAGTGCGGCAGCGCGATTCAAGTCTTCAAACTTCAATCGACGACGACAACGCCGTGGACGTACGTCAAGACGACGACGCAATATGACGGAACGGGCAGCCCGAACTGGGGCGCCCCTGTCACCGTAATCGAGGACGATGGCGGCATCGCGCGCACCACCCATACCACCCAGTACGACTCGGCAGGCCGGGCGATAGAGGTTCAGGATGCCACAACCAAAAAGTTTCTGACTGAATATGATGGCGCGGGCGTAGTGAAGTCAGTGAAGCGCACCGACGTGACGCCGCCGCAAACCCTTGTTTCGTACACCTACGGTGCGACCGACGCAACCATCACGAACGGAATGGTAACGAGCGTGACCGATGGCCTGTCCGGCATCGTTCAGTCGATGACGTATTCAAGCACGGCAGGGGGCTCGCTGGGTCAAGTCACAAACGTAACCGAGACGAACGGCTCGAACTCCTACTCGACAGCGTACACCTACACGGGTGCGGGAGAGCGCGACACGGCGTCATATTCGGGGCTCACCTCAAACGGCGCGACCTCGTACAAGTACAGCGACTACGCGTCCCTCGGCGACGGCACGAAGGGCCAGCGCCTGTTTCAGACCCTCACCAAGCTGGACGGAAATGGCAACGCAACAGCGGAGCAATTCCACTATGCCTACGATGCTGATGGCCGCATTCGCAACGCAACGTTCGCGATGACGCCGCAGAGTGGGCAGACCGGCTACAGCGGGACTTACCCGGCCGGAACGCGCGCTCGGGCTTACTATCAATACGATACGGGCGGACGGCTGACCCAGCTCAATCACTACTGGGACACTTGGAACTCGGGCAGTTCGACGTATTCGAGCGAGGCGGTCCTGGCGAACGCGTGCGGATACGAGTTGACGGGCTTGAACCGTGGCCTCAAGACGGCTTCCAGTTTCTATTCCAAGAACAGTTCGAACCCCGCACTCTTCGCGCTGGACCGGACTGAGACGTACAGCTATGACGCATCGCTCGATTACCTAACCGGCGCAAGCTATGGCGACGGTCTCGCGAATGCGAGCCCAACGTGGGCGTATGACGCTGCAGGAAATAGGACGGATTCGACCTGTGACACTCTAAACAGAGCGACGTCCATCAGCGGGGTTTCTCGCTCCTACGACGTTCTGGGTAATACGCTGAGCATCGGCTCGACGAAGTCGATGGGCAATGACCTGCTGAACCGGATGACGTCGCTAGCCGCTGGCTCGAACAACTACAGCTACGTGTACCGAGCCGACGGAATGCGCGCTTCAAAGACCCTCGGTTCGGTCACCACGAAGTTTGCCTACGACGGCCAGATGCCGATAGAGTCTTATGACGGCACGACGAGCACCAAGAATATCCTTGGCGCGCGCGGTATGGATGCGACGATCACGGGCTCGGGCCTGAGCTACCCGATTTACGATGCTCATGGCAACAACATGGGGACGCTTGCTAAGAACGGAAGTGGCTACACCGTCGCAAATCGCCTCAGCTATGACGCCTGGGGTGCGGTCCGCTCCGGAACGCCGGCAGGTACCGGCCGCTACTGCGCCACCCTTGGCCACCCGCAAGACGATGAATCCGGCTTCATCTACATGCGGGCGAGGTATTACGATGCTAGCAGCGGCAGGTTCCTGAGCGAGGATTCAGATATGCACCGCATGAACTTGCACGTGTTGTGTACTGACGATCCGGTGAACAAAGCAGATTCATCCGGAAAATCTGACGATGACCTATCAGAAATCATGCGTCAGATCGCCGTAGTGAGTGCTCTCCTAAGTCTGGCAGGACTTGTAGCGACCGCACTAACAGGTTGCGTGCAAGCGAAAATGATTGCCTGGTCTGGCCTAATACTTCTCGCAACTTGGTTCAATCTCGAGCTAACTGTCGGTGGTCAAGAACTGACCCTCTCTCAGAGGATTGGCCTCTTTCTGGTCACAACGACTTTCGTTTGTGGTTACGGGCTTGGGTCAGCGATAGTTGCCGGTGTCGCAGGCGGCATCGTCCAGGCTATTGGCGCATACACTGCGGTAATCAGTGCCTTTCTGTCGCTGGAAGCACTGGAGCAAGGCTAATGATCGCACAAAACGGAGAGCGCTATCCTCGTCTGCGCCGGGTTCTAGTCGTGCTTGGGCTGTATTCGCTCATGTTCTACAACATCTTCGAGATTACTGCCGTCCTTAGATATCCTGATAGTCAGTGGATAAGGCTCTTGGGGCTTGGCCCGTGCGGGATGAGTTGGGCGATGCTTTTCGGTGGGACATTTCGTCGGAGCCACAATGTTTTTAGATATCTGTATTTTTGCAGCACGCTTTCTGTTACCGTGCTTGAGATCGTTCTGATGATTGGGATTCCCAAAAAGTGAGCCCACAGAGCACCGACTCGTGGAGCCATCTTACTGCGACGTCCAACTTCAATTCCCAGACGAGCTCAAACACGGCGCTCGTCGCGATTAACTGGATGACTCCGATCACCGCCCGTTTTAAACACTACAGTTACGAATATCGTGCAGATGCAATTCGCGACTCGAAGACCCTTGGTTCGGTCACCACGAAGTTTGCCTACGACGGCCAGATGCCGATAGAGTCTTATGACGGCACGACGAGCACCAGGAATATCCTTGGCGCGCGCGGTATGGATGCGACGATCACGGGCTCGGGCCTGAGCTACCCCATTTACGATGCTCACGGCAACAACATGGGGACGCTTGCTAAGAACGGAAGTGGCTACACCGTCGCAAATCGCCTCAGCGACGACGCCTGGGGCGCGGTCTGCTCCGGAACGCCGGCAGGTACCGGATGCTACTGCGCCACCCTTGGCCACCCGCAAGACGATGAATCCGGCTTCGTGTACATGCGTGCACGGTACTACGACGCGACCAGTGGCAGGTTTCTGAGCGAGGATAGTTCAAAAGATGGTTGCAATTGGATCGCCTATGCATATAATAATCCAATTACTAACTCTGATAAGAGCGGACACGACGTAATTGGCGATACAATCATAGGTTTGATTCTCGGCTTTCTTACTCCATTGCTAATGTATCTGATTAACGGAGAAGAGTATACAAGGAAAGGCTCGGTCTTGGGGACGATTGCCGGAGGCTTAGGCGGAGCGGGTTGCGCATACTTGAAGGAGTTTATCAATCAACTACTAAAGCGGCAGGGAATGGCACTTGCTCGGCCCGGGGAGGTGATTGTCGGTGCCGTCGGTGGAGTTGCAGGAATTGCGGCGGCGTTACTAGGCGAAAGGGCTGGAGAATGCTTATTTGAGCTCTTCATGATGGATTTCGAGGAAGCATACGGATTCCGATAAGCGCGGATACTCTTATGACCAGTTTGACTTTGACCAATTCAACACATCAGGAGCAAATGTTCCGGTGACTTAGCATGAGTAACAAGCAAAATATTCCGCGCTGGTTGGGATTCTTAGTGACAGAAGCTCCGAGTAACGAGAGTGGAATGCTTCGCAACGACAAGCCAAAGCTGGTCAGTGTTGTGATGTTTGCAGTAGCGGCCTGCGTCGGCGCATTGTTTGTCATCCTATTCTTTCGTATACCTGCGGTTGATGTTCTGTTTACGACAATCGGGCTTTGTGTGGGACGTTTGGCGATGTACTTGGTCGTTTCGTATGCATACAGGCAACACTAGTGTGTTTATCGTCAGCATATAAGGATGTCTGAATACTATCGCTCTCGGCAGCATGGCATCGGTATCGACTTCAAAAATATGGCTGACCCTGTAATTATGTTGTATCGATTTGGGGCACATCTTGGCGAAGGCATGCCGTGGCAAGTTCCCTTCTCGAGTATTCTATTGGGATAAGTGCACTACAAATGCATTTTGGCAGCGTCTACGATTGAGCACGCTACAACACCGAGCGAGAACTGGACTGCTCTGATCGCGATTTGTCGCTCCGAGCTTTCACTTCCCATCCGCGAGCTTGAGCCAATAGCGGCACTCGACGCAATCCAGTCACTTGCCAAAGACATTTTTTCTCATGTGTACGGGACCTGGCGCAAGCCGATCTCCGGATAATGCTGGTATCGGGGTATTCGTCCGCGATTGTCGGGCCGATAAAGAAATATGCGGAGAAAGTCGTGTCTCATACTGGCTGGAACGCGCTGACGAAAGCTATCTTCACAGGCATGGAAAGCTTCTTGTCATTTATGGAAGCGCTACGCACTCCGAGCCTTCAAGTGGCGGTCGCTTTCTTCAAGGATAGCGAATCTATATTGCCAATATTCGAGGCAGTGGAGCTCTCAGATGTTGCCCTCAAAGTGACTACGGAACGAGTACATTCTAATTTGATCGCGAAGTTGATTAGCTCTGGCGCCGGCGTAGCTGTTGTCTGTATGGACGCGTGTGCACTCGAAACCGGGGATCCAATTCTATGCGCACCCTCCCAGCTTTGCGCCGCCGCCGCAAGTAAATTCGAGAGAGAGTGTAACGTCTTGCAAGTGCTGGATAGCCTCGAGACGGTTCCTATGCTGGTTCAGCGTGAAAGCCGATGACGAGCATGGAGTTACGCAACCACTCGAACGCGTTTTCGGCGCATTGATCTGCATCGAAGAGGGGTGGTGAATGCACGCACCATTACTCTTGCGACTCTACTTCTCTGCCGGAGCCTTCGCGGTCATGGCATTGGGAATGTATTTGCTGATAAGGTTAGGCGTTAAGGAGTTCTCGATAGAACGGCATTGGTGGGTTTTGCCAGTTTGGTTCGGCGTTCTCACATGGGTTGTTACTGGTCACTAAAACGAGTAGACGCGTTCCGTCGAACAGCGAAGGCGCTGGGGTCGGTGACCACCTGGTTTGGCGATGATGGTTCCCGATTCACCCCGGCAAGCCGAGGCTCATTACCCTTCGGCGGGATCTTCGCTCCGCTCCGACAAATGCCGATCGAGACGTGGAAGGGACGACGAGCGCGAAGAACATCCTCGGCGCTCGTGGAGTCGATGCGTAGCTCGCTGGCTCCGCGACGAGTTGGCCTGCGTAGGGAACTCTCCAACAGCGGTGGCGGTTACCGGGCCGCTATCCTGTCCAAACACGGCGCCTCGGGACCCGGGCAAGCGAACATACCGCGTTCGTCTCGGCGCTACCGCGCAGCGATTGGCCACCGGTAGGACGACGAGCCGGGACTCATATACATGCAGCCGCTCCTACGCGGCGAACAGCCGGAGTAAAAAAAGAGAACAACGTTGAACGGAATTGCGACGACACGGCACTGAATCTAAGTCGTCAAGTACAGAGGGAGAAATATCGCGTGGTCTTAACTTTAATCGCAGGCATGGTCATCAAACCGAATCCGGTTTTCGCCCCCGTCCTTTGGCTGAACCTTCGAGGAGACATCGTGGTCGCGGGCCAGATCATCCATCCGCAGATCAACTCCGGCGTTTTCAAAGGTCACATTCCAGAAGGGATTGCCTACCGCTTTGCAGGCCAAAAGAGCGGGATTCTGTTCGGTGACATGCCCGCGCTTCGACTCGGCGGTTCACTAACTGTGGCGGCGTGGTTGAATCCGGGAAGCTATGTCAACGATGGCTCGGGCGGTCAAATTCTGTTCCGCGGCGACGATCGCAACGGGCTCGACCCGTACACGTTCGTCCTAGAAGGCGATGGGACCGTTAACTTCACCGTCAGCGACGCTGCGGGTCTCGGGATGAAGCTGAAGACGGAAATCCCGCTCAATCGGTGGACCCACGTAACGGCTAACTTCAACGCAGAGACCGGCGACATGAACATGTGGTTGAATGGCGAGTTGCTCGCTTACACCCGAACGAGTCATCGCCCGTACATTCCCTTAGACGCTCATTACACGCCAGGGGTCGGGATTGGAAACGTGCAGAACGACCGAGGTCCGCACAATCAGCCGTACCGCGGCCTGCTCGCGGATTTAAGGTTGTATAACGTCGCCTTGCGCCCCGAGCAAGCGGGTTTCCAGGGACGCGTTCCCGGCGTTGAGCCTCCGGAAGCCTTCGTTGACGCGTCCACCACCTCACACTGATCGCTCGAAGCGGAACGTAAGAAGGCACGATATCCACGCACCGGCATCGCAAATTTCCACGCGAAGCGTGTAGCCGAGGGGTGCAATTTCCCGTCGTGCTTGTAGTTGTCATGTTCAGTCGGGAATGAGTACCAAACCGTATGAAAGCCCGAAGGGCTTGCCCTATTTTAGCGAAGGGTTGGCGCCATGAGGCGCAAACCCTGGTAATCGTCAGCGCCTAGATTTTCAGTCCTGCATGGACTGCCTCAGATGCTATTTGGATCCTGCCTCGCGTCGAGAATGCACGAGGCACTGAAGCGAGTGATTGTATTCAAGCCCGAAGGGCTTGCCCTATTTTAGCGAAGGGTTGGCGCCATGAGGCGCCTACCCTGGTAACGCGGCCAACCGTATTACCCAGTCCTGTAGGGCCTGCCTACAATGCCTTTCGCCCCGAACAATGTCGCCCGGCCAAAAGACATCACCCGAATCGCCGCCAGAAACAAAGCCATGCGATAAACTCGCAACACCGCTATGTCAGAGACGATTCAGACCCTCCTCAAAGAAGAGCGCACCTTTCCCCCAAGCGCCGAGTTCGTCCAACAGGCCAACGCAAACGACGCGACGATCTACGAGACCGCGAATGCCGACCCAGAGGCCTGGTGGGAATCATGGGCGAAAGAACTAGATTGGTTCCAACATTGGCACACGGTCTGCGAATTCGAAGCGCCATTCGGCAAATGGTTCCTCGGCGGACGCCTGAACGCAACATACAACTGCGTTGATCGACACGCATCGGGCGCCCGCGCCAACAAGCGAGCGATCATTTGGGAAGGCGAGCCTGGTGAAGTCCGCGAAATCACCTTCGCCGAACTAAAGGACGAGGTCTCGCGACTCGCAAACGCGCTCAAATCGCTAGGTGTGCAGCGCGGTGACCGTGTCTCGATCTATATGCCGATGGTGCCTGAACTCGCGATGGCCATGCTCGCATGCGCGCGCATCGGGGCCGCGCATAGCGTTGTATTTGGAGGTTTCAGTTCCGAATCCTTGCAAGAACGAACAAACGACGCTCAGTGCAAAGTCATCATCACGGCGGACGGCGGTTGGAGGCGCGGCAATATTGTGCCCTTGAAGGCGACCGTCGATGCCGCAATGGCTCTCGGTTGTCCAACGGTTGAGAAGGTCCTCGTTCTGCAACGAATCGGAAGCGACGCCAATGCTCCAAAATACGACGCGGGCACGTGGACCGAGGGTCGTGACCTGTGGTGGCACGACGTCGTCCTGTCCAAGTCGGCAGATTGTCCGTGCGAGCCAATGGACGCCGAAGACCTGCTCTTTATTCTCTACACGAGCGGCTCCACCGGCAAACCGAAGGGAATCACCCACACTACGGGTGGTTACCTCACTGGCGTGTACGCTACTGCCAAGCTTGCGTTCGATCTGAAGGAGCAGGACATTCTCTTCTGCACTGCTGACTGCGGCTGGGTTACCGGACATAGTTACGTAGTCTATGGCCCCCTCGCAAATGGAACCACCGTCCTCATGTACGAAGGCGCGCCCGACGCTCCGGACAAAGACCGTTTCTGGCGGCTGATCGAGAAGCATAAGGTCACCATTCTTTACACCGCGCCAACCGCGATTCGGGCCTTCATGAAGTGGGGTGATCAGTATCCAAACCGATGCAATCTGACGTCCTTGCGCCTGCTAGGGTCAGTTGGCGAGCCGATCAACCCGGAGGCGTGGATCTGGTACCAGCAGGTGATCGGAGCCGGTCGTTGCCCTGTCATCGACACCTGGTGGCAGACGGAAACTGGAGGAATCATGATCACCGCTCTGCCCGGCATTACGACGACTAAGCCTGGCTCGGCGACCCACCCATTTCCCGGTATCTCAATCAGCATCTTGAACGAAGAAGGGGTAGGAACCACCGTTCACGGACCTTCGGATCCTGGAGCTGAGCGCGGCGGATTCCTCGTTCTCGATCGGCCATGGCCGTCGATGACGAGGGGAATCTTCAACGATCCCGACCGATATCAAAAGACCTACTGGTCGAAATGGCCCGCGAAATACTTCGCGGGGGACGGTGTGAAGCTCGATGCCGATGGCTACTTATGGCTGCTCGGACGAGTGGATGACATCATGCTCGTCGCCGGCCACAACATCTCGACGATGGAAGTCGAGAGCGCTCTTGTTGACCATCCAAAAGTTGCCGAAGCAGCGGTTATTGGAAAGACCCACGAGCTTAAGGGTCAGGCCATATCTGCGTTCGTAATCCTGCGTGCAGGCCACGATCCGAGTGACGAGTTGGCGGCCGAGCTGAAATCGCACGTCGCAAAAAAGATCGGGGCCATCGCTCGTCCGGACGACGTGTTTTTGTGTGCAGACCTTCCCAAGACCCGAAGCGGAAAGATCATGCGCAGACTGCTGCGGGACGTTGCTGAGGGACGCGCACTCGGAGATACCACGACCCTAGCCGACGCAAACGTTGTGGCGGCACTGAAGGATAAATACGAATCCGCGGAAGGCTAGCACTTTGGCAGTCAGTGCTTAAGGCTACAAACGCATACAAAAAAGCACCCTCCGGGATATCCCGAAGGGTGCCTGATCTTGTTTAGATCGCTAGCTTAGCGACCTCGACCGCCGCCACCGCGACCGCCGCTGCCGCCGCTACGACCACCGCCGTAACCGCCGCCGCTGCCGCCGCTGCTATAGCCGCCGCCGCCGCTTCGACCGCCGCCACCACCACCACCGTAGCCGCCACCGCCGCCGCCGCTTCGACCGCCGCCGTAGCTACCGCCGCCGCCGCCACCGCCGCCGCGATTCTCGCGGGGCTCTCGAGGCTTGGCCTCGTTGACGGTCAGGGTTCGACCACCGAGCGTTCCGCCGTTGGTCTCGCTAACTGCTGCGTCGAATGACTCAGCGTCTACATCGATGAAGCCAAAGCCTCGACCTTCGATGATGCGGGGGTTCGTGCCGCTGTAGCTCTTGAAGTGGTCCGCGAGCTGGGATTCCGTCAGGTTGAACGGAAGATTTCCTACGTAAAGTGTCTTATTTGCCATTGAATGGCCTCCTTGTTTGTTATAGCGTTCCGGTCAAGGCACAGAAATCGGGGTAAGAACCGGCCCACTCGGGCGTATTCGGAGGCGATATCGAGGCTGTCGGACGTAACGGTTTAGGATACCAGATATATGTAAAATCACTCAATCACCGAAAGTTGCGGGGTCAACTTCGGAGAAAAATTCTCGATGCAGAGCCTGAATCGAAGGCGTCAAGTCCGCCTCTGCGACAACAAATCCGAGATTCAACCTTGACGCGCCCTGCGAAATCATCCGGATATTGATGTCGGCCACCGCACCAAATGCCCGAGCCGCTACTCCAGGCGTGTGCCGAATATTCTCGCCCACGATGCACACAATTGCCTGATTCTGCTCGACGCTCACGGAGGAAAACTCACCCAAGGCTTCGACGATCTGGTCCAACCGTGCGGCGTTATCGATTGTCAGCGAGACCGAAACTTCCGACGTCGAAACCATGTCAACTGGCGTCTCAAAGCGATCAAAAATCTCAAAAATCTTTCGGAGAAAACCGTACGCAAGGAACATCCGTCCAGACGTTACGTTGACCACCGTGACCTGCCGCTTACAGGCGATCGACTTCGCAACATTGCTGCTCGGCGGCGCATCACTCACGATCAGCGTGCCGCTACTTGCCGGATTGCGCGAATTCAAAATGCGCACGGGAATGTCCTGCTCAATCGCTGGTAGCACGGTCGCCGGGTGCAACACTTTCGCACCGAAGTAGGCAAGCTCGCTTGCCTCGGCAAACGAACAGACGAGGATCCGATGTCCACCCGGAATCACCCGAGGATCCGCGGTCAGCATGCCGTCGACGTCCGTCCAAATCTGAATCTCCGAGGCACCAACTCCGGCCCCGACTATCGCTGCCGTGTAGTCGGACCCGCCTCGGCCAAGCGTTGAGGTCACTCCTTCCGCGGTCGCCGCAATGAAACCGCCCATGACCACCACGCCCGCCTCGGCCAACGGTCTCACGACCGCGTCCAGACGCGCATTCGTTTCCGCAAAGTTTGGAGCGGCTAAGGTGTGGCGCGAGTCCGTGACAATCATCTCCCTCGCATCGATGTGCACCGCAGGAACCCCTCGCTGACGGAGGACGGCGGCAAAAGCGAGACTGGACAGGCGCTCGCCGTAACTACTGATCAAGTCGACCGTCCGCGGCGTAAATTCCCCGAGCACACTGAGACTCTTGAGTAGCTCGACAAGCTCGTCAAAATGACTCCCGATCGCCTCGTGAACCGACTCTGGAGTCTCTTCTAGGTGCATCTGACGAAGCTCTTCGGCCAAAGCTAGTGACGTTTCCCGAGCTCCACCGACCGCAACTCCCGCCATGTGTAGAAGGCGATTCGTGGTTTTTCCCATCGCGCTCACGACGACGACTGCTCCGCTCACCGCTCGCGCGATCACGATGTCTGCGACTCGATTCATGGCCGCAGCACTCTCGACCGAGGTGCCGCCAAACTTCATTACGATCATGCTTTCACCGCCGCACGCCCGAGCAACTGAGTCACGATGCGTTGATAAACGCCGACTGCCTCATGCAAATCAGACTTGGAAATGAATTCATGATCCGTGTGGGCAACGGAAATTGAACCGGGGCCATACAACAGGGGCTCGCCCCAGCGACCGGCGAGGATTCCAGCGTCAGTCGTAAACCGAACGGTGCAAGTTTCCAGGCCGTCGATTGCCGACATGACGAGCCCAGGAATTCGCAGGACTTCGCGGCAATTCACGGAGTCTCCGACCGCGTCAAAAATCTGCTTGCTGAGCAAGATTCCGTCGTCAACGAGCCGGACGAGAATCTCGGCACTCGCCGACGCAGCAATGACGTTTGGCGCGACGCCTCCGTGGATCACGCCGATATTCATCGTGCTTTCGCCCAAAACTGAGTTGGACGGGAGGGGTAAGCGCCGCACGCGCTCGATCGCGTCCAAAAGCTTGTCGATCGCGGAGTCGCCAAGCTCCGGATAGGCCGAATGTGCCGCCTTTCCTTCGGCAATCAGTTCTATACGGAGAGCCCCTTTCGATCCAAGAGCAAGTTTCCCCTCTGTGGGTTCGCCGTTGACCAAGAACTGAACTCGGTCTGCGGCACCGGCTGGCCAGTTCGCGGCGGCGTAAGCGCCTTCGCTGTCGCGTTCCTCACCAACAACCGCTAAGATTCCGAAATCTCGCACCCCTGCCATGAGCAACTGCTCCGATGCGGCGATCATGCTCGCTAGAATTCCTTTCGCGTCGCAAGATCCGCGACCGTATACGTTCCGGTCATCTTCGGAGGAAGGAATATGGGGCGGAACGCAATCAAAGTGCGTCGATAGCACGACGAGAGGATCACCCCACGTCGCCAGGTAATTCGTACGTCCCGGTGCGACCTCCTGGTGGGTCAGCGTTCCTAAGAATCGATCCGTCAATTCCCCTAAGACTTGTGCGAGAGAATCGCCCATTCGATCTTCGTTGAAGGTTGTCGACTCGATGTCGACGAACGCACGCGTGAGGGCAATTACGTCCATGTGGAAGCGGAAGGATACCCGTGCGGGTAACCTTCCGCTTCTGTGGAGCCAGCGTCAAGTATTGAGCAGATCATGGCGACTCTGCCGCATCGGTACCCGATGTTGCTTGTTGACCGAATCCTTAGCATCGACCCGGAGGCGATGACGTGTCGCGGACTTAAGAACGTGACCATCAATGAGCCGTTCTTTCAGGGCCATTACCCTGGTCGGCCCATCATGCCCGGTGTTCTGATCATCGAGAGCATGGCCCAAGTCGGCGCGGCCCTCATCATGACCAATCCCGCCTTGGCAGGCAAGATTCCCCTGATCGGGGCGATCGATGGCGTGAAATTCAAGCGGGTCGTTACACCAGGAGACCAACTGATTACCGAAGTGTCAATTCTGTGGATTCGCGGAACGATCGGCCGCATCAAGGCGGTCGCCACGGTGGACGGTGAAGTTGCCGCCAGTATGGAAATGACTTTTAAGATTGCGGAGAAGGATTGAGACTTGCCAACGATTCACGCTCTGGCCGAAGTTGACTCCTCCGCACAGCTTGCGGAGAATGTTATCGTTGGGCCATTCTGCGTAATTGAAGCGGGAGTCGTCATCGGCGCCGGCACACGAATCGATTCGCACGTCACGGTCCGTAGCGGTACGACGATCGGATGCGGAAACAAAATTGGCGAAGGTTCCGTGCTTGGCGGAGATCCGCAAGACCGGAAGTATGACGGCGCACAAACTTTCCTGAAGATCGGAAACGAAAACACGATTCGCGAGTACGTGACGATGCACCGGGCTTCGGGCGAAGGCAACACTACGATCGTCGGCGACGACAATTACATCATGGCCCAGTGCCACCTTGGGCACAACGTGACCGTGCACAACCACGTCACGATTGCGAACGCGACCGGAGTCAGCGGCTATTGCACGATCGAAGATTACGCGAACATCGGCGGCATGACGGGCGTCCACCAGTTCTGTCGTATTGGCAAAGCCGCGATGATTGGAGGCTTTACCAAGATTTCGCGTGATGCTCCTCCGTTCCTTGTGACCGACGGGCTAGAACAAAACGTGCTGGACATAAACGCGATCGGACTTCGCCGCCTCGGAATCACGCCCGAACGACGGCTCGCGCTCCACAAGGCGTGCAAATTACTTTTCAAATCTCGGCTCGGACTCTCACATGCCATGGAAACCGTGCGTCGCGAGGTGGCGATGACCGACGAAGTTCTCTATTTACTCGAATTTGAAGAGCGGCGTTTCCGGGGTAAGAACGGTCGTGGCGACCAACCCTGAATCTATTGCTCCATCAATGTAAGGACACGAGGGCCCGATGAATGTGCCGAACTACGTACCCGATCAGCTGGAGGTGCCTGGCAACGTTGCCGAGCAGATCTATCCACTCCGAATGGCGTTTGTAAAGCGGGTCACATTGCGGCACTTCGTCTCTATTTCAGTGATCGGCCTCGTTTCTCGATTGAAGTTTCCAGCACTTTCTTTGACCGAGGCGATTGTGGTTGTTGTGAGCCTGTTGTTGGCACTTGAACTGAGTCGAATAGTCTTGCGCGGAAAGCGAATTGAGGCGAACATTTCTACTGCCGTGCTTCCGCTCGTAATGGCGTCGATGGGATGCCTGATGCAGAGGCTCTCGGGCCTTGGTTGGCCAGTTTGGGCCCTCCTCGTAGGTCCCCTTGCGGCCGTTATTTACTCTGCGCTGTGCGGGCGCGACTATAGCTTTGTCGGCAACTACTGCCTCTCCGTCATCGCATCCTCCGTCGCCATCGCGGCGGTAGGCGTTCAAGAGCATTCCTCGCGGCAGACCGTGGCGCTCGGCCTCGTCCTGAACGCGACCTACCTCTTCTACGTAATTTACGACTTAGCGTCGATTCAGTCTCGGCGACGAATCGGCGAGGAGTGGGCAGCGGTCACGGATCTATACCGTGATGTCTTTAACTTTTCCGGCTATATCCGCCGCGTGATTTTGCACTGGCAAAAGCACAAAATCTGGAATCTTACGCGAACATAAATGATACGGATCATCACCTTTATTCGACCCCATCGGCTGGAAATGGTCAAGACCGCGATCGCCGCCCTAGGCGTAAACGGCATGACGGTCGCTGATGTACGCGGGACCGGGAACTCCCATGAAAAGGCAGCGTGGCTAGGTGGCAATCAGGGCCTCATCGCCCTGCCGATGCGGGTCCGGCTGGAGGTCGTTGTCGATGATTCGTTGCAAGAGCCGGTGATTGAATCGATCCTCGAGACGGCCCAAACGGGCGAATCTGGTGACGGCAAGATCTTCGTGGAGCGAATCTTGGACGCGGTTCGCATTCGCACCGAAGAGCGCGGCGATTCCGCGCTGTAAAATTCCGCGCGCCAGGGTGAGGTGCCTTTCTTGTCTCTACATCCTTCCAGCTATTGGTGCTACGGGTGCAGCCGAAGGCGTAACCCGTGTATCGCAAATCTCACGAAACGAGGGGTGGCACGGGTGCAGCCGAAGGCGTAACCCGTGTATTGTAAATCTCTCGAAACGAGGGCTGGCACGAGTGCAGCCGAAGGCGTAACCCGTGTATTGTAAATCTCTCGAAACGAGGGGTGGCACGGGTGCAGCCGAAGGCGTAACTCGTGACCGCAGTGTCATGTTTCCACGGGATTCGGGCAGCGCCCTTCACCCATGCCACCCTCCCGGGTATCAAATTAGGCGTGGCTACTTCCGTCCGATCCGATTCAGTCAGCGGTTCCGGGACCACGTTAGAAAGATTGGGCGAATGATCGCGCCACCCCATTCGTCATACTTGAGCATATCGCCGAAAAAGGCATTTTCCGACCATGACCCCAGTTCTGATATTAAGCGCGCTGTCTCTGTTGAGCCATTTTCATGGCCCGGTGACCCTAAACGTAAACGCAAAAAATGGCGACATGGTCGCCGGAGAGCGTTCGTTCCGGGTGACGGTTCAAGCAGCAAATCCTGTCTCGAAGGTCGAGTTTTACGTCGACAATGAATTCCGCTCCGACGATACGAGCACTCCGTACGAGTTTAGCCTCGACGGACTATCGGAGAAAGAAGGTCCGATCGAGCTCAAATTCAAGGCCTACACCACGGAAAGCGAGCAGGGAGAAGTTGTCCTCAAACTCACCGTTGACAATGGGCTTGGAAAGGGCATTGCCTTTCACGTTGACCGTGGCAACGCGTTCGTTCGTGACGGACGTTACGATGACGCGATCACCGAGGGTCGGATCGCGCAGAAGATCGACGAGAAGTCCGCGGCCGCTCGCCTAATTCTCGCTCGGGCGAATTACGGCAAGAACGTTTACGACAAGGCGCAGAAGTTTGCGGAAGACGTCGTCGCCGCCGATTCGCAAAACGTTGAGGCGCTTGAGCTTTTGGCTGCAATCGGCCTGCAACGCGTATTCACGACGTTCAATCGCGGTACCGACCAAGCTGAGACCGTCGCCGCTATTCAAGCTGCGCTACTGACCGCGGTCGATAGCCGAAAGAAGAGCCTGGACGTCCAATTTGACCGGATAGGTGCTCCCACCGATGCGACTCTCATTGCCTATGCAGACGCCGCGATCAAGGCAAATCGGTTTGGCCTTGCGATCAACGCCCTGCAGCCAGTTTACAACCGTGACCAACGCCGCCTCGAAGTTGCCAACCGGCTTGCCTACGCGATGGTCCGCACCGGCCGCGACGCGGAAGCAAATCAAATCGTGGACAAGTTGATCAAAGCCGAGGTTCAGAATGCATACACTTTGGCCCTCAAGGCGGTCATCGCGACCGACCTAGGCGATGACACCGCCGCCAAAGCCGCTATCTCTGATGGATTGATTCTAGACAGCAACGACTTCGGAATCATCACCGCTGACGCGTACATGGCCCTACAGAAGAACACTTCGACGGCACTGTCTGGCGCGGTCTCGAAACTCCAGAAGTTTAGCGATGCAAGCGCCAATGACACGCAAAAGTTGTACTCGTCGCGTGCGGAGCGCTACTACTTCCTAAGCGCCATGTATAACCGGATGCAAAATTTTCCACAAGGCACGCGCTACTTCCAGCGGGCCGTTCTCGCAGAACCGGCGATGACAGACATCTACATTGAGTCCGGAACGTACTCGCTCGGGATTGTCGTGAACAACAACGCATTCACGTCGGATGTTGCGACTGATGCCGTAGCCAAGGCTCAACTTGCTACCGCAGAGATGTACTTCAAGGCCGCGCTGACCGCGAGACCGGAAAGCGCCGAAGCGTTGGTCGGCCTCGTCGCCCTCAACCTCGTCCAAAAGAAGGCGAAAGAAGCCGTCGACTTTGGTGTTGCCGCCGTTCGCGCTCAGCCGAGCTCCGCGGTCGGATATTACGCCCTCGCCGCTGCCAATAATTTCCTCGCGAAGAATCTGATCGCGAGTCGTGCTCCGGCTGACCAACTTCGAGTCGCGCTACAGAACGCGCAAAACGCGATGAAGACTGCAGAAAAGCTCGACTCTGCCCACCTCAGCGGTCGGCAAGTTCCCGGCGCAAAGGAGTTGCTTCGATATCTGAAAGGATATGGCCGCACGCCATTCCTTTCTGCGCCGAAGTAGCCTCTCCGCTATGTTTCGCAGGCGCACATGCTCCAAAATGAGGAACATGTGCGCCTTTCAGCTTGAACAGGACACCGCTCAATGACGAAGCGAAGGGCCGTGCGGGGCCTCGTGATCGGTGTGCTTCTGGCGGCGGTATTGGCTTCCGCCTGGCTCTATCAGGAAACGCGTCCTACCGATACTGCCGGCAGAACATATGTCCGGTTTACGACGCAAACCGACTACCATGGCGCCCTAGACCGGCTCCATGCCGAAGGGCTAATTCGAAGCACCAGCGCCACGTACTTCGTCGCATGGTTTCGGCATGAAGTCCATTCGGTTGAGCCAGGAATCTATCGGTTTGAAGCCGGGCGGGGCGCATCGGGTCGGATTGTCGAGCTTCGCGGACCAGTCCATCAGCGATTGCGCTTGCCCGAAACGAACTGGGCGCTTCGCACCGCGAACGTGCTAGAAAAGCACGACGTCTGTACGGCGGACGAATACATGGAGTTTGTGCGAAACCCCGATCGAATTCGGAGCGAAGTGTCTTTTCCTATCGAGTCCACCACGCTGGAAGGCTATCTCTATCCTGCAACCTACGACTTGCCTCCGACCCTCGGCGCTCACGATGTGATCCTCACCCAACTCAAACGATTCGAGACCGAAGTCTGGGAGCCGCTCGGCCATCCAAAGGACCTGCTGCGACTTCTCAAGGAAGCCTCGCTCGTTGAGCTTGAGGTCAAGTACGACAACGAACGCCCCATGGTAGCTGGCGTCATCGAAAATCGACTAAAGCTTGGTTCTCCGCTCCAGATCGACGCGTCCATTAATTACGGCATGCAAATTTGGCGTCCATTGAAGGTCAGCGAGTATCACTCTTTTCAGTCCGAATACAACCTGTACCTGCACAAAGGGTTGCCCCCGACCCCGATCTGCTCGCCTTCCGCGAAGTCGGTCGATGCCGCGGTGCATCCTGCGAACCACAAGTATCTATTTTATGTTGCCTTACCTGGTGGGGTCAGCCTTTTTGCGGAGAACTACGCCCAGCATCTGAAAAACGTGAAGAAACGACGCGATGCCATCAAAGCACTCCGAGGGGCGAAGAGATGAGCAGCTGGCGGTATGGCCAAATCAACGGCAAATCGCGACGCATGTTGCGGCACTTCACACCTATCGAGATTTGTGAACGCATCACGCAAGTCGACATTCAGCGCCTATGGGATGGAGGAAAACGGCTTATTCTTCTTGACGTCGACAACACCGTTGTCGGATGGCACAGCGAAGAATTCGATCCCGAAATCGTCGCTTGGATCGAGCGTGCCCGTGAAAAGGGTTTTCACCTCTGCATTATTAGCAACACCCGGCGGCCCGAGCGCCTAGCCCGGATCGCGAAGCACCTGCAAGTAGACTTCCTGCGCGGCCGGTTCAAACCGAGCCGGCGAATGTACTTCGCGGCGTTGGCGAAGTTTAAGGTTCCCGCCGCCGCCGCCGTCATGATCGGAGACCAAGTGATGACAGATTTACTCGGTGCCCGGCGCAGTGGTATCGACGCGATTCTTCTCAAGCCCTTAGACAAACTAGAGTTCTTCGGGACCAAGTTCAATCGGATGCTCGAAAGCATTCTCCGACCCCACCTGTTCAAAATGATTGACGTGGCCGCCGATTCGCCGATTGCTGACAAAAAAGGAATGCATCAGTTCGTGCGATTCTGCCTTGTCGGCGGAGTCTCCTTTGTGATCGACGCGAGCCTTACCTATATCTTCATGAAGCGGATCTCCGTCGGGGGCCACTTGATGAGCGAGACCGTTGGCAACAATCTTATTTCCGCCTTCCCGGTGCTCACGAATTACTTCAAGACGCCAACAAACGCCGCAGCCCCGATTCTCGGAGGCCTCGCATCGTTCATCGCGATGTTCAACAGTTTCGTCATGAATCGGAAGTGGACGTTTGCCGCCGTCGGTCAGCATCCGACCATCACGCAGGTGCATCGGTTCTACACGATCGCAATCTCCGGCGCCGTGCTAAACGCGATCCTATTCAGCGTGTTTCTCAACATGATGGGTGCACTGCACGAGGGTGCGCTTCTCGCTGCAAAGGTGATCGCGACCGTGTTCGTCGCCTTCTGGAACTTCTTCGGGCAGCGCAACTACACGTTCCGGGCACCAAAGCCGGATCAGGCGGCGTGAAGCCTGTCTTTGGATGGCGTGACGCGCCCGCTGCCGACTACGCGGTAATTGGGCACCCCGTCACGCACTCACTCTCACCGGCGATGCACGCCGCCGCTTACGCCGCGTGCGAGTTGGATCTTAGCTACATCGCCGTAGACGTTGCCCCCGAGGAAGTACCTCAGGCGTTGGATCACTTGCGTGACCGTGGGTTTCGCGGCGTAAACGTGACCGTCCCCCACAAGGCCGCTGCTCTGCGGTGGTGCACTGTCGCTGAACCTTTCGCCCTCCGCGCTGATGCGGCGAACACGATTCGCCTCGCCGAAGGCCGCGGAATCAACACCGATGGCCCGGGCTTCATGGCCGCATGTGCTGAGCTTTTCGACCGGGTGACAAATGGCCGAGACATTCTGATGTTAGGAGCCGGTGGTTCCGCGCGGGCCATTGCGCTCAAGATCGTCGAGGCAGGCTATCCGCTACGCATTTGGAATAGAACGAGGGACCGAGCTCGCGAGCTTGTCGACATCTTAGAGTCCGGCGCGAGTCACATTGAGATTCCGGATATCTCGAACGCAGCGCTCATCATCAACGCGACTAGCGGCAGTCTTTCCGGCGATGGATTGCAACTTGAGTGGTCAAAACTTGAACAAAATGCTGCTGCAGTTGACTTGATGTACGTTGCTGGTCTCACCTCATTCCTAAGCGCGGCGAAAAATGCTGGATGCCGCGACCTTGTCGATGGGCGTCGCCTGCTGATGGAGCAAGGCGCCCTATCCTTTGAGTGGTGGACCGGCCAAGAAGCGCCGCGTTCGGCCATGCTCGAGGCGATTCAATAATGATTCTGTCCGCGACTCCTGACGCGATCGGGGAGGCAGCAAGAGCAATTGTTCGCGGGGAGCTTGTCGGAATGCCCACCGAAACGGTCTACGGAATTGCCGCTAACGTCTTCGACGAAAACGCGGTTCGCGCCACGTTCAGGCTCAAAAATCGGCCTGCCGATAACCCACTGATCGTTCATCTGGCGCGCACTCAACAGTGGTCGCTAGTCGCGACCGTGTTCAGCGCAGATGCCGAAAGATTGGCCGCTCACTTCTGGCCCGGCCCGCTCAGCCTTGTGTTACCGAAGCAGGCGAGCGTGCCAACTGTCGCCACCGGTGGCCTCGATACCGTCGCGATCCGGGTTCCTGACCATCCAACCGCTCGTCAGCTCATCTTAGAGGCTGGTACCCCGCTCACCGCACCGAGTGCAAATTCGTTCATGAGTTTGTCGCCAACACGGGCGCAAGATATCGAAACCGCGATTGCGACCGGCCTGAGCTGTATCCTGGATGGCGGAAGCTGTTTGGTTGGAATCGAGTCCACCGTGGTGGACATGACGGGAGCTGAGCCAATTTTGCTTAGGCCGGGCGGAGTCAGCCGGCTCGCCATAGAACGCATCCTCGGGCGTCCGATTCTCACGACTCGCGGCGGCGAAAGGCGCTCGCCGGGGATGTACGATCGCCACTACGCGCCCGTCGCCCCGATCCGGTTGGTTGAGCGACTCGGCCCTCTGGACTGCGGAATTTCCTTCCGTGCGCCGCTAAATGCGAGCCAAGCCCGCTTGCCGAACGATGCAATTGGTTACGCAAAAGAGTTATACAAATCTTTGCACGACCTGGACCGTCTGAACCCACGTGAAATTGCGGTCGAGTTACTTCCAGATTCGGATGAATGGGAAGCAGTTCGGGATAGAATTCTACGAGCAACTTCCCGCAAATAGCGTGCGTAATCCAAGTGGGCAACGCATAACCCTAGTGATCTGAATGACAACGCTGATTCTATCTCTCTCCTTCCATCTCGCTGCCCACCTCGCCAATCAACCGGTTGGTGGTCTCCATGCCGATCCGGGGGCAATTCAAGTGGTTCGGGTCGGATTCAACGATGCAATCCGGCCCGTCGCTTTTGCATCCGCTCCAAACGGTTCACAGATAGCTGTGTCGGCGGAAGACGGCACTGTTCGCATCATGGACGCAAAGACGATGCAGACCGTCCACGCGATGACCAAACATTTGCAACCGGCGTACGGTCTCGCGTGGTCTTCGGACGGCAAGATCATCGCGTCGGGCGATGAGACCGCGCGTATATTCCTGGAAACCTCCGGCGGTCGAAAAATGCGTGAATATCGGACCCACACCCGCGGTATCCAAAAACTCAGCTTCAATCAGAGTAACACTCAGGTGCTTAGCACGGGCAAAGATGACGTGATGAAGCTGTATGACATTCAGTCTCCGAGCGCCAAGGACTCGCATCAGCTGCTTGGGCAGGGAGCGAACTTCTATGGCGGCACGTTTAGTCCCCACGCAAATCTGTTTTGCTGCGGAGTCCTTGCTGAAGGGTCACGGCTCTACGACGGTTCCAGTCGCCAGATGCGTTTTGACCTCAAGGGTCACGAGGGACAGGGCGTGCTTGACGTCGCTTTCAATCCCGGCGGAACCCGCCTGGTTTCTGCCGGTAAAGACGGAACGGCAATTCTGTGGGAAGTCAATTCTGGCAAAAAGATCGGAACAATACGAGGTCACACTGACTGGGTCACCACAGTCGCATTCTCGCCGAACGCTCAGATAATCGCCACGAGTTCGACAGATGGGACCGTTCGACTCTGGAACGCGGGCACGCTCCAACAAGTAGGATCACTTCAAAACCAGTTCGCCGTGGGCTCTCCCCTGTGCTTCACTGCCGACGGAACCACGCTCGTCACCGTCGCCGATTCGGGAGCGATCCAATTTAATCGACTGACTCCACCTCAAGGTGCCGCGCCAGCGCCGAAGAAGGTCAAGGCCGTTCGCTCCCGACAGTAAGCACCAATGGACGCGCTGATTGAAGCCTGGGAGATTTGCGCGCGGATCAACCTGTATTTGCTTGACTCCCTGACCGACTCGCAGTGGATGGCGAAGCCGGAGAAGGGGCGGGCCAACGACGCCCAATTTGCTCACCTCCACAATGTACGTTTGATGTGGATCAAAGTGATTGACCCCGAACTTCACGCCCAGATGACTAAGTTAGAAGCGCCTTACGATCGCGTTGCCGTCCGTGCGACTCTCGAATCGAGCGCCGCCGCAATGTCCACGGTTCTGCGTAGTGTCGCGGACCCCGCGGGTAGGGTCAAAGGATTCAAGCCACACGCGGCCGCTTTTGTTGGCTATCTCATCTCGCATGAATCGCACCATCGCGGAATGATCGAGCTGGGATTACGGCAAGCTGGTCTTCCGATTGATGACAAGATCAGTTACGGAATGTGGGAGTGGGGCGTCCGCTGACTCGATGACGGTGATCGCTCACGGCCGAACTCGCTGCAGAACCTTCCAATCCGTCAGGTTGTTCGAGACGTCCACGTCGTACTCACTCGGGATTCCCTGAAAGAAGTAGCCAAGCCGATCGGTACTCCAACTGAGCGAGCCCAGAGCGGTCGACCGATTGCAATCGAACAGGACCCACTGCGATGAAGTGTCCGAAGCGGTCCACATGCTCCCCGGACCGAACCGACCGTCCGTCAAGATTCGCCAGTCCATTTTGCCTTCTCGGGTCTGCCCGCCAGAACTCGCGGTGACGAGGCAAGACCGAGTGATATTCGCCCCGTTTGCGTTAGTCAACGAGACCTCGTCAATCTTGCATTCCGAAGCCGTGTTCGTCTTGAATACGTGCAGTCGCACATAGCGCCATTTCTCTCGCTTCAGGTCTGCCGCAAACGTCTTGCCTCGGTTTCCGTCGCGATGCAGCGTGCCTGGCACGACGACCTCCATCTCCTTCGTGATCGTTCGCGAGCCCTCCTGGCGGGCGCATAGGCGCAAGCGGTAACGGACGTCTGTTGGAGTTTCGTTCGCGGGCAACACCATAACTCCAGTGTGCGACGGGCGGCGCATGTAAGCCTGCGACGTGATGTACTCACGTCCCCGCAGGACCATCGCCTCGGTATGCCCATCGGGGAACTTAAACTCGGTCCAATAGTGCCCGAAGAGCTCGTGCGTATTGCACAGAAGCTCTGCCCGAACCGCGTTGTAGCCAAGTTCCGGCGCCCCGCGATACGTCATGCGCACGAAATTTGGATCGGGCTTATCGATCTCATAAACTGGCTTGTCTGGCCGCATCGACTCCGGAGGGATCACCTGTGGTGCCTCATTGGCAAACTGCCACATGAGTTGCACCTTGCCCGTCCTTCCCGTGCCGCTGTATGACGCACGTATCCGATATCGCTTGGTCTCATCCAGTCGGTAAGCAGATCGAGACCGTTGCTCGGCGATGGCAATCCGACTCTCGGGCTGGATCAACGACGTCCAATTGACGCCATCCTCGCTCAGTTCTGCCTGAAATCGACCGTCTGAGGCGACCATGAATCGATACGTCCCCGTTTTGGGAGGGATGAGAGCCCCACTCCACTCAATTCGAAATCCCGCATCGTGTTGACCGCCAAACGGACTCCCGCCATTCCAAAAGAAATCGATCGCCTTATCGAGCCGTTGGAACGCCTTCTTAAGCGGCTTGCTCGGGTGGTAATACTCCGCCCGCAACCCTTCGTAAGCCTCGACCGAGTTTTCGGAAGCCACGACCGAGTCGTAATATTTCGTCTTTATCTCACGACCTTCGAAGTCGCGAGCACAAATGCGAACCTTGTACCGGACGTCCATCGAGCCCCGATTTTGCGGCAACGCGAATATCCCGAACCAACCCTCGGTTGAAACATTGAGATCGTCCCGATTCATCGGAAACGTGAGCGTGCGCTGACCAGCGTAAAGAACTTCCGCCCATACGCTTTGAACGAGAGGCGAGGTCGGGATTGTCGCATACACCCGGATGCAGCCACCCTCCGCGGGCAATGTCTTCTCAGAGAAACTCAACGCCTTGATTGTCGGCGTCGGTTGCGGACCAACCGAGAAGTGATATTCGTCGCCCGGCAGACTCGATTTCCCACCCCTAACCGCGACGACACGCCAACGATAGGTACCGTCCGGAAGATTGAGAGTGCCCCCGTCCAGACTTCGTCCTTGAACATCAAGGCCGCGAAACGGTGTCGCTTCGTCGCCCGCGAAGACCTCCAAATGCAAAAAATCCGCCGGCGGACCGGCCCACCGAAATTGAGGCACTTTCGTCCAGACGGTGTGATCCGGGGGCCAAGTCAGTTGTGGAGGTGGGTTCGATTCCCGAGCGCGTGGAGTACCGGCCATCCACACTGATTTGCTGTAGCCGTACTGAGCGTCCTCGCGGAAGAGCGTGCCCCGAAATCGAGCGGGCCAGAGCGGGGTGGCGTTCGTCGATGGACGGAAAAAGTTCTCCATCTTGTAGCCGAACTGATAGCCTTCGTGCAGGAATCCGACGTTGTAACCCTGCGACGAGAAGTAGCCGTCCAGACCGTGAGTCCACTCGTGCAGAAAGGTCTCGACGCCTTCAAACGTCGCCTGCGGCTTAAAGTTATCGTCGAAAGGGATCGCCGAGCTGGTGCCCTCGATTCCGCCACCGCCCGAGCCGCCGTCACCGCGCCAATACGCGCCTGGCTTGCCGTGATAGTAGAACATGAACACGGAGTCGAAGTATTTACGCGGGCTATCCGCTTCCAAAAGCGCAACACGATTGCCAAACACGGGAGTTTCGTGCCCTGGCTCTCCTTCCACCTTCGTGATCGGTTCGTCATCCACGACGTATTTGAATTCCATGTCGGCAAGGCCGTTGCTGAAGTCGTGAACAGTCTGACGAAACGCCCCCATCATTGCCTTGATGTCTTCAACCACGATCGCCGGGGCGCTGCCTTGGATGAGCACCTTTTTGTGGTCATAACCCGTAAAGGTGGCATCGACCTTGGTGATGATGTAAACGATTCCGTAGAACCGTGCGACCGGCTCCTGCTTCGGCTTTCCGAGCGGTGGCTTCTCCTGACCGATCATCGAGGCGCAAAGACCAAGCCACAACATGAGGGTCAGGATCCGCATCGGAAAGGAGTTTATCGTGTGCGGACGGCTCGTAGAACAATTGGCCGGATCAAGCACACTAAGAAATCATGGTTGCCGCCGTCTCCTTTCTTTTCGCCATCGCGCCTGCTAAGCCGCATATTGTTTCGATCTCCATTTTTAAGAACGGCTACGCGTTCGTCACGCGTGAAGTAGAGACCGAACCGGGCACAACCGAACTCCCGCCCTTTGGTCGCGTGACCGAGGGAACGATCTGGTTCTACGCCCCGAAAGATGTGCATCTAGATGCCTTGACGAGTAGCGTGCTAAAGGAGAAAACCACGATCACCGCACGCACCATTCTCGAACTCTTGCGCCTCAACGTTGGCAAGAAGGTAACGATCGAGCTGTCTACGCCGGATAAGCGCACGATGACCGGTAAGGTTCGAAGTGTCTCGGACCAGCTACTGACCATCGAAACCGAGGCGCAGCGCAGCGTCGTCATGGTGCAAAACGTGCTTGCCGTGCACGGTGAGGCCGACCTTCAGGATCAGCTCGAGGCGAAGACCGAATCGCGCATCATCCGAGTCCGCACGAGCGGCGCCGCCGGCAAACTTCGATACACGACGCTGGAGGCAGGCATCATGTGGACGCCGACCTACGCGGTGAAAGTGTTGGATTCGAAGAACCTGTCCTTGACCGCTCGTGCCAGCGTCTGGAATGAGTTGGAAGACCTTGCGGGCGCGGCGGTGCGATTCGTTACCGGGTTCCCGAATGTCGGCTCGCTCGCCTCGCCAGACATGCTTGCCGCCGGTGACTTCGCCACGTACGCGGGCGTGCCTTATGACTTCCGCGATACCCGCGGGGTTATTGGCGGCGAGGCGAAGCCTACGATCATATCTAACGCTCCCGTTGGCGGCTTGGCCGTTACCACATCTTCGAATGCGGACGGGTCCAGCTTTATTGGAGGGACAAATGAAACGGCGGTTGCGACACTCCATAACTCACGTACGCCGTCCACTCCTGCCGAGGTCAACGGCACCCTCAACTTTCAAAACGCGAACGTCGGCGCGCACGGTACGGGAAACATCGTGGAGGACCTGTACTTCTTCCACCAGCCGAATGTCGAGCTTCTGAAGGGCGAGCGAGGCTATTTCAGCCTTTTCACCACCAACGCGACCTACGAACGCCTCCACACGGCAATCGTCTCCGATGATGAGGCTCGGTCTGAGGGCTCAACCATCAATGTGTGGCAAACGCTTCGGTTCAAGAATCCAAGCGACAAGCCTTGCTCGGGCGGAACCGCGTCCATCTTCGAGAACAACGAGCTCATGGGCCAAGATACGGTTAGCTACATTCCGCCCCACGGCGACATCGAGTTGCAAGTCTCGCAGGCTCGGAGCATCGTTGTTGAAGCGAAAGAGCGAGAGGTCGCTCGCGACCGAGGCGCGCTTCAAATCACAAAAACGAAGTCGGTCGACCGTTTGACCCTCACGGGCTCAATCGTGATCACAAATCATAAGGCGGACACCATCAAGATCAAGGTCAAGCGACCGGTTACGGGCGAGGTTTTGGCCCACTCAGGCGGAAAGTTCACGTCGACCGCCCGCGGCACCTTCCAACGCAATCCGTCCGGCGAAATCGAGTGGACAGAGTCGATTGGAGCGGGCAAGTCGGTCACCCTGACTTACAAGTACACCCAATTCGCTACAGAGTAGAACGGTAACCTCATCCTACGATGACGACGATCCAAATCACGTCTGATCGCCTCACCGACGAGCAAGTCACAATCGCGGTTGAGGCGATGAAGGCGGACGGCTACGTCGTCCTGCGGGATGCCATTCCCGTAGAGATCATCAATGTTCTGCGTGAGCGTGCATTCGCCGACATTGAAGCGCTAAAAGCTCGGAAAGATCGGCCTTTCAACTGGAACGCGGGGAATCTCCAACAGGACCCCGCGCCGTTTCCGCCTTATCTATTCAGAGAGGTCCTCGCAAACGACTACGCGATCCAAGTGACGAGCTCCATCCTTGGCAAAGGAATGGTGAATGCTTTCTACAGCGGAAACACTGCGCTCCCTAGCGACCAGCGCCAGCCCGTGCATGCCGATATGGGTCACCTCTGGCCGAACCAAGAACAGGTGCACCCTCCTTACGCCATCGTCGTCAACGTGCCGCTCGTGGACGTAAGTGAAGTGAACGGTAGTACGGAGATTTGGCCAGGAACCCATTGCGATCCCACGATCGTGCTTCAGGACGGAGAAATCGAAGTGCCGGAATCTCAACTGGAGAAGTGGCGCGCAATCGCGCCGCCGATTCAACCCGCGATGACGGCGGGAAGCATTCTCATACGGGACATGCGCCTATGGCATGCGGGTACTCCCAATCGCACGTCTGTTCCAAGACCGATGATCGCCATGATTCACTACGCGGCTTGGTGGCCCACTGGAAAGTTCGCGCTTGATGTATCAGCGGAGGCAATGCTATCGCATCCTCAGTTACGGCAGAACGCTGACTATGTTACGGGCGCGATCGATCACATTTCCTCGCCTGGCGGATACGCCTATTTAGACGAAGCCTAAGCCGAAACGTCGAGGCTGCCAATCGCGGCCAAGCTAGCGTCCATCGCTGCCGACGTCGCCTCAACTGCGGCAAGGGCAACCAGCGGCGCGTTCGATTGTTCGGAGCCCGCAGGCACTGCGCCTAACGATGTGGAAGAGATTGCGGATACGGGATTCACACTCTGAATAATCGGCAATCCGTAGCCGAATTCACACGCATACTCTTCGTATGAAAACGATCGGCATTGTTGGCGGCATGAGTTGGGTCAGCACGCACGCCTACTACAAGATTCTTAACGAGCTCGTCATGGAGCGTCTTGGCCCAACCCACTCCTGCGTTTTGATCCTCCAAACGATCGACTTCGATGTGTACCACTCGGCCATGATGCTGGACGACTTCACATCGGCCGCCGCGGCAATCATTCCCGCCGCGCTGAATCTCGAACGCGCCGGTGCTGACTTTGTGATGCTCGCGTCAAACACACCTCACCTTTTCGCGCCAAAAATCGAGGCCGCACTCGGCGTGCCATTGCTCCATATCGCGCGAGCAACGGGTGCCGCGATCGCAAAGAAAGGGCTGAAGAAAGTCGGCCTTCTCGGCACCAAGTTCACCATGGAAAAGCCGTTCTACCGTGAAATTCTGAGCGACGACTTCGGCCTGGAAGTCGCCATTCCGAACGACGAAGACCGCGCGCTGGTCCATCACATCATCATCGAGGAACTCGCACGAAATATCTTCAGCGATACTTCGCGGAAGGCTTACTTGGACATCATCCAGCGCTTTGCCGCCGCAGGCTGCGAGGCCGTGATTTTTGGTTGCACGGAGATCGGGCTGCTGATCGACCCGGCGGAATCCCCGATTCTTGCGTTCGACACCGCTCAGGTTCACTGCGAGGCGGCCGTTGCCCTCGCGCTTGCCGACTGAGCCGGTCACGGATTGGGGTCGTCGACTTTCGGTTCGTCAACTTTCGGGGCTGCCCTGCGCGTGCGCTTCTTGTGTTTGCGCCTCGTCGTGTCACCACCGGTCGCGGTAGTCGCAGGAATGGCCGCGTCTGCGACTGCCTTCGACGCCGGGTCAAGGTCTCCCATCACGACAATCGCGTGAGGCACCGGCCGCGAGGGCGAGAGGGGCGTGCTATGCCCACTAGCCATGATTTTGTCGCCGTAAACCAACGAAGTTGAAAAGCCAGAATCCAACAAAACTGCTTCTTGCAATCCAGCGGCGGCGATTGCGTTTGCCAGTTGCCATGACGAGCAGGAATCCTTCGACGCTCCAAGCACAACTTTGCCGTCGGGCATGATCCCAAAAAACGCGCGCCGGCGAGGGTCCTGGATGTCTTTCGATCCAAAGACGTCCATATCGTCTTTAGTTTGCGCCTTACCGGAATGCACAAGCCAAACTCCACCCATGAAGGTGTCTGAAATGTCTGGCATGAACTGCTTGAACGCGTCGTGCGTACTCATGAGGCCCGGGTTATATGGCGCGATCGCGAACTTCTTTGGCCCCCACATCACGATCGGCCGGTTGTGTAGCTTCTCCCAACGCGTCGAATCGAGGTCGGGCTGCACCTCTGGCATCGCCGTTGCCTTCAAAGGGCCGACCATTTGGTTGTCCATGCTCGCAATGGCGGCGAGGGCAAAGAAGCCGCCGTTGATTCCGGCCACTGCGCCCGGCGTGCGGTGGATGAAGTCCGACACCGATTCACGGGCTTCGCTCATCACCGATTGTGGCGCGCCGCCCGTTACGAGCGCGAGCTTGACCTTTCCAAATTCTCCCTCCGCGAACGCAACGGAAGAAGCCGCGATCGGTGCCTGGAACACTCCCAGCGCTCCACCCTTCAGGGCATCTTCCACGTCCGTCCACGCCTTTTCCTGCTTCGTGTGCACGTACCGATTCACGCACCAGATGTTCGGCGACTCCTCCGCAGGTCCGTTTACGATGGAAAAGGCCATTTTGTATCCGGCTGCCTTGCTCAGTTGCTGCACGGAGGGATCGTTCTTACCGTTCGGATACGCCAGAAAGTCGCACGCGATCCCTAATTCCTTTTCAAGGGTCGCCTTCGACTCTGTAAGTTCCTGTTGTTGAACATCCGTCCCGAGAATCGATAAGTCATCCGGATGGGTGATGGTGTGAGATCCGACCGTGAAGAGCGGGTTCTTGAGCAGTTCGCGCAAGGTCTCGTACGTCATCTTAGGGTGCAGACCCTCCTTATTACCGACAAAGCCGGTGTGAACGAACATGATGGCGGGGAAGCTGTGCTCGACTAGAATCGGCCATGCATTGTCGTAAAAACCCTGATAGTTGTCGTCGAAGGTGAGCACCACGGCTTTTTCGGGCAAAGCAGAACCCGTCGTCAAGTGCTTGTAGAGTTCGCCGGCACTCACCGGGTGCGCACCCATATCAACGAGGGCTTTCATTTGATCCGCGAATTCGTTGACGGCGCAGTCGTACCACATCGAAGTCTTGTCCCTCGCCAAGATGACGTCGTGATACATGATCACGGGCACGCGCTGATTGAGGGCGAGAAAGTTGATGTTCTCGGTGGCCGTTGGTTCCGGTTCCGCCGTCGCACCCGGAGCCGTAGAAGTTGATGGCTTTCCGGGAGTTGATCCCGAATGCTGCCGTTGACACCCACCTAAGGTGAGTACGGCCAGCAAACAGAACGCAAGAAAACCCTTCATTCCTACTTGCACTACGCCACTAGGCGATCCTTTGATAGCCCTGGGAATCCAAAAGCTCCCGGGCGTGAAGGATCTGCGCCGCAATCGCCTTCGGACCCGGCGCACCAAGCGACTCGCGCCGGCGAACGGAACCTTCCGGCGAAAGCACCTGTAGCGCCTCCGCGGGGACCTGCGGAGAGATTTCGGCCAGCGATTCGGCGGTCAAATCTTCCAGCACGCAACCGCGTTCGTTGCACGAACGAACGATATTCCCGACAATCTCGTGAGCCTCACGGAACGGAATACCTTGAGTCGCCAAATAGTCGGCAAGGTCGGTCGCCGTGGAAAAGTCGCCACGAATGCTGCTCGCCATGTGTTGGACTTGCCAGTCAGCCGTTTCAAGCATAAGCTGAACTAGCTTTATGCTGTCCTTCACCTTACGCAGCGAATCGAAGAGAGGTGGCTTATCTTCTTGCGTGTCGCGGTTATAACCGAGCGGCAAACCTTTCATCGTCGTCGCGAGTGTTACGTAGTTGGCGATGACGCGACCCGTTCGACCGCGGATGAGTTCCGCCATATCGGGATTGCGCTTCTGCGGCATGATCGACGAACCGGTTGTTACCGAGTCGTTCAACTTCAAAAACCCGAACTCCTTGGTTGAGAAGAGAACAAGCTCTTGGCTGATGCGGCTCAGGTCGATCATGACCAGCGTGCACACATGCAGGGCGTCCATGATGTACGATCGATCGCTCGTAGCGTCCAGCGCGTTCGGAATCGGAGCCGTAAAGCCAAGCTCGTCGCTCGTCATCTGACGGTCAATCGGAAAGCTCGTGCCGGCAAGCGCGGCCGCGCCGAGCGGCGAATAGTTCGCGGACTCAAACAGTCGCTCTGCCCGCCAGCCATGGCGCTGCAGAGACCAGAAGTGCGCCAAGAGGTGGAAGCCGAGAGTGATCGGTTGCGCACGCTGCTGATGCGTGTAACCCGGCATAAGCGCACTCTGGTATTTCTCGCCTTCTTCAAGTAAGACGCGCTGTAACTTCTTGATCAAATCCAGGACTCGAAGAAGTTCGTTGTGGACATACAGGCGAGAGGCCGTCGCGACTTGATCGTTTCGTGAACGTCCCGTGTGTAGCTTTCCCGCAACATCGCCGACGAGCTCACGCAGGCGAAACTCGATGGCGGTGTGCACATCCTCAACGTCTAACTTCAGAAACGTCGGCCCACCCTCGTGGATCTTTTCCAGGCCGTCGATGAGCTGCTGCGCCTCTTCCTCGCTGATGATGCCGGTTGCGCCTAGCATGCGCGCGTGGGCGACAGAACCAATAATGTCCTCTTGCCAAAAGTTCAAGTCAGTCTCGATCGACTGACCAAATCGGTCTACAAGCGCATCCGTCGTTTCCGAAAACGCACCACCCCACAGCTTTTTCATCCGCGCGCTAGCTTACCGGGAAGCTCAATTTGGGCGTAGGAACGTTCGCTTCGTTGTTGATTTGTTGTCAATTTCGGCCGTCAGCCTGCGGCGAGGTCAATGCGATGCCGTGGTTTCGGTCGCCAACGAATAGAATGAAATCGTCGCCAAAAACCTGCGTCTACCGACGCGGTCGGCACGTCCAAACATTCGCCCCTGAGCATTCCGTCGCGTCCGATGAGCAAACCTTTCTGTCACATCCATAACCACACCGAGTACTCGCTCTTGGACGGGGCGAATCGCATCTCGGATATGGTCAAACGAGCCAAGCAGCTTGAAATGGATGCGATGGCCATCACCGATCATGGCGTCATGTTCGGCGTGATGGAGTTTTACTTGGAGGCCAAGAAGGCAGGCATCAAGCCGCTTCTCGGCGTCGAAGCGTACGTTGCCCCCCAAGGAATCCATAAACGCGGTGGTCGTGCCGATAACGAGTTTTATCACCAACTCCTGCTCGCGAAAGACCTCGAAGGGTATCGAAACCTGTGTCAGCTCTCGTCGATCGCCGCCCTCCAAGGCTATTACTATAAGCCCCGCATAGACCACGAGTTGCTTCGCAAATATTCGAAAGGTCTGATCGCGACAAGCACCTGTTTGGGCAGCGAAGTGTGCCAGGAGCTGCTCAAGGGAAACTATGATCGCGCTCAATACATCGCTGGCATGTACGCGGAAATGTTTGGTGAAGGCAACTACTTCATCGAGCTTCAAGATCACGGCCTGAAAGAGCAACGCGCGATCTACGAACCGCTGATCAAAATCTCCAAGGAACTGAGACTCCCCCTCGTCGCCACAAACGACGCGCACTATCTCTGCAAAGGCGACTCCAAGCCCCACGACGTGCTCCTTTGCATTCAAACCGGAGCCCTCGTCGCGGACGAAAAGCGGATGCGGTTCGAGACGGAGGAGTTCTACATCAAGTCGCACGAAGAGATGGCCGCCCTCTTTCCGGAGAACCAAGACGCACTTGAGAATACGATGCGCATCGCGGACATGTGCGATGTGGATCTCGGCAAAGCCCGCGCGCCCATGCCACAACCGGACGTGCCCGAAGGTAAGGACAGCTCCGAGTATCTTCGCGAACTCGCCGAAAAAGGTCTCCGTGAGCGGACTACAAACGCCGACGAATGTTTTGACCGACTGAACTACGAGCTCGACGTCATCAAGACCACCGGATTTGGTGACTACTTCCTCTTGGTCCGTGAGTTTGCGCAGGCGACCCGAGAGCGCGGCATATTCTTCGGTGTCCGAGGTTCCGCTGCGGGATCCTTGGTCTCGTACTGCCTGGGAATAACCGACGTTGACCCCGTCGCTTACGACATCACTTTCGAGCGATTCCTGAATCCTGAGCGCGTCTCCATGCCGGATATTGACATGGACTTCGAGGACACGCGCCGCGACGAAATCATTAAATATGTGACCGATCGTTTTGGCACCGACCGGGTCGCCCAAATCATCACCTTCGGCACGCTCGGTGCAAAAGCGGCGCTGAAGGATTGCGGTCGCGTGCAGGGCTACAGCCCTCAAGAAACCGATCGGCTCTGCAAGACGATTCCCACCGGTCCCAACTGGGATTTGAAGCGGGCGTATTCCGATCTCGCCGAATTCAGGCAGATCGTCGACGGTGACGCCCGGATGAAGTCGCTGTTCGAGACTGCGAAGACCGTTGAAGGCATGGCTCGAAACTCGGGTGTACACGCCGCTGGCGTGGTCATCTCGAAGGACCCGCTTGTTGAGCACGTGCCCCTATACCGCGGCAACGACGGGCAGCCCGTCACCGCGTATGACATGGGGATTCTTGAGAAGATCGGGATGCTCAAGATGGACTTTTTGGGCTTGTCCAACTTGACCGTGCTTGCTCGTTGCCTCGAAAATATCGGTGATCCCAGCCTGGATATCCTGAAGTTTCCCGAGGAAGACCCTAAGGCTTGGGAGATGCTCGCTCGCGGCGAAACGATTGGCGTGTTCCAGCTCGAAAGTGGCGGCATGACGCGCTACATCACCCAGCTCCGACCTCAAAACATTCGGGAACTTGCGGCCATGATCGCACTGTATCGACCGGGGCCAATGGAGCACATCCCGCGCTTCATCAACGCGAAATTCGGGCGAACCAAGGTCACCTATCTCGAAGATCGCATGCGCCCGATTCTAGAGGAAACCTACGGCGTCATCGTCTACCAAGACCAAGTTCTGAAACTCGTTCAGGCGCTAGCCGGCTTCAGCTTGGGGAAGGCAGATGTCTTGCGGCGTGCAATGGGCAAGAAAGATGCCGACGGTATGTCGAGCATGAAAGTCGAGTTCATGGCGGGCACGGCGAGCAACGGAATCGCCCCCGAAATCGCGGAGTCGGTCTGGGTTATGCTTGAGCCGTTTGCAGGCTACGCGTTCAACAAGGCGCACTCGATCTGCTACTCGATCCTGGCGTTCCAAACGGCATACCTCAAGGCCAACTATCCGGTCGAGTACATGGCAGCCTTGCTCAGCGTGTACATGTCGAAAGAGGATCGTGTCACGACGTGTATCGAGGAGTGTCGGCGTCAAAAGATATCAGTTGTGCCTCCAAACGTTAACGCATCGGTGCGCGACTTCGCGATCGAGGGTAGGGCGATTCGGTTCGGTCTCGTCGCTATCAAGGGCGTCGGCGAGGGCCTCGTCGAGGGCATCATCGCGGAGCGAAAGGAGAATGGTCGGTTCGTTCACCTTTACGAATTCTGTGACCGAGTGAAACCGTTTGGTCTGAACCGAACCGCGCTAGAGGCTCTCATAAAGGCAGGGGCCCTCGATGAAATCGACCCCAACCGCCGGAAGTTGCTCAACGTTGTCGACGGCGCCCTCTCCTATGCCGATCAACAAAACCGTTCGCGCCTAGCGGGCCAGGATTCGCTATTCGGCGACGCGTCTGGACCAACTTCGATGTCGTGGCCCACGCTGCCGGAAGCCGAACTACTCTCACGCACCGATCTGCTGTCCTTGGAGCGCGACGTGATGGGGATATACGTCTCCGACCATCCTTTACGCGGCCACGAGCGAACGATCGGAAACCATTCCACCCACACGTGCCTTGCTGCGTCCGAAGCGGACGAAGGCACCGCCGTGCGCCTCGCGGGCGTTTTGGCCAAAGTCCGAACAATCGTCACGAAGAACGAAGGCAAAAAGATGGCGAGCCTCGTGCTAGAAGATTTCACCGGGCAAATGCCCATGACGGTGTTCCCGGGTAGTTACGAAAAGATTCGAGAGTCACTGGTCAAAGATTCTGTGGTTCAGGTGAAGGGCGTCGTGATGCACCGGGAGATGCGAGGCGAGAAAGAAATTGAAATCCGAGTGGAGGAGATTAAGCCGCTTGAACTTGTCCTCGACCTCGGATACACTGGCGGCGCGGGGGTGGCCGGAACCGTCGTGATTTCTATTTGGCGGGCTACGGAAAAGCAAATGACCGCCCTTCGTTACATGATCGAGCAAAATCCTGGCGACTACGAAGTGAAGGTCCAGGTGATGAATGGGCACGTTTCCTCTCCGGTATATCTGACCTCTCACGTCAATCCGACCGATACTTTTGTGAAGAGCGTTGCGGACTCACTTTCTCGTGCGGAAGTACTGGTTGAGCACTCCGCGTCGTCATAACAATCAGATATGAAGAAGCTGTTGGTTTTGGTCGCCCTTATCGTAGGGCAAAGTGCGTTGGCGCAACACGTCGATCCGTTCGACTTTCACGTTGCCGACCTTGAATTGTTGCAAAGCAAGAAGATCCAGTCGGAGTTGGGAGTCACCCCCGCCGTCCACAAGAAATTTGAAAGTTACGCCGCCGAGTATCGCAAGAGCGGTGAAACGTACTACAAGGCGTTGCAGGCAAAAGGCGTAGATCCTGCCAACAACACGACGGCTCAAGAGAAATTTAAGTCGTTCGTGGAACGCCTCAAAACTCAGGTTATGGGCTGCCTTTCGGCGAGCCAACTGAAACGGCTTCGCGAGCTGAGCTTGCAACATGTCGGGTCTCGCGGCTTGCTCGACCCGGTCGTTGCGCAGCGCCTGGGCCTGACGAAGAAAGAATCGACCGCGATCGAAGCCGTCTTCAAGGTCGGCCAAACTCGAAATGAGAAGCTCGTCCGCAGCATCATGGAGCCAATTAACAAAAAGTACAGCACGAAGAAGCCGACTTCACAACAGGAAGCAGACTTGCTGAGGGCTCAGGCAAACATGGAAGCAAAAAACGCCATGGAAAAAGCGAAGCCAATCGCGAAAAAAATTCAAAACGAAACGGAATCCGAGATGCGGAAAGCGGTGTCCGCGAAGTCACTGGCAATCCTCAACTCGCTGAAAGGCAAACCTTCAAAGGCCATTCCCACCGACTAGACAACATATTGTTGCTGTAGCAAAGGTGTTTTAAAAAGAACCCCAAAAGCCTCAGTGAATGGCATATGTATTGCCATCATGACGGAACGAGCCACGGACTGACGTTAGCAAGACGGCGTCAGCACCGGGCTCGATGCGTTTTAGGTTGACGTAAAGGTTCCTCGCCCTCTAAATAACCAAATTCGCAAAAAGTCCTTGCAAACATTTGCAATGACTGCTATAGTGACGAGACCCGTTGATATATGGGTAAATCATGGCCATCACCATTCGCGATGTAGCGACAGCCGCTGGAGTGTCACCAATGTCGGTGAGCAAGGTTTTGCACGACCGCGGCACGAACGTGCGCGTCGCTCCCGCAACCGCTGCCCGCATCCGCGGAGTGGCCGAGCAATTGGGTTATCACCCAAACAGCATCGCCCGCAGTTTCAGAAGCCGACGAACCCGCACGATTGGTCTTTTAAGTGACCAATTCTCAATGCACGGGGCACAGACGGGATACTTTTCATCGCTATTGAGCGGCATCACCACCGCCACGTTCGAGCAGGATTACACGCTCGCCATCTGCCCGCGCCTAGTTCGTGAACAAGAAGGCGGGATGAAGGATGACGGTCGGTTCGACGGAGTGATCTGGAGTCAGCTTCAACTAGACGAGCGGGAAACCCACCTCGTGGGCACGCTCCAACTGCCCGTCGTCGTCCTGCATTCACCGAAGGGTGTGCTTCCAAACGCTATCACGTTCATCGCTGATAACGAGCACGGCCTCGAACTCGCGGTCGAGCATCTTGCCAGCCTGGGTCATAAACGAATTGCTTTTGTTGTGGACCCGTACAACAGCCGAACCGCTGAGGGCAATTCGCGAGTTTCGGGATATCAGGCCGCGATGGTCTCCCGAGGGTTGACGCCGAGAGTTCACCGCTGGGATTATCATGCGACCGAGTTTGCCGAGTACATGAAGTGTCCTAATCGAGACACCGCGCTCATTACGTTCAGCGAGTTTCTGGCCAGGACAATCACGCAGTCCGCGGGGGCAATCGGCGTCAGCATTCCCGACGAAATTTCCTTGGTTGGATTTGACTCCACTGCCTTTTGCGAGACGAGTCGCCCTCGCCTCACCGCCGTTAGTCAGCCCATTGAGCAGATGGCTTACGACGCAACCCTCACGCTTTTAAAACTCATAGAGGGCGAGCAACCCGCTCGCCGTTCATTCGTCTACCCGTGTGGCCTCGATATCCGAGAATCCACCGGCCTTCCTTATCTCACCGCAGAGGTACCTATATCATGAAACGAGCATTCACGCTCATTGAGCTACTTGTCGTTATTGCAATCATCGCAATTCTCGCCGCTATCTTGTTCCCGGTCTTCGCTCAGGCGAAGGGCGCAGCCAAGAAGACGGCATCTCTCTCGAACACCAAGCAGATCGGCCTCGGAGTGCAAATGTACTCAATCGACGTCGACGATAAGCTTCCGACCCTGCAGGACCAACCGCTAAATGGCGTTTGGATCGGCTGGCCGGAAAAGATCAATCCGTATGTAAAGAGCGGTAACGGTTCGCGACCTGGTCAGACCCTTTACGGCTACAACGGCCTGTTCCGCGCCCCTGGCGACAGTACGCAACAGGACAACGGTTCCTACGCACTGCACCAAGATCTCGCCCGAGACGGCTCCGCTCCTTGGAACGGATACGCGTCGCCGACTGTCTTCAGCACGACGATGATCGACAACATCTCCGAAAAGGTGTACATGATCGAAAAGGGCATTAACAATGGCTGGGCCGGATGGCTCCAGTTCACGCCATGGGAGTGGGACTGGGTCGACTGGCTCAACTTCAATCACACGACCAATCAGCCGCAGAAGGGACCTGGCGACTACGTCTCGCTGCACCCAGGCGTAGGCGACTGCGACTTCAATTATTCGCCGTCGGACTACACCAGCTTCAACTGGTCGTGGGCTCTCTGCGGAATGCACCCGCGGTATCGATACAATCGAGCCACACCGACCGTGTTCCTTGATGGCCACGCTAAGACGTTCTCACGAACGGACAAGGCGACCTCGATGGACTGGTTCAAGAACATCTATGTTCGCGAAGCAGCTCAGTTCGACTCGAGCTGGTACCCATATTGATGAAGACAAAAACTGTGTGCCTCTTGGGCTTATCTTTGTTGTCCATCGGTTTCGGATGTAAATCCGACGACCTTGGTGCAACTAACGTGGCTCCGCCCTCTAAGGAGACGGCGGACGCGCAGAATAAGTCCATTCAAGACAATCCGAACATTCCACAGGCCGCGAAAGACGCCGCCGCCGCCCGAGCTGCCCAGATGCAAAGTGCTGGCAAGCAACAGGCTGACGCGGTTAAGAACAAGACCGGCGGTTAGCACCGTAAGGTGCTTCCCAAAGCCTTCCTCCTCACTTTGAGGGGGGAGGCTTTTTCGTTCCTGAGGTATTCTCTTCGTTCGCGTCTGAAATGGATGCGGAGCAATTCCAATGAGTGAAGATACGACCAAGCCCCAGGCTCCTGCAGCGGCACTCGCAATGCCGCGGATGGATAAGGATGCCCCGGAGGGCGGCCAAAAAGCGAGAAAGAAGGGCCGCCGAAAGGTCAGCTACTTGACCCTCCAAAAGATATATTCAATTGACTATAAGGACATCGCGCTTCTCAAGCGATTCCTTAACGATCGTGGCAAGATTTTGCCCAGTCGACAGACCGGAAACACCGCCAAGCAGCAACGCATGGTTTCGTCGGCAATCAACAAGGCACGCGAGTTGGCTCTCATCCCGTTCGTCGTTTCCGACGCAACGTCCGAGCGTGTTATGCGCCGACCGCGACGCGACGAGACCCAAGAGCGGGATCGAGATCGCGACCGCGATTGACGTCTCGGCTTAAGCCAAATCCAAAAGCCCGCACCCGCACCGGATGCGGGCTTTTTCGTGCCCCGTCGTGCCCATAATGAATAGTCATGGTCGACAATTCCTTGATCCAGCAGTTCCGCGAAGAGGGCTATTGCGTAGCCCGAGGTCTATTCTCGCCCGACGAGGCGAAGGCTTACTGGGCGGCGTCTCACGCTCTCATCGAACGACTGTCTGCGACTCGTCACCTGGACGCCACCTGGGGCAGCGCGCGCGCCGCAGTTGCGGAAGCAGCCAAGACGCAGATCTACCACTGCCATGACGTTCAGTTTTATGACGCTGCTTTCGCGCGGCTGATTGTCGACCCAAAGTTCACCGAAATCGCCGCCGCCTGCATCGGAGGCGACAACGTCCAGTTGCATCATACAAAGCTTTTCATCAAGCCCCCAGAGCGAGGCTCGCCGTTCCCGATGCACCAGGATGCGCCGTACTTTCCGCACGATCGGCACACGATGATGGCGGCGATCGTCCACTTCGACGACGCTCCCGAAGAGAAAGGATGCCTGCGCGTGGTCCCGCGCTCGCACAAGTTGGGCATCCTTGAGCACTCAAGTGAAGGCGGCTGGCACCTGCCCTTCGATCAGTATCCAATCGAGTCGGCAACGCTGGTCCCCGCAAAAGCGGGCGACGTTCTCTTCTTCAACTATCTAACGATTCACGGAAGCGGAGTCAACGTGTCCAGCGAGGCACGCACAACTTTGCTCGTTCAGATGCGCGACCCAAGCGATCCGCCTACCATCAAAACCCACGAAAGCCGTGGTCAAGGCATGATGTTGCGCGGCGTCAATCCAGAACCGGATCGCGCGTAAGCTGGCGCTTTGAGCGGGGTGCTTTCGGACCCTCTCCAGGACCAGCCTGGAGAGGGTTTTTCACTTCCCAAACGGGGGGTGCCACGGGTGCAGGGCAACGCCCGTAACCCGTGCATTGTAAATCTCACCCAACGACGAGCGTGAACAAGAAGCACCTCACGCACGCCTACGCAAAAGCTTCGGCAGAAAACCACCACCGAACCCCGCCAGGACCAGCCTGGGAGAGGGGGCCGAAGGTATGTCCCCGATCCTGAAGGGATCGCGTATTTTTAGCCCCGGGTCGAGCCGAAGGCGAATACCCGGGGAAGCGGATCGCCCCAAGAGTCCAACCCCGGAGAGGGTTGCGCAAAAGCCATCATTCGTTGAGCATCTTATGGAG
>JBBRML010000020.1:0-49957 GCA_038230855.1 Fimbriimonadales bacterium | reverse complement strand
CAGGTGGAAGGTATCCGCTGGATTCGATTGCTGTACTTCTATCCCAACCGTTTGACCGACGAAGTGATTGAGGCGATGGCGACTTGCGAAAAAGTGCTGCCTTACATAGACATTCCGTTGCAGCACGCCCACCCGGACACCCTTCGCCGTATGAAGCGGCCGTGGGAGGGCGAGCGTTATCTGAAGCTTTTTGCCAAGTTGCGTACGGCGCTGCCCACGTGCGCGATTCGCACCACGTACATCGTAGGTTTTCCGGGCGAGACCGAGCAGGAGTTTCAATACCTGCTCGATTTTACGAAGGAAGCTCGCTTGGACCGGGTCGGAGCCTTTACTTTTAGCCGGGAATCCGGCACGCCGTCATTTGACATGGCGGACCAAGTCTCGATCAAGACAAAGAACGAACGGTATCAACGCGTGATGCGGATGCAACAGGCGATTTCACATGAGATCAATCGCGACTGGATCGGTAAGGACATGGACGTTCTCATCGATCAGCACCAGGAAGGATGGTCCGTCGGGCGCTCGTTCCGAGACGCGCCAGAGATTGATGGCCATGTTTTGATTGCGGGAGAACATCCTCTGGGCTCAATCACGGCCTCACGAGTCACGGGAGCCGAGCCGTACGACCTAATGGCGGAGACTCAGGTGCCAATGAACCTGGGCACGAGAAACCTTAAACCGCTGCCGATGGCAAGACCACGCGCGCCGCAATAAATTCTGGTCAACGAGCTGCCCCAACGCAGCATTAGGCCAGATTCAGGGTATCTTGCCTTTTATGTCTCAGGACATTCTGAATCGAGTTAAGAAAGTTACCGTCGAAGAGCTAGGGGTCAAAGAAGAAGAGGTCAACGAGACCTCCTCCTTCACAGAAGATCTCGGCGCAGATTCGCTTGACGTAGTCGAGTTGGTCATGGCATTTGAGGACGAGTTTGGAATTGATATTCCAGACGAAGAGGTCGGCGAGATCAAAACTGTTGGCGAAGCGGTCAGCTACATCTCGAAAAAGCTCGGATGATGGATAGCCCCGTGCGTTCGGGGCGAGTCGTCGTTACGGGGCTCGGTGCCGTGACGCCGATCGGAATCGGGGTTGACGTTTTTTGGCCCCGGCTCCTCGCGGGTACCAACGGTATCCGAAGAATTACGCAGCTTCCCGAGTCTGAATTAAGCCAGTACACCACGCAAATTGCGGCCGAAGTGCCGGACTTCAATGCGGAGGATTGGCTTGATAAGAAGGAAGCGCGACGCATTGATCGCTTCATTGCTTTCTCCGTTGCTGGAGGAACGATGGCCCTTAAAGACTCTGGCATCGACCTGAGCAATGCCGAGCTCTGCAATGAAATTGGCGTTCAAATTGGTTCCGGCATCGGTGGGCTGAGTTTTCTGGGCGAGCAGCATCGCCGGCAAATTGAAGGTGGCCCAGGGAGAGTTTCTCCCTTCCTCGTTCCGTACATGATTCCTGATATGGCGAGCGGATACACGTCAATCGTTCATGGCCTTCGTGGTCCAAATACGTGTGCGGTGACCGCCTGCTCCACTGGGGCAAATTGCATTGGGGACGCCTATCACATCGTCAAGCGCGGCGACGCGATTGCGATGTTGGCGGGTGGGACTGAAGCCACGATCAACGAAATAGGAATGGCGGGCTTCTGCTCCGCCCGCGCAATGTCCAATCGAAACGCCGATCCGGAGCACGCCTCGCGACCTTTTGACCGCGACCGCGATGGATTTGTGATGGGTGAAGGGTGTGGCGTCCTGCTGCTAGAAGATTACGACCATGCAGTTGCGCGCGGCGCAAAAATCTATGGCGAAATCGTCGGCTATGGCATGAGCGGTGACGCCTACCATATCACCGCCCCATTGCCGGACGGCAACGGAGCAGTGCGCGCAATGCAGAAAGCGTTGCGGAATGCGGGGTTACAGCCAACAGACATCGGCTACATCAACGCTCACGGCACGTCAACCCAACTGAACGACAAAGGGGAGACATATGCGGTGAAGCAAGTCTTTGGTGCGAAAGCGTACGAGACGCCGATCAGTTCGACTAAGTCGATGGTTGGCCACATGCTCGGGGCGGCGGGAGCACTGGAAGCAATCATTTGCCTACTTGCGATGAAGGATGGCATCCTGCCTCCGACGATCAATTACGAAACTCCCGATCCCGAATGCGACTTGGACTACATTCCAAATACGGCTCGAGCGAAAAAGGTTAGCTACAGCTTGTCAAATTCTTTTGGGTTTGGGGGCCACAACGTGAGCCTCATCTTCAAGGCGTAAAGGGGGCGACGCGATGGAAGTCGATCGGGCCATTCAACTCTTTCTGAATCATTTGGAGGTGCGCCGATCACCTCAAACCGTTCGCGCGTACGGTTCCGATCTTGCCGCACTCGGCACGGAGATTCCGATTGTGGAGGGGCTGACTGAGGACGGATTGCGACTGTACCTCCGCCGACACGCGAAGACGCCCGGGACACGAGCGCGCAAGCTTTCCACGTTGCGAACGTTTATCAGGTTTCTCAACGAACAGGCCTTGTTAAGCACGAACCCGACCGAGTTGCTCGAAGCGCCGATCCGGCGGAAGCGGTTGCCTAAATCCTTGACTCATATTCAGGCGACGAGTTTGCTAGACCAGGAGAGCCCGGGTCGGACGCCGCTCCGCGACAAAGCGATGCTTGAGCTGCTCTACTCGGCGGGCATTCGCGTCTCCGAGTTGGTATCGATTGATTTGGGAGTTGTCGACTTTGAAGGGAGATCGATTCGGGTTTTTGGCAAAGGCAACAAGGAGCGTATCGTTTTATTCGGAAATACGGCGAAGGACTCGATACAGAAATACATCGTTGCAGAGCGGATCGCGGCGACGAAGGGATCGGCCTTGTTCACAAACAACCTTGGGCAGCGCTTGACAACGCGGACCGTGCAGAACGTCATCAAACGGTGGGCGAAGTGCGTTGGATTACCGCCCACGACCTCGCCACATTCGCTCCGACACAGCTTTGCGACCCATCTTCTGGACGGCGGTGCGGACCTCAAAACGGTGCAGCAACTCTTAGGGCATGAAAGCTTGGCGACCACTCAGATTTACACCCACGTCAGCATCGAGTCATTGAAAGAAACGGTCCGGCGAGCGCATCCGCGAGCGACCGGTACCGCTCAAGGCGGGGCGGGTTGAGACGGGCGCTTCCCTGGTGGCTGATTTGGTGTGTTGCGGTGCTACCATTCCTCGGTTGGTATTTCACCGGTCTCTTTGACCTGGATGAAGGATTTTACGGCGCAATTACGCGGGAAATGAACCGACGCCACGAGTGGATCACGCCGTTCTACAACGGCAAGCCCTGGTTTGAGAAACCGATCTTGGTGTACTGGCTCATGAAGCCATGTGTAGCGATGTTTGGGATTTGGATTGGGCCGAGACTTCCAAGCGTACTGAGCGCGATTGGGGTGATGGTTCTATGCGCCCGATTCGTGCAGCAAAAGTTCGATGAGCAATCGGCGCAGTTGACGGTTTTGATTTTGGCGTCTTCAGCGTACTTTGTCGCCGTTGGTCGCCTCGCAATGACCGACATGCCGTTGCTGTTCGCGTTCACGGCAGCGATGTTTTGTTTTTGGCGGTCCCTTGATGGTGAGCCGAAGCAACGAATCTGGTGCGCGTTTTGGCTGGGCGTCGGCGTGCTCGCCAAGGGCCCGGTTGTTTGGATACTTTTCACGCCAATCGCAGCGATCGCTTGGTGGCGACTGGACGCAGTTCGGCCGCATTTTCGGGGCTACTGGGTTGCCGGGGTGGCCGTGATGGGGGCAGTGGTGTCGTGCTGGTACGTGCCTGCGTACCTTGCGAATGGTCACGAATTCGTTCAGAAATTTCTAATCGAGCAAAATATCGGGCGATTTACCGGCGGTGACGCCGCGCATTCTGCCGGTCTGAAGGCACTGCCGATGTATGCCGTGGTTTTGTTTCTGGGAATGATGCCTTGGTGCATTTGGGCGGCCCGCTCGGCCTGGCAATGTCTGAGGTCAAATTCGGACAATCTGCTTGGAACCTACCTTGCAATATGGGCCAGCGTTGTCTTCCTATTTTTCACTATCAGTAGCGCGAAACTGCCGCACTACGTTTTGCCATGCGTCCCACCGTTGGCGATTCTGGCGGCTCGAGGTCTGGTCGCGCTAAGATGGCCGATTGGTCTCGCGCAGGCCCTGGCATTTGCGTGGGCGATCGGTCTAAACTTCGCGCAGATTGCCTGGTATGACGCGAGCGGGCAGGCGGAAGCGCACCGGGCCGCAGGTTACATTCGGGAGCACTTCAATGCGGCGGACGTTGCCTTTTATCAACTCTCAAAGCAGGAGCTTAAGCAAGGGCACGCTTCGTCACTAGCCGAGACAAGCCTGCCGTCGATGCTCTTCTATTTGAATTCGAACGTGTTCGAATCGGATAATTGGGATGAGATTCTCGATCAAAAGAAGCAGGTCATCTTTACTCGCACCGGACGCGTAGGCGAGCCTGAAATGAAAGCGTTGAGCAGGCGCGGGCTAGGGCTGCACATCGTGGGTGAGTTGGACCCAACTTTGCACTACATCGTCTACACAATAATTCCTGACGAAGTCAAAAAGCAGTGAGCAGCATCGGCAGAGGCGCCGATAATTTTTCCATATATGCCGATCGGAAATTCGACAGCAGGGAACCGGCATGGCCCAATTTCCGACTTCGAATCTCGCATACTCGCGCACTGCCTTTTGGGTTGTCGAGCCGAAGATATTGCGGCAAAGCTCCGCGTTGATGTCACGAGCGTTGTGGCAACTCTTGATAAGTTCGATGTCGATGAGTCGAGCCCTCGCGGGAATGCGACCGGCGACCGGCGATTGCTCGAGTTGGTAGCGAGCACGATCCCCGACATCATTTTTGTCTTCGACCTGGTGAGTTGTCGAAACGTCTACTCCAGCAACAGGCTCAGCACCGTTCTGGGGTACGAGCCATCGCAAGAGGCCGTCGACGCAATCGGATTTCTGAAGTCCGTCGTGCATCCGGAGGATTGGTCGTCGATGATCGAGCACTTGCAGGGCATTCGCAAGGACAAAGGGGCCACGCAGGTGTCGCACGAATATCGAGTCATTCGCCAGGACGGACAGTACCGATGGATTCTCAGTCGAAAAGTCGTTTTTGAGCGTGACGGGGACGGATACCCAACGCTAATTGCGGGAATCGCATCCGATATTACTGATCGAAAGCGATTGGAAGAGCGCTTTAACGCTGAGATTATCCAGCGGTCTGCTGATGCGATTCAAATGTCGCAGCGGCAAGAGGAACTGGAGCGAGCGAACGCACTGCTGGCGAAGCAGGCGTCATCGGATGGCCTGACGGGTCTGACGAATCATCGCGTATTCCAAGAACTGCTTGAGTCGGAAATTGAGAGGTGTCACACGATGCGGTCACCGCTTTCCGTGGTTTTCCTTGATATTGATCATTTCAAGCTCTATAACGATGAGTTCGGGCATCCGGCAGGAGACGAACTCTTGCGCCAGCTAGGTCGGCTCATGTTGGACGTTAGCCGCGATAACGATGTGGTCGCCCGATATGGCGGCGAGGAATTCGCGATCATCCTGCCAGACACGACGCAGGCGGGTTGTGTGGGATTTGCGGAGCGATTGCAGACGGCTATTTCGGCAGAACCTTGGCCGCGGCGGCCGATCACGGTGAGCATGGGTTGCGCGACTTGGTGTCAGCATGAGTCGCGCGCGGACCTGCTTGACCGAGCAGATGATGCTCTCTACGTCAGCAAGAGACGCGGTCGAAACTGTTACAGCGTCGCCGAGCAGCCGTGGCCCAAGTGGGCAAACGAAGGCGAGTGGCGCGAATCGGCATGACGTCGAGATGATTACGCGAACATCAAGAGGGTGTTGCGCCGCCCGAGCTTGAGATTATTGATGTGAAAAGCGTGGACCTTCCTCCGACGTTGGAAGAAGGCCAATGCTTGTTCATTCGCTTAGCGCGAGGTCAGTGAGACCTGATCGTGCATTTGGAGCCACGTCCGAGTCTCTTTCGACATACCCGCTTCGCCAGAAAATCCGCCGATCCAACGAGTGGATTTCGGATCTTTCATGAAGACCATCGACGTGATCGGGGTCTCGTCGATCTTGCCGTCCGACCAAAGAACGAGCATCGCACCCTGCGGATTGAGGGCCACGCTTCGGTCGATGTGCTTGACTACGTTTCGGCGCACGTAGATCGGAGAAACCGCCCACACGTCGCGCTCCCCCCTCTTGGGTGAAGCAGGCTTCGCCGAGCCGTCGAGGCGAGGTCGAAGGAAACGGCCGTCAATGCTCTGGGCAACAAATCCGGTATCGGCCGCGTCCGCATGCTCTGCGTCGACGGACTTAATATCAGATTTCGTGAAGCCAAGATTTGCGCCATACATTTCGTCCAGTGTCTTCGGCAAGCCACCTTTGATCGATCGGAATCGAACTAACGTCTTGTAGAGCTTGCTCAACTGCTCGCGACCGTTTGCGGGGTTGACCGCGCCGGTCTTGCCTTGCTCATCGAGCTCAAGTCCAGTCTCTGGTACGGCGACGCCGTGGTGGAGAGCTGCTTTGCCGGGCTCAATTGACTTGTAAATCGTGACACCTAGGACGGCGCCCACGATGAGGCTGGTCGAATATAGCATCGCCGCTTTCATTGTGAACAGCTACCCCCGGAACCCTGGTTTGGGTCCGTGCAGTAATCAATCTCGTACATTTCGTACATCGAACGATAACACATTTGTCCTGTCTGAGTATTGATCCACTCTGATCTCTCGCACAAACACTTGTATAGCCAGCCAGACACCGTAGGGCAACAGCACTCAGCGAAGACCTCGCCTACGCGCACCCACTGGGGGCCGTTGCATGTGCTCCCCGTTGCATTACACGGGTTGCTTCCCTGCCCTTGGTACTGAGTCTTCCCGAAGCCAAAGGCTCGTACAGAACCCCCGCCAATTATTCCTACCAACATAAAGGCCGCCGCGATCAATGCCGATCGCTTGGTGAACCCCTTTTCGTTTCTCATATGATCTCCCGCCTCTCGCATGGAGAGGCAATGAGATCAGGGCAAAATATATGCCATTCACCTTCAAATCGGAAGGTCGCGGCCAATGCGTTAGTACCCAGTAATCGCGGTAGCAAAAATGGCACAAAAACAAGGCCAAGCATTATGCCGACGGCGGGCTGCATTCTTCCTTTCGCTGTAAAATACGAGTAGAGGTCTTCAGGAATATGGCGGTTTATAAGTTATCGGTGAACGGAGTAGAGCGGTCGGTTGACGCGGTGAGCGACATGCCAGTGCTGTGGGTGCTCCGGGACATGCTAGGCCTGACCGGCTCCAAGTACGGTTGCGGCGTTGGTTCTTGCGGGGCGTGCGCCATCTTAGTAGATGGCGAAGAGGTGCTCAGTTGCCAAATGTCAGTGAAGGATGTTGGCAAAAAGCGCATCACGACCGTCGAGGGACTCTCGAAGAACGGAACCCATCCAGTGCAAAAAGCCTGGCTCCAGCACGATGTACCTCAGTGCGGGTATTGCCAATCCGGGCAAATCATCGCGGCGGCGGCCCTGCTGAAAAAACATCCTCGACCAACTGACGCACAGATCGAGTCGGCCCTTTCAAGTCACATTTGTCGTTGCGGCACCTACCAGCGGATACGAGAAGCAATACACACCGCGGCCGGGCTCGCAGTCGGAGGCAAATAATGGGCTCAATGACGAACGTATCACGACGGTCGATTTTTAAGATTGTCGGCGGAATCGGAGCTGGCCTCGCGCTAGGCTGCGTTCCGCTGCGTGCCGCCGAGCGGTCGGACAAAAAAGGGGTTGTATTTGCTCCAAATGAGTACATCACCGTCGGCCCCGACGGAATTGTGACGGTAACGATAACGCGCTCAGACATGGGACAAGGCATTCGGACGACGATTGCGATGATCGTCGCGGAGGAACTGGACGCAGATTGGAACCACGTACGTGTTACACAGGCCGGCGCTGGTTCCAAAAGGGTTAATGGCGGCGGGACGGGCGGAAGTTCTAGCACGCCCGGGCTCTACAACAACCTGCGAAAGATTGCCGCGGGTTCGCGCCAGATGCTGGTTGAGGCAGCGGCAAAGCAGTGGGGAGTCGATCCATCAACCTGTCATACGGCTGCCGGAAAAGTCTTCAACGCGTCCGGAAAGGCAATTTCCTACGGTGAACTAACGGCGGCGGCTTCGCTGATGACTCCACCCGCGGACGCGAAACCGAAGCCCCGCTCGGAATTCAAAATTATCGGCAAGAGTAAGTCGCGAGTCGACAACCTTGATGTCGTGACCGGTCGGGCGATCTACGGGCAGGACGTTCACGTCGATGGAATGGTTTTTGCAGTCGTCTCTCGACGACCAGCAATCGGCGCTACTCTAAAATCGTTCGATGCCACCGCGACCAAAAAGGTTTCGGGCGTGATCGATGCGATTCAAATTGCATCTGGGGTAGCGGTGATCGCAACCAATACCTACGCGGCGACGCAAGGTCGTGACGCTCTGAAAGTGGAATGGGACAACGGCCCGAATGCAGAGCTTGATTCGAAGCAGGTCTCTTCGAAGATGCGCGCAGCGCTGGGCGAGCACACCGAAATGCCCGCCGGCGCAAAGGTAGTCGAAGCATCTTACGAATTTCCTTTCCTAGCGCATGCGACGCTCGAGCCCATGAATGCAGTTGCCGACGTCAAAGACGGGTCCTGCACGGTCTGGACAGGTAGTCAGGCCCCTACCGGCGCGCAGCAACAAGTCGCACGACAATTAGGCATTGAGGCGTCGAACGTGACGATCAACGTGCCCTTACTCGGAGGCGGCTTCGGGCGTCGTTTCATGCACGACTGGGTAAGCGAGGTCGTCGAAATCAGCAAGGCGGTCAAGAAGCCGGTGAAGCTGCTCTATACGCGCGACGATGACTTGCGCACGGACTTCTATCGTCCGGCAGGCATCCGTTCTTTCAAGGGCGCGATAAGTTCCTCCGGCGAGATCGTCGGATGGAGCGGGCTCGCGGCGGACTCCGCGGGAGGACGCGGGGGCAAAGGTCGGGTGGGAAAGCCGGCGATTCCTTACGACATTCCCAGCGCGACAAATCAGCAGGCGGGTGCAGGGATTGCCGTGCCTACAGGAGCTTGGCGGTCGGTTGAGAACAGCACGAACAATCCCGCGTACGAGTGCTTTGTGGATGAACTCGCCCACGCCGCAGGAAAAGATCCGGTCGCATTTCGGCAGGCGTTGATCAGCGATCCACGGTTAAAGCATGTGCTGGCGACTGTCGCCGAAAAAGCAGGCTGGGGTAAGGCACTCCCCGCCGGACACGGAATGGGGGTAGCGGTGTTCAAAGGCTACGGCTCGTACGCAGCGCATGTCGCGGAAGTCAGCGTAAAGGGCGACGCGATCAAAGTGGTCCGAGTGGTGTGCGCCGTTGATCCGGGAATCGCGGTGAATCCTCGCGGAGTTGAGGCACAGATTCAGGGTGCGATCATCGATGGGGTGGCGACGGCGCTGAAGGTATCGATCACGCTCGAAAAAGGTCTGGCCGCTGAGACAAGCTACTTCGACTACAACTGGGCACGCATCGGCGACGCTCCAAAGACCGAAGTTCACATTGTCGAATCCGGTGATAACAGCCCCGGTGGAATGGGCGAAGTAGGATATCCGTCGGTCATTCCGGCAATCGCAAATGCGATCGCAGCGGTGACTGGGAAGAGAGCGCGCAAATTCCCTATCAAAGTAAGCGAATTGGTATAAGCGCCCGTGCTTGACCAAATCGAAACTTTGGAGTCATGGCGGACCGCCGGAATGCGGTTCGCCACGGCAACCGTGGTTGACACATGGGGGTCGTCGCCTCGCGCCGTAGGTGCAGTGATGGGCGTTCGCGAGGACGGACTGATCTGTGGAAGCGTGAGCGGTGGCTGCGTTGAAACGGCGGTTATCGCGTCTGCGCTCGAAGCGCTGATTTCTGGAGCGACAGTCGAGGTGTCATTCGACCGCGTGGCCGATGAGGATGCGTGGGCGGTCGGACTAGCGTGCGGCGGCGCGATTCGCGTTTTCATCGATCCACTTCCCTCCGAGCGCGATCCTGAAGTCTGGGCTCAAATTGTCAGGGCAAAGCGCGAGCGAATGACGGTTCGGCTGATTACAAACCTAAATGACGGTGGACGAAGAATCGTCGACGAATCGGCGGTAATTGGGCCGAGCGAATTTGTTCAAACCTTGACCCCTCCTGTTCGACTGCTCGTCTTTGGCGCGGTGCATATCTCGACGGCGATTGCGAAGATGGCTCACGATCTCGAAATGGAGACGACTATCATCGATCCTCGCGCAGTATTTACCCGCGACGAGAGATTCGATGCGCCGGGAATTACGCTCATCACCGCGTGGCCAGGCGAGGCCACAATTCCGCTCGGCATCCGTCCGGACGATTGTGGCGTTGTTCTCTCGCACGATGACAAAATTGACATTCCCGCACTCGAACTCTTGCTCCGGTCTGATATCGGATATATCGGCGCGCTCGGCAGCAAAAAAACGCAGGCGAAGCGGCGAGAGTCACTTCTGTCGCGCGGATTCAGCGAGGCCGAACTAGCGCGAATTCACGGACCAATAGGTCTGGATATCGGAGCACTAACGCCCTCTGAGATCGCACTGAGCATATTGTCGCAAATCGTACAGGTGCGTCGTGGCAAGGGTTAGCGCAATCGTCGCGGCGGCGGGTTGCTCTCGCCGTATGGGCGCGGTCAACAAACTGTTGCTCCCGTTGGGTGATACGACAATGCTCGGGGCCGTGGTGCGCACCCTCATCTCCGCAGGATTGGATGTGACGGTTGTGCTGGGGCACGAAGCTGAGCGCGTACGTGAGAGCCTATCGGGCGTTCGGACGGTCGTAAATCATGACTTTGCGACAGGACTTGGAGGCACGATCTCGCTGGGAGTGCAGTGCAGTCCGGCCGCCGATGCTTATCTGGTCGCGTTGGGTGATATGCCGGGCCTAAACTTAGCTGCGGTGGTCACGCTTGTCGAGGCGGCCCGGCCCGATCGCATCATCGTTCCCGTTTACGCATCGGAGCCCGAGCGCACGGGTCATCCCGTTCTCTTCGGAGCGAATTTCCGCGACGAATTGGTGTCACTGGTCGGCGAGTCTGGCGCACGTTCGATCATCCAGAGCAACGCGATGCATCTCGTGCGAATCGAGGTTCCCGGTCAGTTAATTGACATCGACACCGTCGAGACATACGACACTTTTACTGGCCGCAAACAGCCTCTACATGCGGGGGACCAATGACTTCGAGTCCGCGCGAATCCATCAGCGTATTCGACATCTTCAAAATTGGAGTGGGACCGTCTAGTTCTCACACCCTTGGCCCGTGGCGCGCGGCTGAGATGTTTGCGGGTCGCTGCAACGAACTTGGACAAGTGCAATCCATCGTGATTCACTTGTTTGGTTCGCTTGCAAAGACCGGAGTGGGCCATGCCACTGATGTTGCGCTGATGCTTGGACTCATGGGTTGGGATCCAACTACGTGTGACACTGCCGAGATCCCCGGAGTCATCGCAGAGATTCGCGCGACGAAGCTAATTAGGCTTGCCTCAGGACAGTCAGTCTCGTTCGATCCTGACGAGTGCATTCAGTTTCACCGCGACCAAGCGTTGCCGTTTCATCCGAACGCGCTGACGATCGTCGCAGCGGCAGCGACGAGTGAACTCGAGGAAACATATTTTTCGATCGGTGGCGGGTTTGTCGTCCAGGAGGCCAGGGCAGCGCAGACAATTTCGGTGTCCCTTCCTTATCCCATCGAGACCGGCGCGGAATTACTCGCCTATTGCGCATCGACGACCGAATCCATTCCGGCGATAGTTCGCATGAACGAGCGGACGTGGCGCGAGGATCACGAGATCGATTCTGGCCTACTCCGAATTTGGGCGACGATGCTCGATTGCATTTACCGGGGCTGCACGACGGAAGGGGTGTTGCCGGGAGGGCTCGGCGTTGTGCGGCGCGCGGCAAAGCTCAATCGGACGATGTTGCGTGACGCGATTTGGTCAGACCGAGACTCCTGGCTCGCGGCGCTAACCGCTCACCGATCCGGGTTTGACGAGACTCTCCGATGGGTGAGCTGTTTCGCACTTGCGGTCAACGAAGAAAACGCAAATCTCGGACGCGTCGTAACTGCGCCGACGAATGGTGCGGCTGGCGTCATTCCCGCCGTGCTTTGCTACCTTGTGGCGGCCCACGGAGTGACGGATCGGCAGGTCGTCGACTTCCTTCTTACTTCTGGAGAGATCGGCAGCCTCTTCAAGAAGGGATCGACGCTCAGCGCGGCGATGGGTGGGTGCCAGGCGGAGATCGGCGTGTCATCCGCGATGGCCGCGGCGGGACTTTGCCAGGTTCTGGGTGGGACCTCTTGCCAGGTTTTGATGGCCGCGGAAATCGCGATGGAGCACCACCTTGGACTCACCTGTGATCCGGTGGGGGGCTTAGTCCAGGTGCCGTGCATCGAGCGCAATGCAATGGGCGCCGTCAAGGCGATCACCGCGGCAAACATCGCCCTTGCAAGCGACCCGGAAAATGCCCGAGTGAGCTTAGATCAGGTGATCAGTACGATGTGGCAGACCGCTCTCGACATGAACTGGAAGTACAAAGAGACGTCAGAAGGAGGGCTCGCGATCCAGATTCCCGTGAACGTCGCCGAGTGTTAGGTTCAGCGCACTTGTGATTGATCGGTTCCAGAATTCGCCTAGAGATTGGGGCGAGGCAGGCCGATTAATAGAATAGAGTGCAGACGCGCGGATCGTAATGGATATTCTCGCCAAATCTTGGACCGGACCCAGGGTGCTCGTCGTTGAGGACGATCCTGTTGCCGCCAAAGTGGCCAAGCGGCTTTTTGCTGGCCAAAACGTTGAGGTTGACCTTGCAACCGACGGGCGGGTTGCGCTTGAAATGTATCGCACGAATCGATATCGACTTGTGCTGTCTGACTGGCTCATGCCCGAGATCAACGGCGTCGAGTTATGCCACGAGTTTCGCAATCTCATCGGCCCATACACGTATTTCCTCCTTTGCAGCGCGAAAGGGCAAAAGGAAGATCGAATGGAAGCCTACAATGCAGGCGTCGACGACTTCCTAAACAAACCGCTCGATCCCCAAGAGTTCTACGCCCGTTTGACGGTTGCACGACGAATCTTGGCCACGGAAGATGCCCTAGTAGCTCAGAATGACGCTCTGGAAGAGACTGCGGTCAAGCTTGAAGAATCTAACGGGAGCCTGCATTTGGCGTCGCGCCGGTTCGAGGAGCTCTTTAACGGTTTGCCCGTCGCGTGCTTCACGTTTGATGAGAACGGATTTGTTCACGAGTGGAACCGACACGCCGAGATCGAATTCGGATTCACGCCCGGGACGGCCTGCCAGCAGCCCGTTTGGCAGGTTTTTCGCGAGCAAGCGCATTCTCCATGGACAAAAGACCGCGTCCGATCCATTTTCGGACTTGAAAGCCACCCGTCGTTCGATTGGAAGCTGAAACGACACGGCAAGGACGACTCCTATTACGCTTGCAACGTGATTGCTCTTCGTGACCGAGACAACCGACCTGTAGGTGCAGTGTGTACAAACCTGAACATCACGACGAGGTTCTTGGCTGAACAGCGCATTGAGCAGCAGATGGAGCAGATCAACCAGTACGCCGAAGAACTCGAGGAAGCGAATCGAAAGTTAAACCACCTCGCAGTCACGGACGGACTTACTGGACTCTGGAATCACCGCCGCTTTAAAGAGATGCTAGACGATTCATTCGAAAGTCACGTTCGAAGTCGTCGAAGCTTCTCGCTGATTTTGCTGGATATTGATCACTTCAAGAAGTTCAATGATGATCTTGGCCATCAGACGGGCGACGAAGTGCTTCGCCTCATCGCAGAACGTCTGAGAGAAACGGCTCGACCCCATGAACAGCCTTCGCGCTACGGTGGAGAAGAGTTCGCGGTGTTGCTGCAGAACTGTGACGTCGCCGCGGCGAAGCGCGCGGCCCAACGCATCCTGAAGTCATTCCGAGACCTCTGCATTTGCGGGCGATTTATCACGGCTAGCTTTGGTATCTCGACGTGGCGAGAAGGTCAGGGGAGTTCGACGAATGCCTTGGTTACGCAAGCCGACAAGGCGCTTTATTACTCGAAGCAACATGGGCGAAATTGCGCCACGCACTGGGAAGACGTTTCTGACGAACTGCAACAGGCGGCCTAGGCGGGAATCGGCTCAGCTAGGAGTTCGTCAAGCATTTCAAACGCAAACCTGAGGTGCGGAATGACAATTGAGCCACCGATCACGAGCGCGATGTGCATCGACTCCACAATCTCCTGCTTTGAACAACCTTCCGTAACGCATCGGTCCAGGTGATAAAAGATGCAGTCGTTGCAGCGCAACACCATGGACCCGACGAGGCCCATCAATTCCTTATTCTTGACCGAGACCGCCCCGTCTTGGTAGGCGTTGGTATCGAGCGCAAAAAACTTATTGAATTCTTTGAACCCGGACGAGAGAATCTTCTCGTTCATCTCCGTTCGGTAGAGTCGAGTTTCGCTAGCCTTCTTTCTCATTGCTACCCGGAGATTACCGGGGCATCATGGGGTAGAAATCGCGAGCAATCTCTCGGACGACAACTTTCCACTCGCCGCCGACCTTTACGAACCGAAGCTGTCGATTCTGGTCGTACGAATTTGGATCGTCTAGTGGAGCTCTCACTTTAAATGTGACGGTGCCCGCCTCTTTGCCCTGCTCGGTGCCAGTAACAATGCTCCAGTCGAATCGATAGTATTTGGAGTATTCCAGACACCGCTCCCACTGCTTCTTGATCTGCTCTGGCGACTGGGTGTCCAAGTAGGTCATTTTCGTGAGCGTGGTGATGTCATGTTTGCCAAGTGCGGTAAGGAACCTTGCGCCAACCGTGGTCAATGACTCCCTCGCGTTCAGAAACATGAACGCGATCAAGAACACGCTCGCCAACCCGGCAACGCCCAATAAGCTAACTCGTCCCGATTGTCGCATGAATCTGAAATTAAACCCCACGCCGCTACGCGTGCGCCGCTGCGAGCTGCTGTTGAACGAAGATAGTCCGTTCGGCATTGACTCGCCACGTTGAGCCGACGCGCTCAAGAACGAAAACAACCGGATGGATTATTACGTTCCCAAACGGTTGGCGCCCCCCGTAGTAGATGACGGCAGCTCTTACCTCGCGACCGGCGAGGTCCATGCGAGCGACCTCATAGTGCAACTTGCTGGCCTCGAGGTCTTGCAGCACGTTGATTTCGAGAAGGCGCACATGTGGATTGGTTTCCGGCTCAAGGGTCACATCCGTCAGTTCCGCCTTATCACCGCTGTAAACGGCAGCATGAAACCTCCGGACGGCGCTCGCAGGACCATAATCGCGTAACCTCTCGAAAACGGTTATAGTTAGAACGGCGAGCACGGCCGCGGCAAACCACGATTCGTGCCGGACTTTTGGCCCGGTCATTGCGGAAGGTTACCTACGGATGAACAGTTTGATACAATGTGCGTTAGGTCTTGAGTGTCTGTCTGACCGGCAGCGTAGGAATAAAAGATGAGTGAACTGCTTTCTCGACGCGACCTGATGCGATCTAGCGGAGTCATCGGCGTGGGTCTCATGGCGCCAGCTTGGCTCTCGTCAATCGCCCACGCGGACATTGTTCGGCAGTCACAGGGCTCGAAGTCTGGTGATACCGTTGTCGTCGTTTGCCAGCTACTCGGCGGCAATGATGGACTCAACACCGTCATTCCGTACACGAACAACCTGTACTATTCCCTCCGACCCACGATTGGAATTCCTGACGGAAAGGTGCTAAAGATTAGCCCTGACATCGGCCTTCACCCAGCGCTCGCCGGGCTATCAGATCTCTACCGAGAAGGAAAGGTCGCGATTATCCAGAACGTTGGATATCCCAAGGCGAACCGATCCCACTTCAAGAGCATGGAGATTTGGGAGTCAGCAAGCCCCGAGAGCAACCTGCGATACGGTTGGATTGGACGCCATTTTGATCAGCAGATGCTTGCCCATGCTCTGAATCCGGTAGTCGCGTTGGGCCTAAGCACGGAGAAGCCACGCGCCCTTGACGGCAAGACGTCCAGCATTCCTTGCTTTGGCAGTCTCGCTGACGTTAAGAATATGATCGGCGACCCAGATGCGGAGCGAATGCTCCGCGACATTCAGGGGGCAGATGCAATGCTAGGATCGCCAACACGAGCGGTTCAGAACGCATCGCGGTCGGCACTAGATGCGATCAGCGTGCTGAAAAAGCAAGTTAGTTCTTACAAGCAGACCCAGGCGTACCCGACCGACGCGTTTGGAAACGGATTCAAGCAGATTGCGCAGGTTGTCGCTACGTGTCCGGCCACCCGAGTGATTTACTTCCGCGCGGGCGGTTTTGACACTCACGCAAAGCAGCCGGATACGCACGAAAAATTGTTGGCTGGCCTCGGTGGAAGCTTGAAAGCCTTCCAGCAAGAAATCGAAGCGATCGGCAAGGCGGACAAGGTCATCACGATTGTGTTTTCTGAGTTCGGTCGCCGCGTGCACGAAAACGCGAGCATGGGAACCGATCACGGCGCGGCCGCACCGATGTTTGTAATCGGGACGCGAGTCAAGGGTGGCCTTCATGGCCCCGTGCCCAACTTGGGAGATTTGTCAGACGGAGACGTGCAGTTCACGCAAGATTTCCGAGGCGTGTATGCGACGGCGCTGGACCAGTGGATGGGCGGCGACAGCGGTGCGGTGCTCGGCGATAGGTTTAATCACATCGACATCCTTAAGTAGGTGTACTGTGGGCCCTCAGGGACAAGCTACGTTTGGGGGGGTCGATCCTTGTTTTGCAGGTGGATGCTTTGGCAAGCGAGAGTCGGTGACGCCCGATCTCTTGCTCGTTTCTGCGGCTGAGGGAATCGGACTCGATACGATCAAGCGTTCTCCGACGGAGTAGTGATGCCATTCACAGTAGACGCCATTGGAATCAACCCTGGGCGAGAAAAGTCTGCACGGTCTAGTCCAAGCCCTTGCAGGCACCAATGGCTAAGGAGCTGAGACTCGGCATCACGTCGATCGTAGGTCGTTTCTGCAGCGGTGAATCGATTGAAGTGTAGTTGACGGTTGGTAAGCTTTGCTCGATGTTGCTCGAAACCGCGCTTGCGATCGCAATGGGGCCAAGATTGGATACTCGGATTTTCTTTGATCGACCGGCAAAATTGTTCACTGAGTCCTGCCCGGTAGGCAACGGTCGACTTGGCGCCATGTTGTTTGGCGATCCGCAGAACGATCACCTCGTGCTGAACGAGAATTCACTGTGGTCCGGAGGCGTTCACGACCAGAATCGGTACGATGCTGCTTCGTTCCGGCCAGAGATTGTTCGCTTGCTGCTAGCCGGTAAGAACGTGGAGGCAGAGCGGCTTGTGAATCAGCACTTCACGAGCGCTGGACCGGGCAGCGGAGGCGGAGGAGGGTCTGAGAGCCTATACGGCTCCTACCAAACTCTTGGATCGCTGGACATACGAGATTTGGATGTTGACGGTGCGACTCAATATCACCGTGAGCTGAACGTTGCGGACGCAATCGCTCGGTTAACTTACGACCGGAGCGATTCGCACTATAGTCGCGAGCTCCTCGCTTCGCATCCCGATCAAGTACTGGCATATCACTTGACGACGGATAGGGGCGCGTTCAATCTGGACGTGAGCTTTAGCCGACAGTTTGAAGCTTCTATCGCCCCCACTTCAAATTCCGATCTCCTCATGCAAGGGCAACTGCGAAATGCGCGCGAGCCAGGGATGCGATTTGCGTCCCTTTTCCATGCGCGCCTCGACGATGGCAAGGGCACGATTACTTCGGAAGGGAGCGTGCTGCACATCAGGGGCGCCAAGAAACTCACGCTCTTCGTTACGGCGGCGAGCGACTACAAAGGTCCCGTTGCAGGCGCGCACGCGGGCGATGATTTTCTCGCGAAGGTCGTCCGCGATATGGAAAAGGCGAAACGGCGAACATGGCCGGATATGTTGCGCCGACACCAAGCAGACTATCGACGCCTCTTTGACCGGGTCACGCTTAGAATCGGAACTCCGGTTGCCGCGAAAGCGACGGTTGACCGCCTCATCGCCGTTGCAAAGGGGGCAAAGGATCCGTCTCTTGCAAGCCTATTCTTCAATTTTGGTAGATACCTCCTGATCAGTTCTTCGCGAGAAGGCGGGTTGCCAGCGAACCTGCAAGGTTTGTGGGCGGAGGAGTACCAGACTCCGTGGAACGGCGACTACCACACCGACATCAACGTCCAAATGAATTATTGGCCAGTTGACGTAACGAACCTCGCGGAATGTCAGGGACCGTTGACGAACTTAATCGACTCCTTGGTCGAGCCTGGGAAGCGCACGGCGCGCGCATATTACGGAGCGGACGGATGGATTGCCCATGTCATTACAAATGTCTGGGGTTACACCGAACCCGGAGAGCACGCTTCTTGGGGTTCGACCAATACGGGTTCAGGTTGGCTTTGTGAGCATTTGTTCGACCATTGGGACTTCTCCCAAGATCGCGACTACCTTCGACGGGTTTACCCAACGCTCAAGCAAGCCTGCGAATGCTTTCTCGGCTTGCTAGTCAAGGAGCCGAAGCACGGATGGCTCGTTACTTCTCCTTCGAATTCTCCAGAAAATGCGTTTCGACTGCCATCGGGCGATGTTGCACATACTTGCCTCGGACCAACCATGGACCAGCAAATCCTGCGCGAGCTCTTCGCAAACACCGCTAAGGCGGCGGAAATACTTGGAGTTGACCGTTCGTTCGCGGAGACATTGATCGCGGCACGGAGTCACCTTGCCCCGAACCAAATCGGACCTGACGGACGCCTGCAAGAGTGGCTGGAGCCGTACGACGAGCCGGAACCTCATCATCGCCACACGTCGCATCTCTATGGCCTGTATCCAGCGACAGAGATCACCCCGCTTGGCACTCCGGCATTCGCGGCGGCAGCGCGGAAATCACTTGACCGACGCGGCGACGAATCGACCGGCTGGAGCATGGCTTGGAAGGTATGCATGTTTGCGCGCCTCGGTGACGGCGATCGAGCGGCGTCCATTTTGCACAAGTTCTTTCGACCCGTCGGTGATATGGGATACGACTACTCCCGGGGTGGCGGAAGCTACGCTAACCTGTTTTGCGCCCACCCGCCATTCCAAATTGACGGCAACTTCGGAGCCACAGCGGGAATCGCCGAGATGCTTCTGCAAAGTCACCGCATTCATGCGACGGGACCTGAAGTGATTCACTTGCTGCCGGCGCTGCCCGCAGAGTGGCCAGACGGCGAAGTCACCGGATTGCGGGCAAGGGGCGGCTACGAAGTATCTGTTCGATGGCAACATGGGAAGCTCGTACGGGCAACGATCACGCGCAAAGCGGCGGACGCTGGTGAATTTGAACTCTTGTCGTCCACCGAGTTAGCAGGAACTCTCGATGACGATTCGGTGCGTCTGGATCGAAAGATCACGCTCCACAGCGGCGAGACTCTCGTTTTATTGCCAGCGGGAAACACTAGCAAAATTGACGAGTAGCCATTTCCTCGGTTGTGGCATTGAGATGAATACGGTGTAGTCCGAATCGTGACTGCCTGAAGATTGAATAGCCCATCAAAAACCTGGAATCAAGCATGCAAGTCCTGCTATCCGCCTTTGTAAATACCCGCACACGGATGCAACGCCTCCGTGATGCCAAGTTTTACTATGGCTGGATCAAAGAGCTGACCAACGTCAACGCTCGTGCGATTCTGAACAACAATCCTACTATCGACATTGGAGACAAATTCCTGGTCGAGGTGCACGGCAAAGAGAAAGTCGCGATCTTTCAGGCCCAAGTCAGCGGCCATGCCGGGGACGATGTCTTACTTACCGTGATCGGTAACGTCGATTACCGCGATGCGACGGAAAGCGCACGCGTGTCCGTCGCAAACGTGAGCGGTGTCGCTGATCACGATGGCTTGGAGATTGAAATCGTGGTCCAAGACGTGAGTGCAAACGGAATGGGCGTTATTGCCGCGCAGCCAATGCGCAAAGGAACACGCATCCGTTCGATTTTGCACACCGCCTTCGGCGAGATTCAGTGCACCGGAGAAGTACGGCACGCGAAACCTGATGCCGACCAGTTCGGTCGATTTAGGGTCGGGATTGCGCTAGACGAGTTTGATCGCCTAGCAAGCGCACGCTGGAAACGATTGTACGATTCGGCGCTCTAGTCGCCAGATATCCGCTTCGCCTCGTCCAGATTGCGCTGGACGAATGACTTCCAATTTGACGGCACGTCCGTGTCGACGAAAATTGCGTTTACCGGACATTCCGGCTCACATAGACCGCAATCGATGCATTGGTCGGGATGAATGAAAACCTGGTCGTCACCTTCGTAGATACAATCTACTGGACAAACGGTCATACACGACTTGTCTTTGACCCCGATGCAGGGTTCCGTAACAACGTATGGCACTCCCAATTATAGCAAAGCGGAGGAGCATCCGGTTGAGTTGGCGAGCACCAGACATAGAAACGGGCTCGTGGGCCAAGACCACGAGCCCGACTTGATTGTCGTTACCTTAACCCGGCGCGACACCGACTTTGTCCAGCCTGAAGAAGAACGAGGACGGCGTAGAATGCGTTCCGGAGGGATTAATCGCCCGAATATAAACCTTCGATTTTCCGGTACTGCTGATGTATCGGCTAGCGTTGTCCACTTGGAAGCTGAACCCCTTATCCACGCTCGTCAACGGGGTAACCGCTACGTAGTGCCAATTGTTCGCAACGTAGTCCCAAACGAAGCAGAACGCCGAAATTGCTGAAGCCTTGCTCACGTCGACGTGGCCAGTAAAGCTGAACTGCAGGCTGTTGAAGGTTGTTCCACCCGGGATCGGGAACGTCACCGCAAGCGAGGCTACTTGACCAACCGCTTTGATGTTTGCAGAACCGATCGAGAAATATCGGCTGTCGACATCAACGATGTCGGCGAGAGCACCGATCGAGGAGGATGCCTCAACGGTGGCGACGCTTTCCGGCGCGATCGTTTGAAGCGTGATCGTGACAGGCACGCCTTTCGACTGAATACCATTCGCTACGATAACCAACGTGGAAGCGCCCGTTTCGATCGTCTTAGGCACCGTCACGAATGTCGAAACGGACTTTGTCCCAGTAGCCACACCCATCGAAGTGTGGTTTGAAGTCTTGCAGAAGAACACGTGGCCCGTAGCCTTATTGGTGATCCTGCACAACGGATAATTCGTCGCGTTGGTCGTATCGTCTCCGTAGTAATTGCACTGAGTCAAGCCATTGAGTTGCTGGCCGGTCACGGTGACTGTTTGTCCAACGAAGATAACCGACGGCACGGCGGTAATCTTCGGCAACCACGCGTCTTGTGGACCGCCTGTCGGCGTGTAGATTTCGACGTCGCTCGTCTGATCGGTAAAGAGGACTTGCCCAGTCGGCAGCATCAGCATGTTTCCCGTCCAGCAACTCGTGCTCGCCGCGTTTGGCGGTTCGGCTACCGGAATAAACTTTGTACCGTCGAACTCGAAGAACTTGGCTGGATTGGCAAAGACGCCTGGACTTGCCGACAAAAGCACGTGCCCGTTTGGCAAGACACAACACGGGGCATCGGCCATCTGGAGCACCGTACTTCCGAGAGATGGGAAGTCCGGTCCAGCGACCCAGGTGCCAGGATCCGTGAGCGCGGCGCCTGGCGTGTACAACGCCGTATGCGTCGTTCCACCCATCGCGAAGACCTTACCGTTGGGCATAAGCGCAGCGGGACCGATCTCCTGACTTCCGGCATCCGTCAAGTTGACCGGAATTGTTCCCGCAGAGATCCAGGCTCCTAAGCTCGGCAGATATCGCTCCGATCCGGGGGCATTCTCGGCGTCAACGATCAGGATCGTGCCGTCCGGCATAAGGGTCCACCCTTCTTCGTCATTTCGGTCTGCTTTGCCGGAGCCGGTGTTCGTCCAAGTTAGCGTTTTCGAATCGAGGATTGCGGTTCGTGTATCGAACGGATTCGCAAGCATGAACCTTCCATCAGCGAGCAGGGTGCATTGGGCGTCGCCGATATTTCCCCAACCGGGGGGACCGTTAATGTGCTTCCAAAGATTTGTCGCCGGATCGTAGATTGCGCCGAGGTTCGTCCACACTCCAGCGAAGAAGTTGTACTCGCCGCCAAAGATAACGACTCGACCATCGGTAAGAACAGCGGAGGCAAAGAACCGGGGACCGTAATCCGAGGGAAGGCTGCCAGCTTTCTTCCACGTACCGTTTGCATAGCTACCTTTATTGTCAGGAATGAGCCGGTACCAGTCGGGGGTGTCGATGTTGTGAACGAACACTGAGCCGTCTTGCAGGAGGAGCGGACAACCAGCCGTTGCGGGGCCTCCGGTCGCGGCAAGCTTTTTCCAGGATTGTCCAAAGGAGGTGGCGGAAATAACGAGCAAACTCGTCACCACGGCCAGAGTCGAAAATCTTGACTTTCTCATGTGTCGCAATGCACCTAACCTACCAATATTAGCATGCTCGGAGGAATTGCGGAAGATGGTTTCGCGATCTGACGTTTTATGACTTTTAGATTTTAGCGATTGCTGGCGACCCGGTCCGATCGCGTGGGTTGAACTCCGTGAGTAGAGGCCGGGAGTGCAAATGCCACAAACTCATCGCCGGATTTAGTGCCCAATTTGCCGCCACCACCGGCCGCAATCACGACATACTGGCGACCGTTGACCATATAGGTACTTGGAGTTGCATAGCCGCCGAAGTTCAATTGGTGTTCCCAAAGTAAGTTGCCAGTTGCCTTGTCGTATGCGTGAAACTTCTCATCCAGCGTGCCGCCGATGAAAACGAGCCCGCCAGAGGTTACGATCGTGCCGCCGAAGCTTTGGGTGCCGGTCGGAGGAATTCCTTTCGCTCGCAAAGCGGGATACTCGCCGAAAGGGACTCGCCATTTGAACGTGCCGGTGCTCAGGTCAATGGCGGTTAGGTGGCCCCAGGGTGGCTTAACGCCGGGGAAACCATTTTGGTCGTTGAAGTATTCATAGCCGGCGAAGTCATAACCACCGGAGGTGTTTCGGTGAACTGCGCAGAGAAATGGCACGTTGTTCGTGTTGATATACAAAGTATTCGTCGTCGGGTCAACCGAGGCGCCGCTCCAATTGGCACCGCCGTGGAACCCGGGGCTGACAAGACTGCCCTGCTCACTGGGGGGCAGATACTCCTGGCTCATTCGATATCGCTTTGCTTTCTCGGCTACGAACGCGTGGGCGGCGGGCGATAGGTCCGTGAAGTCCTTTTCCGTGATGAGCTGAGGCTCAAGGGCAGGCGGCCTCAGCGGAACTGGCTGGGTTGGCCATGCGTGCTCTCCCATGAGGTCCGATGCTTGGGCCGGAATTTCGCGAACGCCGTAGATCGGCTGTCCGGTCAGTCGATCAAAAATGAAGATGAACCCGGTTTTGGTCGGCTGGGCGACCACGTCAATCAACTTGCCGTTCCGTCGGAGGCGGCACACCACCGGAGGGCATGGCAGATCGTGGTCCCACAAATCGTGGTGGACCGTTTGGAAGTGCCATCTTCGCTTGCCTGTGCGCGCATCGAGCGCTATCGTGCAGTTGGCAAAAAGGTTCTGGCCAAGCCGATCTGCACCATAAAAATCGGAAGACGCGGAACCGAGCCCGGCGAAGACCAAACCGTGCTCAACGTCCACCGTGTAGCCAGACCAAGCGTTGACGCCAGACCGGTCGCGCCAACTATCTGGAGCCCACGTTTGATTACCAAATTCGTCTGGCCGTGGCACAGTATGGAACTGCCAAATTTGTTTGCCCGTTCGTACGTTGAATGCCCGAATGTCTCCGGGGCCGCCAGGTTGCTGTTCACTGTTGATGATCGGAACGATCACAATGTCTTCGAAAATGGCGGGCGCAGACGTGCTGCCGTAATTGACATTTGTGAGATCGCGGGCGATCCCGTCTCGGAGCTGGACGACCCCATCGCGGCCGAATGCTCGGTCAGGGAGCCCGGTCTTGGCATCGAGAGAGATGAGTTGCCCATCGGCGAGGGCGGCGATTATGCGCCGGACGCCACCAGGCTTTTGGTCGCTCCAGTAAGTAACGCCGCGATTTACGCCTTTAGAGTGCGGATCGTATTCCCAAATTGGCTTTCCTGACGCGGCGTCCAAGGCGACAATTTTCAGGCTAACCGTCGTGATGAACATGACACCGTCGATGACAATTGGCGTGCACTCTATCGTCGAACCTTGCTTTGATTGGTCGCCCGTGTGATAAGTCCACGCGACTGCGAGGTCCTTCACCGTCTGGCGGTTGATCTGGGACAAGGTCGAGAATCTCGAAGCTCCTTTGTCCTCGCCGACATTCGACCAGTTGACGCTATCGCGTGATCGCACAGAGGGAACTGGAACAAATTCTTGATCCATTGGCGTCGAATCCACGCCGCCCCTCGGCACTCGTCCGTTCGCCGCCCAGACAATCGCATTCAAGGTCATACGGCGAATGTTGTTGTCTTCCCAATTCTTGTCGAAGTGTCCTCCCGTAAAGACAAACCCACGACCGCCGAGGTCGCGTTGGGTCGCCCACGCTACTGACTGTGGAGTCGCCTCGCCAGGAATTCTTGCCTCAAGGATGGACGTGCGGCGGCGGTCCGGCTCGTCAAAACGTATCGCGTAGTAGAGCTCGTCATGCAGTTCCGACGCCTTCAATCCGCTTGAAATCGGGTGCGACGGCGCGACGGGTCGTACGGTTGTATCGACGACTTGGATCTTCGATTTCCAGTGATTCGGACCATCTCCAGTTTGGTAGTCAAAGAACCCTCCAACCCACTCCATGAACTTCGGGCCAGCCGACAGCGCGGGGACGAATGTCGAATAGTGAAGTAGCACGAGGCCGCACCCGCGCTTCATCTGCCGGTCGATCACGGCGAGCCGATCGCCGGAAAGCATCGGGTGGTCAGCTTCGTGGCGATCTGCGCCATCACAAAAGAACACGATTGCATCAGCATCGTCGAAATCTGAATCTTTCTTCGGCCACCCGTTGAGATAGACCGCCGTACTGAACCCAGTGACGTTTGGGGAATTGCGTAGGCTGTTCGCGAGAAAGGTTAGGCCCTTCGCGTACTCGTGCTCACCGGGACCGTGACTCTTCGTTCCTGCGACGAAAACCACTTTCCGGTCGCGCTTCTGGGGGCGCAGCCCTGCCGGGTACGTGCTCAGCGTCACTACGAGTAAAGGCACGACCAGTCGCGTCAATTGATTCAAGAATAAGCCGATTCGTCGCTGCATTCACCAAATCTCCGAGCACGATCATACACTTGCGGTTGACCATTTCGAAATTGAGTCGAAGGATTTCGGGCTGGAGACCGTTTGCTGTATGGAGATGAACAGCGGCAATCGATATTCGGAAAAGCACGAATTTGACGCGACGATGGCGCAGCACCAAAACTGCATTCAGCGTTTCGCAATGCGCATGCTCCCCCACGATCCTGATGCTGGCCAGGATGTCGCGATCGAATCGTTCGTGCGGCTGTGGAAGAACTGGGAGTATGTCTCGAATACTTCGAATGTTCGCAGTTGGCTGCTCCGATGCGCTTTTCGCCTGTCGATTGACGAATTACGTCGTCGACGCGACTTGGTGCTTGATGAATGCAAGATTCCGGACCGGACCGAGAGTCATTCTGAGCTGGAAAGCCTAACGTCGATCGACGCGATTCGGGAGGCACTGAGGATTCTGCTGAACGGCTGGCCTGCCAACCCGGCAGCCCTGAGAGACTCACTTGCAAAGAGCCTCGTTTTTCTTTCGAACCAGGACCTGCGATGGGACGAAGCCGAACAGCGAAGAATTCCGACTTACCGCTTCCTGGACCTCTCAGATGATATCCGGCAGGCAATAAGGGCGGGAGATTTGGGTTTCCTCGACAACTGACGCGTACAATGTCTCCGTCGCCATCAGGTGACGGAGTTCATGATGCCTACTTCCCCTCCGATTCTTTGGTACGACCGGGCTGCAAAAGATTGGAATGAGGCACTTCCGCTCGGAAATGGACGCATCGGAGCGATGGCCTTCTCCGGGGTACAGGAAGAGCTCTTCCAGTTCAACGAGGACACGCTTTGGAGTGGTCGACCCCACAACTACATCGCCTCCAATGCGGGTGAGGATCTGGCCAAAGTCAGGCAGCTGATTTTTGATGGACACGCGTCAGAGGCCGAGCACTTGCTCCGTCATTCGATGATGGGTGCGCCGGAGATGCAGCAAGCATATCAGCCGCTCGGCGACTTAAAGATCACGCTTGCCGAAGACTTGAGCTCGGACGGTTATCACCGGGAGTTGCGACTGATTGAGGGCGTCCTTTCGTCTCGGTGCGGGACCTCCAAGAACCCAAAGCTGCTTCGAGAGTCGTTCGTTTCGCACCCGCACCAGGTATTCGTACACCGTATTTCGCGTCCGCAGCAGACAGTGAGCTTAACCGTAGCCTTTACGAGCCCGCATCCAAGCGAGCACCTCAAGGAAAGTGACGGACGTTTCGTCGTTCGCGGCCAATGGTTCGGCTCGGGGAAGAGCGAAGGACTCCAGTCAGGTGTAGAAGGCGGCGGTCTTAAGTTCAGCGTAGGTGTCGAGGTGGTTCTAGACGGCGGGTCGGTTACATACCTCGATGGGGCGCTGCATGTGACAGATGCAAACGCCTGCACGATCTTGCTTGGGGCGGGTACGAGTTTTGTAAATTATCAGCGCACGGACGGCGACCCCGACCGTCGTTGGCGGGTCGCGCTTGAGACGGCTCGCCACGTGGGCTACAACGGTCTACGGAAAGCTCACACCAAGGACTTCAGTGGCTTCATGTCGCGTATGTCAATTGTCATCGAGCAAGCGAATCGCGATCTCGAGCCTACGGACACGCGGTTGCGAAAACTTGCAGAAGGCACACCGGATCCAGGGTTACTCGCAATTTACGCTCAATTCGGGCGCTACTTGCTTTTGAGCAGTAGCCGACCTCAAACGCAGCCCGCCAACCTGCAAGGAATTTGGAACAAGGACAAGGTTCCAGCTTGGGGAAGCAAGTGGACGACGAATATCAACACGCAAATGAATTACTGGGCGGCCGAGTCGGCAAATCTCGCGGAGTGTCATGTGCCCTTGTTCGACCTGCTCGACGACCTTCGAGTAACCGGTTCAGCGACGGCGCGCGCGTACTACGGTTGCGGTGGCTGGGTGTTGCACCATAATGCCGACCTCTGGCGCGGGGCGGCGGCGGTCGATGGGCCTTGGGGAGTTTGGCCAATGGGCGCCGCGTGGATGGCACGCCATCCGTGGGAGCACTATCAGTTCTCTGGCGACGTCAAATTCCTTCGCAGTCGTGCTTGGCCAATCATGCGGGGTGCTCTAGAGTTCGTTCTCGACTTTCTGATTGAGGCACCGAAGGGCAATCGGTTTGAGGGTCACCTTGTGACGAATCCTTCGCACTCGCCAGAGAACTCATTTAGAATGCTCGACGGGAAGGTGGCGACCCTTACCTACGCAGCAACAATGGACCTCGCGATCATCACCGATTTGCTCGAAAATTGTGCGGCGGCCATCGCAGTGCTCGGGGCAGGCGGCACAGAATTCGAGGCTGAACTCCTCAAGCGAATCAAGTTCACGCAACAGCATTTGGCGCCGATCCAGATTGATGGTCACACGCAGAGACTGCAGGAGTGGATCGAGCCGTTCGATGAGCCGGAGCCCGGTCATCGACATATGTCGCATTTGTACGGACTACATCCCGGACACATGATTGGTGTTCGATCCACGCCGGCGCTAGCTCAGGCGGTCGAGAACAGCCTCAATTATCGACTGAAAAGCGGTGGCGGTGGAACCGGCTGGAGTCGAGCGTGGGTTGCATGCTTCTTCGCTCGCCTTGAGCAGCCGGACCACGCGCTCCAGCACCTTAAGCTGCTGCTCACAAAGAGCACTTTGCCGAACATGTTTGATAACCATCCGCCGTTCCAGATCGACGGGAATTTTGGAGGATGCAGCGCGATCATCGAGCTGCTCCTGCAGAGTCACCTCGGAGAAATCCATTTGCTCCCTGCCTTGCCGAGCGAGTGGCCGAGCGGTAAGGCGACGGGACTACGGGCGCGCGGTGGATTTACGATCGCGCTTACGTGGGAGGACAAGCTTCTCGTCCGCGCAGAAGTTGCCTCGCGCGGAAGGGCGAATTGCCAATTACGCTACAAGGACCAGACTGTGGTCGTGAGTTTTTCAGCCGAGGGCCTGAAGTCATTCGAAATCGACGCGGTAGGCAAGCTTGTGGAATCTGCCTCGACTGACGGAGTCTAACGGCTCAATGTTTATTGTGCTCACGATAGGTTTTCTCGCCCGCCTCGATGGGCACGGACAGCCAATTGCTTCGCGGCGGCAGCGGACAAGTAGCGAACTCCGTGAATGCACATGGAGGGTTCGTCGCCTGATTGAAGTCGAGGATCACAACTCCATCGACCGGCTTCGCCGCGTCGAGAAAGCGGCCCGCAGCGTACGTGTTCTTGCCACTCGTGCCGTCGCGAAAGTTGAAAAACAACCCGTCGCCAGCGTCCTGAGCTTCCAGACGGCAACTCTGTCCGTGCAACGAAAACTCGGCATACCCAGGGTTTGAGACCGGGGCAGTGTCTCCAATCACAGATGTGATCGACATCGATTTCGGATGCTCGTAGGCGACGTACTTTGCCTTCACGCATAAGTTGCTATCGATCGGAAACCACTTGAGACCCGAGAACGTGCGGCGGGCGTCGCTGTTCGCGTCCCACACTCTGAGGCCGATCCGCGAGCCTCGATGAATAGCCATCAGCGTTATCTTTTGAACGTGTACTTTGTCGGCGTCGAGTTTCAGTTCTCGGTTGTCCACGGGCGCGCCGTTCAAATGCACTTGGTGGGAGGGAACGATGCGAAGGGTCACGCGCTCACCTTCGCGCCGAATCGTCCCTACAACGACGCCGGTTGCGGGAATTTCGAGATGCTCGGCCTCCGTTAAGCCAAAAGTCGTGTCCCCTTCGGCAAGCCAATGAAGGCCGGCAACCGCCAACCACCCTTCCTCAAGCTTTAGTCGCTTCTCTACATCCGTACGCCATTTGGAGATTCGTGCCGAATACTCGTCGGTCGAACCGCTGCCAAGAATGGTCGCGGTCGCAAAAAGTCCGACTATGAGCCCAATCAACTGCTCTTTCATGCCTTTACACTACCGCGAATTGCGCTGAAGAGCGGATGGTGTTAACAACGAGGCCAAATCTAAAGTTATCCCTAAAGTTCTGAGGTTCAAATCCCCATAACCTTACTAGGGAATTGCCCGGGAGAAGCAATGTTTAGAGCGCGCTCAAGTGTTATTGATAGGCCAGAGGAGGCAAGTCTTACGTGTCGATAAGTCTGTTTCCTAAGCCGTCCTACGTCGGAATTGACCTAGGTTCACACACGCTGAAGGCCGTCCAAGTTCAGCGAACGGGCGACGCGTGGAAAGTTGCCAAAATCGCGGTTGCCCCAACGCCAAAGGGTGCGATCAAGGACGGCGTGGTGCTTATGCCCGAAGAATTGGGCGACGCAATCCACGAGATGCTGCAGAAAGCGGGAATCACTGCGAACACCGTACACATCGCCGCTGCCGGCGGCTCAGTTTTTGTCCGACCGGTTCCCTTTCCGAAAGTTTCGGAAGCCCAACTTCGCAAGTCGATCCGCATTGAAGCCAGCCGGTACGTGCCTGGTTCGGTGGAAGACAGCTTCATCGAATTTGAGATCCTAGGCCCACTCGACGACGCTCGCATCACCGTGCTGCTAGTCGCCGCGCCGAAGGACATCGTGCGGAGCCGAATCGCCGCATGCGAAGCCGCGGGGCTCGAGGTCGATGGCGTGGACGTCGAAATGTTTGCGATCTACCGCTCGCTTCTCGAAACAGACCTCGACTTTGACGCGGCAAATCAGACGTTTGCAATCGTTGATATCGGCGCAAGCTCGACGACGATCAGCGTTGTCGATCTTGGCGTGTTCACGATGAGCCGATCCATTCCTTATGGCGGTAATGCCCTCACCGAAGCCTTAGTCAACACATTCAAAATGGACCCTGCTGATGCCGAGTCCGGCAAAGCGCAGCTTAATCTCAAGCCACTCATCAATCCTACAGGCGAGAAGGAAGCTCCGCCCCTGGTCGCGCTTCAGCCACATATCGATGACCTTGTGCGCGAGATTCGTCGATCGCTTAACTACTTCCAATCGCAGCAGGCAGAGGTCGGTGCGGACCGTCAAGTGCAGCGCCTAGTCCTCGCTGGCGGTGGCGCTAAGTTAGGCGGCCTAGCCGAATATGTCGAGAATCGGTTGGGACTTCCCACCGTTGCTTCCGGCGTGTTTGATATTCCCCGTTTCATCTCGCCCGGCTTCATCGAAGACTCTGGCCTCGACCTCGCGGTGGCGGCCGGCCTCGCTATGCGACCGTTCGCCAAGGCAGCTTAGGAACACACGATGCCGTTTATCAACCTTATCGAAGAACAGCGCCGCCAAAGTCGACGCAACGATGGAAGAGTCCGAATCGCCTTCTTCGCGGCCGTTACTTCCGCGACCCTGGTGGTTTTGGGTTGGGGAGCATTTGCTTTCCGAATTGATCGCGTTCGATCTGAGCAAGCGCACCTGCGTACGAAGATTCAGAAGCAGGCTCCGATTCTTTCGGAGATCACTCTCAACGTCAAGGAAGCCGGGATCTTGGAACCGAAGGTCAAAACGCTGGAAGACGGGCAAAAGCTGACCGACAAGTGGTCACGAATTCTCGCTCACCTTACGACGCAAACGCCGCGTGATACCTGGTTTACGGCGATCCGAAGCACGGACGCCGACGAGGAAGCACCGACCGCCGTGACATTCATCGGCATGTCTTCGGGCCAAGAGCCGATCAGCGAACTCATCCTGCGACTTCAAAACTCGAAAGACCTAGATGCGGTGAACCTGAAGGCATCTCGACCGAAAGATTTTAATGGCAAGCCATACGCAGAATTCGAAATCGTCGCCCAAGTTCATGGGACGGCCAAACCACCTGCACCGAAGGTGGAGAACAAGGATGGAGGAAAGGCATGAGCAAAGCGCCTGACTTTCGAATATTCGCCGCTATCACCGGCATTGTGGTGCTGGGCGGCATCGGAATTATGTATTCACAAGCTTCAACTCTGTCGGCCGAGCAAGGCAAGGAATCCGCGTTGCGCTCAGAACTTAAGAATGATGCTGAGCTCAAGAAATTGCTAGCCGAGTCGATGGTGAAGCTGCAAGCCACTCGTGAGCGCCTCGCCCACTTAGAAAAAGGCGTCCCGGACTACGCATACCTCGCAACGATGTTGAGGGAACTTGCGGAGGCTGGCAAGCAAAGTGGCATCACGATCATGGGTGTCTCACAGAAGCCACACGCTTCAGCTCCAAGAGAAGGCGAGAAGCCTGTGCGGAAGCCGTACATCGAGCAGGACATCGAAGTGCTCGGCAAGGGCAACTACACAGACGCGCTGCGATTCGTGAAAGCGCTGAACCAATTCCCGAAGGTTGTGGCCGCGCGGTCCATCGTGATCCAGCCGAAAGTGTCGGCTCATGATGAGCACGGACTCGACATCACGATCAATTTGAGAACCTTCCTGTTCTCGGAGAAGGCGAAGACACCTTCGACGACAACAGCGATGGCGAAACGAGGTGCAAACCATGAAGGTTGAGAGCCCAGGCTCAGATAAGAAGAAAGCGATCATTCTCGTGGCCCTGTTCGTCGTACTCGGCGCGGCCGGCGTGTTTCAATTCATGCCTGGCGGCGCCGACCCCGCTCCTGCACCGGTCAAGCGTACGACAGCAGTCGCTACGAAGCCGGAAGTCGAGCTGCCAAAGAACGTTGGAGTGGCGAATGATTTACCGGCGCGGGATCCTTTCCAGGCCCCAACGCCGCCGCCGAATCCGATCCAAAAATGGATCGATCCAGGCTCAGCAAAGCCGATACAACCTACCGGCCCCGGCGGCACATTGCCTCCGACCGGAGTTGGAGCATCGACAAAGATCGGCGGAGCGCAGCCGGGCCTCAGCCTGCAGGAAGCACATCCGCTTCCTTACAGCTTGAACGGTCTGCTGGTTGGAGAGCATCCAATCGCGGTTTTTCGTGACTCACAAGGTCACGAGCGAATGATTCGAATGGGCGGATTTATCGATCCAGAAGCCCAAGTGACATGGATTGATAAGACGGGAGTCACTGTCAAATACCGGGGCGAAACGCTCCACCTGAAAATCGGAGGAAACTCAGTTGCGAAGTAATTACACGGTGTGGGGACCGGTCGGGCTTACATTAAGCCTGACTCTAGGTGCCGGTTCGTCGGGGCTGAGCCAAACGCTTAACGGCGTTACGGCAGAACGCACCCCCAGCGGACTCGAAATAGTGATCATGGGCGAAGGCCTCAAAAAGCCTCGACTCGTTCGCTTTGCGGACGGGAAGGAACTCATGTTCAAGTTCAAAGGGGTGCTACAGGGGTCACCGGGTAAGCAAGAGTTCGCCACGGGTGCGGTGCGAACGATCAGCTACGGTTGGTTCGACAAGCGAGCCAAAGAGACCGGCCTGATAGCGAAACTCAAGGCGGCTTCCGAACCTAAAATCAAGGAAGCAATCGGGGGATGGATCATTCAGTTTGCCTATCCTGCGACAGCTGCGGTCGCATCATTCAAGCCCCAAGTTAAGCCACGAGCGGCAATCCCATTTGCACCTATCTACTCTGAAGACGAACTGTACGCTTCAGTCGGTGGCGTTCCAACGGAGCTGGAATGGGCACCAAGCAACTCAAGTGCAGCCGTCTTGCCGCCAGCAACTCCGATCAAGGTTCCTCTGGAATTCCTGCTCGCCGTTCCGACCGTATTTACGAAGGCCGCTGGCCAGACTAAAGGGCTGGTCGCGCCGCTGACAATCGGAAAGGTTGTCGACAAAACGAAGGCTTCGACGGATAAGAAGCCGGGTGACAAGAAAGAGCGCCCGACCGATCCAATGTCTCGCCTCGTAACGTTGGACTTCACGAACACGGACGTCGTCCAAATCCTGAAAGCAATCACACTGCAGGCTGGCGTAAACATTGTCGCTGCGAAGGATGTCAACCAGACGATCTCAGTTTCGTTGGACAAGGTGACGGTTCTAGAAGCACTTAACCTCGTCACTGAAGTTGCGAAGCTAACCTATCGAAAGCAAGGCAATGCCATCGTAGTTTCATCGCGAGCAGAAGCGACGACGATCATTCCGACGCATGAGCCGGACCCGGCATTTGCAAATCGAGTGGTTCCGCTCGCCAGCGGACAGGGCAAGCAGATTCGCGCCGTCTTGACGGCCTGGCTGAATGCTCAGCCGTCAATGCGCGGATTCCAAGTGTTTCTTCCTGAAGACAACTTCTCCATCGAGCGTCAGGCCAATGCAGCCGGCGGCCCGGCGGTAAGCGACGTCAAGCTCGGCCAAGCCAGCACGCAGGAAGGCAAAGCTGATTCGGGACAAGGAACTCAGGACTCGATCGTTCGATTCAATGGCCTTAAAGATCAGTATCTGATGGTCATCGGACCGTCAGCGGGCATGGACACCGTGGTCAAGCAGATTACGGAAGCAGATCACATGATCGCGAAGGCTTACGGCCATGGCCAAGAAGTTGACGATCAGATCGTAACTCACAGCTACTCGGTCAAGACGGAGAAAACGACGGCGGCCGATCTAGTCAAGGCAGTCACGTCTGACAACTCGAGTTTGAACGTTGACCTGATCGCATCACCGAAGGGCTTTGTCAACCAGGTGGTTGTGTTAGTCGGCCGCGAATCAAATGTGAAACGCGCGGAAGAGATGCTCTCAAGGCTCGACTCCAGCGGCTACGGCAGCGAGATCGTCTCGTACGAAGTCAAGGCGACCGATCCTCGGTCGCTGCGTGAAGCGCTCGTTTCCGCAATCCCGGGACTGCGAGTGACGGTGGCACCGAATCCGGTTTCGAACTCTTCACTTTATAAAGAAGGTGAGGGCAAGAAGCAGGGCCAGGACACCCAATCGTCGCAAACACAACAGTCGTCACAGACGGCATCGGGTGCGGCGTCCTCTTCAAGTGCTGTAAACACGGACGGAGCCTTGGAAAGTCCTTTTAACGAGCAGGAGAAGAATGCATTCCCAATGCGGTTGTTCTTGCGAGGCACGACTGACCAAATCCGCGAAGCCCACATGCTTCTTGAGAAGATGGACATCGCCCCGAAGCAAGTTGCCATCGAACTGCGAGTGATGGAGTTGAGCAAAGACGACTCGATCAACGCGGGCATCGATTGGAACATCCTCGGCGGCGGTGCGGTGAAGTTCTTGAACATGAATAACAGCCAGCCCCAACCCCTGAATACGATCGGGGCAAGCATTACGGGCAGGAAGTTTAGCGGTGACGTGACCGCATCGCTCGATGCGCTCGCAGCCCACAACAAATTGCTGGCCCGACCGAATTTCACGGTGATCGATGGACGTCAAGGCGAAGTATTCGTCGGTGACATCGTTCGATACATCGAGTCGATTACTCAGAGCCAAAGCGGAACGACGATCGTGACGGGCGAAGTGTCCGTCGGTGTTCGTCTTTGCGTCATCCCTCGCATCGGCGGGGATGGCAAGATAACGCTTGATCTTCGGCCGAGAATCAGTCTCTTGAAGGGATTCACCGACGTGCCCAACGGTGGAAAGCTTCCACAGACGAGCTCACGGTACGCCCAGACCACCTTGATGGTGGAAAGCGGCCAAACGATCGCGATTGGCGGCCTGATTCAGGACCAGGACTCGATGACAAACCAAGGTGTTCCATTCCTCAAGGATCTGCCGATCTTTGGAAGTCTGTTCAAGAAAACGACGGGCGAACGGAAGCGAACCGAATTGGTGATCTTCCTCACCGTCAAGACGATCGACAATGCCAACAACGGCGAGAACATTTACATGCCGACCGTTGAGAAGCCGACACCAGTACCCGCGAAAGGGGGACGAAAACGACTATGAAACGAACATACGGCATGGGATGCCTGCTCGCCGCAACAATATTGACCCTCGCCGGGTGTGGTGGAACAACGACATCTGGCACGCTTCCGAGCCTGTACCGCGGGACTTACACCGGAACATGGAGTTGCCCGTCACTTAGCTTGGCGAGTCAGACGATGACGGCCACGGTCGGAGCGGACGGCAGCCTTTCGGGGACGATGAACCGAGGAGCTGAATCTGGCACCCTTGGCGGAGTTATCAACGGAACAGGCCACGTGACGGCGACCGCGAGCTTCGTGGCAAACGGCAATTACGTGATCGGCGGAGCGACGACGTTGTTCCGTGGACATATGGTCGGTTCCCTTTCCGTGTCCTACTTGGGCACCGAATATTTGGCGACGTTCGACGTGGCCGCATCCTAGGAGCGAAACAGATATGAATCGAAAATTAACCACGATTAGAGTGATGGCGCTAGCGGCCGTCGCTTCCGGGGGCATTATATTCGCCGGATGCGGCGGGTCAGGCTCTCCGGCAACAAGCGGCTTTCCAAATGGCGGCTCGGCGGCTAACGTCCCAGTCGGCCCGGGAGTAGATGGCGGATCGGCAATGCGCCTGATGGCGAATGGCGATTCCTACGTCTACAAAGTAACCGGAGCAACGGTGATGGAATACCTAGACGCCGCATTTGCGAAGCGGACACTCAATGCAAACGTGACGGGCAACATGGTCCGAAATGTTACGGCGACGACGTATAACGCAACGGCATGCTTCCAAATCACGGATAGCTTGGTTTACACCCCGACGGGCGGTAATCCAGTCAGTGAGATTACGGAGCGGTTTGTGACCCAAGCGGCGGATGGCACGATTACCGTGATCGGACAACGGGATCACTCGGTGTCCTTCAACGCAACAACCCCGCAATCCGTATGGTCTGGAACCTTCGCTACGGGCACCGGCCTTTCCTCGACGTCACGATTCGCGAACGACGCGGCTGAGTTTCAGGCGGACAAGGTCGTGGATTCATCGTTCACGATGGTCGGCCAGGAGTCACTCCCGGCATCTTCTGGCGCGTTCACGACGTGGCGAGCCAACTGGGCGTCGCATGACGAAACGAACATCTATCCCATTCCGCGAGTAATCTCCGGAATCATCATTCCGAAGGGATTTGTCTCGCAGGTCGAGCGATCTGAAACGGGAACTGAGTGGTGGCTGCCAAGCTTTTCCGCGCCGGTCAAGACCGCGCTGAACATCGCCGAAAATGACACGGTGATCACTTCTTGGACGTTCAGCTCAGGCACGTTTACGCGCTCAGATGATGTGCTTCACTCGATGACCAGCCTGGTGATGACGCTTCAGGCGAAGACACTCAACTAAATCACTCGTCAACGCGCGAGAAATATATCACGGTAACGACGTGGTCCGGCATGATGAAGTCGCCATAGACGCGGCTCAGCACCCCGACCACGTCGTCTTGCGTTCGCAGTTCCGGGTTTTCACGTTCGATATCGCGTGGCGAGAGTTCCGCGATGGTTTTGACCTCGACTCGATCAAGAATCGCGCTGTAGAGCTTCTGACGGCGACCAAAACGGGCTCCCACGGTGACCCAAACGACCATTCCCGTTTTATATTTGTCGCTCTTATCGCCAAGGCGAATGCTCACCGACTTGCGGTCGTTGCGAAGTACATCGCCGTAGAGGTCATTGTAAAAGTTGAGGGCAAACATCGGTCCTGTCCATTGTTAGCTAATTCGGTAGGAAAAGGCAAATGCGGAGCGATAGCGCGTGCCTAGAAATTACCTAAACCTGGGAACGCCGGCCCGGATCGCGCTGTGACAAGATAGACGATGAGATGCAATCAAAGCTAATTGCCACCTGGGTAACTCTCGCAGTCGTGTCGACGCCGGTCCTCGCGCAAAGAATCGAGGTGAAGGGCACGCACTTCCAGGTCAACGGAAAGCGAATTTGGATCAGTGGGGCAAACACGCCGTGGCAGCATTGGAACGACTTTGGCGGCAACTTCGACGCTGGCTGGTGGAAGAGTCAAATGCAGCTACTCGCCAGTAATCATGTCAACGCGACGCGGGTTTGGATCACGTGCAACGGAGATAATCCTTCGCCGGGCATTCGGGCTGACGGTTCGATCACAGCACCGACGGCGAAGTTTTGGGAAAACGTAGATCAGCTCTTCGCGGCAGCAAAGTCGGAACACGTGTACTTGATGATCGCCCTCATTTCGTTCGACCACACGAAGGCGGGCAATCACAACGCCGAAGCCTGGCGCAATATGCAACGAAACGCGGCCAATCGCGAGATGTTCGTCAACAACTACGTCACACCGTTCGCAAAGCGATACGCATCAAATCTGTACTTTTTTGCGGTTGACGTCGGCAACGAGATTGACTGGCATTGGGATAATCAAGGCCTCAAGCAAGCCGACACAGTTGACCTCATCGCTCGCGTCGCCAACTCCGTGCACAAGCACAGCAAGGCTTTGGTCTGCCAAGGGATGGGCACGGCCGCGAAGTATTTGAGCGCGAAGTACAACGGCAACTGCTTGTCGGACGCATCGCTCGGCGCGGCGCAACCGGGCGCACGCGTTGACTTTTACAACGTTCACTACTACGACTGGGTGCGTAAGTGGTTCTCAAGTCCTTTCGAAAGCAGTCCAACCGAGATGGGCCTCGTTGGTAAGCCCAGCATTGTCGGTGAAATGCCGTCCAAGGGAAGTGCCGGCCAGACGATTATCGCGAACTATCAGAATGCGTTTGCCAAAGATTGGCAGGGCGTTATGCCGTGGACTTCTAACGGTGTGGATTCAAACGGAACGATGGTGGATATGGCGCCCGGGGCTAGTTGGTTTTTCCGCGCTCATCCAGGGTTGGTACGGGGGCGATAGCAGATACTCCAGCTGCCTTCCGGAGTGCGACTTCGGAGCGCTGGAGGTCACCATTCGCTTGAGCCAAGTTCCGGTCGGCGTTGTAGAGGTTGTCTTGGGCAGAGGTTACATCTAAGAAATTCCCGATTCCGCCACGGTAACGACCTTCCGCGATTCGGACTAGCTCCCGCGCATTGGCAAGCTGGATGACGGCGACCTCACTTCTCTGTGTCGCAGAAATGAAAGCAACGTACGCAGTGGTTACTTCAGAAACAACTTGACGTTTGGTCTGGACCAGCTGTACTTCAGCGGTTCTTGCGTTCGCGGCCACTTCATCCGCTCGGGCTCGACCCAACCCACCGTCAAAAATGGGCCACGACGCGATGAGGCCGACGCTTCCGGTTTGGCTGTTCAGCGGGTCACTCACTCCACGTGTTGAGATTCCGGCGGCAAGCGATACACTCGGCAGGTTCGATTTACGGGCGGCAGCAACCGCTGCGCGCTTCGACTCAAGTCGTGACTGCCCCTCTCGAACTTCGTACCGTTTGGTGAGTGCCTCGCTCGCCCAATCGTCGAGCGATTTGGCGGGCGCGTTTTCACTCGCAGTCGCGATGATAATCTCGGTTCGAGAGTCGAGGCCGACTGCGTCGGCGAGGCTAATTTGGGAGTTGAGCACTGAGGCCCGGGAGGAGATAACCGAAATCGTTGCATCGGCGACCGTGGTTTGTGCCTGAACAAAATCTGAGGGAGCACCAACGCCGGTATTCAGCCTTGCCTCAGCTAAGGCGAACTGAGCACGACGGTTCGTCAGGTTTGCCTCGGATGCGATCATGAGCGCTTTGCTCTGCTCGAGAGCGTGATACGCGTTCCGCACCGCTTGCTCCACATCGGTTTTTGACTGAGCAAGTACGAAGCGCGCGGCGTCGACAAGGAAACGTTGCTCGCCGACCAAGTCCCGGGTTCGACCGAAATCGAACAAGAGCAAGTTGGCGTTCACCGAGCCCTGGGTCGTCCAACCCGTCGAGCCTCCGGTGAAATTACCTCGCCGGATTACACTCAAGTCCGTCGCATTCGCACCGAGTGAAAAGTGCGGGAGCAGCTCGGTAACCGCCTGACGCTCCTTTGCTACGGCAGCGGAAAGGTCGTTGCCGGCAATTCGCGGAGACGTCTGCAATTCTAGGGCGAGCCGCACGGCCTCATCTATCGAGAGAATGCGTGACTTTGCGGCGGCCGTTTGCAACTGCATCGGCTTGGGAGCGGGAATCGCGGGAACGTCAGGCTTGAGCGGCGGAGTCTGTGCGAAGACGATTCCGGTTAGAAGCGTAGCGCATAGCGACGACATGATCGTGCGGATCATTTGGTACTCCGGTCGATCGATTCGACGTTGCTACACCGGAGGACGGCCTCCAAGCCAGTGATGAGGCTTTGCTGAACATCGACAGGTACCGCCGACAGTATTGCGTCGGCCTTTAGCACGCGCGCTGCCGCTCTGCGTTCCATCAGCTCCTGGCCCCGTGCAGAAAGGGCGAAAGTCTTGCTCCGGCGATCGTGCTCATCAATCTGCTCTTCAAGAATTTCAGCCGAACGCAATCTTTGGGCGAGCTGAGATATCGCGCCCATCGTGAGGCCGAGCATATTTGCAAGTTGGGTTGGAGTTTTTGGGCCTGACTCCAAGTGCCGAATCATGCGAAGTTGACCGATGGGTATGGATTCGAGCGGATCCTCTGCGCCGCCAAAAAGGGATTGAATCACCGCTGGGAGTAACCGTTCGAGATCGCGGGCGGTGGATTTTTGCTTAGGCATCGGTACCCACTATTGACTTATGACGCCCGAACCGTTCGATGAGATCGTCAAACAACGTGTAGACGGTCGGGACCACAAAAAGCGTTAGCATCGTAGAGGTCGCCAAGCCGCCGATCACGGCAGTGGCGAGGGGGACGTACATTTCCGACCCGCTTCCGATGCCAATCGCGAGGGGCAACATTCCGAGGATTGCGGCAAGGGTCGTCATTAGGATTGGGCGCAAGCGTGTTGGACCGGCGGTGAGAATCGCCTCATCTCGCTCCATTCCTCTCGCACGAAGCTGGTTGGTGTAGTCGACAAGCAGAATTCCGTTCTTGACGACGATACCAATCAGCATGAGTAAGCCGATGAATGCGGTCATGCCAAAGGCACGGTTCGTCAGAAAGAGGGCGAGGACCAATCCGATGGCGCACAGTGGTACCGAAACGAGGACGATTAGCGGATAAACAAACGACTCAAATTGGGTTGCTAGCAGCATGTATATGAGCGCAATCGCCAGGAAAACGGATAAGCCCAACCCTGAAAAGTCCTTGTCTCGTTGCTGTTGCTGCACGCCGAGCGCCCAGTAAGTGCCGGTCGGAAAGTCAATCTTAGCGAGTGCCGCGAATACATCGGCCTGAATTTCGCTCTCGGGCCGGTCGGTGACGTTGCCACCGACGCTTATCACTCGCTGACGATTTTGCCGGTTGATCTCATTTGGCCCAATGCCGTACTTTGCCGTGGCAATTTGTCCGAGCGGAATCGAAGCACCCGCCGTGCTCGTCGGCACGGGAAGTTGCTTCAGGCTATCCACGGTCAACCGCTTTGCGGTTGCTACCTGCACATAAATCGGGTACTGGAAGCCCTTCTCTTGGTAGTAGCTCGACAGCTGCCCGTTGGTGCTCGACGCGATCGTGTTCGCGACGTCGTTAAAGGAAACGCCAAGGGTTTGGGCCTTCTCGCGGTCGATGGACCATTGAACTTCTGGCGCGGCATCCTGCACGTTTAGGTCGACATTTTGCAGGCCGGGCACTTCGGACATTCCCGCCATGACCTGCCGTGCGACTGCGGTTAATTGGATCAAATCTTGCCCATAAACATCGACGCCGAACCCTAAGTTATTACCACCGAGAATGTTTGCGACCATGTCCAGTGGCTGGATTTGGATGCGCGCACTCGGGATAACTGCAAGGCTTTTCTGAATTCGTTTTGCGATATCACCGGTACTTGATTTTCGGTTTTGCTTGAGTTTGAGCGTGGCCCCACCTTCGTTGGAATCGCCGCCCCCAGCGCCGCGAAGTCCCACGTTGGTTCCGGCACCGGAGATCATCGTCTCGACGTCTTTGTCCGCCATCACGATGGACTCGAGCTGCTTCATTGCAACGTCAGTGACTTCGACCCGGGTACCCAGCGGGAGCTTTACGCGGATAGTTAGATTGCCACTATCCGTCTGGGGCAACTGCTCCTTGCCGACGAGCGGCCACATCCCGACGGCGGCTAGAATTGCGAGCGAGGCGATCACGACCATGCTGGTGCGGTGGTGGATTGCCCATTCGAGGCCATTTCGGTACGCGTGGTCCATCTTGGTCAGCCAAATGCCGACTCGATCGAACGCGCGGGTCAGCAGACTCGGCTTCTTGCCGTGCTGTGCGCGTAGCTCGGGATGGGCCTCGTCGAGGACATCCTGTTCACGAATCATTCGTGAGGCGAGCATCGGCACGACGGTTGTGGCGTCGAGAAGCGAGACGCCAATAGAGAAGATGACAACGAGCGCAAATTGTGTGAACGTCTGGCCGGTTTGCCCCTTGATAAGCAAGAGAGGCAGAAAGACGATCATCACGGTGAACGTCGACGCGAGAACCGCGGACATGATTTCTTGAGTGCCGTCTATCGCCGCTTGGCGCGCCGGTTTACCGTCGCGCTCAATATGACGATATATGTTTTCCAGAACAACGATCGCGTCATCCACGATCAGGCCTGACGCCAACGCTAGCCCACTTAGCGAGATCGTATTGAGAGTGAATCCGCAAAAGTAGAGGAGCGCGAATGTCGATGTGATCGAGATCGGAATCGAGAGGGCGACAACAAACGTGCTTCGCAGATTGCGGAGGAAGAACGTGATGATGATGATCGCGAGGACGCCACCGATCATCGCCGTATTCTTGAGGTCGGCGATGGAATTGGAAACGAATTTCGCTTGATCGTAGACGTTGAGGAACTTGATGTCAGGGTTGCGCTTGATGATCTCGACGATTGCGTTTTGAATGTTCTGAGCCGTCTCAACCGTGTTCGCGTCACTCTGTTTCGTCACGGATACGTTCAGGGCGGCTTTGCCATTCACGCGTGTGTATGCGAGCACGTCTAAGCTTGCATCTCGGACGTCTGCGACCTCATCTAGTGAGACGAGGCGACCGCTCTTGGTCGCCACCGGCAGACTCCGAATCTCGTCGAGCGACTTGAAGTAGCCGACGCTGCGCAAACTGTATTGGCTTCGGCCCTCCTTCGCAACTCCAGCGGGAAGGCTGACGTTTTCTTGCTGCAATCGCCGCGAGATGTCGCTCATCGTGACGGAGTGTGCCTGCAATTGGACCGGGTCGACGTCGATCATGATCGCGCGATCTTGTCCACCAGAGATATTCACCGACGCGACGCCTCCTGACGCCTCGATCATCGGGCTGATCTCATTGGTCATGCGGGCGCGAAGGTGGATGAGATCCATCGAATCCGACGAAACGCCGTAGACCAAGATAGGTAGCGAAGACGGATCAAATTTGAAGATTGACGGCTCCGAAATCGTCGGGTCAGTCGGAAACCTGCCCCGAGCCCGTTGCACGGCCTGTATCACGTCGATCGTGGCTTGATCCACATTCACGCCGAAGTTAAACTGGATTCGAACGCTTGCGCTTCCGAGGGTAGAGGAAGAGCTCACCAAATACATGCCGCGAACGGTCGAAACAGCCTGCTCGATCGGCCGAGCAATCTGCGTCTCCATCTCTTCTGGCGCTGTGTTTGGCCAGCTGACACGAACCGCTACCGTCGGAATATCAACGCGTGGCAGAAGGTCAATCGGAAGTCGTAGCAAGCAGATGTAGCCAAGCAGCACAAGCGCGGCAATGCGCATCGTAACGGCAACCGGACGAGAAACCGAGAACTGGCCGACGTTCAACGCGATCCACCGGCGGGAGCACCGGCAGTGGCCCCACGACGATTTCCTTTACCGCCACCTTTGCCTGTCTTGTTTGAGTCCGCGACGTTAACACCCTGACCGTCCTTCAAGGTGGCGTATGTACCAGAGACGACGACTTCTCCAGCGGTTACACCCGAGAGAATTTGCTGAACTTTGTCGTCAGATGCCCCGATCACGACATCCCTAACATGAGCCTTTTTGTCTGTGCTAACGACAACGACGGTCGTCTTGCCTCCGGCCTGCCTGACGGCTTCCTTCGGCACTGCTGCTTCCGCATGCACGACCTTCGTGATGATTTGAATATGCCCAAACATGCCAGCACGGAGTTTGTGGTCAGTATTTGAAATCTTCACTCGCACGGTGTACTGCCGACTCTGAGGGTCGGCGACGAGATTCACATCGGTGATCGTGCCGTCGATCGGTCTCTCTGGTTGGCCATCGAGTCCGACAACGACGCTTTGCCCCACGTATATACGGCCGCTTGTTTCGATTGGGAATGCCGCATTGAAGAAGAGCCAGTCCAAATACTGGATCGTCATGATAGGCGTGCTGGGGGAAGCGAGTGAGCCTGGGTCGGCAGTCCGCGCGGTCACAGTGCCCGTAATCGAGGACCTGAGAACGGTCTGTTCTCGACGTGCGCGCGCTTGACTCAGAGCGGCGCGAGCAGCGACAACGACCGACTGGAGCGCGGCAAGGTTTTCCTTGTAGGCCGCTGGTTGAAACGTGTTTGCGGTCGCCATCTTCAGAGCTTGGCTGGCCTGGGTCTCACGCGCTTTGGCGCTGGCGACATCGGCGTTTGCTTTTCGTTCGACGATTAATTTTTGCTGGGTAGCTCCGTTCAGCACCGCGCTTGCGCTTGAAACAGATTGGTTTGCGGCGGCCAACTGGGCATCTGCAACTTTCACGGCACTGAGTTGCACCTGATATGCCGTTTTTGCGTCGTCCAAATCCTGGGCGGCAACGAAGCGCTGTCGATAGAGCTCCGTTACGCGATCCAGATGTACTTTGCTATTCGCGACTGAGGCTTGTTCGCGGCCGACAATAGCACTCGCGTTTGCGACTTGAGCTTTCGCACTATTTAGTTTGGCCGTCGCATCGATAATCGTGTCGCTTGCCGCCGCGACCTGCGCAGACACGTTCTGTTGCGTTTGGTTCAAGTCGGCACGCGCACTCGTCAGCGCTGCCAGTTGCTGAGTCACATTGGCGCTCGAGGTCACGCTGGTAGAGTTTTGGCCAAGCTTGGCTTGCGCTAGTCTAGACTCGGCTTCGGCGACGCTTGATTGCGATTGGATGACTTGAAGATCGGCATCGCTCGAGTCAATTCTTGCTACTACGTCTTTGGCGTGGACGGTGTCACCTTCGCGATAGGCCATCTGTTCGATTCGACCCGACGTTAGCGGGGATATCTGAACTCGGAAGGGTGATTCGAGGCTACCAACGGACTGCAACGACTCGGTGATTACGGCCGGACGCGCTTTGGCGGTCTCGACTAGCGGGGTTCGGTTTGCGCCCTTTCCCCCGGCGAGTTGGCTCGTGCTTTGCATGCGCTGGTTGACTCGCCAAACGACCACTCCGCCTATCGCCAAAAGTATTGTTGCTAAGACTATCCAACGCTTCACAGTGAACCTTGATGATGAATGGCAACCGAGATAATTTACGCTACTAAAGGAATATTGTTCAAAATTTCATTGCTCGCGACCAACTTTCTGCCGAACAGGCGCGAACTGAGGCGATATTAAGATTCATGTCAATAAGAATTTTATGCCCATAAAGTGGTTTCTAGTGAACTGGGGGCAGAATTGTTCCGTCATCCCATAATATGCAAACGATTGAAATCGCTCAGACCTACACGCACCAGTGTATGGCGTACCTCGACGGAGGGAGCGGTAGCATGCTGATTCAGGCAGCGTTCGCCGGTGTTTTGGCCGGAGCGTACACGCTTAAGACGGTATTCGCAAACCTTAGGGCTCGATTTCTGGGTGCTAAGCACTCAAACGCCGTCAACAAAACTTTGTGACCTCCGCTAAGCGGATACCCGGGTCTTTTCGCGACCCGGACGGGTTCGTTTTTGCCCGGGATGGGCAGATCTACCGGCAGGTTCAACCGTCGTACGTTCCGATACTTGACGCCGTCCTAGATAGCAAGTTTTACGACAATCTTGTACGTAATGGTCAAGCCGTATTTGTCGAAAAAGTGGATATTGCCCTGGCCGCTACATCGGGAGCCGGGCAAGTCATTCGTCCCGAGCAGATTCCGTTTATCTCTCACCCTTACGAGTGGTCCTTCGGCCAACTAAAGTCGGCCGCGCTGCTTACGCTGACGATTGCGCGCGCCGCTCTCGAAGATGGCTTTTCGCTAAAGGACGCGAGCGCGTTCAATATACAGTTCATCGGGCCTCGACCGGTTTTTATCGACACACTATCGTTTGAGAGATACGAAGAAGGCTCGCCGTGGATCGCCTATCGCCAGTTCTGTCGGCACTTTCTCGGGCCTCTGGCGCTCATGGCGTACGTTGACGTGCGGCTCGGTGCGCTGCTTCGAAGTGAGATCGACGGACTCCCGCTTGACCTCGCCTCCCGACTATTGCCAGGCTCGACAAAGTTCAAGCCAGGCTTGTTGATGCATATTCACACTCACGCCGCGGCGGACCTTAAATCTTCCGGTCGTAGCGCCGGAAAAGCACAATTTTCGCGCCAAGCCCTACTCGGCCTCTTCGACAGCTTGGAAAAGACGATTGAAAATCTGGAGTACAAGGCGATCGGTACTGAATGGGCGAGCTACTACGACGAGACGAACTACAGCAAAGCGTCGTTCGAGCGGAAGCGACAGCTTGTCGCGGAACTGATTTCATTTGTTGCTCCGAACGCCAAACTTGCTTGGGACCTCGGCGCTAACGACGCCACATTTTCGAAACTGGCGGCGGACGCGGGGATGTACGTCGTGGCGTGGGATGCGGATGTTGCGGCGGTCGAGCTCAGCTTTCGAGCAAAACATGCGAATGTGTTGCCGCTTCGGCAGGACTTTGCTAACCCGACCGCGGACCTCGGCTGGCTCAGTTCGGAGCGAGACGGCTTTTTCGCGCGAGGACCCGCCGACTTTGCGATCGCCCTGGCATTGATTCATCACCTTGCAATTGCGAACAACGTTCCTCTCGACCAGGTGGCCGAATTCTTCGCGCGGTGCGGGGAGTGGGTGCTGGTCGAATGGGTACCAAAAGAAGACAGCCAAGTGCAGCGATTGCTCGCGGCGCGCAAAGACATTTTCGACCTATACACCGAATCGAGCTTTGTCGATGCTATGTTGGGCCACTTCGATCAGATCGAAGCGAGGCTCATCGATGGATCGAGCCGCAAACTTTTCCTCTTCAAGCGAAAGTCGTGAAAAAGGAAAATTTACTCCTCTATCCGCCGCTCATCGGACTGTTTCCGATCTTAGCAATCTACTCCGCAAATCAGGGCGTTCTGCCGCCGGGTGCGGTTGTTCGACCCGCGCTAATTGCACTGGGGGCGCAGTGCGCACTGTGGTTGTTGGCGTCCGCGATATTGCGATCGTACTCTCGCGGCGCGATTGTCTCTACGATGCTACAGTTCTGCCTGTTCTCGTACGGCTGGGTCCGCAACTGGATTGGGCCGAACAACTTCGATACCTTCGACGCCACCGTCTACTTCTTAGTCTCGGCCCTACTGATTGGACTCGCCGGCTGGAAGTGGAAGTGGCATCACGCGCTGAACGTCTTTTCCTGTTGCTTGATGATCGCTTCGATTGGGTCAGTCGGGATTCAACTCTCGAAATCTGCGGCGTTTCGATTGCGAGCAATGACGGTCACCGCAAAACGCGAGAATGTGGCGGAGCGGCCAGATATTTTCTACATCATCCTAGACGGCTATGGTCGTTCGGATGCCCTGAAGCGATCTCTGGGCTTTGACAATTCGGCGTTTGTCTCTGCGTTGGAATCACGGGGATTCTACGTCGCGAAGGCGGCTCGCTCGAACTATTGCCAGACCGAAATCTCGCTCGCATCTTCGCTTAACTTCGACTACATCCCGAATCTCGTTGAGAAAATCAACCCGCACGCATCCAGTAGAAAGCCTTTTGACGCGCTCATTGACGACAGCCGAGTAGCGCATGAGTTGCGCACCCTGGATTATAAAGTCGTGACCGTGACAACAGGGTTTCCACCGGTTAAATTGTCCACCGCTGACGAGAAGCATGAAGGGGCATCCGCGACATCAATGTTTGAAAATTTGCTCATCGAGATGACTCCTTTCGCCGGAATCCGTAGTGCAAATGACTCAATGTATGCTCAGCGCCGGGTGCTCCTCCAAAACACATTTCGAAGTCTGAAGGACCTAGCACGACGAGAGACGCGGCCCCGGTTTGTGTTTGCCCACATTTTGTGTCCGCACCCGCCGTTTGTTTTCGATGCGCTTGGTGGCCCGGAGCGGCAACGCGGTCCTTTCGGCTTTTGGGATGGTAGCGATTGGATGTCGTTTAGCGGGTCAAAGGCGGACTACGCAAAGCGATACGCCGCCCAAGCGGAGTATCTGGACGCTCGCATGATTGAAGTTGTTGACGCGCTATTGGCGTCCAGCGGTCCCAAGCCGGTGATCATTCTTCAGGGCGACCACGGTTCGAAAAAAGGACTAGACCAAGACCTGCTCACCAAGACGGACGTAAACGAGTGCTTTCCTAACCTGAACGCCTTGCTCGTACCACGCACAACTCGGGCAGCGCTTTACGATGGCATCACACCGGTCAACTCTTTTCGAATTCTGTTCAATACGCTTTTCGGCGACAAACACCCGATGCTTCCGGACCGCAGTTGGTACTCGCCATTCAGTCGGCCGTTCGAATTCACGGAAGTTACGAATCGGGTGAAGTAAGCATCTTCATGCGGTCCACACGAACGGCTCTGCGTCGGTGAGCACCCGACCGCACCTCGCTTGGGCTTCGAGCAGATAATCCGGAAGCGTAAATACTGCGTTGTGGAAGCGCGGTGTGTAGTACCGATTGGAGACGCCGCGGGCGGTAAACCGGGCAGCAATTTCCGCCTCTGTTAGGGCCAACGGATCGTGTTTTTTGGATGCGAGGACAAAGCCCCAAGGCTGGAAAAAGGTTGTCACGATTCCGAAATAGCCGGCGACAAACGGGAATACCTCTCGCATGTTTTCTAGCGTCTCGATGCATGAGACCATGCAGTCGGGATAGTTTTCGTTTGCAGATCCAGCCTGCATTGCGAAGACGCCGTCGTCGCTCATCGCCTCTGCGCAGAGCTGGAAGTATTCCTTTGTGAAGAGGAACTGACCCGGGCCATCTTCGTGCGGGTTTGGCAAATCGCTGAGCACGACGTCGAATCCGTACCCTTTGCGCTCGGCGATCCACTGTCGTGCGTCGGTGTGAACTAGTTTGGTGCGCGGGTCTTCGAACGCACCCTGATGCCATTCCTTCATGTGCACCTTCACCATATCGACGAGTTCCTCGTCAATATCAACCATGACGGCTTCTTGAACGGTGTTGTGCTTCAGGACCTCACGCAACGTCGCGCCTTCCCCGCCGCCGCAAACCAAAACCTTCTTCGGGTTCGGGTGCAAGGTCATCGCTGGCTGAGACATACACTCATGGAACACGTACTCGTCCATAAGCGACGTTTGGATGTTGTAATCCAGAAACAGGGACTTGCCAAAGCGCGGGATATTTGCGATCTGATAGGTCTGGTATTTGGTCTGGCCTTCGAGAATCATCTTCTCGACGCGATACTGCCAGATGGCGGCCGAGGTGTGGGTCTCGTTGATGAATATTCCGGTGGCGTCGCTGGACATAGGGGCACGGTGTTCCCCAGCATCGAGCAGGGGAATGACCATTTTGACACATTGCCGTCTTGTCGAGCAGATTCTGAACAGCCTACTTCTGGAACTCGACGCGCCAATCTTTGATGCTTCGATCCACGCGGACGAGCATGTACGGACGGGTCGATCGCGTGCCCTGCGGTTTGTCGGGAGCAATCTCCTTCACGAAGATCACACCACGCTTGCCGTCCTGTTTGACGGCCGTAACAACCGCCTGGTATCCGCTGGATGGGCGTCGACCAAGGTGGATCGCCACGACCTTTTCGTTTTGCCAATCGATGACACTTGGCGCCAGGCGCTCATCCAAGGTCAAAGTCCGAACCCAATAGCCGCGTAACTCTTCGCCTGAATCGAAGACCACATATCCCGAGTCGCTTCGACCGCAGTCGTAGCCGCTGTAATAGTCGCTCCAGCCTAGGTCGGTGAGGCCGTAGTTTGAGGGAGGCACGATGACGGTTGTGTTGCCAAATTTGTACTGCGTCGAACCGTTTGGCATGAACACTCCGGTATCACGGGCCGGGAGTTGCGTGAAATCCGTTTTGATTTCCCAGGCCGTTCGATCGAGTCGCACGATCATCCACGGACTCGTCCGAACTTGAGAGACGGCGAGGCCTTCGCCCGGTAGTCGCTCGCGCATGTGAAGCCATATTTGCGAATTGCGGACTTCGGTGTTGCCGAGTTCGAGCTCATATCCGGCGTTGGGACGCTGTCCGAGGTGAACGGCCACTACCATTTGGCGCAACCAATCGATCCCGGTTGGTACTTTGCCGTACTGGTTATTGCCCCAGTAACGCGAGAACTCGTTCTCGTTGCTCAGGACGTAGACGGCTTGGTCGCGTACGGGCGCGACGGCACCGCGCTTAAATACGAAGACATTTGTGAGTCCAGCACTCTGTCCAAAGGAACCAGATTGCAGCCATAGCGCGGCCGCGACGAGCATCATGTTCTATTAGACGATTTGGGGCGTGGTTGGTTTCGTTCGAGTTCCTTCTCGGTATGCGCACAAACTGCGCCGACCCTCTCCGATATTTGACCGATTAATCGGAATTCGTGAGGCGACATCGGAGATATCCGCCGCAAATCACTCCGCCGTCAGGAGCGGACTCTTGCTCCTTGCTGATCTGCAAAACCTCCGGCTTTGGTTTGGTGCTTGCATCTGGTACCCAGGGTACGCCCCGGCAAGGCTGGGACGAACCCTTAGCTGGAATCTACAAACCCT
>JBBRML010000019.1:0-51246 GCA_038230855.1 Fimbriimonadales bacterium | reverse complement strand
ATGGCACGCGACTTCACACGGGAATCGCGTGTAAGCCCCCCGCAGAAGCTTTTGAACAATGGAAGGAACTCACAGGAATGTGAACCTAAACCCACCCGTACAGAATCGTCATTTTCTGTACAACTTTATTGGAACCTTACACCTTCCCATTCATCCGATGAGGGGGAAGGAAGGCGGGATGCTTCTGCCCGCCAGGATGGGGGTTACGAAGCGCAACTGACAGCTTTGCAAGACCTCTTAATGGATCGCTTTTGGTTTGAACGAGAATTGGCTTCTCGCAACTACCATTTTGCTGTTGTAACCCCCATCCCAACCTTCCCCCTGAACAGATCATTGGGAAGGAGTTCTGGACCCATTCTCGCTTGAGAATTGAGTTTCAACAGGGAATGCCGCAAAGTCATACTGTGCAAAGGATGCGCAGTATCCGCAACCATTCCGCTCGAGCAATAGGTCGATCTCGAAATTTACGTTCAGGGATGTCCATTTCCGAGAAGGTGACGTGGATGTGGCTACGCAATGAGCGCACAGGATTCAGATTCCGGCGTCAACATCCGATCGGACCGTACGTACTCGACTTCTATTGTGCTGAGGCCAAATTGTGTGTCGAGGTCGACGGCGAGCAACACCTTCGAACGGTCGACCGTGACCAAAATCGTGACGAATATCTTTCGGATGCGGGCACCCAGACTTATCGATTCCCATCGCTGGAACTGTTCGAGCCGACCGACACGAACATCCTTGAGATTCTAAATGACATTCAACGTGTCTGTAGCGATCGATCAGGTCGGTCACCGTTTCCGCGAGACTAAACGAATCGTAATCATTATCTGGGCACGATTCACTTCCTCACAACCAGATCGATTGGAAGATCCTGCCTCGCTCAAAACCGCCCGCCTACTCCGTCGTCAGGTCGCGTAACTGACCGCTAACCCATGACAAAATCTCTTCGGTTTCCGAAGCTTTTTCAAACTCTCGCACTTCACCCCAAATCGCGTCGATCCAGCGGAAACCCGGCCGGGGAACGGTCGTTCCGTACGGCATCATGCACTGCGTATTTCGCAAGCCACAGCAGATCACTGGAACGAGGGCGGAGCGCACGATGAGCGCGATTCCCGGCTTGAGTTCCTGCAACTCACCCGACTGGCTGAGTTGCCCTTCGGGGAAGATACAGACCACTTCTCCCATCTGAAGCAGTTTGATCGCGTGCTTCAGGGCCGCTCGATCCGGCTCGCCGCGCTTCACCGGGAAGGCGTTCATGGGAATCAAGCGCTTGATCACGGGAAAGTCGAACAACTCGCTTTTTGCCATGAAGTGCACGGGCCGGTTACACGCGAGTTGTATCGCTACCGGATCGACATCAGCGAGATGGTTTGGCAAAATTAGCAGTCCACCTTTGCGCGGCACCCGGTACCTGCCTCGAACACGTAAAGGTCCGCAGATCAAGAAAACGACCCGACAGCAAAAGATGACAAACGGCAGCGTGATGTGTTTGAAGACCCACGTAAATGCAGTTGGAGCGGGCAAAACGAACGTCGACGCGGTTTCAGCCATGATCGATCAAACTCCGTAGCGCCTCGACGTAGGCGACATTTTCAAGCGCGAGGACGCGCTCAGCGAGTGACTCGGACGTGTCATCAGAAAGCACCGCACACCGCTTCTGCAGAATGACGGCGCCCTCATCGTAATGCTCCGTGACGAAGTGAACGGAGCACCCGGACTCTTCCTCGCCCGCGGCCAAGACGGCGTCGTGAACGTGATGGCCGTACATGCCCTTTCCACCAAACTTGGGCAATAACGCAGGGTGGATGTTCAGAACACGGCCTGGATGCGATGTCAGGACTTCGAGAGGCAACAGCCTAAGGTAGCCCGCCAGGCAAACCCAATCGACGTGCGACAGAACCTCTACGAGCCGCTCCGGCTCCGTAGCCTGAACAATCTCGACGTGAGCGCAGAGCGCACGCGCACGATCGACGGCCGGTAAATTCTCATGTGGGGCGACGACAACACGGACGCAATCGCCAAAGGCGCGAATCAGGGCCTCCATATTGCTTCCGCGGCCCTTTCCGCCGATCACGATGCCGATTGTCTGCACGCTTGCAAGTTATATCGGATATGAGCGCCGATCCGTCGTCCCGATTCCGTAAGACCGTGGAATCAGGCGCTACGTTTTAGTAGGGTGCGGACGGCGGCTTCGCGCACATCGTCTTCAAGCATGCCTGCGACGCAGTGCATTCGGTGCAAACTTGCAGCCGCCGTGCGGTCGTCAGAGTGCTTCGCTTGGGAAGCGGCTTCCGACAGTTGTCGGCCAGCTAATTTCAGTCGGCGCTTTAGGCGCATGAGGAGCCGGACCTTTCGAATCGGCGGCTCGGACGAGGTTTCGATAGACGCCACTGTCTGTCGTACTTCAAATTCCGTGATCATATTTTGCTTTCCGCATCCGACGTTGGATGCGATTCCTTATCATGCCTACGAGGTTAGCTGTCGGGTTCGGACATGGAACGGCCCTACGCAAAAAAGCGATTCACCCCGAGAATTGGTTCCCCCGTCGGAGCCCTTCGGCCCGTTCGGCTGCATGTGCTGTTTTATCACATTCCTTATCTGGACGTGCCCAGTGTTCGGCTTTGTTGATAGGTTTTTGAGGACATTGCCGGACGCAAGGAGGTCTAGAACTATAGAAACATTTCGGAAGAGTTGGCCGATTCGAACCTCGCCGCGAACTCGCGGAATGCCGAGCAGACCGGCCATTGAACTCGCCGAAAGGTAAACTCTCAGGTTCCCATGGATTTAAAGAGCACCCTCAATCTGCCGAATCCAGACTTCACAATCCCAATGAAGGCTGACCTCCCGCATTTGGAGCCGCAGATTCAATCCATTTGGGCTGAGCAGGGGATCTATCACAAAATTCAGCAGTCGCGGCAGGGCGCGCCGACTTTCATCCTTCACGATGGTCCGCCCTATACGAACTCGCCGGTCCATATCGGTACCGCGCTGAACAAGGTTCTCAAAGATTTCGTCGTCAAGTCCCGCACGATGATGGGCTTTCGGTGCCCGTACATCCCCGGATATGACACGCACGGATTGCCGATCGAGCAGGCCGTCACGAAGAAATTGAAGGACAAGGGCGTTGCGATCACAGGCAAGGAGCTACGGCTCGCCTGTCGGCAGCACGTTGCGGAGTTCATAGCCGTGCAAACGGCACAGTTCCAACGACTCGGAGTCTTTGGGTTGTGGGAACGACCTTACGCCACTCTCGACTACAAGTTTGAAGCCGAGATTCTGCGGGTGTTCAAGCGCCTCGTGGAGGATGGATACGTCTACCGGGGGCTGCGGCCGACCCAGTGGAGCCCAACGCTGCGAACTGCCCTTGCGGACACGGAGATTGTCTATCACGATCACGTGAGCCGGGCGATCTATGTTCGATTTCCGCTGCTCGAGGATCCGAATCGGCTCTTCGAGAAGTACGACAACGTCTTCACGGTGATCTGGACGACGACGCCCTGGACAATTCCGGCGAACCTCGCGGTCGCGTTCCACCCAGAGCTCGAATATGCGCTCGTTCGAGTTGGCAAAGACCACTACTTGGTTCTCGACGCTCTCGTCGAAAAACTGTCTGAGAAGCTCGGGTGGGCCGATGCCGTCGTCGTCGAAAAGTGGCTCGGGATCAACTTCGAAAACGCGCAGTTCAAGCACCCAATTTTTGACCGACCGTCAATTGCCGTACACGCCGATTACGTGACGACGGAGGATGGCACGGGTGTCGTCCACACGGCCCCATCACACGGTCGCGACGACTTTTACACCGGGCAAAAGTACAATTTGCCGGTGCCGAATTCGGTCGACGAAGGTGGTGTGTTGACCGAGGAAGCGGGCGAATTTGTCGGGACTCACTTCAAGAAGTGCGACGTGGTGGTCGTGGATCGACTCGCCGCCGTCGGCAACTTGCTCCTCGCCGAGGACTACGCGCACAGTTATCCGTACGCCGAGCGCGACGGTCAGCCCGTGATCTTCCGCGCGACGAATCAGTGGTTCGTCAATCTCGACAATATTGATCTGCGCCAGAAGATGCTCGCGGAAGTTGCTGGAGTCGAGTGGTTCCCGGCGTCGGGTCGCAACCGCATCGAGGCGATGATCAGCGGCAGTCCAGACTGGTGTATTTCTCGCCAGCGACCGTGGGGTGTAGGCATTCCCGTCTTCTACGGAGCAGACTCTGGCATTCCCGTGCTTGACCCGGTCGTCATCGAGATCATCGCGCAGCAGGTCGAAAAGGAAGGATCAGGAGTTTGGTTCGAGAAGTCAGCGGAGGAGCTTTTGCCGCCCGAATACCGGCACATCACGACCGGCGAATCGAAGTTCGTAAAAGAGACCGACTGCCTCGACGTCTGGTTCGACGCGGGCTCCACGTCTTATGTGGTCTTGATCCAACAGGTTTACGACGAATGGAAGCAGGAGGGCCTCTCTTGGCCCGCCGACCTTTATCTAGAAGGTTCGGATCAGCACCGAGGTTGGTTTAACAAGTCGCTCATCATCGCGACGGCAACCCTCAACGGTGCGCCGTTCCGCCAGGTTTTGACCCATGGCTTCGTTACCGATAGCGAGGGCCGAAAGATGTCGAAGAGCCTCGGAAATGTGGTCGAACCGGTCGAAGCGGCGGATCGCTACGGCGCGGACATTCTGCGTTATTGGGTCGCGAGTGTGAACTGGCAAAACGACGTTCCGTGCTCGGATGCCCTGCTCAAGCAGTTGGGGGATTCTTATCGGACCGTGCGCAATACGTTGCGGTTCTTGCTGGCAAACCTCTACGATTTCGATCCCGCAACCGCTTCGGTTGCCATCAGTGACCTAGACGAGTGGATCGTCGAGCAGGCGGACTTGCTGGCGGCGGAGTGCGTCGAAAACTACGGACGGTACGACTTCGGCTCCGTCATCGCAGACGTTCATAACTTCTGCAGCAAAGAGCTTTCAAAGTTCTATCTGGATGCGATCAAGGACCGCATGTATTGCGATGCGGCCAACTCTCCTGCACGGCGAGCGGCTCAAACCGCGTGCTATCTCGTTCTGCAAAAGCTGGTCAAGTTGGTCGCGCCAATCCTTGTTCACACCGCTGAGGAGACTTGGCAGCGAATCCCTGGGCACATCCCAGGCGATACGATTCACACCGCCCACTTTGATGAGCCAAGCGCAGAGCGACTGTCCGACATCGAGGCAAGCCCGCTGCAGGTGAAGTACGCGACCTTGAAATCGGTGCGTGACGACGTGTTTGCCCAGTTTGAAACGTGGAAAGCGGCAAGTGGCGTAAAGAACTCACAGGACGTCGCGGCCACGATTTCGCTAACGGGTGAGGAGTTCGCCACGCTCGCTGATATCGATCCGTACGATCGGGCGAACTTCTTCAAGATGAGCTGGGTGGATGTATTAGACGGGGAAGCGCCGCCGAGCTTTGCGGAGTCGACGTTTGCACTCTGCGAGCGATGCCGGATTCGCCGACCAGACGTTGAGGCGGTCACCGTGGATGGCGTGCAACATATGTTGTCGAAGCGAGATCGGGAGGCGTTAGGAGTTTGAACCCAAAAGTCCGGAGTGCGATCCTTTTCGCTTCGTTCTTCGTTGTCACGCTGATTCTCGACCAAGTCGTGAAGGCTTGGATTCGGGGTGCGATTCCGGAGCATGGAAGTCTGTCGGGCCGTCCGTGGCCCGCAGTGTTTGAGCTTACGCTTACCTACAACAAAGGCATCGCGTTTGGAATGATGACGGGGCTCGGGCGACTGTTGTCGCCGATCGCAATTATCATCGGAGGCTCGGCAATCGTCTATAGCTTTCGACATCCAGAAGAGTCTTGGCCATCTCACGTGTGCATGGGGCTTATCGCCTCGGGTGCGCTAGGAAACTTGATCGATCGGATTTGGCACGGTCAGGTGACGGATATGTTCTGGTTTAAGGCCATTAACTTCCCAGTATTCAACGTAGCCGATGCGTGCATTACGGTTGCCGTGATCATGTTGATGATCATTTGGATTCGTGAATCTCTGGTGGAGCGGGCCGAATTGAAGGCGAATCAGGGTGCCGAAGTCGAGACCGAACCCCTGTAGCATGGGGGGCGGATAACCGTCGCTCCGGTCAACCGCGCTATGTGGGCAGGGTGACTTTTCACGGGTCACGGGTCACGGTCACGGGTAACGCCCCCGTGCCACCCAAACAATCGTTGCATCACAAGGAGCTGCCTCGATCTATGCGGGTGCAACCGGTTACCCACAACCGTGTTCAGCAGCCCGGGTTATGCCTGAAAGTGTGCTCCGCTGGTCCAGACCGGTAGTTGGTTGTTCAGACATTAAGCTAATCGTTGCTGATCGAGCCAGTCAGAAACTAGCCGGAGTTCATTTCTGAATACTTCCAACTGCGACTCCGTCACATCGCTAGCTCCGGGGTAACGACTCGACCAAGCTAGTGCCGAGAGCGACTGAATGCAAACGAGGACCGTGTCGGGAACTGCGATGCCTAGATCCGCTACTAACCCGTGCAAGTCATGTGTTCTGCGAGGACGTACTCCTTTGTTCTACGAGGCAAGCTTTGATCCGCTTTTCAGCCGCCTGCTGTACGTGATACGCAGCGATATTCCAGGGCCCCTTTGCCGCGCAGATTAGCGCGACGACGACTTCATCTTCTTGCGCCTTTGCCAACCAGCTCGCGCTATGCTCGTGCATAAAGTGTCTGCCCCTCAAGTAACGCCCAGTCAACTGCAGACCCTAGCAATTCGGATTGCCGCCGGATCTCGTCGGCGGTGAGCACCATCAAGTCGATTGAAAAAGGACGTCGAGCGAGCGCAACAAGGCCAGCGACTTGTCGCTCATGGAAAGGCAGATCGCATTCCACCTCGACAAGTACGTCGTAGTCGCTGTCAGGCGTGGCATCGCCCCGTGCTTGTGAGCCGAATAGAATCACCCGCTGTACATCGAAGGCAGCCCGCATGCGAACGACAATCCATTCCAAGATTTCCTCGCGATTCATAGTTGTCGTCTCCTTTTGTCACTCATTCAGGAATGTGGCGCCGTCCTTCACCTATTTTCGCATACTCGACCGTGAGCCAAAAGCGTCGATTGAAACGCGATGTCGTGATCACACCCCAACAAAGCCATGCGGACAGGGCTCACGCCGTTAGGCGTTCCAAGTACGGACTCGCCGTTTGCCATACTGATGGGAATGAGCGCGATCGTCGGCATCATCATGGGCAGCATCAGCGACCTCGACACGATGCGAGCGGCGGGCGAAGTTCTCACCGAACTTGGGATCGAACATGAGACCAGCGTCGTCAGCGCCCACCGAACACCAGACGCGATGGTGGAATACGCCAAGTCGGCGCGCGATCGTGGGCTGAAAGTCATCATTGCGGGCGCAGGTGGCGCCGCTCATCTTCCGGGAATGGTGGCATCCCTTACGACGCTGCCCGTGATCGGGGTGCCGGTCAAAACGCAGGCGTTGTCGGGTGTCGACTCGCTCTACTCCATCGTCCAAATGCCCGCGGGAATCCCCGTCGCTACGGTTGCGATAGGTAACTCGCGAAACGCGGGGATTCTTGCCGCCCGGATTCTGGGGACGAACGATGTGGCGATCGCCGCTCGACTTGAAGAATTCGCGGCGAAGATGGTCGACCAAGTGCGCGAAATGAACGAAAAACTGCAATAATCGCGGCATGAAAGGAGTCATCCTCGCAGCCGGTAAGGGCTCGCGACTCTACCCCGCGACCCGCGCGATTCCGAAACCGATTCTGCCCATCGCGAACCGCCCGACGATCCACTTTGCGTTCGATCGCTTGAAGGAAGTCGGCATCACGGATATCTGCGTCGTCGTCGGCGAAAACGAAGAGCAGATGCGAGCGGCGCTCGGCGATGGCTCGAGTCAGGGGGTCAGCCTGACTTACGTGCGTCAGACCGACCCGCTCGGCCTTGCTCACGCCATTGGTTTTGCGAAGGACTTCGTCGGCCAAGACGCTTTCATGCTGTATCTCGGCGATGCGATGTATGACCAAGGGTTTCAGAAGTTTGTTGACCTGTTCAACTCGACGGGCGCGGCGAACTTAAACCTGGTCAAGCATGTGGATGACCCATCACGGTTTGGGGTTGCCAATCTTGACGGCGACCGGATCATCAAGCTTGTGGAGAAACCGAAGCAGCCGGAATCGAATTGGGCGATGGCCGGAATGTACATCTTCGGACCGCAGATTTGGTCGGTGCTGCCGGATCTGAAGCCGAGTGCGCGCGGCGAATACGAGATTACGGATGCGATCCAGATGCTGGTTGACCGCGGCGAGCTGGTGGTGGCGGGCAAGTACGACGGCGTCTGGTTTGATACCGGCACCCTGGACTCTTATCTGGAGACGAGCCGGTTTGTGACGGACAACGGCCTCGTCGTCGCGCCCGATGCGACGTTCAACGGCCACTTTGGCGACCACGTCGTGATCGGCGCGGGGGCACATGTCGTAGCGGATCGCCTCGAAGATTGCGTGATCCTTCCGGGGGCCAACGTGATCGTGGTTGGCGAAATTCGCCACGCGATCTTGGGTGGCACCGTAGTTACGAGTGACTCGATCGAAAACGCCATCGTTTACGACAATACTTGGGAGTAACGCATTGAAGAAACTCATCCTGCTGGTAGCCATCGTCGCCGCGATTTACGGCTATTACAAGCTATCTCCGCGAGAGCAGCAACACGTGATCGAGACCGGAAAAAGCGCGGCAGACGTGACCGGAAAGGTGTTCACGAGCGCGTACAACGGCGTGCTGGAGAGGGTCCGCGACCTTGACGCCCAGTCGTCGAAGGATGACCTTCACCGCGCAGAAAAGGACTTAGAGACGGCAAAAGCCAAGGCGAAGAAAGGCGAGGCAAACAAGGAAACGATCGATCACCTTCAGGCCGAACTGGACCGGATTCGCGCGGCCGTGAACGTTCAAGAGATCAAGAAGCAGATTGACGAGCGAGTGGCGATCGCGGCTAAGGCGAAGGAAAACGCGGAGAGGAGCCTTGACGAGGTTAAGGACCGGCTTCATAAGGCGGATGGGCCATTCCGGTTGCTGCAAGCGCGTTTGGTCGAAGCGCAGAAGGCGTACGATGCGGCGGCCAGCCGTTTCAAAAGTAAGTCGGACTAACGCTTACGCGGGTCGACGGTTTGAAATCGGTCAAGCAACCGTTGGTGATCTTCTGGGACGACCGGCTTATGGACAATGGTCACGCTCGGCGGATTCCGGCGAAGTCCAGACTCAGGTCGCGTGGGTCGCCGCTCGAAGCCGCCACCGCAATTTGGACAAACGTTGAAGAGCACCTGCTCCACGCAGGACCGACAAAACGTGCATTCATAAGTGCAAATCATCGCCTCGTCCGAGTCGTTCGGAAGCGACTTCCCGCAGTGCTCACAGGTTGGCCTAAGCTCAAGCATGGTTGCCCTTATTCTACGATGGGTAGATTGCATTTGTGAGGGTTCTGGAATCGGTCCTATACGCGGAGGATTTGGAGGCCGCGCGGGCGTTTTACACCGGCGTGCTTGGTCTCGAGGAGATCTCGTACGACCCGGCTCGCGATCTTTTCTTGCGTTGCGAGGGGAGCGTTCTGATCATTTTCCGGGCCTCTGCGACTCGGATCGCCAACGCGGGAGTTCCGCCGCATGGCACGGACGGCTGTGGGCATCTTGCGTTTTCGGCGGCGGCGGCGGAGATTGAGACGTGGCGCGGTCGGTTAGAAGCCGCAGATGTTCCGGTCGTGCAGGAGATTCACTGGCGAAACGGCGCGCGCTCTATTTACTTTCACGATCCCGCCGGGAACATCTTGGAATTCGCCACCCCCGATCTCTGGTTCAGATAGATGACGACTTACTGCGCGTTTCTACGGGGTATCAACGTCGGCGGAAACAACATGCTTCGCATGGCGGATCTGCTAGCGATGCTGGCCGAAATGGGCTTTTCCGACGGTCGCTCGTTGTTGCAAAGCGGCAACCTACTTTTTCGTGCGGAAGAAGGCTCTGCGGTGGCGATTGAGGCAGCGATTGAAGCAGCCATCTTGCGCCGGTTCGGAAAGCAGATTCGCACGTTTGTGCGGACTCGAGAAGATCTTGAGTCGGTTTTGACTCAGAATCCGTTCCGCGAGGAAGCGCGCAGCGATCCCGGCCATATGTTGGTGATGTTCTTGGCCGCCGACCTTTCTGCGGCGGAGTTGGCGAAGATTCAGGCGAGCGTGGTCGGGCGCGAGAAACTCGCTCTAGGTCCGCGCTTGCTGTACATCACGTATCCCGATGGAATCGGGGACTCGAAACTAAAGCTCAAGCTTGATGGCACCGCGCGTAACTGGAACACGCTCAACAAGCTCGTTGCCATGGCATCTGATGATTAGTGCGGCACGAACTTTAGGTATCCGAGCACCAAGACGACGGCGAGGCTGAGCAGCGCCACGAAGAACTTGGTTAGACGGTTGGCATGCATCACGCAGACGCCAGCACCGTAGACCAAGGTGAAGACGCCACCGAGCATGATTCCATCGCAGATGATCGCGAGTCGAGCGGGTAGGAGGAGGCTCACGCAGAGCAGCACGGTCGCGAAGATCAGCGAGAAGATCGAGACTTTGGCGTGATAGACCTCCAAGCGAGCCGAGTACTTCTCCCAGTCTTCCTCACGCTGGGTTCGAACGTCGGGCGGGGTCTCGGGCTCATTGCCGTGGTAGTTCGGCCTCGACTCTGGCTTGGCGAGAAATGTGGCGATGCTGATTTCGGTGAATACGGCAAGCAGGAGTCCGAGGGCAAGGATGTAAATGACGGCGAGCATGGCGACCTACACGGTTCTACGTGTTGTCTGGCTGGCACGGGTGCAAGGAGGAAGCATATGGTCTGGGTTTGCAGGGGTGTTCGCATGAAAGATACGCGTCGGGGGTGGCACGGGTGCAGGGATGTTCATGCCCGTAACCCGTGGGGCTTCGACCCACCTCGCGGAGCATAGGTTACGACCGTTCCGGGTCTGCACCCCTACCACCCCTCGTGCTACGCGGGCAAGAATCACGGTCTGCACCTGGGCCGAGCAGGTTGAGCGAGATTTACTAAACACGGGTTACGACCGTTCCGGCCTGCACCCGTGCCACCCCTCGTGCTACGAGGGCAAGAATCACGGCCTGCACCCGTGTCACCCACGGCCACTTAACCCGGCGACCAAGAAAGGAAGTTCGAGAGGAGCTTCAGACCAGGAACTTGGCTCTTTTCCGGGTGGCACTGGATGCCAAAGACGTTATCCTTGGCGATTGCCGCCGAAAACGGCCCGCCATAATCCGTCGTCGCCACCGTAAATTGCGGGGCGACGACATGGTAGCTGTGCACGAAATAGAAGCACGCGCCCGGCTCGATTCCAGAGAACAGTGGGTGATCCACCTTCACGTCCACCTCGTTCCAACCGACATGGGGAACCTTCATGCCGGGCAAATCGAACTTGACGATCTCGCCCGGAATGAGCCCGAGCCCCTGCGACTCGCCGCCTTCGTCACCGCGATCGACCAACCCCTGCATTCCGAGGCAAATGCCGAGCAAAGGCACGCCATCCTCAAGAACGGCGGCGCGGACGGCATCGTGGAAACCAGATTCGTGCATGCGGCGCGCGCACTCAGCGAATGAGCCGACGCCGGGATAGACGATGCGGTGGGCAGAATGAAGGTCGGCGGGCGATGAGGTGACGATGACATCCGCCCCAAGGTGCTCGAACGCCTTGGCGACCGAACGCAAGTTGCCCATTCCGTAGTCGATAACCGCAACCCGATTCACGGGCCTCAGTTTGTCACATAAGTCTAGGAGCCAGAGCGCGAGATCGACTTTGCGGAAACAACGAGGTCCGCTTGATTCCGGTCCCCGACGAGGAGGAAGGTGTGGCCCGCCGCGTTCCAAGAAACGCAATTCGCGCTGCCCATCAACCCAAATCCGAACCCCGGGCTCTCCGGTTCGGCGTTCAGGCCCTCGACGTTTACGACGCCGTCCGTGACGAGCAACACCATGAAGCCGCGACCATCTTGCAGGTCGAGACGGGTGACGCGGTGGCCGCCCATTTCGCCCTCTCCCGCCCGCAGAACCATGATGCGACCGGAGGTGGAGGCCTCTTTTGCGTCATTGAGCAAGGCATCCAGATAGCGATTGAGCTCCTTTCGCTCTGCGGTGACCGGCTTCGAAGTAACGCCAATTCCGCCCGCCATGATCTTCACAAAATCTGCGTTTTCGACGCTGGACGGAGTCGTCATGCGATGCCAGAGGCCACCCACCAAGATGACAAGGGCAAATGCCGCGCTCAAGGCCCAGGCGTTTCGGGTGACAAACCGCTCCGTACGGCGACTCTTTTCCAGCTCAGCGATGCGATCGGTGCAACCGCGCCAAGCTTCCGCGCATTCAATCGTGGCCGCGAACTTGCCAATGCAGGCCTTCAGCTGTCGTGCGGATTCGACCTCGCGGGCGAGTTCGGGGTCGGCTTGAAGCTGGATTTCAAATTGCTCGCGCTCGGCGGCAGATAGCTCGCCATCGACGAACGCATGGATAAGGGTTGGATCGTTCATTCGATTTCTCCGGGCTTAACGTAGCCCTCTTGAATCGCAAATTCGGTGAGGTGTCGGCGGAGGATTGCGCGGCCGCGGGCGATTCGAGATCGCACGGTTCCGATCGGAACCTCCGTCGCGTCGGCGATTTCCTGATAGCTGAGACCCTCAATATCGCTCAGGACAACCGCGACTCGAAAGTCGAGCGGCACCTTGCCAAGCGCACTTTCGATTTCGGCCCCTACGGCCTCATCAAAGAGGATTCGATCGGGCAGGATTGCCTCGGGGGCGGCCGGTTCCATCGCTGACTCATCCTCTGTTGAGCTCAGAGATGGTCCGCGCTGTCGCTGCCGGTACTTGTTGATGTACAGGTTGGTGACGATGCGCAGCATCCACGCTTTGTAGTTGGAGCCGTCAAACCGGTCGTACGCTTCGAAGGCACGGACGACGGCCTCTTGGGCCAAGTCTTCTGCTTCTTCGCGGGACCGTGTCAGGCGTAATGCCGTGCCGAGAATGGCGGGGAACACCCGTTCTGTTTCGCGCTCAAACGAGTCGCGCCGATCGCGCTTTCCGAAGAGCATGGTGCGGCAGTCTACCTTTGGCGTTACACGCCCGAGCGCGCTCGCGAACTGGCTTACTTCTCGATATGGAACAGTCCCGACTGCGCGCATTCATGATCCAACAACCATTTCTTCATCGAAGTTCCATAAGCGAAACCGGTGAGGGAGCCGTTGGTCCCAATGACCCGGTGGCAGGGCACGATGATGGCGATCGGGTTGGCTCCGTTTGCCGCACCGACTGCGCGCGACGCCTTAGGATTGCCGATCTGAGCCGCCAACTCTCCGTATGATCGGGTCTCGCCGAACGGGATGGCGACGAGAAGGTGCCAGACCGAACGTTGGAAATCGGTGCCCTTCGGAGCCATGTTCAGTTCAAAGCCCTTTCGCTCGCCCGCGAAGTACTCATCGAGCTGTTTGACGACTTCGGCGAACGGAGCGGAATCGGGCTCCCCAAAGTTTGCTTCGGCGACGTGGAGATGGGTGAGCGCGCCCTGCGCGTTCGCACCGAGGGTGATTCGCCCGACGGGCGAGATGTAGGTGTGTTGGTAGTTTTTCATCCTTGCATGCTCAGGCTTTGCCAGAAGGTGTAGGTCGCGAGGCTGCGAAACGGGCGGTACGGCTCCATGAACGCCAAGACCTCATCGGTGCTGAGTTTCCGGTCGATGCCGTGCATTCGTCGCAGCCCGGCATTTAGTCCGGTGTCGCCGAGGGGCAGGCAGTCGGAGAAGCCTAGCCCGCGCATCATGACGTAGTTGACAGACCATGGTCCGAGCCCGCGCACGGCGAGTAAGTCGCGCTCCGCTTTTTTCGCCGATCCGACGGCGAATGCATTGAGGCTAAGCTCCGCCCGAACGAGCGCGCGAGAAATGTCGATCAGGTACTCCGCCTTGCGGCGGCTGTACTGGTGCGGCAATAGGTCGCTCACGTCTAGCTTTGCGACTTCTGCGGGTTGAAGTGGTGCGACGAGTCCATCCCCAAGCGAGTGCCCCACTAGGTTGTACAGTCGCTGTCGCAGGACGTAGGCGAAGGGTAGCGAGATTTGCTGGCCGATGATGGACCAAATGAGTGATTCGTAAGGGTCGCCGCCCATGGGCACGCGAAGTCCGGGCAATTGCGCGGCGACGTCAGCGAGGGGTTTGCCCTTGGTAGCGGCGACGAAGCCTTCGACGTCTTGTCCGAGGCCGAATGCCCGGCGCAGAAACCGATGTGCTTCGTATGGGTCGCCTTCTGGACTGCACTCAATGTTCGTCGCGCCGACCGTGGCCCGGTTGCGGCCGGATCGAGTCGCAAAGAGGATTTCGTCCCCGGTTGCCCGCTCGGTTGGGCTGTTCGCATCGCGTCCCAGGGTCCGCAGTGTCGCTGCCGTGGCGTGGTCCTTCGGCAATTCGAAAACGAAACGGCGGGCGGTGGCGAGGCCGCGGTAGACGGTCGGACTCAGTCCGACGTATCGATTGAACTGCTCGTAAAAGGCGGAAGTGGATTCGAACCCAGCTTGGAGCGCGAGTTCTCCAACGGCAATGCTCGTCGTCCGAAGTAAGGCGCAGGCAAATTCGATTTTGGCTTCGTTGAGCCATTGTTGCGGAGTGCGATGGACATGGAGTCGCGTCCATTCCGCAAGGGCGCTCGATTTTTTGCCGGCGACGCCTTGCAATTCTGCCGCTCCGGGAATGGCGGTTGGATTGCGCCACACAGATTGTATGAGCGCGTCATCGGCAAGGGTCTCGTCGACGGGAGTGTTGGGACGACACCGCTTGCAAGCTCGAAGGCCCTTGGATTCTGCTTCGGCGATCGTGCCAACAAATTCGACGTTTTCGGGTTTTGGCTTGCGCGCTTTACACGACGGATTGCAATAGATTTTGGTCGTTCGGACGCACAGATAGAACCGGTGGTCGAACCTAGCGTCGCTGGTTTGGTACGCCTCCACCATCTGTTTGTGCGTCAACGCCATGGCATCAGTATTCTGCATTTGGCAGACAATTGTCTTCCGGTTTTGGCCGCTGGATATGTGGAATGCGACGGACCGTGCGAGTCTGGCAAACCTTTCGCAATAAAACAACGTCAAACTGCATGACATGTCGGATGCCTTCAAGACCCAGATGTTGACTGTTGACCCAAACCGAACTCAGCTCGGTACGGCGCCAACGGTCGATCCCAACAAGACGATGATGGGGTCGGCACCGACGCTCAACGCTACGCAAACGATCAAGCCGATCCAGTGTCCCGTTTGCAAAACTTTCAATCCCGCCGGCGTCATGTTTTGCGTCGATTGCGGCCTTATCTTCGACAGAGCATTGCCAGGAGATGCATTTGGTGCGCCCGCCGTCCAGCTCCCAATGCTCGTCGAAGAGAGTGGCCGTGAGAATCCGTTGCGACCCGGCGCGAACGTGATTGGTCGTGAAGGCGACATCATCATCAGCGACACTCGGGCCAGTCGGCGTCATGCCCAGATCACCAACGCGGACAACGTGCTCACGCTAGAAGACCTTGGCAGCACCAACGGCACCAAAGTAGACGATGTGCGTCTTTCACCCGGCGAGAAGCGAAACCTTGCGGGCGGAGAAAAGGTCAGTTTCGGCGGCATTGTGATGCAGGTTTCGTTGCCCGGCGCTAAGGGCGGAAACACGACTCAGGTCTTCGCTTCGAATAAGACCGCGGCCATAGCAGCCGCGCCGAAGAAAGAAGTCGCTCCGGCCATGCTCGTCGGTGGCGAGACGGAGTATCCGCTGAAGGCGGGGTCGAATACCTTCGGTCGAAAGGCGGAGAACGATGTCGCCATCCTTGACCCTTACGTGAGTGGCAAGCACGGTTTGATCGAGATAACCGATCAGGGCATCTTCTTGACGGATATCGGAAGCTCCAACGGCACGATGCTGAACGACGCCAAACTCGTCGCGAACATGCGCACGGCAATCTCGGAAGAGGATGTCATTCGCCTTGGGAGCCTAGAGCTCCAAGTCAAGCTGACCGCCTCAGCTTAAAATTGGTTGGGTGCGAACGAGATCGTTGAGGCCACGAGAATCAAGGCTGGCGTAGCCTCAAACGGAGAATCGGTCGAAATGCGCGCACGCTTCCCAGCACGCTTCGTAGACATCTCATTGTCGAACATGGGCTGCTTGCGAAGCAGAATTTGAAGCACTGCTCTGGCGCAGAATCTACATGAGTAGTCGTAGCTTGTTGATGCGGCCAGCGATTTTGTTCGCATCTTCTAGGCACCTTTCCGCAACTTCTCGCTTAGCTACGTCATGGTGGACGAACTGAATCTGCTGTCTGAGTCGGCGCGACTCAACTTCAATTTGCGTCATTTCGGTGTAACGAGAAAGCAGGCTGGGCTGTCCGAGCGGAGAGTCCAAGTACTTTGCGACGATACTTAGCAGACCTCCAAACAATGCCAGTGCTGCGCCGAACACTGCCACTGCTGGTGCCGAGGAAACCGTGCCGATTCCGGTTGCCCCGCCCAAAAACCCGACCACTTGACCACCGAATTGAGTCCCTGCTAGACGCGCAAGCTTCTTCTCCGCGCGGACAATCCAGTCCTTTACTTGCGGCTCTGCAGCGAGTAGAACACGTTCTCCTTCCGCAAGGACTTCAAAAACGTACTCATCGTCATCATTAGACTTCTCACCCATGCGGAAACTGATGAACTGCTCAAAGTCACTCTCACTAAAGCGCGCTTTGAGCGACTTGAAGTCTTCCGGCCGTAAGGCCTCGAGCAATGTAGCAATTTCACTAGATCGAACGGGCATTTCCTTTTTTCTCCTGAGCACGAACGACGAGACCTGCTGTCGAAATTGCCGCGCCACTCACTATGACGATAGCAAATGCGACTAGAGCGTCTCCGCCTGGTTCCCCGTGATCCGCCACCTTTGGCTCAGCAACAATCAAGAAGAGTGTCGCCGCTCCTGGGACAAACGCCTCAGATCGAGAACTGACCACCGTGTACTGACGCATCGCACCCTTTTCCAACTCCGGACTTATCGCAAAATCGTCGCCGCTCCCACCCATCTCCGATATGAAGTCTCCATAAGTTGAGCTGTTAATTGCCTTAGCTACACGTTGGACAGCCTCAGCAGCTTCAAGGTCCACGTGAAAACCCGATGCACCGGAATTCGCTGTACGGCAACCCACTAGCACGAGAGTAGTCTTAGACCTACCTGCGGCTGCTTGCAGATCCGCAATCGGGATATGAACGTTTTCGAACGAATGCAATCTCTCGCAAACGAAGTCTTTATCCTCTACGTGACCAATGATGATCACCATATCACCATCCGAATGCTCTACGGTATGCAGAACGACGTCGGATGTCAAATCGGTAAACGCAACTCTAACACGATTACTCGATGGCAGCAGTCTCTCGTAATTCCTTGCTACTTGAGTCTCTTCGACAAGTGATACGACCCGCACTTTTGAAGAATAAAACGGTCTTGTGAACCAGTCATGCAGGCGACTTTGCACGACTGCATCAGCGGGCGCAAATGTTGCGAACTTAAATCGAAGCCTGAAAGAGGAGGTTTTCAGACGCTTCAGTCCAAATGTGGCTGCCGATGCCGGGTCCGAGATCTCCTCGATAGTGCCATTGCGACCCTCGATCTTCGCCCTGGGTTCAACGTAGATGAAACAGGAACTAACTTGAATTGCAATTAACGTAATAACAACGAATCGAGACAGGAGGCGACTCTTCATGCCATCGACCGCCTTCTGTTTGTGCCCCGTGCGATAATCCAGCCAGCACTGAGCACGGAGCCGAATGAGGCCAAAAAGGATAGGAATATCGCGACTAGCGACGGAAAGAGCTCTGCAGCCCTGATGTGGTCAATCTTTCCAGCGCTGAGGTTTGGGTCTATCCAAACTTTTGTCACCACATAGAAGGACAATCTAATGGAGCAGAGCCAAACTAGGGCCAGAGTCGCTTTCAAAGTCCACGACTTGACCGCAAAATTAGATCGAATGGCAAAGCTCTGCTGGCCCGCCGCAATTGCACTAGGAAACCCTCCTACCGCAAGTAGGACGAAGAGCGACGTAGTTGTGCTAGAAACTGCTTCGCCTACATCTTGAGGATTACTGAGTAGGCCAAAGGCGACCAATACACCAACTCCAGCGGGCATGTGGAAACCGAATTCAACGAGGCATTTCGAGTACAAGCCTAAGTAAGTGTTGGTCGACCCATACGACTTGAATCCGGGAAGAAGTTCGGGCCAAGCTGTAGCGAAGTACTGAGATAAAGTGATTGCAAAAAAGGCACCGATGAGAGCAATCGCGTTCATGCTTGCAAATTGGAAAACAAATGCTAAGTCGATAGTCTCGCCGAAGGGGACTGGGTTGATGTCACAGAGAGACGGCCACATTCTCTTCGCGAGCAGTAATGCACTGACAACTCCGATCCCGGAAAAATACAATCCGAAGCGGCCGCTAGGTGTACATAGATGACGAAGTATGCTGGGCACATCCCATTCATACTGATCAGGCTCCATCATACCTTTGGAAGCTAGAACCGATAATAGGACCGCGATCACGGCAATGCCGACTTCGTAGCTCACGCTCCCCTCGAAGAACTGGTCAATGATGCGCCAACCTGCCGTTAAAATCAGCATGCCACCATAAATTCTTAGAAGAAAGGCGAGATTCTGCATTAACTTTTGCATACTAATCGGTTACTTGTTAAGTGCCTACTTTAGTCTGCTGTCGGATTTTCGAGGTGGGTGCGAGTTAAGTCAATATTTTGCAAGCGAATTTCTATTCAAGCGAACCGAACGTATGACTCTCAAGTGCGGACTTACCGTGCGCCGAATTTGTAGATCGTCGTCGACTTGTAGGTCTGCCCTGGGTTCAACACGACGGACGGGAAGTTCTTCTGATTGATCGAGTCTGGGTAGTGCTGCGTCTCAAGGCAGAATGCGCCACGATGCAGGTACTTCTTGCCACCATGGCCGACGAGGGTTCCATCTAGGAAGTTGCCGGTGTACAGTTGTACGCCCGGCTCGGTCGTCCAGACTTCCATCGTGCGGCCCGACCTCGGCTCGAAAACGTTGATCGCCCGGCGAAGGCTGCCTGCCTTTCCGTCCAGGACGAAGTTGTGGTCGTATCCGCCGCCGAATTTGAGCTGCTCGTCCTTCGCCCCGATCCGCGTGCCGATACCTTTTGGCGTTCGGAAATCGAATGGCGTTCCCTTCACGGCTCGTAGCTTGCCGGTGGGGATCAGGCCCTTATCCACTGGGGTCATTTGAGTGGCCTTGATTTGGAGGCGGTGGCCCAAGATGTCCTTCGCGCTCTTTCCGCCTAGATTGAAATACGTGTGGTTGGTGATGTTGTGGATCGTGCGGGCATCCGTCGTGATCGCGTAATCGATCTTGAGCGCATTCTGTGGCGTCACGGTGTACTTGACGGTCACGGTCAGGGCGCCGGGATAGCCTTCCTCGCCGTCCGCGCTCACGTACTGAAAAGTAATGGATGGGTTTTCTGCTGTCGGCTTGGTGAGCACGGTCCAGATTCGCTTGTCAAACCCTTGCTTTCCACCATGCAGGTGATTCTCGCCGTTATTAACGGCGAGGGTGTATTCCTTACCGTCGAGGGTGAACTTGCCTTTCGCGATGCGATTTCCGATCCGGCCTACGATCGCGCCAAAGTACGGACTCTTAGTGGGATAAGGATCGAATGTATCGAAGCCGAGGGCGACGTCGTCGAATCGTCCTTTGCGATCTTTGGTTGAGATCGAGACCACGGTCGCGCCGAAATCCATGATCTTGGCCGTCATGCCGCTTTTGTTCTTGAGGGTGTAGAGCGTGACCGGGTTGCCCTCAAAGGTTCCGAAGGAGGTCTGCGCACCCGATATACCCATCGCTGGTTGCAACAACAACGTCGCGGAAATGATCGCCAAAGCCATGCGCTCAGTATGCACCCTCGGCTAATCGAGCGTTCTGGATCGGCTAATCTACGGTCATGAAAGCCGCCATTTTGATCGTCGCACTCTCGCTTGGTGTCGTGGGATGCACGCCCGCAAAGGATGAACCAACGCCGAAGGATGGCCAGCCAGGAATGGCGGGCAAAGGCGGCGCATCGGCAAACGGCGCACCAGGTGCCCCGGGCGGAGCCGGTGGAGCAGGTGGAGCGGGAGGAAACGGGGGCGGCGGTATCGCGCCGCTAACGAGTGGCGCTGCTGGCGGCATAACGCCGGTCACGGGCGGTGAAAACCTAGGTGAGGGCACGGGCGGCGGGATCGCGCAGGCGGCCAAGAACAAGGCTCGGTCGACGGCAGCGAACGCGTCTGGTGCTTCCGGTCAATCTGGCGAAGAGTAATAGCGAGGATCGTTTATTGCAATCTCCACGAGGTGCATAGAAACGACGCGCATGGCGCTAAACGCGTCGGCGACATCGTCTGCGGCCTGCTCGGTGTCGTGACGCGACATCGTTGACGGCGAGACGAACCAGGGGCGGAAAGTCTCGGACTTGCGGCGGTTGAGGGGTTGACCGTTCACAAGTGATTCATTGGCTTCATGTGGACCATGTCCGAACGGCATTGATACCGGGCTTGAACCTAATATCGCGTTATTGCTAGGCTGGTCAACCGCGTCGGTTACCGGCGACTCTTTCTCTTACGGCGCCGGAAAGCCTTCGATCTCGGTGCTAAGGTGACTCTTTTACGAGGCTCGCCTCGACGCTTTTCGTGCGCCGAGGCGATAAGGAAAACAATCAACATCTGGACTGGAAGAAGGCCTGCCTACCTCATCACAACCTCCACCTCTTGCCCCAATTGGATCAGACGCTGCTGGAGTCCGCTGACGACCTCTAAGTTGCTAGCTTGGACCCCGGTCGAGTTATCCCCAGGCATGCAACCCTCATAAAAGCTCAACGAACCTAAGGGCTTACCCAGCGAGGGTAGATTTTCGCCTAGTTTGAGTTCCGAGAGTAAGGCAAAGGCGCTCGCCGTCGGGGAGTAGCGTGTGTCGTAGTACCAATAGTTGTAATAATCGAGCATTCCCTCCGGAACGAGTTCGTCCATGTCTGGCATGTAGAACTCGTCATCGGATTCGGGATCCCAAAAGCAGTGTTCCAGCATGTACTCTCGCACTTCGTTTTCATCGGAATCATCGACCCCAGCACTGCTGAAGAACCATTCGTAGGTGACTTCCGGCGTGTCGTCGTCTTCCCCAAGACTTAGAGAGAGGTGTTCATCGACGTAGATTCGGTCGGTCGGGTTCTTGATCGGCACGGTCAAGATGCGCTTGTGCTCCTGCGCCAAGTGAACGATAGTCTGAGCGATATCTGGGGGCACAAGCCAGCCATAGTCGTTCGTCACCCAAAAGTGCGTCGGAGTGGTCATCGCGCTCCCACCGCCTGGTTGGTGTCGGAGATATTTCGCGCGGCTTCTCCAAGATCGACGTAGCTCACTCGCTGATCCCAGATCGAGGCGGGCGAGCGCTCACCGCGTCCCTGCATTTCGTATCGCACGTCGACGGCTTCGGGCAAGTTAGGAGCGTAGGTCGCGGTGACCTGGCATTCCTTCGCTCCCGTCTTTACCGCGTGCAATGCGGCCTCCCGGCAGGCCGCGTTCGCGAACCTGTCGATGTGCCTTGGGTCCTTTCCATAGAGCGCGCCTCCTCCGATTGGCACGCGCGGACCGTAGTAATCCATCACCAATTTGCGACCGGTCTGTCCATTGTCCGACAGGGGACCACCGTCGGTCAGCGGCCCGTTCGGATTGATTAGGACTTCGACGTCATCCCAATGTCGGACCCAACGATAATCCGACGCGCGGAGGGCTTCGTACTCCGCCGAGAGCACGGTGACAACCAAGACGACGAAGTCCATAAATGAGGTCTGATCGAGTTGCTGAACGGTCGCAATTATGTGCTCGAGCACCCACTCGCCCCCCTCCTCTCGCAGTCGGACGAGAAGTTTGCCGTCGGGACCTTGGCCCTTCAATGGTCCACTTCGAAACGATTTGAACAGCGCCGCGGCCAACCGCCGGGCCAAAAAGTGCTCCGGTGGTAAGAAGCCCACCTTCGCGTCGTATCCTGCCCATCCGATCGCGATGCACTGGTCATTCACGTGGTGCGTGTATCGACGAGGGTCGTCGATTTCGACGCAGAGCGAACATCGAACTTCGAGTTTGCTCGCATCGTACGAGTTTGGCCGACGGTAACCGAGCTTCAAGACGGCGTCCTTTGCGATGTCTTTGAACGGTTTTGAAACGGGCTGTGACGTAACCACTCCGCCCGTCAGCCACATCTCGTAATCCCAAACCGAGACCTCTACGTGTCCGTAAGCGTGCGGGTCGACGGCGAGTGCGGACTGAACGATTGCCTCGGCCGCCGCATCGCACAGCTTATCGGGATGGCCGGGAAGTACAACTTCTGAATATCTAACCATGGGGGTATCTCTCCAATTGAACGTAAGGAATGCCTGCGAGATGCAGGGCGGTAGGTTGCCCGGTGCGTGTGATGATTGCGGTGATGCTTGTTGCTGAGCAACGAGCAAGCAGTTGAAGATCGACGGGCTCGATGTAGCCGTCCGTGAATACGACCGCGCAAGGAGGCTTCGTCTCGGCAAGGTGCCGTAGGACACTTGCCATGCTAGTGCCGCCGGTTGACTGCGTCACCAACTGACCGTCTATGATCTGCGCGGGCGAGACCGAATCGGAAAATGCCCAAAACGGCAAACGGATTGATCTACGAAGTTGGTTGAGAAGCGAGACAACCGCTGGCATTTCAGCGTCCATCGATCCGCTCACATCGAGGTAAACGTTCGCAACTCCCAACGGCCGCTCGGTGACTGAAACGTTCTCGGCAGCCGGGAGGAACGCGCTCCACTCCGCTTTGAGAAACGCGCGCCGGTCGCGAGAATTGAGGACGGGCAGACTGTACGAGGTCTCGTGAGGCTGCGTGAACGAACTGCATTTTCCAGGCACGAGTGCCTTGCGCAGGGCCCTCATTGTTTGAGCTTTCCACCGGTCGAGATTCGCGGCCTCGGCGCTGTATCGCGCGGGGGCGAGTGCCGGTCCGACCCCTTGTTCTGTCGGATTCCGCCAAATGTCGGAGCCATCCATCTGTCGTAGCGACTCTTGAACTGCTTTTCCAAGCGATCCTCCCAGAGGCGCCCCCACGCCTTCGTGGTTCCCAATAAGCAATCGACCAGGCTCGAATTTGCCCATGCCCTCTGGGGCCATGGTTTCGGCAATTTCGAGAATGTCGTCCGCGACCAGGAATCCGCAGTAGAGTTGGCTCCAGGCGCGCTCGAGCGGAGTGTCGACGCAAACTGAAACGCGTCTGGTGCGACCCTCGATTGGAGGATTCCGTCGCTCATCATCGATTCTCTGTCTTTCCGCCCGGTCCTGCCGTTCCAGTAACGTGATGGGACGTAGGAGCCGAGCTATGCCGGTCGAGTTCGCATAATAGTTCGCGAAAAGTGACGCATATTCCATACCGTACTGCCGGTAAATCATCGCGTTGATCGCTGCATCGAGCGCCAAGTTCTGCACTACGGTCAACGTCCGGAACCGCATTGTATGTCCGAGAATCACGTGCAGGAACTCGTGGAACAGCGCCGCCTTCAGGTGCTCGTCGGTCTTGCAGTGCTCTTCAATAAACGCAGGGTTTATCAGGAGCTCAGGTGGATCTTCGAGAGTCACGGCAAGAGTGGGCACCTCGTCGGTTAACCGCTTTCCCAAGATTTTCAGCACGGGTCGAACAGCAAGCGGGTTCTCCTCGATCAGCTCAAAGAGAACGCTGTCAATTCGGTCTTCAGTCCAGCGCATAGAATCCTCCCGTTTGAAACAACTCGAGCTGACGCGTCAAGCTGGCGCGCGTCCAAAGCACGGGCCGGCGCGGGTCATAGGCGACCTTTGTACAGAGGCCGAGTAACAGGGCCTCGTTTAGTAAGATTTCGTCGGACGTCTGTCGCCACTCCAGCAACGGCAGGCGGAGACTAGGGGCGACGACGCAAGGTCGCTCCGGAACCTTATAGTGAGTACGCAGTTCTTCAGGGGAGGTGAATCCCAGCCGCGCGAGGGCGCCATACGCCTCCGCCACCGGGTCGGTGCCCTCTTCTAGTTCGATTCCGAGTTGTCGAATCATCGGGCACCGGATCGCGCCGGGCCGAGCTCCCAGCAGACTTGACCTGATGGTCTCGCTTCGAGTCCTGGATCGGGGACCTCCCATGTTTTTCCAGAGCGACCCGGTCTCACGGCGCATAGGAAACGGAAGGGCGATGTCCATCATCGATTCACTTCGCCCGCAATGGCCACGACACAATCGTCCAGCTCGCGTTCAACCTGTGCCGGGTTGTGTAGAAAGCTGTTGTTGACGATCAGATGATTGAACAACTGCTCGGCGCGCTCACGCCTCGCGCCGTCGAGTCTCTTGAGTACGTTCGCACATTCTGCGACCTTCGGATGGGACGTACCTTTCTCGGTCAGAGGCTCCCGCCAGCTGACTTTGCCGTTAACGGACAGTACGGGCTGGGCGACGCGACCCAAGTCGGAGATTCCCTCCGCGCCGAGCCCGGGCACAAGTCCGGCTGCGGCAGCCGGATACAGCGCCATGGCAAGCGTTGTCGCTCGAACGTCGCCGTCACTCACGAGCATTTGGGCGACGGCGGAACTGCCAGTGTCGGGGCTAGGGCACCCATTGAACAACATCTTTGCCTTTCCGGCAAGCGTAGGCTGCGCGTGGAATTCATGAATCCATCGCTCGTCCTTGGTTGAGAAGGACAAGTCCCACGCGGCCTGATGGGCCGCGGCGACCGCTGCGGCACGCGGCTCTTCACCCCAAGCGTGCTGCGGTAGCGAGCATTCCAGCACCAACTTGAACAGACTGGAATTCGGCGCGCGTCCGGAAACCACGGTCGCGGCGAGCAACGATCGCGACAGCATGCGTGCCCGTCGAGGAGAAATTCGGATGCGTGCCTCCCCGAGATGCGACACGGCGGCGCAGGCATAGTCGATGATTTGGCTCGGGCAATGGGGTAAAGCCTCGCGGTATCGCAACTGCCATTGCAGAAGCGCAGTAGCGAGCGCTCCGCCGTCGTTTGCCACCACTCCGTCACCCGATGGATCGGCGACTAATTTCCGATTCGCGAGCGATAAATCACGCCAATCGCCAACTCTCACGATCAAACCAAAACGGTCGGCTAGGGCCTGATCAAGCGCCTCCGAACCGCCATACTCGTTTCCGTGATCCGCCGAGCAAGGGTTCATGGCGGCCCAGCGGAAGCGTAATTTTTCAAGGGAAATGCCTTGAATGCGCCGCTCGTGGACGAGAGAGAAGAGCCGATTCTGGTGCTCGGGTTTGCACCGACTGATCTCGTCGACAAGCACGCTTTCAGCACCCCACACGGTGGCGGGGGTCTCGAGAAACTTGACGCAAGATTTGTCCTCGTCAGGATACGGGAAGCCTACGAGGTCGTCGAAGCTGATCAGGCTCGCGTTGTAGTGGCGATGCTCAAGGCCAAGGGCTTCCGAGATCGAGTTGAGGAGGAACGTCTTGCCCGTTCCACTGTTGCCAATGAGGAGCAACGGGTCCTCGGTGACCAAGGCGGAGAGGATGACAAGCTCGACGGCCTCGAATCCGTAGACCCCAAGTCGGGCGAGAAAACTCTGCTTAGTTCGCACAGCGTCCCTCCCGAGACCACCCGATGTTGACGATTTGCGGGGCAGAAGCGCGAGCCACTGCGGTCGTGCAGACTTCGAGTGATTTATCCTCGAACTTGCGAATGATTGAGCTGATTGGTGCCTTCGCGGCACGCTCTTTTAGTTTCATTCATTGCCTCCTGATGCGTTTTTACGCGCCAAGTGGCCCCGGTAAGAAAGTGAAAGGGCCGTTGACACAAGCGTGTCAACGGCCCCAACTCTTCAAGCGAAGAACTCCTTTTTCAGGTGTGTCCTGCGCATCGAGCTAGTTGCTCCTGGCACCGTGGCGTTCTTCACGCTCGGTTGCCGGGCCCTATGGGGCCGCTCTTGATGCTTGTCCTATTATACGAAACTCTCGACGAAATGCGCAGCTTTTTTTGAAATTTATTTTGCGACGTGTTGGCGACGAGATTTCACTTACCACCCGTTGTCGAAATGCCCTGAATGAAAGTTTTTTGTGCGAAGAAGAACAGCACGATGATCGGTAACGTAAAGATCGTCGCTGCTGCCATTAGCTGAGCGTAAAAGCCACCGTAGTGCGAAACGAACTGTTGCAAGCCGTAGGCAAGGGGGTATTTCGCAGGATCGTTTACGTAGAGAAGCGGGCCCAGGAAGTCGTTCCATGTGCCGATGAATTGGAAGAGCGCGCAGGTTGCGAGGGCGGGCTTTGACAGCGGCAATACGAGGCGCGTAAAGATCTTCCACTCCCCGGCTCCGTCCACGCACGCCGCTTCCGACATCTCCCCAGGCAAGGTTTTGAAGAATTGGGTCAGGAGAAAGACGTAGTACGCCGAGCCCGTAAAGGCGGGCACGATGAGCGGCAGATAAGTTCCGTACCAGCCGATCGACCGAAACAAAGTGAAGACCGGAATCATCGTCACCTGACCGGGCAGGGCCATCGTGGCGATGAGGGTGATGAAGAGAACGTTGCGCCCCTTGAAGTCGATCTTGGCGAATCCATAAGCGACGACCGCGCTGCTCATTACCGCTCCAACCACCGTGCAGAGACACAGAACAAGCGTATTTCGCAAGTACAGGAGGAACGGCATGTTGTGGATGGCGTCCGGGTAGTTCGTGGTCGTTACTGGAGAAGGGATGAGCGATTTGAAGCTGAAGTCGCCGCCGGCAAATATCTGAGTATTTGTTTTGAGCGACGTCGAGACCATCCAGAGCAGGGGCAACAAGGCCGGCAGCGAGAGCATCGCCAGAGCAGCATAAATGCCGACCTTCGACCATCGCCCCTCACTCCTCATAGCCGAGTGACCTCCGCTTGCGGCGCTCATCAAGGAATTTGGACTCCAGTTCCTCGAGGGCTTGGCGCGGCGTGAGCGAGCCAAGGAGAGATTGGCTTTCCGCCCGGGTAATGAGGTCGTTCAGGAACGCGAGATTCGCGATTGGCGCAGGTGCTTTGCAGTTCGGGCTGGCAAGAATATCGAGGAAAGCCTGAAACTCCGGATTGGTTTTCAGCCATCGCTGGAAGGTCGGTGACTTGGCAACGGCGGGTGAGTACGGCAACCAACCGCCCATGTTGTAGAACTTCGCCGCGCGGTCCGGATTGTCGAGCCCCGTCCAAAACTTGAGGAACTCCCACGCGCCAAGCTTTTGCTTGCATGAGATCGGCACGATCATGTAGTTGCCGCCAACTTGACCGCCGAGCGGCGTGCCGCCGACTTTGGGAGGAGGAATGGGATACACGCGATACTCGAGTTCGGGTTTGAACTTGCGAAGTTCTTCTACCCGCCACTGGCCGTCGTAGGTGACGCTGAGGTCACCGTGCATGAAAGCCCACGAAGCGGCACCTTCGATATCGTTGAGTCCGGCCTGGAAACGCACGACATTCTCGAAGCCCATCTTCTTTCGGTAATCGACGAGCTCCTGTAGCGCCCGTAAGTTTTGCGGAGTGTTGAGCTCCACGCTCCCGTCATCGTGCACGTAGAAGCCGCCGCCGAAGTAGTGAGACAGATATCCGACGTCGCTCACAAGAAAGCCGAGCCGCTTGAGGTTTCCGTCGGCATCTTTCCGATTCAATTTGAGGCCCATATCCTCCAATTCCTCGAAAGTTTTGGGGAAGTGGTCTGGGTCGAAGCCCGCCTCGCGGAGCTGAGCGCAGTTAACGTATAGCGCCATGAGGTCGGCACCGATCGTGACGCCGTAGCACCTCCCTTTGTACATCCCGACGTCGCGAATTGCGGGATAGCTCTCTTTGAAGAAGTGCTTGCGCTCCTCTTCGGTCATGAGCGTTTCGAGCGGAGTCAGGAAGCCGTTGGCCGCCATGTTTGGAACGGCACCGCTGCCCATTGACATGAGGTCCGGAGGATCGCCGCCGATCACGCCGAGGATGAATTTGGCGTCGGCTCCAGAACCCGGAACACTGACCGCGACGACTTCGTAGTCTGACTGACTCTCGTTGAAGGCATCGACGATTTTTTGAACCTGCTTCTCCCAGTCGCCTTGCCAGCGATGCCAGAAGCGCACGAGTTTCCGCTGCGGATACCGACGCGGAGTTGAGTGCCCGCCGAAGCAAGCAAAGCCGACGATGATCACGAGGGCAACTATGGCAAGGAAGCGCTTAACCCCCATAGTGCACCCATCGTTTTTGGCTCTTGAAGACGACGGCAGTCAGGGTGACGATAACGAGGAATAGCATCCACGCCATTGCGCTGGCGTAGCCCATATCGAGGTATTTCCAGGCTCGATTGTATAGGTAAAGACTATAGAAGTACGTGCTGTCCTGCGGGCCACCATTTGGCGTTATGACGTAGGCCTGGGTGAAAACCTGGAACGCGCCGATGATGCCCATGACGAGATTGAAAAAGATAACGGGCGTCATCATCGGCAACGTGATGTGCCGTATCTTCTTTAGGCCATTTGCGCCGTCGAGAGTGGCGGCTTCGTACAGGTAAACCGGAATGTCTTTGAGGCCGGCGAGGTAGATCACCATGCTGCCGCCCACCCCCCAGAGCGCCATCATCACGATGCTGTAGAACGCCCAAGGCGCGGTGTTCAGCCACGCAGGCCCGTGGATTCCGACGACGGCGAGAAGGCGGTTGATGAGGCCGATGTTCGGGTTCAGGAGCCAGATAAAAAGGACGCTAGTGGCGACGGTGGGGACGATCGATGGGAGGTAGAAGATCGTGCGGAATACGGCGATGCCTTTCACGTTGGAATTGAGAAGCATGGCGAGGATCACGCCGAAAAGGATGCCTAGCGGGACGGAGATCGCGGCGTACTTTACGGTCACCCATGCCGACTTCCAGAACAGAGTGTCTTGGGTGAGCAGCATGCGGTAATTGGCGATGCCGACCCACTTGGGAGGGGTGACGATGTTGTATCGGGTGAAGGAAAGGTAAATGCTTCGCACGAACGGCCACGCGGTGAAGGTAACAAATCCCAGCAGCCACGGGGCGATGAAGAGATAGCCGACTAGATTCTTATTCGCGCGATGGTTTGTGCGGGCGGCCAATTCCGTTTCTCTCCTGGTAGCGAATTATGCTCGATACCCGAGACCTGCGCGCGGTCCGTGGCAACGTGCGGCAAAAACGTAGCTTCGAAGCGTTGAAGGCAGGAAGGGGTATCTTCGGACGACCTTTGAAACTCACGCCCCCTGCTGTTGATAAAGTGCTGCTGCAAGCAGAAGATCAATTCATCCTTGAGTGGGGTCGCATGAGCAGCAGTTGGGGCATTAACCGGACAATGGCCCAGATTCATGCGCTGTTGTTTGTCAGTGCCCGTCCCCTTGAGGTGAACGAGATTATGGATCGCCTCCAAATCAGCCGCGGAAATGCGAGCATGAATCTTCGCGAGCTGATGGACTGGGGCGTAGTCCGACGCTTCCGCCGTCCCGGCGACCGGAAGGACACCTATGTCAGCGAATCTGACCCGTTCCAAATGTTCGTCCGCATCGTGAAGGAGCGCAAACGCCGGGAAGTCGACCCGACGCATGATGCCATCCGCGAGGTCCTCGCGACCTTGCCCGCCGACTATCCAAACGACGGCGTTCAGATGCTCCGCAAGCGACTCACCGTCCTCATGGAACTCTTCGACCTGATGGAAATTGCATACCGGCAGGTGTTTGGTTCGGAAGTATCGTTGGACGAACTGAAAGGTTTACTAGGGCCTTCTAGCTCCTGAGCGTGGTATCTCTGGCATAGCAATGGCTCGCCGCCCTATGTCGAAAACTGCTGACTCCGTGGCGGTCATCCCCGTGCTGCCCGTGCGCGACGCGGTCCACTTTCCGGGCCTCATCAACACGGTCATGATTATTCGTGAGCGATCGCAGCGCGCAATCCGCGCCGCGCTCGAATCCGGCCGTACGATTCTCGTTCTGGCTCAGCGCGATCACAGCCTCGAAGATCCCGATGCGGCCGACCTGTTTGACCTCGGGACCCTGAGCGAAGTGCTGCAATCGGTGCCAATGCCGGACGGAAGCCAGCGCGTTGTGTTGCGCGGACTGCGCCGCATCGCTACCAAGCAATTCGAACTGCGGAACGGGTGCTTCGTCGCTCAATGGGACGAACTAGAAGAGCAATCTGCGGAAGGTATCGAAGTGGACGCCATGATGCGAGGCGCATGCGAGCGCTTTGTGCGCGTCGTCGAGCTGAACAAGGAGATTCCGGCGGAGGCGCTGCACGGCTTGCAGCACATCGAGGAGCCGGGTCTGCTCGCGGACACGATCGCCCACCACTTGCCCCTGAAGGCGGTCAAAAAGCAGAGCCTGCTGAGTGAACTTGACCACGGCCGCCGCCTCGAACGGCTCGTCGAATGCTTGATCCAAGAAGAAGAAGTGCTTGAGGTTAATGCCCGAATCCAGGCACGGGTTCGACTGGAGATCGGGGAGTCGCAGCGCGAATTCTATCTGCGTGAGCAGATGCGCACCATTCAAAAAGAGTTGCGCGAGTCGTATGGCGGCGCGAGCGATGCCGACGAATTGGAGCTTCGCGCTCGGAACGCCAACCTTCCGGAACCGGTTATGGATCGAGTAACGGCGGAGGTTCGGCGGCTGGATCGGCTGACGTCAGGGAGCCAGGAGGCAGCGCACGTCAGAGAATATATTGAAGCGCTTCTGGGGGTGCCTTGGGTTCAAAAAACGCAAGACCGGATCGACCTCGATGAAGCGAAGCGAATTCTGGACGAGGGTCACTACGGCCTCGAAGCGGTTAAGGAGCGAATTCTCGACTACCTGGCCGTCTGCAAACTGCGCGGCATGGCGACACGCGGCAGCATTTTGTGTCTGACGGGCCCGCCCGGCGTGGGAAAGACATCACTGGCTAAGGCGATTGCTCACGCGATGGGTCGGCAATTTGCGCGGGTGTCTCTGGGTGGCGTGCGCGATGCGGCAGAGATTCGCGGGCATCGACGGGCTTACGTCGGAGCATCGTGTGGTCGAATCGTTCAGGCACTGCGGGATACCGGCGTGGCGAACCCGGTAATCCTGCTCGATGAAATCGACAAATTGACCACGCAGGGGGCAAGCGACCCGGCAGACGCTTTACTCGAAACGTTGGATCGGGAGCAGAACGATCGGTTCGTCGACCACTTTTTAGAGGTGCCGATCGACCTCAGCTCGGTTGTATTTGTGGCGACGGCAAATGCCGTTGACTACATCCCGGGACCGCTCCTGGATCGCATGGAAATCATCACGATCCCTGGTTACACTGAAGCAGAGCGCGTCCACATTGGGCTAAACCACATACTTCCCGCGAAGTTAATTGAGAACGGCCTGACACCAGGACAGGTAACGATCGAAGCGGGCCTCATCGAGACCGTCGTACGCGACTTCGGACGCGAAGCCGGAGTCCGCGGACTCACGCGCCAGATCGACACCCTGTGTCGGAGCTGCAGCCGGCGCGTGGCCGCGGGTGAGAAGGAGCCGATCCATCTCTTGATTTCGCAGCTGACGGTGATTCTCGGTCGACCGACGGCGGCGATGGATATTCAGCTCGAACAAAGCGAAATCGGTGTGGTAAAGGGACTCGTTGTTTCTCAAGTTGGGGGCGACATGATCGAGATAGAAGTCTCCGCGTTGGAGCCAATCTCCCAAACCCCGACCCTGAAGTTAACGGGCAACATGGGCAAGATCATGATGGAGTCGGCCGAGGCCGCATGGAGCTGCGCCCGAGCCCTGCTTCCGCAAATTGCGCCCGACGTCAGTGCTCACAAAGACATTCACATCCACGTGCCCGACGCCGCGATTCCGAAAGATGGTCCGAGCGCAGGAATCACAATTGCCACGGCAATTATCTCCGCACTGACAGGACGTGCGGTGCGTTCCACCGTCGCAATGACTGGCGAAATCTCGTTGCGGGGTCGGGTTCTGGCCGTCGGCGGCATCCGTGAAAAGATCCTTGCCGCGCGACGATATGGCATGGATGAAGTGCTTATACCTTACCAAAACGCAGCTGATCTTGCGAGCTTGCCCGCCGACACTTGTACCGACTTGAAAATCACTCCGGTGCGGAGCATTGAGGAAGTTCTTGCTCTTGCCCTTCAGGCGTGAATCGGCCCACCGTGCAACCTAGGTGAGGTCAGGCTGGTAGCATGCCTCTGTGGATACCGCCCACGAAATCGAGACGCTCATCCGCGCGCGCTATCCGATCATCTACGTCGTTTCTTGGGAGGAGCGCCGCGTCGAACATGCCGTGGCCGGTGTTTGCGAGGTTCTTAACCGAAACCTGCACACGTGGACGATTACGGCAGGCATGCGGCCCGCGGTGAACCGAACAAGTGGACCGGTGAAGGCGACAACCTTGCCCGGAGAATTGGAGGCGCTTGCCTTGGTCCACGAAGCACCGGAGATGACGGTGTTCTTGCTTAAAGATTTTCACCCGTACATGCGGGATTTTCGCGCGATCCGGCTGCTGCGGGACCTCGCGGCGCGGCTTCGTGGCCGCGCTCAGACGATCATCCTGACCGGCCCGACACTTAGCCTTCCCCCGGACCTCGAAAAGGACATCACGGTTGTGGACTTCCCGCTACCGAGTTATGAGGACATCGAGAAGATTCTGAATCAGGCGATTTTGGCCTCAGCGCAAAACCCGAAGGTAGATGTCCGGATCGATTCGGTGGAACGCGAGCGGTTGATAAAGAGCGCGCAGGGCCTTACCTTGGACGAAGTCGAGTCGGTCTTTGCCCGCACGCTTGTCGAGAAGAAGAAATTTGAACTGAGCGTGGTGCTCGAAGAGAAGAAGCAGATCATCCGCAAGTCGGGAATCCTCGAGTACTACGAGCCTGATTCCAACCTGAAGGACGTTGGCGGGTTGGAGCTACTGAAGGAGTGGCTGGACAAGCGCACGAAAAGCTTTAGCGACCGGGCGCGTGAGTTCGGTATTCCCGCACCAAAGGGTGTCTTGCTTCTGGGAGTGCAGGGTTGCGGAAAGTCGCTTGTGGCAAAGGCGATCGCCGCAACTTGGAATTTGCCGCTGCTCAAACTCGACGTTGGACGAATTTTCGGATCCCTTGTCGGCCAAAGCGAGGAGAACATTCGCAAGGCGATAAAGACGAGCGAGTCGGTTGCCCCTTGCGTTCTGTGGGCTGATGAACTTGAAAAGGGGTTCGCAGGCGTTTCAGGCGGCGGAGTCAGCGATAGCGGCACGACGGCGCGCGTGTTCTCAACTTTCCTTACATGGATGCAGGAGAAAACGGCCCCGGTTTTCCTGATCGCGACGGCGAACGACGTCACCTCGCTGCCCCCGGAGATGCTCCGTAAGGGTCGCTTCGACGAGATCTTCTTTGTTGACTTGCCCGATCGGCGAGAGCGCAAGCAGATATTCAAGATTCACCTGACCAAGCGAAAGCGGGATGTCAAGGCGTTTGACCTTACGGAGCTCGCCAACGCTTCACATGGCTTTAGCGGCGCGGAGATCGAGCAGGCCATTATTAGCGCTCTCTACGTGGCGTTTGATGCCGACCGAGAGCTGAGCCAGCAAGACCTACTGGACGAGACGAAAGCGGCGGTTCCGCTCAGCGTGATGATGTCCGAAGAAATCGACGAATTGCGAACCTGGGCGGAGATGCGGACTCGCGCCGCTTCAAAAAACACAGACAATGACCCCGACGAAGTCGCCGACTTGCCGACTTTGACGAAGAAGCGTACTGGTGCCGCGTCAAAAAACGCAGAAAGTGGGACAGAAGTGACCGGCGAACTGCCCATTTGGTCAGAGATGCGGACTCGTGCCGCGTCAAAAAACACCGACAATAACCCAGAAGCGGCTGAAATTGCGCCGAAAAAGGTGCGTTCCAACAAGAAGCAGGCCAAATGACCTACAAGAACTACTTGGCAGGTTGATAGACCATCGCTTATACTAGGCAAATATGGATCTCAGTCAATGTCCCCGATGTCACACACGGTGGTCCGGCGGGGATTTCTGTGGCAGTTGCGGCTTCGTCCCCATCGGCGCAGGACTGAAGGGTCAGGCCAAGAAGAAGAAAAAGAAGGGTCGGTACGTTGAGCCCGGTAGCGGCCGGGGATCGCTCATATTTATCCTGTTGGTTGGCATCGGCGGCGGTGCTTTCTACTATAAGCCGTGGCAGGAAGACTGGGCGCTTGTCCGATATTGGATGGGCCAAGGCCATATTCACAGCGTGAAGGGTCAGTGGAATATCGTCAAAGCGACTGCTCTCAGACCCGATGCTCAGACGATATTTGCGAACAAGATCGGTGCGGGATCGCTGAAGTTTGATGACAAGAACGGCGTGAAGTTCGAATTGGGAACGACGCTGGACAAAGTAGACGTTAATGCGGTTTACGTCGTTAACGGCCGCAGTGTTTTCATCTCAAAAATGAGTTCTGAGTCCGGAACGAATCCTTTGCCTGGGTCTATTCACCTAGACCTTACGTGGCAAGGGCCCGATACTATAGTCGCCTCAGTCTCAAAAGATGAATTAGTCTATTTGCAACGCCGCCCCGAGAAGAGCGGACTTGCGCGAATGCTTCAGTTTAGGGTGAAGCCGGACAGCAACGTAGCGGTGCCGAGCCAGATGCAGGGCATCATCAAAGGTCTTGACAAGCAAATGAAGGAGAACGAAGAATAATGAAGCAAACGCGAAATCGAATTCAGGCCTTTACGATCATGGAACTACTGGTCGTGATGGCCATCATCGGAGTGTTGGCGGGCATCTTGTTCCCCATTTTTGCGCGCGCTAAAGAGAGCGGATACAAGGCTTCCGCGCTTTTGCAGGCTAAGCAGCTAGGCACGGGCCTCAAGATGTATGCCGACGAACACGACGGACACATGGTGCCATCAACGAACTACGGACTGCCCACTTCATCAGGCAACCGGATGTGGACGGCAGGCCTCAAGCCGTACGTGAAAGAAGAGAAGGTCTTTATCGCACCGGGCACTGAGGGCAAATACACCGAAACTTGGGACCAGCGCGGATCGATGAGTATCGGCTACTCCAGTGCGACCGCCGTGGACAAGTCGGGCGGCTGCCCTGACGACGTAAAGGATTCCTCCGGCTGTCAGGCGTTTAAGTCGTCGGCATCGTTCGACTCGGGTGATAACCTTTCGGCGATTGGCCTGTTCGCGGTGACGCCTCCTGGTGAGGTTTCGGCCCGCTATTTGGGCTATGAATTCAGCCCGTACACCGGCACCCCGGTCCCTGGGCTTGACAACGCGCATCAACCGCCGCTCGCTTCGGACATCGATTTGATCAAGGAGTCTCCGACGAGCATCTCAGCAGAGATGTTGAAGCCGATCTGGGCCAAATACGGTTCGGACGGACGTGGCGCGGGCGTGACTCCAGTCATCTTCGGTGATACCCATGCGAAAGGGTATTCGGCTACCCAAATCCTCGGCGGCAGTGATGTCGTCTGGCGATTCCGCTAAGTGGTTATCGTCCCGACTTCTGCCGACCGGCTGATTGTTTGCGAAGAGTTCGACGGGGTTAGCCCCGCCGAACTCTTTCGATATTGGATCGAGCCCGAATTGCTCTGCTCTTGGTGGCCAGCGGTGGCGACCGTTGAGCCAGTAGTGGGCGGCGTGTATCGGTTGGAATGGCCGAAGATCGGAATGACTCTTTACGGCTCCGTACTAGCGCTCTCGCCGGGCGAGCACTTCGCGTTTTCTTGGACGTGGACGGCAGAATGTGAGTGGCTGCCGCTGCGGGTTGATATCTGGTTTGCCGCCACCGAGACGGGGACGAAGATCGGTGTTGAACACGGGCCGTTTGGACCCGACGACGCCAAAGACCGCGCCGACATTTTGGACGGCTGGACTCACTTTTTGGGCAAGCTTCAGGCGGCCTCGATTAAAGCCGCTTGACGGGTTTGCCCCAGATCTTTTCCATCAAGGCGAAGGTCTCTTGGTCGTACGTCATTAGCTCGGAGCGAACGAAAGGATAGAAGTCGTTTGTGCCGAAATACGCCTCGGTCGACTCTGCGAAGTACTCCATCTGGTTGGTTGTCGCGTAATGCTTCACCATTTTGCCATTCCAATGCAGCACGGAGTCGTACCGTTTTGACCTCATGGCGGCGCGGAATGCGTCGAGCACAGTGTCATTCAGCTCGCCCTTTTCCAAGTACCGAAAGTGGTATGCGTGGGCCAGCTCATGCAGCACCATCCACGGTTGTTCATAGGTCCACGACACAAAATTCTTGATGCTTCCGATCTCCATATTGGTCGCCATCGCGGGGTCCATGTGATGCTCGCTGAGCCAATCTGCGGCGGGATGATACGCCATGCACGTCGTATCTGTATGCAAGTTGACGTAGATGCTGACTTCTTGGAGTTTAGCGAGCGGTGCATCGGGCATGACCCTCTCGATGGCTTGTAGCTGACGGACAAGCACCTTTCGGGCGCTCGCCCACGTGGTGACCTCGGCGACGGCCTGGTCCTCGATGCGGACGGTCCAGCCTTCGATCTTCTCGACCCGGTAGTGCCAAGCGGCGTAAGCGATAACGGCAGTAATCATGGATTCAGTCTTTCAGACTGGCACAAACGACGCGAGTTGCGAGGGATTTGTTGAGCGTATAGAAGTGCAGGCCCGGCGCCCCGTTCTGCAAAAGCTCTCGGCCTTGGCGAATCGCCCACTCGATACCGGTGGCGAGCGTGGACTGTTCGTCGTCTTTGAACCGGTCAAGTCGTGACAGTAGCTCTTGTGGAATGCTTGCCCCGCACATGGCGGTGAAGCGCGTGACCTGGGCGTAATTGGTGACGGGCATCAGACCGGGGTGAATAGGCACGGTAATGCCAATAGCGCGCGCCCGACGGACGAAATCAAAGTAGAAAGCGTTGTCGAAGAACAGGTTCGTGATGAGGAACTTCGCGCCCGCCGCGACCTTTTCTTTGAGGTGCTCCAGATCGGCGGTTTTGTCGGGATTCTCTACGTGACCTTCGGGGTAGCACGCACCACCAATGTTGAAGCCACCGAACCGCCGCACGTGGTCGGTGAGTTCGGAGGCGTAAGCGAAGCCGTTTTCCGGCATAACGTAGACCGATTCTTCTTTGGGTGGATCGCCGCGCAGGGCAAGGATGTTCTCAACCCCTACGCTCTTCATTTGCTCGAGGGTGACGTTGACGTCCTCGCGGTCGTGCCCGACGCAGGTGAGATGGACGAGGGGCTCGAGGCCGATCTCGTTCTTGATGTGGGACGCGACGGCGGCCGTAGTGGCGCGGGTGCCGCCGCCTGCTCCGTATGTGATGCTCACGAAATCGGGTTTGAGTTCAGCGAGGTAGTCGATGGTTGAGAAGAGCTTTTGAATGCCGCCATCCGTCTTCGGGGGGAAGAACTCGAAGGAGAACACGGGGCGTTGCCCTTCAAAACACTCGGATATCTGCATGGGTGGTCACGGCTGATTGGCGGTCGGATTGTACCGGTGCGAGGTTTGGGTTCCGACGCGCGAGAGTGGTTAGGGTGGGTTCGCGGCGGAACATCCGTGATTCGCAAGGTGATTGCCGTGATTTGACTAATGTTCGAAGGCCGGTCTCCTGCGCTCCTAAGGTGAAGAACGGCGGCCGATTGTCGCGAAGTAAAGCGGGACACCCGCCACGAGAATGCCGAGGGTGATCAGCGTCGGCGTCCTCGAAGTCAAATCGAAGAGCGAATTGGCGAGCAGAAAGACGGTCGACAAAATGAAGATGATCGGCGTGAGGGGATAAAACGGGGTGTGGACGGGCGGATCGTAGATGTGTAGCTGAGGCTCAGAATCCTGATCGATCAACGAGTCGGGTAATTCGCCTATGGTTGAGCGGCGATGCTTTTCACGCTTGCGGAACACAAAAATTGAGCCAACGCTCAGGGCGTAGAACGGCACGATGCCGATGACGAACGCATCGGTGAGGGCACCGAACGCCTTCGACCCGCTGAGCGCGGTAGCGATGATGACATAGAGGATGCCAAGGCACGCGGTGAGAATCACCGATACGTGGGGCGTTTTGTATTTGGGATGTACGCGGGAGAGGGGCTCGAAGAAAAGTCGGTCCTCGGACATGGCGAAGAAGATCCGGGGCGAAGTGAGCATCGTGCCGTTCAGGGTGCCGAACGTAGAGATCATCACCGTCGCGATGATGAACGTGACACCGCCCGTGCCGATGAGGACGGACATGGCGTCGGCGGCGATGGTCTGTTGCTTGGCCATCTCGGTGACCGAAAAGACGGCGAGATACGCGAAATTGGCAAGAAGGTAGATGCCGATGACGGCGAGAGTGCCGAGGAGAATGGCGCGCGGGACATTTTTACGTGGATTGGCGATCTCGCCGCTGACGTAGGAGGCATCGGCCCAGCCGTCGTACGCCCAAAGCGCGGAGACAAGGGCCAGACCGAACATGGAAACCGAGAAGCTTCCGGTTGGGATAGCAGGGGTGAAGTGACCGCCAGACTTGGGGAGGGCGATGGCGAAGGCGAGAACGATGAGGACGAGCAGTCCGGCGGTTTTCGCGAGGGTGGTCAGGTTTTGAATCAGGGTTCCGAACTTGACGCCGAGTACATTGGCGACGGTGACGATGAGGATTGCCCCTATCGCGGCAACGGCGGTCGCGGTGTCGAATCCGGCGTCGGACTCATGTTTGCCGATGAGGCGGAGGAAGTATTGGCCGAAGACGATCGCGACGGCGCCGATCGACGAGGGTCGGAGCAGAACGAGTTGTGCCCAGCCAAAGAGGAACGCGGTCAGTCGGCCGTACGCCTCACGAACGAAGACGTAGAGACCGCCGGAATAGGGATAAGCACCGCCGACCTCGGCTAGGGTTAAGGCTCCGCAGAGGACGAAGAGTCCGCCGACAACCCATACCGCGAGCATGGGGAGCGGGCCGGGTAACTGTCCGGCGATGCCGGACGGGCTTTTGAAGATCCCCGAGCCGATCGTGCTGCCGACGAGAACGGCGACACCGCTTGCGAGGCCGATCTGACGAACAAGGTGCGGGCCGGATTCCTTGGCGGGTTTCGACATTGCAGTAGTTCTATCACAATCGCGTTCGTTTGCGTTTGGGTGCATTGCCTGGCGCGATTGGTCGACTTATGACGCAGCGTTGCTCTCTGTAAGTACACATAAATCGACTTTTATGGCGTTTAAACGTCAGATATTCATGTTAAGCGTCATATATGGCGAATAACACGTAAGTTGTGTTTTGAGACGACTTAATGGCAGAAATGGGGAGTAATCTGCCAGAATAGACGTGTAGTGAGAATTACGTTGGAATTATCGAATGATGCGGTTCTGCGCGAATTGGGCGAGCGTATCGCCTCGGTTAGGCTTGACCTCAACCTTACGCAGGCCGAGGTCGCGCGTGAGGCCGGGATCTCGAAGCGCAGCGTCGAGCGCTTAGAGTCCGGCCAAGTCGCTACTCAGCTTTCCAGCTTTCTCAGCGTTTGCCGCACGCTAGGCATGATCGAGCGGTTTGATGCCCTCCTTCCAGTGCGAACCGTGAGTCCGATTGCTCTCCTCAAGCTTCAGGGGCGACAGCGCCAGAGAGCCTCGCGGAATGTGGTTAAGGAGCACCGAGCTTGGACCTGGGGTGAGCCGACCTGACCGCCGAGGTGAGACTCTGGGGGAAGCGGATTGCGGCGGTGAGCACGGAGCCTGATCGGCCCGTCGCTACGTTCCAATACGACCCAGCATTTGCCGAAAGCGGAATTCAGGTTTCACCCCTAACGATGCCGCTGCGCGCGGCCGCCTACGAATTCACCGCGCTAAGATACGAGACGTTTCGTGGACTTCCTGGCTTGCTCGCCGACTCCTTGCCCGATCGGTTTGGCAACGCCCTGATCGACGCATGGCTTGTGAGAGAGGGTCGCAGTGCAGAAAGCTTCACCGCGGTGGATCGACTCTGCTATGTCGGCAAGCGCGGTATTGGTGCGCTGGAGTATGTTCCGAGTCAAGGTCCCCGCCTCACGACTTCCGCTAGCATCGAGATTGATGCCCTCGTCAAGCTTGCCTCCGAGGTGCTTACGCATCACGCAGGTTTACGCACCACATTTGCGCCGGAGGAGCGCCACCATGCCCTCACCGACATCCTCCGGGTTGGCACTTCCGCAGGCGGGGCACGCGCGAAGGCCGTCGTCGCGTGGAACCCGGTCACCAACGAAGTCCGATCGGGACAAGTAGTAGCAGATGAGGGGTTCCAATACTGGCTACTCAAATTTGACGGGGTGCAGGAAGGCTCTGACCGTGAGTTCGTGAGCCCGAAGGGTTTTGGCGCCGTTGAATTCGCCTACAGCCTGATGGCAAAGGCCGCCGGTATCACAATGACGGACTGTCGACTGCTGGAAGAAGGCGGTCGCCGGCACTTCATGACGCGTCGCTTTGACCGGCTCGACGGAGGCGAAAAGGTGCACATGCAGTCGCTCTGCGCGCTCTCGCACTACGATTTCAATCTTGCGGGGGCCTATTCCTACGAGCAAGTATTCCAAGTGATCCGAAGCTTGAGGCTCCCGGTCAGCGCCCACGAGGAGCAACTCCGGCGCATGGTGTTTAACGTCGTTGCGCGCAACCAGGACGACCACGTGAAAAACATTGCCTTCCTCATGGACAAGTCCGGAAAGTGGTCGTTGTCACCTGCGTTTGATGTGACGTACAGCTACAACCCTTCGGGCGCGTGGACGTCAGTGCACCAGATGACCATTAACGGCAAGCGGGATGCGTTTACGTTGGACGACCTAGTGCGGTGCGCGCGCACTGCAGACATAAGCAAGACTCGAGTTCGGCAAATCGTCGCTGAGGTCAGCGACGCGGTTCGACTCTGGGCCACGTTCGCGGATGAGGCAAAGGTTCCGGCCGAGTGGCGTGACCAGATCGGAACTAATCACCGGTTGCCCCTGCTCGGCACCGAACCTGTCTGAGTGGAACGGCTCAAAGTGAGCGCTCTGAATCAGACTTCGCACGTCCGAGCCGTATACTTCGTTTTGGGCCCTAATTGAGTGAGAATACGAATGCTAGGCTGTGCCTTTTCGGTCGCCCGAGGATCGAATTTGGTTCGGAAGTCATCGACAGCTTTCCCACGCGTCGGTGTGCATACATTCTCGCCCGACTAGCTCTCGCTCACCAGCGCCAACTTTCGCGCGCGCAACTCGCAGAGGTCCTCTGGCCAGACGAGTATTACGACGCGACCCGTATTCGCTTGCGTCAAGAACTCACGCGCCTACGTCGTGCCCTCGGCAGTTTGGAGTCGATCATCGAACCGATCGGGGAGTCGATTCGACTCGACGTTTCCCGACTGGAAATTGACGTGGATGACTTTGAGCGAAGCGCAAGGTTGGCCAAAGAGACGGACGATCCGCAACGGAGATTGGTGATGCTCGCTCGGATCGTGGAAATCGGGCGCATGCCGTTTATGGCGGAATCGAGCGATGACTGGGTCCGCATCGAGCGGATTCGGCTGAACGTGGTGCGATACGGAGCGCTGGTCGACCTTGGCGTTGCGCATCTAGAAGTAGGAGATGCGGACCAAGCTTTGACGGCGGCGCGCAACGCGATCGACATCGTCTCGGATCGGGAGGATGCTTATCTCCTTGCCGCACGCGCTCTCGGGGCACTCGGCCACCGCGCGGACGCCCTCAGTCAACTCGACATTCTGCGCGAAATTGCCGCGGAGACACGGGGCGGTCGAATATCTCCGCGCGCGATGCGAGTCGAGGCAGAACTCTCCTCGACCGGTAGCCAGGAGAACGTCGGTTCGACACCCAGCGTCCGCTTCCCCATCTCTGCTCCGACCGAGCCCTTATTGGGTCGCGCCGAGCAATTGGCGCTGTTAGTAGAGCACCTTCACCCCACGACGGGTGAAGCGAGAATCCTCACCGTGCTCGGCATTGGCGGCATCGGGAAGACCCACCTCATTCGTCATAGCTGCGTTCGCATGGCACCGGCATTTGAGCGTCGTGTCGCGTTCATCGATCTCTCGAACATCGCGGACGCGGCAATCGTGCCTACAGCGATCCTGCGAGAACTCGGGCTTGGCTATGCGCCGACTACGGACCCGATCGCGCGGTTGATTCAGGTTCTCGGGACCGGCGCCACGCTTCTGGCTCTCGACAACCTTGAGCAGTTTGGAGCAACGATTGCGCCGCTTATTAGTCGGCTTCTTTCACAAGCGCCGGGGCTTCGAATTTTGGCGGGAAGCCGGATTCCCCTAAACGTCGCGGGCGAAAATCGGCTTAGTCTCGCCCCGCTTTCGCTGCCTGATGAGGCGGCTGGCGAAGATATGGCGACGCGCTCGGCAGCGATCCAAATGTTTCTCGGCGCGATGGAAGCAGACCGAATGGGGCGAGTGCTGGACGCGGCCGAATGGCCGATCCTTTCTAATATCGTTCGCCGCCTCGAAGGTATGCCGCTCGGTTTGCAGCTCGCCGCTTCACGGATGCGCGCGATCGGGCCTGTGCAGTTGCTCCGCGACCTCGATTCCGGCCTCGATCGCCTGGTTAGCCGCCGAGGTGACACGCCAGAGCGACATCGCAGCATCCGAAACGCGGTGACAGGCAGTTTCGAGCAACTGCACGACGCGGCGCGCGAGGCACTTGTCGCACTTTCCGTATTTCGTGGTGGCTGGACGCTGGACGCTGCCCGCGAGGTGTGCCAAATCGTTGATCCGGCGGAGACGATGGACTGGCTGCTGGACGCATCGCTGATATACGTGGCGGAGGACGGACCGCAACTCCGATTTCGGATGCTTGAGACGATTCGAGATTATGCGGCGGAGCTTCTGACCGTTGAGCGACGGGCCGAGTTGGACCAAAGGCTTCTGCAATGGATCGTCCATCGGTCATCTTCGATCAGTGCCGAACTCGTTGACCGGAGGGTTATGGATGAGTTCGATCTGTTCGAGCCCGAACTGGATAATCTCCGCGCTGCCCAGCAGATTGCGTTGGAATCTAATTCCGCCGCGGCGTTCTTGCTCGGCGCGAATTTGTGCTCGTTTTGGCAATTCCGAACTAGCGGATACGAGGCCCTGCAGTTCTACACGGATTTGTTTGATCGGCACGGGGAGGGGGCGACCGGCGAAGACGTGCTGCGCGCCTCGTACGCTCAAGCCATTAACTTGCACTTCATGCTGACGGTTGATCGTCCGGAAGTCTACGAACGAACCTTGCGTCTCGGCCGCGAGCTCGGTGATCTGCGATATGAAGTCAAGACGCGCGTGCTGTTGGCTTTCTATTCCCAAAACAAGATCCGTTACGCGGATTGCGTGGCCGAAATTGAAGGAATAGACCAGTTTGTAGCGGCTAACGGCTCCTTTGAGAGTGACGGCTTTGTGAGTCGTGTCAAGGGGATATTCCTGCAATATCAGGGCGAACCCGAGCCTGCAGTTCAGCACTTTCGGGAGGCCGCCGCCTGGTTTCGAGAGCGAGGTGAGGTCTTTCATTCCACGCGTACACGTCGAGATCTTGCCCTCGGCGCGCTGGATCTCGGCGATCTCGATTTAGCGGAATTGGCCCTTGAGGGCCTACTAGAACAAGGATACGAGACGAAGTTCATGGCGATTCTGCCCTCGATCTACTCGGCATCTGGGCTACTCGACTTGAAGAGGGGGCGCTTTGCCGAGGCATTGCGAACCTTCAACCTGAGCATGGTTGGCTGGCGCGAGCTGGGAAATCACTTCCAAGAGGGCGACCAGTGGAATAACATCGGGCGCACGCAACTGGCGGCCGGGAACTTTGAAGACGCGCGAGTGGCGTTCGGTCACGCCGCAGACATGTGGGTCGATGAGCATCCGGTTGCGGCGACGTATGCGCTGTTTGGGCTCGCCGCAATTCGCTCTCGACGCGGCGACCCAGATCGGGCCGCACGGATAATCGACGTGGCGAAGCGGGAGTGCGCACGCGCGGGTGCGAAGAAGGTGAGGTTTCACGCTCTTTTTCAGCAGGAAACCGAACTGGCCGTGCTGGCTCAGCTGGGGCTAAGCGCGATAGCAGAGTCCGGGCTTAGTTTGGACGAGGCGATTCGGCTTGGCAAGAGCGCGGCATAAGCTCGCGACGGGTATTTGCTCCCGCGTTCCAAGTTGACCGTCGTCATGACAGGGCTCTAAAATGGTCCTTTTGAGGCGATCGGCCACGGCCCCAGGCAAAGGTACGTGGGCCGATGGTCCCGGTGTTTCCTATGTCACGCCGTTGTCACAGTGGCCCTCTAACCTTGCTCTAATGGCGGTACGGCTACGGCTCGATCCGCCCAAGGAGAATGAAAATGAGGGCATCGCCCAAACGAAAATCCTGGATACGCCAAGTGGCGGTCAAAGGGTTAATCTATCTATCAACGGCGGCGGTGCTCGTCGGTACAGCGCACGCGCAGATCGGCACTGGGGGACTTACGTTCTGGGGCGACCGGGTGGTGAAGGAATCGATAGGGTCGACGGCGCCCGTCGTGCAGATCGCCTCGGGCTACTCATTTGCCTATGCTTTGCGCGCAGATGGCAGCGTGGTCGCGTTCGGCGCGAACAACACTTTACAATGTGAAGTTCCTAAAGACCTTCCCGGCGTGAAACAGATTTCGGCCGGACACAATCACGCGCTGCTCCTCATGAAGGACGGTACGGTCAAGGCGCTAGGTTGGAATAACTACTTTCAGCTGAACGTGCCCGCCGGTCTCAACAACGTCGTCCAGATTGCCGCGGGAACGTATTTCTCGGTCGCATTGCGCTCGGACGGTTCGATCGTGGTGTGGGGCGACAACCAAGACGGCGAATACAACGTTCCCGCCAACCTGACCGGCGTGGTACAGATTGCGGCAGGAGATGGCCAGATCGTCGCCCTCAAGAGCAACGGCACCGTCGTTTGCTGGGGCCTGAATTCGCACGGGGAAGCAACTACGCCCGCTGGCCTAAGCGGTGTCGTGAGCATTGCCGCACACTACAACCACTCCGGTGCGGTCAAGTCAGACGGCACAATTGTGTGTTGGGGTGGCAACAACGGCGGAGTCAACTCTGTGCCCGGCACAGCGACGGGCATCGTCCAGCTTGCGTTTGGTTACTCGCACGCGGTCGCCCTCAAAAGCGATGGAACGGCGATCAATTGGGGTTCGAATTTCTATGGCGAGACGGCGATGCCAAGCAATGCAGTTGGCCTCAAGAACGTCGATGCGAACGCTGCGACAAGCTACGGCCTGACAACCGACGGAACGATAGTCGGGTGGGGCGATACGACATTCGGTGAAACCATCGCGCCGTTAGCGTTTTTCAACGTGGCCAAATTGGCGGTGGGTTGGAACCACATGCTGATTCTGAGGCAGGACGGAACGGTTGGCGCTTGGGGCAACAATGTTCAGGGCCAATGCAACGTCCCAAACAGTCCGGGCACCGTTTACACCGATATTTCGGCGGGTGCCGTACACAGCGCGCTCACCGCGTCGCCGATCAGTTTTCTCGATGTCTTCGGTCTGAATAGCGACGGCCAAGTTAACTTAAGTGGTTCACCGGCCATTTTTGATCACTATTGGGCGTTTGGTTACGACACCTTCGTCCATAAAAAGGCGGGCGGCTTTGCCGGTTTTGGCGACAACTACTATCACGAACGCGAACTCGCGGGGACAGACGACTTCGTACAGGTTACGGGCAGCCAGTTTCATGCACTTGGCCTGAAGGCGGACGGCACGCTGATGACGGCTGGAGCGACCAACTACGGCCTGCAGAACATCCCTTCTGGACTCAATAATGTGGTTCAGGTCTCGTCGGGAACCCTCTTCAATCTCGTCCTCAAGAACGACGGAACGGTTGCAAGCTGGGGCGCTAACTATGTTGGCCAATCCACTCCCCCGAGCGGCCTTTCTAGCGTCGTTCAGGTGTCGTCGGGTAATGTCCACGCTGTCGCGCTGCGAGCAGACGGCTCAATCGCGCTTTGGGGTGACAATAGTTACAATCAGCTCAATGCGCCTGCAGGGCTCTCGGGCGTCGCGCAGATCGCGGCGGGCCAGAACTTCACGGTGTGTTTGCCGAAGGTGAGTTTGTCCGTCGCGCCGTATAGCGTGTTTGGCGGAGACTCGGCGACGGGAACGGTCTTCATTCCGACCCCCGCCCCGGCGGGTGGCGCGGTTGTCGCTCTGACTTCGAGCGCAGCGGCAGCAACGGTCCCGGCAACGGTCACGGTGCCAGCCGGACAAACGTCTGCCACGTTCACGGTATCGGCTGCGAATATTCTTACGGCGGCCCAGGTCGTTATTGCGGCGTCGTACGCCGGTTCGAATCAGGAATCGCTTCTGTCGATCGTGCCCGGAGCGCTAAATATGAGCATTGCGCCGACCGCTGTGGTGGGTGGCAGCACGCTCAAAGTGAACGGCACGATTACGCTGACCACTAAGGCTCCGGTCGGTGGCGGAGTAGTGACTCTGTCTTCTTCAGATGCATGTCTGACGGTGCCCGCGACGGTTACCGTGTTGGGCAATCAAAGCACGGCAGGGTTTTCGATCACTCATTCAAGGGTGACCGCGCCTAAGGTCGTGACGATCTCGGCGATCTATGGCGGAACGACACGATTGGTGAACGTGACCGTCAATCCGTTCCTGCTGAAGACGTTGACGCTGCTCCCGGCGACCTTCCTCGGTTCAACTTCTACGGTCGCGACGGCGACGTTGAACGCGATTCCGGCGAGCCCGGTGGATGTGACAATCACTTCCTCGAATACTTCGGTGATTCCCAATCCAAGCACAACACTTCAGATCCCGGCGAATTCGACGACGGGGGCGATAACGTTGACCTCAAACACGGTGAATATCGGCACAAAGGTGGACCTCACTGCGACCGTCGACGCTTCTAGCGTGGTTGGCCAGGCGAAGGTCTTGCCGATGTTCGTTGCCCTGAAGTTTGGGTCAGGAAACACGTACGGTTTGTGCCCGGTGACGTGCAAGCTGACCCTGTACTCAGTAGCTCCGGCGGGTGGGCTCGTGGTAAATCTTACGGGTGACTTGTTCACCGTTCCGACGTCGGTCACCGTCCCAGCAGGCACCAATTCGGTGACGTTTACGGCGGTTGGGGCAGACGTTCCGTCCGCGATGCAGGGAAGTGTGACGGCGAGTGTCGGGTCTTTCCAGATCGTTAACTACAAGAATGTGCTGGCAAATATGATCACGGCGATTACGATTACTCCCGCTACGGTGAAAGGAAGTTCAGCTACGGTCGTGACGGTGGTGGTCGGGGTGGCCGGAAAAGTCGCGGTCGATACTATGGTGCCGATCGTGAGCTCGGACCCTGCACATGCATCCGTACCGGCGTCGGTGCTGATTCTGGCGGGCACGAACTCGGGCTCGGTGCAGGTGACGCACACCGCCGTAGTTAAGGCGATAAGCATCGTGATTACGGCGACGAGTGGGGGGGCGTCGAAGCAGAAGTCGTTTATCCTGACCCCGTAATGTGGGGGGGGTTGGGTCTTGCGGGAGGGTCGTGGATGTCCACGGCCCTCCCGCTTTGTTTTATGAGAGGTGCTGCACGGCGTTCTTTTCTGGGACGCGGCTGCTTTATCAACCTCAAAGCGCGATCTCAGCCGGACTTTTCCAAGCTTTGATCGCCATTTCTCGGTGAACGACCTCTGCTCTTGTCGGAAATTGCTCGGTTCGACAAACGACCCAAGGAGCCTTTTGCCGTTGACTTTGACCTTCCGCCGTTAATGCCGGGTGAGACAATCTTCAAGATCTGCGGTGTGGCCCACGTAGAAGCGTTGCGGGCTATCCGACCAAAGAATGTAGACGGGTGAACACGTCCAAGTGCCCGTTCTGACTCATAGGTTACAGATCGTTCCGGACACATAGGTGACACTTCCTTCTCATTGAGGGAGGAAGTTTGATGCCTTGGAAGGAGTGTTCTGTGATGGAAGAGCGTATGCGTTTTGTCGTTCGCCTGCTGGAGGGCGAGGAGATGAGTTATTTGTGTCGTGAGTTCGGGATCTCCCGGAAGACCGGTTACAAGATCTTCGAGCGGTACAAGGAGTGCGGGTTGGAGGCTTTGACGGATCGTTCGAGGCGTCCTGTCCGCTATGCGAACCAACTACCGTTCCAAGTCGAGACGGCGATTGTCCAGCTCAAGACAGAGAAACCGCACTGGGGAGCGAGGAAGTTGCGCGAGTTGCTGGTTCGCAAGTTCCCGTCGGAAGTGAAGGTTCCGGCAGTGAGCACCATTCATGCTGTTCTTGACCGTCATGGACTGGTGGAGCCAATGGGTGGGCGCCGGCCAAGAGCACAGGGGACGCCGCTCTCAACTGGCCAGCATCCGAACGACCTGTGGTGTGTCGACTTCAAAGGAGAGTTCATGCTGGGAGACCGAAGGTATTGCTATCCCCTGACCGTGACGGACCACGCCTCCAGATATCTGCTGATGTGCGAGGCCCTGGAGTCGGTGAAAGTGGAGACGGCATTCACCGCGTTTGAGAGTCTCTTCAAAGAGCGAGGATTACCCGCCGCCATCCGTAGCGACAACGGAGTCCCCTTCGCCTCTCCCAATGCCCTCTTCGGCCTGAGCAAGCTCTCCGTATGGTGGCTGCGCCTGGGCATCTCCATCGAGCGCATCAAACCGGGAAAGCCTCAGCAAAACGGAAGGCATGAAAGGATGCATCTCACACTCAAGAAGGAAGCCACCCGGCCCGCCAAAGCCAACTTCCTCCAGCAGCAAGCCAGGTTCGACGAGTTCGTCGACGAGTTCAACCTGGAACGCCCCCACGAGGCGCTTGCCATGCAATTGCCAATCGAGGTCTACACCGCGTCGACAAGGCCGTATCAAGGTCTTCAGGAACTCACTTATCCATTCCACGACCGAAGCGTTCTGGTGACTTCATGCGGGAGACTCTGCCTTCACCGCAAGAAAGTCAATGTATCGCAAGTGCTGGCTGGACAAACCCTCGGACTCAAAGAAGTCGAAGAGAACACTTGGCTCGTGTCATTCATGCACTACGACCTCGGCTACATCGACCTCGACGAGAAATGCCTCCAGCCCCTGGGAAACCCATTCGGAGCACACAAGGTGTAACCTATGTGTCCGGAACATTTTGTTACCCATCTGTCCGGAATGGACACAAGAGAATTTGGTGGAGGATAGGGGACTCGAACCCCTGACATCCTGCTTGCAAAGCAGGCGCTCTCCCAACTGAGCTAATCCCCCACGGGAAGGGCCAGATTTTACCAGAAAGACCGCCGGCCGGGTCGATTGATAGACAAGAACGCGGAGCCCGCGTGGTCTTCTCATCGTAATCTCCGGGTAAAGTTTACACCGATCTGGCACAAGTGTAGACATGACTAGTCGAACTTATGACATAATGGGAGTAACTGTCTACACGTTATGCACGTCATAACTATTGGAAGGCTGCGCGAGTTCTGGCAAGCCGGACACGCGAGCGCGGAGCAGCCGCTCCGAGCTTGGCACAAGGAAGTCGAAAAGGCCGACTGGACGTGTTGGGCAGATGTTAAACGGTCGTATGCATCAGCGGATGCACCGGGGAACGACCGAGTCGTTTTCAACATTGGGGGCAACAAATACAGGTTGATCGTGAAAGTGGATTACGAACGGAAGAAGGTGTTCATTCGCCGAGTTTGTACGCACACTGAATACGACGAGATCAAGGACGTCACAGTTTTATGAGGGGTTTTCCATGGCGATAAAGATTCGACCGATACAGAGCACTGAAGACTACGATGTAATGGTCGCCCTCGTGGACGAACTGATCGATGCAGCGCCGGGTTCGGACGAATACGAAGCGCTTCAGATCGTGAGCGATCTCGTGTGGGGATGGGAGCAGAAGCATGTTGAAATGGTGCCCCCTGATCCTATCGAGGCGATTAAGTTCCGCCTCGACATGCTAGGGTTGACGCTTCGAGATTTGCGACCTTACATCGGGTCGGACGCGCGCATCAGTGAAGTCATGTCGGGCAAGCGTGACCTGACCTTGAAGATGGTTCGGGCGTTGCACTCGCACTTGGGTGTCCCTCTCGAATCCCTGATTTACGAGCGATCTCCGGAATTGGACAAAGACCCAGAAATCGGTAATTACCCGATACCCGAGATGATGAAGCTTGGCTGGATGGGCAAATTTACAGACCCGTCGGAAGGGTTCGAGGAAGAAGCTTGGCGAGATCTGCGGGTAAGAGCTAAAGCGGACGAATTCCTGGTAACCGCGCTTTGCCGAGAGAACAGTCATTCCTACGCCAACGCGAAAACGAAGATGCACTCGCTGTATGCCTGGTGTCTGCGAGTCCGTGCGGTCGCCCTTGCGAACGAATTGCCAAACCGGTATCGGCCAGGTCAAATCAATCAAAAGTTTCTGGCAGAACTCGCCCACCTCAGCCGATTCGAAGACGGTCCAGCGCTCGCTCGCGACAAGCTGAACGGTATCGGCATTCATTTGGTTATCGCCAAACATTTACGAGGAACCTATCTGGATGGGGCGGCGATGCTGCTGGACGACGCAACGCCTGTCATCGGGATGACGCTCAGGCACGACCGACTCGATAACTTTTGGCATTGTCTTCTTCACGAGTGCGTGCACGCTTGGAAGCATCTCGGTCGGCTAGATTCGCCAAATTTCTTTCACGATGACTTCGATGTTCGCGGCGACCTTAACGCGGTCGAGGAAGAGGCGGATCAACTCGCGTCCGAGGCGTTGTGCCCCAGAATGTTGATCGACTCGCTTGGCAATCTTGAGTATGTCTCGACCGGGGACATACGTGAGCTAGCCGAGAAATGCGCGGTGAGCGAAGCAGTTGTCGCGGGGAGAATTCGGTTCCGGACCGGGAACTTCACGAGATTCGCGAAGCTCCTTGGTTACGGCGAGGCGTCGCGTTCGTTGCAGTCGGGCAGTTGAACCAATCTGACGGTGCGGTCCCTTTCTGATCGAGTTTCGTGGCGCGTAGCCGACGGGAAATAGCACCCGTCTGCTACGCGCTTTGCGCGGAAATCTACGACCGTCGCGTTTGCCCGAGTTCGCGATACGGACCCCCCATCCTGGTCGGGACAGAACCCGCCGTCCTTCTCCCTAAAGAATAAGGTGAAGGATCTCGCTTCCGCTGCGACGTAACCGATCGAATCTTCAAGAGCGACGGGAAAAGCACCCCTCGGCTACGCGCGACGCGCGGAAATCTACGATGCTTCTTCAAACCTGGAGGGTTTGTAGATTCCAGCAAAGGGTTCGACCCGTGCT
>JBBRML010000018.1:0-51567 GCA_038230855.1 Fimbriimonadales bacterium | reverse complement strand
GTAGCGTTGCGTTCAAATCGCTGATGTCCACGCAAATTGGCGATTTGCCTTGACGAACGAAGCTGGATGCGGAGTTCGTCAACAGCTTCCTAGGTGGCGGGTTCAGTGGTGTCCTCATCTTCCTCACTGCGGTCCAAATCGTTTTAAGACCGCTGGCTGCATGTTTCACCTTCATAGAGAAGGAGGACCATGGATAGCGCTGTTTCGCAAGCAGTGGATCGGCCATTTGCGTTGGGAAGCGAGTGGGCGTGGTAATCAACCGAACGGTTTTCGTCATCTTCAGAAAGGTCGTCTCAGTCAGCGCCGCTGGCGTTGGCTTTCTGATCGGCATACCGTTCGGCAGCGGGTGTGAAAACAACATCTATGCGTTTCTGCATCCGCGCTCCGCCCCCGAGTGGGATTACTGGCCGATGGGTCCTTTGTGGACTCTGGTATTCGTCTACTTGGGAACGTACAGTTGCGTCGTAGTCGCGCTCACGTCGGTTCACCTGTGCTTCCTAAGGATTGAAGAAAGGCTCACGCTCAGCCAGAATGCGAAGTCTGCACGGCAGGACTAGCAACGCGGCGACCGCGCGACCTCCACCGATGTTCCATCCTGATCGCCGTAGTAGCCGTCCCTTCCGCACCACGCGACCGCCCGATTGCCGACGAGTCGTAGAGCCCTGCTCCCACCAATACGACTCAGCAGTAGTATCGACCGTAGCGGTGGCGACAACCCGCCGTCAGCCCTTGGTCGCGATCGCGACGACGTGGCCCTGAGTTCGGAAGAAAAGCGTCCCCTTCGAAATCGCATGGCTACCAGTGTCGCGCAGCTCAGTCCTCAAATTCACACACTGAGCGCCGCCGTGAAATTGCTTGGCGAGCCAGGTAGCTTTTGGGACACTTCGTATCTCTACGACTATTGCTCGCGAGAAGTTGGCCCGCAGGCGTGCCTGTTTTTGGTCTACGAGATAACTCCTGCGGGAGAGAGCTATCTCGGGGAACTCGTGGTTGCGGCCGACTTGACTGGTCGCGTCGCTAACATTACGGGTGAATACGAGTGCCTTTCAGGGTCAAGCGCAGCCCCTCCTGCCAAATAGCCAATGAAGGCAGCGACCGAGACTTCGCCCAGAGCCGTTGCCTAGAAATGAGCCTCCTAGTAGTAAAGAAAGATTAGCGGGAAGGAAGCACATCCCACAATCTATTAAGTCGCTAAATTCGAGTAACATACGAGCAACATATGGAGGCACTAATCAAAGTGAGCATCCTTACCTGCCTGGTGCGCTATGTCTGAATAACCCAACCGGATAATCAGCTGAGTTTAACGTGGTACTCCACCTCATCATAACTCATTCAGTTGTTTCATAATCAAGAAGTTCAATCTGCAAATCCCATTATAGTCCTCATTCACTGACGCGACTTTTCTCACCATTGCTGCAATCACTTCTGTCATCATTAGCCGTTTACATTGTGCCCTCAAACTTAAAACCCACCTTTGGCGTCGTGATAAAACTCCATCCCGCCGACACATGAGGTTCAAAGGGTTGGTCCAAGAGTTTCGGCCGTGGAGTTCGCCAGCATTGACACGCGGGCGGCTCGACTCCGCAGAAGATTCTGGCTCAAGTAGAATTGCGTTCAACTGAGCCTACTTGGCAGAAACTGAACAGAAATGAGTAACGAGCTATTCTCCAAAGGGCGATGCGTGATTTGTGGCGCCGCCACTTACGCGAGGTTCGACAGTGAAGGTAACCCCGTTTGCTTGTCGTGCGGCGAGGCAGATACGAAGCCCGCTTCCAGGCCAGACGGCAAGCGCGAAGTCGCACACCTTTTGAACAATTGCCCCGACTGTCGTGGGTCCACCGCCTGCAATCGCTGCAATGGCAAAGGACAGGTGGCGGGCACCCTCTGCAGTCCCTGTAGCGGAACCGGCAAGTGCGCCGGGTGCCGAAAGCACGTGCAATTCATAGCCACTTTTATGGCCGAGTATGGTCGTCGCGAGTACGGAGTGGCAGAAGCCACCCTGCAGCGCGCCTTCATTGATGCTGAGACTGATCAGGCGAAATCGCAACTCTGGTCGGAGTTTATCGGTAAGGGAGGTGGATCGTTGCTAGGCACCGCCGTCTACCCTGGCGTCGGAACCATCCTAGGGCTGATCTTCGGCGGCATGTCCGCCGAGGCTTTCAAACTGACGGAGCAAGGCAGACGTACCGCGTGGCGAAAGGCGGATTTGCTTTTCTGCCTTGGTGCACTGTACAATGCAGCTGAGAGAACTGTCGAAACACGGGATGCTTTGATCAAAGTTCTAATCCTAAACGAGCATCACGCGATGGCACGAGCAGCGTTAATCGGTATTGATCATGGACTTTACGGGATTTGAGAAAATTGGCTTCAAGGGAATCATGGACCACCATGTGGTTAAGGTGAGTCCCTGGGTGAAAGACGGACACTTTCACGGTCATACTTTGAAATTTTCACAGGAGCATAGCGCCGGAACTTTTCACAATGGTGGTGATTCTCTGCATCCGTTCAAAATGCCATCGGACTCGATCGTGCCTCTAAAGATCAAACTTTAACGCGGTGAGATTCGAGTTTCGACAACTCAACTTGCAGATCTCGCAACGCAGTTCGCGTTCGGTCAATCTCGGCACGTGATCTTCCAGCGTACCGTTCGCTGCAGATGATCTCCAATACTTCCTTTTCAGTACGTCCAAGAAATTCACTCAAAATCGGCTGCACTTTGGCCGCCGCCGCGCTGGCAATCTCATTACTGAACTCGCGGATCAGCTCTTCCCGAAGCGCCTGAACTTCAAATGAGGCCGAAGGAACATGACGATCCTCGCGTCGCACGCGCTTCGAGTTGAGATACCACGCTGCAATCACCCCCCCAACGAGTGGGAAAACAGCGCCCGCTAAGAGAGCGGCTGCGGCGCCGACAGCGACCGCAACAACTTCGGGTGAGAGTGGTCCCTCAGAACTTTCGCTTTGCGCGGCAAGAGTGTCGTGAACGGCATCGCGTCGCTTTGCCAAATGCGTTAGCTGGTCGTTTAGAAATTCAATGGTCGTCTCATGACGTATGCCTTCCTTCATCAAGTCTCTGATCTGATCTTGAAGATCGTCTTCACGGACGGCGAACTGCTGGCTCCAGACCTCTTGAGCTAGCGTCCGCACGGTCACGAGGAACTTGCTCAATACCGGCGTCAGCTTACGATCTGCAAAGGAATTCACGCAGCGATCTGCGACTACTTGCGGATCAGTAGGAATGTGCGACGGAAGCAGTTCGTGAAGGTGCTGCTGAAATGCGTGCCGAACGCCGACATCCAAGTCGCCGAGGAGCTGCCGCTCAACAGTCGCGCGCTGCTGTCCGATGAACTCCAATTCGGCTCCCAGCCACGTAGTTTCCTCGTCATTACGCTGAAGCAAAAAACGCACGATCCTCTCACACTCGTCGCTGATCTCTCTTTGCTTTGCCGCGAGCGCTTGCCCCTTTATGCTCTCGGATTGAAGCGTGAGCCTTTCAAGCTCCACCGCCAAAGCGCTGATTCCCGGATCCGGTGCCGCGCCGGTATGCGATTCGGCCGATACCGCCAAGATGTCATCCGGCTCATATCCCAAGCGGCTCTGGATGAAGTCCTTCATTAAGCGAATCTCATCCACTTCGACTGAGTCTGCTTTGCTGAGGAGCAGGCGGATTGGTATTCCAATCTCTTTGGCCCTTTTGAGAAACGCGCCCTCCTGTGCCGCTAACAGATCAACTGGATCGATTACCCAGAGCAGGAGGTCTGCCGACTTTAGTGCCATTTCCGCACGTGCCTCATGTTCCTCGTTTAGCGAGGACATTCCCGGTGTGTCTACCAGCTCGTAAGAGACGGGAGTAAGGACATGAATCTCGGCCACGTCGACATCCTTAACCGCGCGTTGCGAACAAAGTTCAGAATACTTCGTAACAGAAATTCGTTCCACGCGACCTCGCCGATTTAGATCGGCGAATTCCATTACATCAGGTACGTAAATGCCGATCCCCATTGTTGCTTCGAACGGGTCAGTAAACGCAATGCTGCGGCCAAGTAAAGCGTTCACGATCGTTGATTTTCCAGCATTAAACTGCCCGACCAACACGATCCTTAACCGCGGCGACACGACTTCGATCTGCTGCCGCCACTCTTCCAGCATGCGTGCAGCGTAGGATAAATGTTCGTCGGCATAGGCGTTCGTAAGCGGAACGCCATCGTTTCCATTGAGAAGTGCTAATAGTTGAACCGCAGGATCGCTCATCGTTCTTCACTTAAGGGATTTGGTTAACGCGCGCTGTAACGGCCTGGGGCTCAACTGTACTTGTACTTTTTTGAGAACTTCATCAAGCAAGCGGTCGTTCACTCGGTTGGCAACCTCAGCCGCGTACAGGCTCGAGGCTTCTTCAAGCTTCGCTTGACCTGCATCCAATAATGATTCCGCAATTTCAGTTTTCAGTTTTCCCTGGCTATAAAGAGCTAGGATGCAATCCAGTGTAAGCCAGAGCCCCACCCCAATTGCCGCTCGAAACCACATGGTGACATTGTGCATTGAACAAGTAGTGATTATGCTGGTGACGCATGCGGCTGCGTTGATCATAAGCCAGGTGAGCCGAGATGAGAGCGATATCCACCCGTTGGAAACACAGTCGATGCTTGCCTCTATCTGCGGGACCGCCGCCTCAATCTGCTTCTCGAGGTTTTGCCGGAGCGTCGAAGCATAATTCGCGCCGATACCTGTAAAGGACGAGTTCGGAACGTGATGACTCGCCTCTTTGTCCACATCCTCGATAAGCGGATCGTCCAACGTGAATTTTTCGAATTCCACTAGCAGGTCAGTTTCAAAGCATAATAGGCGGGTCCTCCTGACTGACGCCCGTCCTTGAAATTCTCGGTAGACCTTCACCTTCTTCAAACAGCCTACGAAGTCCTTTCCATTGACCGTTGCTTCAAATTTGGCACGCGTGAATCCTAGGTTCAGGAATCGCCAAACCGCCAGTAGAGCGCGCTTCGCAAAGTGCGCAGTCGGATTAGCTCGGAAGCTTGGTAATCCAATTCTCAACTTCGCCGACCGAGAGCTTACGTAACTTCGAACGAGGAGTGACGTCCGAAAGGTTGTAAGTCGTTCACGGATTCTAGGGAGTTTCGGCGACAACACTTCTCTAACTAGGGCGCGGACAACCTCGACGGCTGGAGAGACCGACGTCCAATATTTTGCCCAGTGCTCAAAAAGGCCCCGCCCAGAGTCAACTTGGCCAGACATCCTGTTAAGGACTTCCAAGTCGCCGTCAAGTTGGTGCAATGTCCGAAAAAGCTCATCTAGAGGTACTTGCGCGGCTTCTCCGAACGACGTGTCAACTGCATTTGCCAACGGCACTGCCAAGTTTGTTGCCACGTAATCGGGCGCAAGCCCATCAATCTCGTCTGGAAAGCACCGCATAGTGGCTAGCAAATTCGAATGGTATTCTCCAACCGTCATCAACGTCCTCCCAAAAGATGCGGAGCAAAATTCGCGAGGTCCCAGAATAAGGCGACAATGACGCTAGAGAGGCACAGCAAGGGCAGTATGCAGCCAGGAGTCGGGATCTCCAGCGTAGGAATATTCATCTTCAAAGCAGTTTTAGGAGGTCGCACAGTTACGAGCATTTTGAACTTGCTACGCATCTCCCTGCCGCTTGATCCGATAGTCACATGTTGCAACTGCTTTGTATGGCATAGTGCTTCAGCATAGGCGGCAAGATTATTCCCTCCACCTTCCAGGCTCTCGTTCACAATGATCTCAATATTTTCGAGCTGAAGATATTGAAGGACCTCTCGCTCCGCTTGGAACTGGAGCTCGCTTTTTGAGACGCCTTGCCGATGAAGTTGCTTGCACCGAGCATGAATTCCGTTAAGCAGATTGCCAAGGCCATACTCCTTGGCCTTTAAATAGTCGTGGACATGCTGTTTGGCTCGCGTCACGGCATGCTGTGTTTGACTCATGCCGAACAGAGCGATCTCATCGGCCGAGTCGGCAATCGTGCGAAGATTGCTAACTAACTGCAGCGCGCTTGCAGTCAGGACTTTCGCGATTTGCGAAGCGGTGTCCATGAGAAACTCTTGTGTCGCCTCGCTCTTGCGCTCGACGACAGTTAAAGACAGAGAATGAAGTGTCTGAGCTAGCTCCGAGATGCCTGCGCCCCGACTTGGATTCTTGCCCCCGGCTACTGTCAGGAACAACTTTGAATGAGGGTGAGTGCGAAGAGCTTCCCCGTAAACTTTGTTGAACCGACTCTCAATTTCATGCCATCGCTCTCGCGGAATTAGATCAGCCTTGGTTGCGACCGGTATGATACTCTTCTGATATAACCCGAGCAGCGTTGACAACGTATTGAATGATTCCCTGTCCTCCATTGCGTTGCCCTGAAAAGCCCAAACCACTACATCGGCGCGGAAATACCATAAAGCCCAGATTTCATCGACCGTGTAGCTTGCCCCGAGACCCTTCACAAGCGACTCGCTGATCGCCGTTCCGCCTAACCCAAACTGGGCAAGGCCCGGTGTATCCACAAGGCAAATTTTCGGGCCAAGCCCGAAACCAGATCGATTCCAAATCACCTCCACAATCTCCGGCTTGCGAACTACCCCGGTACTTGCGGCCAGCTCAAGCTTTTCCTCTTCCGATTTACAGATGGCGGTAGCCGCCTCGATCGTGTAGCGTCGTCCTTCTTTCTCACCTAACCGGCGTAACACCGCGAACTCTTCGTGCTCGGGCGTTTGCTTGTAAACGTCCACCTTGAAAGTCTTTGGAAGTATGGAAACCGGAGCAATATTTTTTCCAGCAAGCGCATTGATGAGACTGCTCTTTCCGAAATTCCCAGCCCCTGCGACGAGGATCATGAGCCCCAGATCAGCGTCCTTCTTTCGAACTTCGATATTTTCCGCTTCCTGATTCAAGCCGTACCGCAACGCAATTCCTCGCAGCAGTTCAAAATCACGGTCGAAGTCTTGTTGAACGACCGATTCAGCAACGCTCTGACGAGGCACTATCTAGTACCCGCTCGCTCTGGGCCAACACACGGGCCAGCGCCAAACCTGGGTCGGACAAATATCGCTACCACTTGCCGTCTGTAGGCATGCCATCGGAAACTCACGATGCCATTTTAAACCAATTTGGCTGCGCGGGTTTCACTGCTTCGCTCGTGTTTGCCCAAAGATTCAAGTTTGAACCGACTCTGTGGCTGAGTTGGACCGACCCAAGCCACAGCGTAGCCTGCCCGCTTCGCGGCACGCGCCTTGACGATCACACGCGGTCGCGTTTAGCAATCGTCAACCCAGCGAGGTATCACTTCTGGCCTGCCGTACTGTGCGACAGCGCCTTGTTTGATGGCAGCTTAAAACGGAAGTCTCTGAATCGAGAAGACCCAATCCATTCGGGAAAGCAGTGCATGGGTCGTTTCAGATTAAAGAGCCATAACTCAATATTGGCTTTGGCGGCCTCGACCTGATGGCAGCTTTAGGCTCGGCCCTCAGTCGACCGGATGAGCGAGTACGTTAAGCGTTACACCTAGACGAACTCAGCGACTGTTTCGTTGCACACTTACTGAAGCAGATCAGCAGAAGTCGAAAATTTGAAAGCACGTCTGGCCGGCCCCAATAGTTGAACCACTTCATGTGGTAGTGCTTCGGTACCAGCGCCTAGGTTGTGGAGCCTGTAGTCGCAAAACTGCAAATGCGTGTCGAGATTCGCCTAGGTTTCCACAACCCGCCGTCAGCCCTTGGTCGCGATCGCGACGACGTGGCCCTGAGTTCGGAAGAAAAGCGTCCCCTTCGAAATCGCCGGAGTCGCCATGCAGACCTCACCCATCGGGTTCGTAGCGAGCACCTTGAACTCGGAGCCCGCCTTCACGACAAACACGTCCCCCTCCTCACTCGTAAAGTACAACTTTCCATCTGCAGCAACCGGTGAAGCCGTAAAGCCCGTGCGACCTGTCCCAAGTCGCTCCTGAAAATGCATCTTGCCCGTCGTCGCTTCAAACGCGCTCAAAACACCGTTGATCTGGCAACTGTAAAGGGTATCGCCGTAGACCACTGGAGTCTGCATGTACGCTCCGCCTCGCCTCACGCTCCACGCAATATTCGGGTTAGACAGCTCGTCGGCCTTCAGCGAAATATCGCCCTGAGCACCTAACTTCACCGCGTAGATCGGAGAGCTCTTGCCGTGCGCATTCATGATGAACGCAAGCCCGTGCGAGACCACCGGGGTCGGCACAGGAATGTCGCCTCCGCCCGCGAGCCGCCAAACTTCCTTGCCCGAATCCGCATCGTAGCCGCCGATATGCCGGAGTCCGTTGACGATCATGACGGACTTCGAGCCCTGCGTATAGACCGTCGGAGTGCTCCACGTGGGAACGTCGTCGCGCGACGTGCGCCAAACTTGGTGCCCATCCTTTAGGCTGTAAGAAGCAAGAAACGAGTTCTTCTGAATGTCGCACTGGACCAGCACGTTTCCGTTGTGAATCACGGGCGAAGCCGCGTATTCCCATTGCGCGCTAGGCACTTCGTAGTAGCCCGAGTCAAGAACGCCCAAGTCCTTCTTCCACCGGAAGTTGCCCTTCATGTCGTAGCAGTACAGACCCTCCGAACCGAAAAAGGCGATGAGATTCTTGCCGTCCGTGACCATCGTGCAGTTTGCGTGGGTGGCCTTCGTATGCCGCTTAACCTTTGGCACGCCCTTGAACGCCGTTTTCTCCCATAGAATTTTGCCCGTGGACTTGTCCAGGGCGTAGAGCTTCCACTGGTGAACCGAGTCGTCATTCACCGACTCGATGTCGCCGTAAAGCCCGACCTTGAGCTCATCTTTCGCGGCCCCGCTGATCGCCGTCGTGACGTAAACCGTGTCGCCCCAGATGATCGGGCTGGCATGCGCCATGCCCGGGATTGACGTCTTCCAGCGCACGTTTTTCTTCTCCTCAACGTTCCAAGTTGTCGGGGTAGGGAAGCCCTCAGCTACGCCGACCGCATTCGCCCCTCGAAACGAGGGCCAGTTTGTGTCGGGTGCGACGGAACCATTCAAGGAACTGGAGGCGAACGCGACGATCAAAGTAAAGCCAAGCATCAGTAAGTTCATTGTAGCGGACGCGACAACCCTAACCAACGGACATTCGGGCACGCTATGCCGCTCGCGGTACGTACTTCACATCAAGGCGCACCTCGCCACATAGGGTAAGACTAAAACATGAACCACCGTCGCCATCTAGGATTCACGCTCATTGAGCTACTCGTCGTCATTGCTATCATCGCCATTCTCGCCGCCATCTTGTTCCCTGTGTTCGCATCCGCAAAAGAAGCCGCCAAGAAAACAAGCTGCCTTAGCAACAATAAGCAGTACGCAACCGCGACGATTTTGTATCTGGGCGATTCCGACGACGTCTTTCCTTTCTCCGCTTCGCTCAACGGCGCTACGGTCTCCACGTTCTATTGGTCCGTCGCCCCATACGTCAAAAATGACCAGGTGACGTTGTGTCCATCCGAGCGCGAGGCCATGCAGTTGACCGCGCTTGTAGGTGCCCCGTCTCCCGGAACGCCACCGTACACCAGTTACTCCGTCAATGCGGCGGTGTTCACGAATGGCTTCTACCCGGGCGTGGTTCCTACCAATTACAGCTCGATCCCCAAGACGTCCGAGACGGTCATGACCTACGACGGCAACGTCATTCCCGGCGCGTACCCGGGCGCGCAAGTTCAGGTCGTCCAAGCCCGTCACAACGGCGTATTCAATGCGAACTACGTGGATGGCCACGCAAAGTCGATCTCCGGCAAGCAGACGGGCACGGCGAATCAGTTCACCGTATTCGGCCCCGGCAAGCTGCTCAAGGTCTACACGATCGGGGCGAACGGCGGGTTCTACGCAGGTTTGACGGAGTGCAACGGCATCCCGCAGTAAGTCGCGAACGCGATCTTAAACTCAGTTGACTTCGAGGTACAGAAAATGGTTGGTTTGTGGTTACTCTTAATTTTTAATAAGCCTAAGTTGGCCGCCGCGGATTGGCCGCAGTGGCGCGGTCCGGATCGCACCGGTGTCTCGCAAGAAACCGGCCTCATGAAGGAGTGGCCCGCAAGCGGACCAAAGCTCATGTGGAAGGCCACTGGCCTAGGTGCCGGGCATTCCACGCCTTCGATCGCAAAAGGCAAGGTCTATGGCATGGGGTTGCGCGGAAACGATGAAGTCGTGTGGGCGCTGGACGTGAAGACCGGAACCGAACTTTGGCATGCGCGAGTCGCCGGGCCCGGTGAACTTCAGGCCATGCAAGGCGGTGTCGGCCCTCGCTCTACGCCGACCACGGACGGCGACCACGCCTACGCGATCGGAGTCATGGGCGATCTCGTCTGTGTCAATACCGAAAACGGCAAGGTCGTTTGGAAGAAGAGCTTGGTCGGCGATTTTGGCGGTCGTGTACCCACGTGGGGATATTGCGAGTCACCCCTCGTTGATGGCGACAAAGTCATCGTTACCCCCGGCGGAAGCAACACCATCGTCGCCCTGAACAAGAACACGGGCGCCACAATCTGGAAGTCGAACATCGAGAGCGGTAACAGTGCCGCGTACTCTTCCGCGATCCAGGCTACGGTCGGCGGGCAAAAGCAGTACATCCAGTTCATCGGCGGCGGCGTAGTTGGAGTTACGGCGAAAGACGGCACGATGCAGTGGCGCTACGACGCCCCGGCCAACCGCAATCAGATCAATTGCTCAACCGCGATCTTCCGCGACAACTGCGTGTTTGCCGCATCCTCTTACGGCAATGGCGGCGGAATGGCGAAGGTGACCGGCGGCTCGGGCGGGTACACGGCCACCCAAGTCTATTTCACGAAAGAGATGAAGAACCATCACGGCGGGGTTGTCCTCGTCGGCAACTATCTCTACGGGTTTGACGAAAACAATTTGACCTGCATCGACTTCGCAACGGGGACCACCAAGTGGTCAAACCGAAGCGTCGGCAAGGGCTCGGTCATGTATGCAGATGGCATGATTTACGCTCGTAGCGAGCGCGGTCCAATGGCCATCGTCGAAGCGAATCCTGAGAAGTACGTGGAGCATGGCCGGTTCGAGCAACCGAATCGCAGCAATGATCCTTCGTGGCCTTATCCCAGCATCGCCAACAAAAGGCTCTACTTGCGAGATCAGGACGTCCTGCTCTGCTACGACATCAGCGCGGGATAGTCGCGCACTCCGCTGCCCGCTTGTGTGTCGTGTCGTTGCGCGTCAGGGGGGCCGGTCGTAGTCGGTTGTCCATAGACTGAAAACAGCATAATGAAGAAAATGTCAGTTAGGTGTGTTCGATGAAGGTGTTCAGAGTCAAAACCGTCGCGGCGCTAGTTGTACTTGCCGCCGCCGTAATCGGCGCAACCGGCCCAGGCCACAATGTCCCACCCGCTCAAGTCAGGGGCTGGCTGGACTGGCGTGGTCCCGATCAAAATGGCACTTCGCAGGAAAAGGGCCTGCCCGACACATGGAAGTTGGGTGGGGTTAACGACCTTTGGCATATCAACATTTCCGGTGGCGGCACGCCCGTCATCGCTAATGGAAGGCTTTTCGCCTTGGGGTATCGGGGCGAGGGTCCAGACCTCCAAGAAGTTATTTTCTGCGCGAATGCCGAGACCGGAAAGGTGCTTTGGGAGCACACGTTTAACGACTTCCTCAGCGACATCACCTACGAGCGTTACGCCATCGGCAGTCCCACCATCGACCCCGAAACCGGCAATGTTTTTGTCCTGACGACCGCGGGAATCTTTTCCAGCTACACGCCCGCAGGCAAGCTCGTCTGGCAGCATCCGATGATGGAGGAGTTCGGACGACTCACCTTCACGAACGGACGAAACGGCGGACCGACCATCGAAGACGATCTCGTGATCGTACGCGGCATCACCAGCAACTGGGGAAGCGACGGCGCGGCAATGGATCGCCTTTACGCCTTCGACAAAAAGGCAGGCAAACTCGTATGGGTGTGTAGCCCAGGTGCTCCTCCTAAAGACAACGTTTTCGCGCGGCCATACTTCGTAAACCGAAACGGCAAGCGGCTCTTTTACACCGGAACCGGCGACGGCAGCATCATTTGTGGCAACGCACGCACCGGTGCCGTTCTCTGGCGATTCCCGCTCTCAATGGGTGGCTTCAACGCCTCGCTGATCGGACACGGCGACACCGTCATAGGCATCCACGCGGACGAGAACCTCGATTCATCGGAAGTCGGACGCATGATCGCGATCAAGCAGGACGCGGTGCCAAAACCGGTCGAACCCGGCCAAACGGGCCCACCTCTTCTGGGCGCGAGCGCCGAAGTTTGGCGAAACAAACTCGCCTCCATTTCCAGTTCACCCGTCATTGTCGGCGACCGGATCTACGAGGTGATCAAGACCGGCGTGCTCTGTTGCGTAAACGCCAATACAGGCGAAATTATCTGGCGGCACAAGTTGGGCCCAGATGAGTTGCATGCATCTCCGCTCTATGCCGATGGCAAGCTCTACATTCCCATCCAAAACGGCTCCTTTTACATCCTGAAACCCGGTGAAACCGACGCGGAAGAACTCTGCAAGGTTCAGCTTGAGGGCCGAGCGATCGGCGCTCCTGCAGTCTGGAACGGAAAGGTCTACGTCTTCACGACGAGCAAGCTGTATTGCTTCGGCAAAAAGGGCAACAACCCTGGCCTGCCCGCTCCCGTCCCTGCCGAGATGCGGCCGAAGCCGGGCAAGACCGTCGCGCTGCAGGTGCTCCCCGCCGAAGTTCTGCTCCATCCCGGAGAAAAGGCAACGGTCACGATTCGTGGAATCGACGCCAACGGGTTCCCGACCGAGTCCTACGATCCCGCAAAAGCGAAGTGGGCTAAGTTCATCCCGCCGACCGCCAAGGTGCGCTCCGAAATGAACGCAAGCTTCAACGCAAACGGCGAGATCGTCGCCGCGAACGATATCGGCACCTCCGCCGGAGCGTTTGAGGCCAATATCGACGGACTAAAAGGGTACGTAAGGGGCCGCGTGCTTCCTGCCCTCCCGCTCCACGAAGATTTCGAAAGCACCCCCATTACCGTCGCCCACGCCACCGAGGCGGGGGTCAAGTTTGCGTACCCGCCGCTCCCCTGGATCGGCGCTCGGTTCAAATTTGAAGTGCGTGAGATCGACGGAAACAAGGTGCTGGCGAAGACCCTCGACAACATCTTCTTCCAGCGCGCAACCGTCTTCATCGGCACTCCCGATGCGAAGAACTACACCGCGGAAGCCGACCTCATGGCCGATGGCGACTCACGAACGATGTCTACGGTGGGCCTCGTCAATCAGCGCTACTTCATCACCTTGGAAGGAAACGCGCAGGAGCTAATGGTCTGCTCTAACCAAGAGCGACTTCGCCAGACCGTACCCTTCAAATGGGATGCTAAGGCGTGGTACCACCTTAAAACGCGAGTAGACGTCAAACCTGACGGCTCAGGCGTAATCCGCGCGAAAGCGTGGAAAAAAGGCGAGGCTGAGCCAACGGCTTGGACGATCGAAGTTCCCCACAAGCACGCCCACGCGAACGGCTCGCCGGGCCTCTTCGGCTTCGCCCCTCAAAGCCTTTTCCGGGTGTACATCGACAACATCGACGTGACGCCGAACAAGAAGTAAATAGGTTCTCAAGAAATATGAATTCACGGCAACTGATCGTCTTATCCGCCCTTGGAATCTCTGCGTTCGCGTTTCGGTCGAGCGTGTCCACCGCCAACGACTGGCCAATGTGGGGCCACAGCGCCTCGCGCAACATGGTCTCTAGCGAAGTCGGCCTGCCGCAAAGCTTTGATCCAGGCAAGCAGAAAGGGAACTCCGAAGACGTGGATATGGCCACGACTAAGAACGTCCGGTGGGTCGCCAAACTGGGCTCGCAGGCGTACGGAAACCCGGTCGTCGCCGGCGGCAAGGTCTTTGTCGGCACCAACAATGAGTCGCCGCGCGACCCGAAAGTGAAGGGCGATAACGGCATTCTCATGTGCTTCGACGAGAAGACCGGCAACTTCCTGTGGCAGTTTGTCTCCCCCAAGCTTGGGACGGGAAAGATCAGCGACTGGGAATTCTTGGGCATTTGCTCGTCACCGGCCATCGAGGACGACCGCGTGTATCTGGTGACTAACCGCTGCGAGGCGGTCTGTCTCGACGCGAATACGGGTGCCGCGATCTGGCGGTTTGATCTCCGAAAGGAGCTCGGCGTCTTCCCTCATAACATCAGTGCAAGCTCGCCGCTGCTATTTGGTGATCGAATCGCGATTGCGACCGCGAACGGAGTTGACTGGGGTCATACCTACATCCCGAACCCGAAGGCACCTTGCCTTGTCATGCTTGACAAGAAAACTGGCGCTCTCGTCGCCGAAGAAAAAGTCGGAGTCGCCGCGCGCACTTTCCACTCAAATTGGTCTTCCGCCGCGTTCGGTGACGTCAACGGCCAGGGTCAAGTCATCTTTGGCGGCGGCGACGGTTGGTGCTACGGGTTTGATTCGCAAAACGCCGTCGACGGCGAAGGCGGCCGCAAGCTGCTAAAAGAGATTTGGCGCTACGACTGTGTGCCTCCACTATATCGAGTCAAAAACGGTAAGACCCTCCGCTACGCCACTCCGGACGGCCCGAGCGAGGTCATCGCGACTCCAGTTTTCGACAAGAATCGAGTCTACGTTCCCATCGGACAAGACCCGGAACACGGTGAAGGCATCGGCAACTTGTCCTGCATCGATACCACCAAGACGGGTGACGTCACCAAGTCCGGCAAGCTGTGGAGTTATGACGCAATCCATCGGTCCCTCTCGACTCCGGCCGTCGTCGATGGGCTGCTCTTCGTGGCCGATTTCAGCGGATTTGTCCACTGTTTGAACACCGAAACCGGTAAGGCGAACTGGGTCCTCGACACAAAGAGCCACATTTGGGGATCGACCATGGTCGCCGATGGCAAGGTTTACGTCGGCACCGAAGATGGCGACTTCTTCATCCTCGCCGCTTCGAAAACCCTGAAGATCATTGGCAAGGTGGATATGCGGTCGCCTGTCTACTCGTCTCCGGTCGCCGCCAACGGCACTCTGTTCGTCGCGACTCCGACCCATCTTTACGCAATCCAAGCTCCCCAATAGGAAACGATCTCTTGATGAAGTGGCTGCTCACAATTCTGATTTTGGTGGTGTACGTACTTCACCAGGACTACTGGTTCTGGGGGAATCGCAGCCTCGTCCTCGGGTTCATGCCGGTCGGTTTGGCTTACCACGCGGCATACGCGGTTCTCGTCTCCGTTATGATGGCGATTCTTGTCAAGTTCGCATGGCCAAAACATCTTGAAGATACCGAGAGCGAATTCCCCGATTCGGGTGAGGTCGGGACCCACGCATGATCCCTGTCGTCGTCGTCCTCGTCTACCTCGCGATCATCGCCTATGTTGGTAGCGTCGCGTTTCGTCGAAGCAAGGCGAATACCGAAGACTTCTTTCTCGCGAGCCGCTCCGTCGGCCCATTGCTTTTCTTCCTGTCGCTCTTCGCGACGAACATGACCGCCTTCGCCATTCTCGGCAGTTCGGGCATGTCCTACAAGCGAGGGATCGGCGTCTTTGGCCTCATGGCGAGTTCGTCGGCGTTCATCATCCCGCTGACCATCTTCTTCATCGGAACTCGGTTATGGGCGCTCGGCAAGAAGTTTGGCCACACCACCCAGGTTCAGTTCTTCCGTGACCGTTGGGAATGCTCCGGCATCGGCACCGCAATCTTTACGCTCAGCGCCGTGATGCTCATCCCTTACATGATCGTGAGCATCATTGGTGGCGGCACGGTCCTGCAAGACATTTCGCGGGGCGCAGACGGTAACCCGATGATTCCGTATGCCCTCGGGTGCGGCATCGTCGCGCTCGTCGTCACCATCAACGTTTTCTTTGGCGGCATGCGCGGTGTCGTCTGGGTCAATGCCTTCCAGACCGTCCTTTTCCTGCTTTTCGGAACGGTGGCCGTGCTCTTCATCAGCCAGAGCATGCACGGAGGGTATGGCGCTCTCTTCACCAAGATGGCGGGCGGGCCGGGCGGAGCGTTGCTCGCGCGGGATCGCATTCCCCAAGAAGAGTTTTGGAGCTACACGTTCATTCCGCTGTCGTCCATCATGTTCCCGCATATGGCGATCATGTGCTTCTCCGCCAAAAAGCTCACCGCATTTAAGAACACCGTAATTGCATATCCGATCGCCATCATGGCGGTCTGGTTGCCCTGCGTTTTCTTGGGTGTCGCCGGGGCGGGCCTAATTCCCGGCCTCGTCAATTCGGACGGCATCCTGCTCAAGCTGCTCACCCAATACACGCCGATCTGGCTCGCCGGGATCCTCGGCGCAGGCATCATTTCCGTCGTCATGGGGAGCGACTGCCACCAAATTCTCGCGCTCAGCACGATGTCCACAAAGGACGTCTTCTCGCACTACGGCGGCGCGAAAAAGTACGGCGAGAAGGGAAGCGTTATGTTCGCTCGCGGCTTTGTGCTCGTGGCAACGCTCATCGCGTACTTCATCGCACTCAAGACTCCGCTCAGCATCTTCGAGTTGGCCGTCCGGTTTGCGTTCTCTGGCTTTGCCGCAATGGCCCCGATCATGGTCGCAGCCCTGTTTTGGAAGCGCAGCACCAAGTGGGGTGCCCTTGCCTCGACCATCTGGGTCGCCGCGTGCGTCTTCGGTACTTGGTGGCTCCAGTCCACATCCGACTCGATCGCTCCGAAGGCTCCGACCGGCCCGCCCGTCGTCCGCTCGGCCGGAAATCGGCAGCTGCGTAGCCCGCAGATCATCCCGCCCGGAGCGGTCAATATCCCTACCGGACAGTCCAATGTCGGACAGTCCCCTGTCGGTCAGCCCCCTGTCGGTAAGCCCCCTGCCGGCCAGCCCGGTGCGCCCCAGGTCAGCCCAGTTGGCGGTGCTCAAACCCCGCCAACTGGCCAGAAGCGTCCGCCCACCGGCGCGCCGCGTCGCAAAGCCGGCCCGCCTCCTCCCGTGCAAATTTTCCCGGCCTTGGGCAACATGTTCCTTCGCAACCCGACGACGGTAACAATTTACGGCTTCTTGCCGGTCGTGCCCATGGTGATCGGTTCTGCGTTCTGGATGATTCTGTTGTCGCTCCTGACCGCCGCACCATCGCGAAAGACGATTGAGAAGTACTTCCCGACCGGCGATAAGAATAACGCCGATCCCGTGACCTAACCGCTCGGCTCGCCTGGCGAGGCAAAATCTATCATGACCACGGAAACTCAGCCATCCAGCGCGCAAAAATCTGCTGCCGCCGAGCGCCTCGACGCGCACGTGCGGGAGATTGTCCAATGGCACTTTTCGCCTGATACCGGTTGCCCGTTCTGGCTCGATTGGGCAAAGACTGCCGGTTGGAACCCTGCGGAGAAGGTGCAATCGTTCGATGACCTGAGGCTGTTTCCAAACTTTCAAGACGAGTGGCTGCGCGACGAACAGAATGAGCGATGGGTGCCGAAAGCATACGCAGGACGGCCGTTCTACATCTTCGAAACTGGCGGAACCACCGGAATGCCGAAGCAGCGCATCGGTTGGGAAGACCACTTCCGAGATTACGAAGAGTTCTCCGATACTTTGGACGATGCCTACTTTCCGCTTGGTGAGAACTGGCTCATGCTGGGTCCGACCGGGCCTCGGCGCCTCAGGCTCTGCATTGAACACCTCGCCCACGTGCGCGGTGGCTCGTGCTATCACGTCGACCTAGACCCGCGCTGGGTGAAACGACTGATCGCATCGCGCGACGTCGATATGGCCAACCGATATAAAGATCACGTCGTCGAGCAAGGCGCGACGATCCTCAAGAATCGCAAAGTCAGCTGCCTGTTCACCACTCCCAAACTGCTCGAAGCACTCGACGCCAAGATCAACGTGCCCGATTCGGGCATCAAAGGGGTCTTCTGCGGAGGTACGCAAATGACCCCGCAGAACGTGCGTTTCCTCGTCGAAGAAGTCCTGGATAACCGCGCGCAATTTGTGCCGACTTACGGCAACACCCTGATGGGACTAGCCTGCAGTCGCCCGTTGACCGCGGAAGACAACTGGAGCATCACCTACTACGCGCCGCAACCGCGCGCCGTTCTCCGCGTCGTCGAGCCGAGCGATCCGCTAACGACCGTGGGATACGGGGAGTGGGGCCGGGTCGAGCTCTCGACTCTCACCAAAGAGTTCTTCATGCCGAGGTTTTTGGAGCGCGACGAGGCCGTCCGCCGCGAAGCATGGGGCAGGTATGCGTGGGACGGCGTGGGCGAAGTTCGTCCGTTTGGCGCCATGGAAAAGAACACCATCGAAGGTGTGTACTGAGCCCGAGCGGGGTCAGCCAACAATGAGCATCCCCCACATTCCGGTTCTGCGCGCTGGCGTCCCTTATGAGAGTCTGCAAAAAGTCGAGTTGCCCGACGTCAGCACGGGTGAAGCCGTCGCCGTCGTAAGTCAAGCCAATGCCGGGCTAATCTCACGCGACCTTCGACGTGCCTCACGCGAGGCCCTGCGCGCTGTGCCCGTGGCCCGGCTGCTAGAAATCAGCATCGAAGCGGGCCGACTCTTCATGGAGGCGGATCTGCCCCTCGCCGACGGCCAGACCCAGTCGCCGAGCGAATACGTGAACTCGCTCTCTCGGACGAGCGGACTATCGCACGCCTTGGTGCGAAACAACATGGCGAAGATTCACCGAGTCTTCGTCGAAATGCCGGCGATTCTGCGCGGTCTAACCCGGGGAATGGACCCAGCCGTGCTGGACACCGGGGTGGGCGAGCAAAACGGCGTAAGCGTCAGCTACTTCGCGACGACCGACAACCTGGGCGTCGTCCTCCCGAGCAACTCGCCCGGCGTCAATTCACTCTGGATGCCCGCCGTAGCCCTCAAGATTCCTGTCGTGCTCAAGCCAGGGCGCGAGGAACCGTGGACTCCTTTTCGCATCGTGCAGGCATTCATCGCCGCTGGCTGTCCTAAGGAGGCGTTCAGCTTCTATCCGACCGACCACGAGGGAAGCGCCACCGTTCTAGAAGGGTGCGGGCGTGCGTTGGTGTTCGGAGACTCGTCGACGGTCGAGCGCTACGCTGGCAACCCAAAGTATCAGGTTCACGGACCGGGCTGGAGCAAGATTTTGATCGGCGACGATATGATCGATCGCTGGCCGGAATTCATCGACCTCATCGTCTCGTCAATCGCGGATAACGGGGGACGCAGTTGCATCAACGCCTCTGCTGTTCTAGCTTCCCGCCACGGCGATGCCATCGCCGACGCCATCGCCGCGCAGCTCTCCAAGATTGAGCCTCGCCTCGCTGACGATCCCGACGCGCTACTTGCGGGGTTCGCGAATCCAAAAATGGCCGAGTTTATCGATGGTGCGATCGCCGCCGACCTTAGTGGGGCAATCGATGTGACCGCGCAGCACCGGTCCGAACCCAGGCTGACGAAGCTCGGTGGTAGCACCTACCTGCGTCCGACCGTCGTCCGGTGTCCAAGCTTCGATCATCCTCTTGCAAACCGCGAGTTTCTGTTTCCGTTCGCCAGCGTCGTCGAGGTGCCGCAAGACCAGATGCTCAGCCGCATCGGGCCGTCTCTCGTCGTCTCCGCGATCACCGCCGATCCCGATTTCATCGCCCGACTGATCGCAGATCCGCACATCGATCGCCTGAACATTGGCCCGCTGCCCACGACGCGAGTCCAGTGGGATCAGCCGCATGAAGGCAACGCATTTGAGTTTCTGTATCGTCGGAGGGCGATTCAGCGCGCGGAAATCGCGTAGAGCACTCCGATGGCGATCGCCGGCTTTGATTCTCAACCCCGAACACGTCTGGTCTATGGTGTCGACACGATCGACCGCCTTGGGGAACTGGCGGCCAGCCTCTCGAGCGGCACCGTCCTCATCGTAACCGATGCGGGAATCGTGAAGTGCGGCCACGTCGAGCGGGCAATACGTTCGCTCCGTCGCGCCGGATTAGAGGTCGTGGTGTTCGACTCCGTCCACGAGAATCCAACGACCCGCGATGTCGATGCCTGCGTAGAAGCGGCCCGCGAGGCCAAAATTGACCTCCTTATTGGCCTCGGGGGCGGTAGCAGCATGGACACCGCCAAGGGCTGCAACTTCCTGCTGACAAACGGCGGTCGCATGCAGGACTACTGGGGAACGGGTCGGGCGACGAAGGAAATGCTCCCGCTGATCGCCGTGCCCACGACCGCCGGGACAGGTAGCGAGTGCCAATCCTTCGCCTTAATTTCGGATGAAGACACCCACCAAAAGATGGCCTGCGGCGACCCAAAGGCCGCGGCGCGAGTCGCCATTTTGGATCCCACCCTCACCCTTTCACAGCCTCGCGGTGTTACCGCCTGCACCGGGATTGACGCCATCGCTCACGCCGTCGAGACCGCCGTCTCGCGAAAGCGCACGGAGTTTTCTCTCATTTACTCTCATGAGGCGTTTCGCCTCACCATGAAGAGCCTGCCCATCGTGCTCGGGAATCCGGCCGACCTTGCCGCGCGGGCAGAAATGCAACTCGGAGCCGCCTTTGCCGGGATCGCAATCGAGAACAGCATGCTTGGCGCGGCCCATTCCGCCGCCAACCCTCTCACCGCCCACTTTGGAGTGGCCCACGGTCAAGCCGTCGGAATGATGTTGCCGCACGTCGTACGCTTCAACTCCGCAGACGCCGCGACTACCGTGGCCTATGCACGGCTCGCTGAGGCGGCGGGGTTGAATGTTGACGCCTCCAATGCCGCAGAACAGTTGGCGCTGAGGCTCGAAGCGCTGCTTGAGCTCGCCGAAATGCCACGATCTTTGGGCGCTTTCGCCGTAGATTCCGGATCGCTCCCCCAACTCGCAGAAGAAGCTGCCGGGCAGTGGACCGCGCAATTCAATCCGCGCGCCGTAACCGCCACGGACTTCGCTGACATGTACAAACGCGCACTGGCGTGAGAACCTCGACGCGCGCCACGCCGGTAAGCTGACCCTAGAACTTATGAACTTCAAGCATCAATCGCTAACCATCCTCCTGGCCCTCGCGGCGATTTCCGTCGGCGCGGATTGGGACCAGTGGCGTGGACCCGGCCGCGACGGCCAAGTCGCCGGGTTCAAAGCTCCCGCAAAGTGGCCCGCGAAATTGACGCGCAGCTGGAAGGTTGAGGTCGGCGAAGGACACTCGTCGCCGTTGCTGGTCGGCAAGCGAGTATTTAGCTTTGCGCGCCAAGGCGACGAAGAGATCGCTCGTTGCCTAGACCTAAAGGATGGCCACCAGATTTGGAGCGACCATTACTTCGCGCCGTACGAAATGAATCCGGCCGCCGCCGGCCACGGCAAGGGTCCTAAGGCGACGCCGGTATATCGCGACGGTCGACTGTTCACCCTCGGAATCAGCGGAATTCTATCCGCCCTCGACGCCCGAAGCGGCAAGGTGTTATGGCGTAAAGAGTTCAAAGGTGCCCACAAAAAGAGTTCGCCCACATTCGGTACCTCCATGTCGCCGATCGTGGACAGAGGGCTTCTCATCGCCCACGTAGGAGGCGACAAAGACGGCGAACTAAGCGCTTTCGACGTGAAGACCGGCGAAGTGCGGTGGCGCTGGACGGGCGACGGACCTGGATACGCCTCGCCAATCGTCATCACCCGCGAGGGCGTTCGCCAACTCATCACGCAGACCCAAAAAATGATCGTCGGCCTCAACCTCGCCGACGGTAAATTGCTCTGGAGCCTTCCGTTCACCACTCCGTACGAGCAGAACAGCGTAACCCCGGTCCTAATCGGCGACCTCGTGGTCTTCGCTGGAGTGCGAACCCCCACTTTCGCATGTCGCATCGTAAAGTCCGCCTCCGGGTGGAAGGCGGAGAAGGCATGGGAGACCCGCGACGTGACGATGTACATGAGCACGGCCGTTGCGAGTCGGGGAAAGCTCTACGGCATGTCCGAACGCAAATCTGGGCAGATGTTCGTGATCAGCGGCGTTGACGGAAAAACGCTTTGGACCGACGCGGGCCGGGTCGGAGACAATGCCGCCGTGCTAGACGCTGGAGATACTATCTTCGCGCTCACCCCGACCGCGGACTTCGTTGCCTACAAGAAGCAGGGCGATACTCTGGTCGAGGCTGCGCGGTATCAGGTCGCGGAAAGCGCGACTTGGGCAACCCCTGCGATAGACGGCGCGAATCTGCTCGTCAAAGACTTGAAGTCGATCGCCCTGTGGCGAATGCCGAACTGAGCCCGCATGATACTGCCCGTCTTGGCCCTTCTTTGTTTTGCCCCCGGTACCCGTCAGGTGCCGGCGGTGATGAACCGACTTGTCCGCACGGCGGGTGGTTCGCTTGCCGCGCAGCCCAAGCCGCTTTGGAAGTTTAAGACGAAGGGTCAGGTGGCATCTTCGGCGACTGTCGCCGCCGGTCGGGTGTACATCGGCTCGGACGACGGCAACCTGTACTGTTTGCGCCTGAGCGATGGCAAGAAGGTCTGGGAGTACAAGACCGGCGATGCTGTGCAAGCTCCGCCGCTCGTGACGGGTTCAAACGTCATCGTGGGCTCGGCAGATAAGAATCTCTATTGCCTCGACGCTGCCACGGGCAAGTTTCGGTGGAAGTACAAGACCATCGACAAGATTCTGGGCGGTGCCAGCGCGGCCCGCGACCCAAACGGTTCTCGCACGCTGATCGTGTTCGGCAGCTACGACGACAACATCCACTGCATCGACGCCGCTACGGGCAAGAAGGTCTGGATTTACGAGACCGACAACTACATCAACGGTACGCCCGCGATTGTCGGCGACAAGGTGTGCGCGGGCGGTTGCGATGGCGTGTTGCACGTGCTGAAGCTGGCGACCGGCGCGAAGGTCCACTCGATCATCATCGGGGATTACATTGCGGGGACGGCCGCGATTGACGGCGGGTTTGCCTACGTGGGGCACTACGGCAACGAGGTCGTCTGCGCGAACATCCAAACCGGGAAGTTGGTGTGGAAGTATCGCGACCGATTGTTCCCGTACTTTTCTTCTCCTGCTGTTTCTGCGGACCGGGTTGTGATCGGCGGCCGGGACAAGCGGGTGCACGGTCTGCGCCGCTCGGACGGAAAGTCGATCTGGGAGTTCAGGACACGCGGCAAGGTGGACAGCTCGCCCGTGATCTGTGATGGCAAGGTGGCTGTTGGTTCGGAGGATGGAAAGCTTTACTTGCTTCGCCTCTCAGACGGCGCGTTGCTTTGGAGTTACGAGATCGGAACCCCGATCGTGAGCTCACCGACCGTGACGGATGGAATCCTCCTCATCGGCGCAGACGACGGTTACGTGCGTGCTTTCCGGTAGCGGCGGAGTTGCGATCGAGTCTGCAGGATAGATCTCTTGTGCGCACTCGATGTCGGCGAAAGATGGTGCCCAGTCAACGCACGGACTTCGTCGAGAACTGGACGAAGGAACCGAGGCTCACGTCAGAGACGGCATATCCCGCGCGCATCCACGAACGTGCTTGTACGTGAGTTCCCTCGACCTCGTTGCCCTGTCCAGCATATCTTCGAGCCCGCCCTAATGGTTCTTCTGTCCCTAAGAGGCTGTTGATCAACTCAACTGCTTCCTAAGTGCCACAGAACACACCGACCACTCGAGGGGACGCCTTTGATGTGTTAGCATTTGACCAGTGCGCACTACGTTGGATATCGAGGAGGACGTGCTTTCGGCGGTGAAAGAACTGGCGCGCCTGGAGCGAAAGCGCGCGGGACAGGTCCTATCGGAGTTTGCCCGCCAGGGGCTCGAAATGTCGCTCGGAGCCAACGGCTCGTCCGAAGCGGAGGAGTTTCTCGGCTTTCACCCGCTGCCCGCACGCGGAGTAGTCGTGACTTCAGAGCTACTCCCGCGGCTGTGTGAAGGCGATCCGTCTTCCCGCCGCCCGACTAGCACTACGTAGGACTTCCAGACCGCAAATCAAGGTATCTATCTTGCTACGAGAAGCGACTCATCAATAACTCTCAAATATTGCTCTTCAGAAACGCGAAAGACGGTCAACGGTATTTCGTCAGGCCGGGCTCAAGTTCATCTCCGTCCGCAAGCATCAATCTCTTTGCGGAGATATGCAACGTCGTCGGCCTCCTCACCTCGGAGCAACCATCGCACTTCGTGGTTCGAATTGAGTACCTATTTGACTGGAATAGCAAAATCGTTCGATCAAAGAAGGTTCGAGTAGCGCCAAATGTGCTCACGATTCAGGACGACCGCGTAACCCTGAACGAAGTTGCAGCAGAAACCGTGAAACGCAGCCTGCGTCCAGAGGCCTACACCTTTCACGTTACATTTGAAGACGCCGAGTGTTCGTTTGACTGCCTGAATTCCCACGATCTTCTTGTGGAGGTGTATTGCACAAGCCCTTCAGCATCCACGCGTCTTGAATTGGCCGCTGAAGAAATCGGTTGGCGATACAATGGAATCGCAACTTTGCGCGGCCTGTACCCCCGTCCCACCTTCGAACCTCGCTGATACAACCCGGATACAACAGCCGGAATCACCCTCAGTCCACGATGTGCCCTGACTGACTCTTCGACTCCGACGGCGGAATGTGAGTGATGTCCTTCACCATTTTCAGTGCGACCGGCATCAGCGGAAGGATCGCAAGCGCGCAAAGCGTCGTTCCAGAATTGAGCAAGACAAGCTTCCAAAACGGCATGTGGTAGCTCGAGGTCAATTTGGACCCAAACATATCGCCGAACCCGAGAACCAGATTGTTCACCGCCATTAATAGCGAATACCCGAGGCCCTCAACTCCCTTCGGAGTCGCATGTCCCGCCATCGTAAACACCGCCACCGTGGTCCCAGCGCTTACAAACCCGCCGATCGGTTCAATGATCGCCGCAGAACCGAACCCGTGGTACTGCGTATACGCCAGAGTCCCGACCGCGTTCAGAATTATTGTGACGAGGAAGAGCCGACCTACCGTCATCCGCTTCATCACCATCGCGCATCCCAGGCCCATCAGCAGGCCGCCGACGCCATTGAACATCGTAAGCGTTCCGATCTGCGTTTCGGACAGCTTCAGGACGTCTTGCTGGTAAAAGGTCAAGGGCGTCCCGAAGCCAGGAGCAATCGTGATGAGCGCCGTTGCGAGCAGGGCAAACCAATAGCTCTTGCTCGCGAATAGCGAGCGCAACTGACCCAGAAAGATGGACTTCGCGCTCTCCTTTGGAGGTTCGTATTTGCGATCGGCGCAACCAAAGATGATCGCCGCGTTCCCAAGTGCACAGGATGCGCAGACCGACCAAGTCCAACCAATCCATCGTGTGGCGAGAAACCCCGCAAGCGGTCCGACCAGGATATTCACACCCTGATTGATGGCCCCGCGAAGCGACGAGAGCACGCCCAAAACCCCGTTCCTCGTCCCGAATTCCACCATCAGGCCGCCAAGCGAGCAGCTAATGAAGACGTAGCCAATAAGTCCCAAGAAGATACAACCGACGTAAAAGCGAGGATCGTCCACTCCGATCAGGGCAAGAATGAAAAAGGCGGCACTCAAAATGCCACCGATCACCGTCCAAGAACGTCGCCGATAACCTCCCACCGCAAAGCTGTCGCCGATCCACGCGAAGATTGGCTTGATCGTGAAAGGTATCCCCGCGAAAAAGATGAGCGGCGCAACGTGGGTCGCATCGAGGTGAAAGTGATTCTTGAGAAACAACTTAAACGGCAGCGCGTAAACGAACAGACCTAACCAGTGAACGACCCAGCTTGTCGTGAGCATGTGCGTCGTCCGGGCGACGACTCTTGGTTCGTCGAGGGAAATGCTTGGTGACGCAACCGCAGACACTCCGCAATGTTAGCCTAACCGCACGCCACTGAACCAATATCGAACAAGTCTCCGTCCTAACGACCAACTGAACATGGGTCAGTCACGATCGACGAAAGGACAAAATCCTGGACGCAAAAAAGAGGTTTTGAGGGCGAATTTTTCGGGGCGCGCATGTTAGAGAAAATTTGTGGCCATTGCGGAAACGTTCTCCTCGTCGGACTGCTCTCGTGTGCCGTGACTACTCAGACCACGCCGCAGTTCGTGTTGTTAAGCTGCGTGACGGTCTGCCTGTTCTTCTTCGGTTTCGTCACCCTCGCCGCCCTCGGCTTTTAGCGACCAGCCCGCAAACGACCCGCGACAGGTAACGAAAAAAATTCCACGCAGTGGTCGGTCCGAAGAAATTTACGATGCGCCAGACACCGTTTAGATGGTCGGCGTGTCCGCGCCCATGGAGGCTCTCCCGGCAGCCGCAGCGACGGGACCCTGTTTCACGTCAAGTTGATGGCGGCCCACCGAAACTTGAGTTCAGTCATTATGGATGTATCCTCTCGGGACTCGAACGAAGGCACATAAACCTGAGTCGGACAGGGCGTGAACATGAACAGTAAGTCAAATCGTGGATTTACGCTGATTGAGCTGCTGGTAGTTATTGCAATCATTGCAATCTTGGCCGCGATCTTATTCCCGGTGTTCTCCCAGGCCAAAGAGGCGGCAAAAAAGACGGCATGCCTTTCCAACATGCGACAAATTGGGCTGGCAACCGAGATGTACATCCAGAACTCGGATTCCCTCTATCCCCAATCAAAGCAGTCCGATTCGCAGCCAGACGTTGACGATGCCGACGGGAGTATCGAAAATCCCGATTACGGATCCGTTTTCGCGAAGATCTTGCCGTACACCGGACATGGTGGCTCCGACAGTGAAGACGCGCTCTTTCAGCAGAAGCTGTTCGCGTGCCCCGACGATCCAAAGCCGTTCGATCAAGCTTGTCCCGACGTTGTCAACATCGGCGGGCCGCACGTCATTTCGTATCTCGTCAACGCTTGGTTTGTTTGGGGTCTGAACGAATCCGCGGTCGCTCGACCCTCCGAGACAATCATTTACGCTGAGCGACACAGCGAGCCCCACAGTGATCCACCCGGTTCCACCCCCGCTCCCTTTTGCGACGACCTTTACCATCCTTGGTTCTACCAGCCTACTAATCCGCAGACCCCCGCCGGTTCTGATGAGATGGATGAGAAATTCGGAGCGGTGTCAACGCATCGGCATGGTCAGGTTGCCAATTATGTTTATGCCGACACCCACGCTAAATCGCGGTCGTGGACGCAAACTTTTGATCCGCTTCATGGCGTAAATCAGCATTCTCCAAAGTAGAGTCTCGGGTTGAAACGTCCGCAAAGAGTTCGCCGATAAGGCTCGGCGGCGCGGCCGATTCCGGCAAGGCTGACTCGCCTTGAGTTTCAGTTTTCGAACTGAGTAAACGATTCGCGCCGTGGACGATTATCGTGTGGGCACAAAACTTAGGAACTGCAGCGTTCGCGAAGCGAGTATTCCATTCGCGTCTACTAACGTTGAGCGACTTCGAAACGCTTACAGTGGACGCCTTCGCAGGAGCCACGATCCCGCGTCGGTAAGCTGGTGACAGACCTTATGAACAACAGACGATTATCCTTTGCCCTCTTACTCGGACTGGCGGCCGTGTCGGTATTCGCCTCCGACTGGGATCAGTGGCGTGGTCCGCACCGGGATGGACAGATCGATGGGTTCAAGTCGCCTACTCAATGGCCCAAGAAGTTGGATCGGACCTGGAGGGTGGAGATCGGAGAGGGGCATGCCTCCCCGCTTGTCATCGGCAACTCTATCTACACGTTCTCTCGGCAAGGGGAGAATGAGGTCATCCGCCGCCTCGACATAAAGGACGGCCATCAAGTTTGGAAAGACAGCTATGTTGCCCCCTTCGAACTGAGTCCCAACGCCGCGAAGCACGGAAGCGGCCCTAAGTCAACTCCGGTCTACCGGGATGGCCGGTTATTCACATTGGGTATGGACGGCGCTCTAACCGGATACGAAGCGAAGACGGGAAAGATTCTTTGGCGCAAACAGATGAAAGTCGCACACAAAGATCCTGCGCCGCCCGCAGGCAATTCCATGTCTCCGCTTGTCGAGGGCGGCCTTCTGATCGGCCATGTGGGTGGCTACGATGACGGCGCGATCACCGCTTTCGATGTTAAGACAGGGAAGGTGAAATGGAGTTGGACCGGCGATGGCCCCTCCTACGGTTCCCCAATCGTCATTGTTCGCGAAGGCGTTCGTCAGATCGTCAGCCTCAGCCATAAGATGTGCGTCGGAATCGATGCCAAGGACGGCAAGCTGCTTTGGAGCATGCCGTTCGTCACGCCTTACGACCAAAACGCTATCACCCCGCTTGAAGCCGATGGCAATATCATTTTTGGTGGCCTCCAGCAGCCAACCGTAGCCTACAAGGTCACCAAGTCTGGCGACAAGTGGAAAACCGAAAAGGTTTGGGAGACGCGTGATGTGACCTTGCACATGAGCACTGGCGTGGCGAGCGGCGGGAAGCTCTATGGTCTGTCGCAGCGCCGAAGCGGTCAGATGTTTGTTCTCGACGCCTCCAATGGCAAGACGTTATGGATGGATGCGGGCCGGGTGGGCGAGTACGCGGTCTTTCTCGATGCTGGTGATGCTCTGTTCGCCCTCACCCCGACTGCGGATCTTGTCGCGTACAAAAAGACGGGCAATACGTTGACGGAGGCCGCCCGCTACGAAGTCGCGGATAGCGCGACTTGGGCGACGCCCGGCGTGCAAGGCTCTAATCTGCTGATTAAAGACGTGAACACCCTCGCCCTTTGGCGAATGCCGAGTTAGCGCGGTCGCAAGGTCGCAAGGTTGCCAGGTTGAAAGCGCCAAGCGCGCGCCCCGTTCAGAGCCGCCTGATTGAGTCGACGACGAAGACCGATGCGTAACAATTCAGAGCCCAGCCAACGCGGGTGAACTGCTTCGGGATGCGTGATTGTTCATGTCGACTCTTCGACCTCGACGAAGAGTGTCTCCAATCCCTGGGAAACCCCTTCGGATCACTCAAGATGTTACCTATGTGTCCGGAACGCACACTCACGGCTGGCCAAGAAATTGGTATTAGCCGTCACGAACCCACATACAGCCCTCCCGTACAATGAGAGAGTGAGCAATGAGTTGGTCAACGCAATCCGCGCCGGAAATGCCGCCGGTGTTCGACGACTGCTCGAGGAAGGCGCCGATCCCAATTTACGGCTGCCGACGGAGTCTGATCATGGGGCGTTCCTGGATCAAGTGACGCCGCTCATGGTGGCGGTGGCGGCCCCGAAATCTACGGCTGAAATCGTGCGGGCCCTCCTGTCTCACGGAGCCGATCCATTCGCCGTTTCCGCGGGCGCGATGAGCGCGGTGTGGTTCGCGTGCGGTGGGGGAACCGGATATCCACTGACCGCAGCCAACCTGGAGACGCTCGTGCCAGATCACCCCTACCTGCACTGGGGCGGCGGTGATGCGGAGCGTCTGAGGCTAATCCTCGATGCGGGTGGCGATGCCAACGAGTGCGCGGACAATGGAAGGTCTTGCGTGTTCGAAACCTGTTCGGTTGGCGACCCCGCGCGGCTCCGGTTGCTGATCGAGCGCGGGGCAAAGGTTGGGCCAGCCGGCTCGCCTACGCGGATCCCGTCTCCGATCACCAAAGCTATGGTGAAGAAGTTGCCGGAGAAGCTGCGAGACATGATGGCGGATTCCTTCCACCAGTTGATACCTTTGTTTGCCGCGTCCTCGGCGGGGAACTTGGACTGCGTCAAGTTGATCGTGGAGGCGGGCTTTCCGGCTGATTTCGACTTGGCGGGAACGAACGCCCTCACCGAAGTCGGAAGCGTGGAGGTAACAGAGTATCTGTGGGATCAAGGCGTCCGGCCAAGGGCAGGCCGCTTCGGATTTGATCCCATCGACAACGCGATCGAAGCAGACAACTTGCCTGTCCTTCGGTTTCTGCTCGGCAAAGTTGACCCTGCCACGATTCAACAGAAACTTCTGACTGCTTCCGGGGTACTAATGAACCCGCGGGCAGTCGATCTCCTTCTTGAACTAGGTGCGGACGCGAACCTCATTGATAAGGACTATGGCAGCCCCTTGCATTGCGCTTGCTGGCAAGCAGACGGAGTCAACGGGCGAGAAAACGACGTGGTCGAAGAGACGGTCCTGGCCCTGCTCGATGCCGGCGCGGATCCGAACCTCTTGGCGAGAGGTACGCGCCCCCTGCATGAAGCGGTGTTTGGCGACTGGGGGGCGCCGACCTCCGTACGGGTGCTGCTTAGTCACGGCGCAGACGTCGACGCCTTGGATGAGCACGGGCAAACGGCACTGATGATCGCCGCGCAACGCGGCGAGTTCGATTGCGTTTTACTCTTGCTTGAGGCAGGCGCGGATCGGGCGCTGAGAAGCAAGGACGGCAACACCGCTCTGGACCACGCGAAAGCAAACCTGAAATGCTGGACGATGCCTCGATTCAAGCTCTTCAATCGGGGGATGGACAAGATCTTCAGCTCAGTTGGCCTCAACAGCGAAGAGGTGTCCAGCAAGGCGCGCGCAGACGCGCAGAAGGTGGTGGACTTGCTGAGCGGGTGAAGCAGAGGTACTTACGATGCGTTGGATGGGATGCTTAGGTGCACCGGCCAGAACGCGATCAGAAAGACTGCCGTCGAAACTGCCCGTGAGACTCTGGTGATCGATCAGGGTTGAGGTGGACCCGATTGCGAACGGAGGTCGGGTCGCTTAGGTGCGCCGTCGCTAGCCATACTCGTGTCCGCTTACTTGACATCCGAGTGTGTAATCTGGATTGTCCACTGCCACCGGCACAGCGCCTTGCCAAGGAAGTTCGCATAGCGACTCTGTGGCGAAGGAGTAGGATTGCCGGGTATACAGAGCTATGTCTACATCTTCTACGCTTGGACTGGTTCAACCAGGATTGCCTGGCATGTGCAGCGTAGAAATGGCCGTAAGCACGCTCTCTACCGCTGGCGTCGAGCAGCGCGGGGCAGTATTCACCCGGCGCGAAGTCGCCGACTTCATCCTTGACCTGACAGGATACACAGCCGCTTCTCGACTCATGCAGATGCGACTTTTGGAGCCGTCGTTTGGTGACGGTGACTTTCTGTTGCCCGCAATTGAGCGCCTACTTGACCACTGGACGACCAACGGTGGCGGGGCTGATCCGACGACACTCAGCGCTTGCATACAAGCCGTTGAGCTTCATAAGGAGACGTTTGAGACGACCCGACTACGAGTATTGGCGTACCTGATCTCGCGACAGATTTCGCCGGCAGTTGCTGAATCTCTGGTTGATGGTTGGCTGATCCAAGGAGACTTTCTTTTGACTGAGCTTCGAGGGCCTTTTGATGTCGTCGTAGGCAATCCGCCCTATGTTCGGCATGAAATGATTCCCGATGTCTTGATGGCCGCATACCGAGCTCGGTACAAGACCATCTATGACAGAGCCGACCTCTACATCCCATTCATCGAGCGATCTCTCCTGTCGCTTGCGCCGGGCGGACTCGTGGGGTTAATCTGTGCCGACCGCTGGATGAAGAATCGGTACGGCGGGCCACTCAGGAAGTTTGTGGCCGACGGATTCAGGCTCAAAGTGTATGTCGATATGGTGGACACCCAGGCATTCCATACCGAAGTTAGCGCATATCCCGCCATCTTTTTGATCAGCCGCGAAGCGCCTGGGCCAACACGGATCACCCACCGTCCCTCCCTTGAGCCGTCGTCTCTGCGTGATCTGTCGCGGGAACTACTCGGAATCGCCACAAGCGGATGCTCGCAAGGTGTCCGCGAAGTTACTGCGGTCACGAACGGCGAAGAGGCGTGGGTTTTGAGCGACAACGACCAGCTACCACTTCTCCGCCGCATCGAGGCAACATTTCCAATGCTTGAAGAAGCGGGATGCAAAGTTGGAATCGGTGTGGCCACCGGTGCTGACAGGGCGTTTATTGGTGACTTCGAATTGTTGGACGTTGAAGCAGGCCGCAAGCTGCCACTCGCGATGACGCGCGACATCCAATCAGGAGAGGTCAAATGGCGTGGTCTCGGGGTTATCAACCCATTCTCGGATGACGGTGGGTTAGTCGACCTTGATCAATACCCCAGGCTCAAGCGATACCTCGAAGATCGGCGGGAAGCTATCTCTGGTCGTCATGTCGCCTTGAAAGTCAAACAAAACTGGTATCGCACGATCGACAGAATTTATCCGGCCCTTTTGACGAAGCCGAAGCTTTTGATCCCGGATATCAAAGGGAGCGCACACATTGTCTTCGAAGATGGCAAGCTCTACCCCCACCACAACCTGTACTTCGTGACTTCGGAAACTTGGGATTTGCGGGCACTCCAAGCCGTGCTGATGTCCTCAATTTCTCGGCTCTTCATCGGCAACTACTCAACGGCGATGCGCGGCGGGTACTTGCGCTACCAGGCGCAATACCTGCGAAAGATTCGAATTCCCCACTGGCACACTGTCTCTAACTCACTGCGATCACGCCTCACGGAAGCGGGGCTTTCGAGGGACATTGCAGCGTGTGATCAAGTTGTGGCTGAGCTTTATGACCTGTCACCTGATGATTTGCTCATTCTCCAGTCAACCAAGGATGGCAATGGCGTTAAATCTAGCTAACTACGAGGAATCTGCAAAGGAGGCGGTCAAGGCGTTCTGGGGTAACCGGGAGAGTGCGATGAAGAAGCAGGAGGAGCTTGGCACCTTAGACCGTGGTGGTCGGGCCGGAGTCACGGCGGGCAAGAATATGAATGGCTTTGTGGCCCTTGTGATTGACCTGGTCAATGCCAATGGACTAAGCCATGCGAAAATCTGCCAGCGACGAGCGCTCCTCACCCTTCCCGGATATTTCCGTCCAACAAAGCTCTGGGACTTGCTCGTGCTCAACGAAGATCGATTGATTGCGGCCGTTGAGCTCAAGAGCCAAGTCGGTTCGTTCGGCAACAACTTCAACAATCGAACCGAGGAAGCCATCGGCACGGCGCACGATCTGTGGACGGCCTACCGCGAGCATGCATTTGGCGACCAACCGAGACCGTTCGTCGGATGGCTGATGCTCGTTGAAGACGCTCCAGGCTCTAGAAGTCCAGTTCGAGACAGTTCAGCACACTTTCCCGTGTTTCCCGAGTTCCAAGGAGCTTCCTACCTGAGGCGATACGACCTTTTGTGCCAGCGGCTTGTCAAAGAGCAACTCTACACGGCATCAACTGTCCTGGCATCGCCCCGTGATGCCGCGACTACAGGGCAATTCGAGAGCCTGTCCAATTTAACGAGCCTCGAAATGTTCGTGACATCCTTCGCAGGTCATATCGCCGCTGAAGCAGCCAGAACAAAGTAGCCGCGGGCGCTCAGCCTCCCAGAGCGATGCCGTCTCCTCTGTGATATGCTGAACCATATGGTGCAGTATATCCAAATCCAGTTCGATGCCTCGTTCGGCGCGCGCTCGGACGCCACTCGACTCGGCCTTCTGGAGGAACTCGTGCGTGCGTACGCTTCGATCACAGCCGGTGCGAGAGAGATGAGGATCACCCTTGGTGGTCTCCCAGGAATGAAACCAGCCAACTTTGCGATATAGTGGGAACAGAAACACGTGCTTCGCAAGCTCTGGCTCCTCATAAGCCTTGTCGCAATCATCCTCGGCCAAACGCCGAGAGTCACCTCTGTTTGTGCATGCACGGGAGAGGTTGTGGCCGGAGTTGCAATCTCCTCGCTCCAATGCAAAGTGCACCACACGTCTACGTGTGAGAAGTGCAAGCCAAAGACAGGCCCTTGCTTTATTACAAAGGTTTCGGTGCAGCACCCGGCGGATGTCTTTGCGCCGGCCACAATTGAAATTCCGGCTCTCATCGGCGCGGAGTCAGTGCCAGGCTATTCACAGCCGAGCATCGAAACACGGAGCATTCCAGCGTGTTCACAGCCACGAATCCGACCGCCTAACTCTGGTCCGCCAAATCTTCGGGCCCCACCACGCCTCGTTTAATCGCCCATCGCCGCCTCCATGGAGGTGGCCTTAGCGCATTCGCGAGGTTTTTGTTTGTCCCAACCACTTAGATTTGTTAGAAAGCACTGGCTAACCATAGGTCTTCTCCTTGGAAGCCTCATCGCCGTTAACTGGATAGTCACCCATAAGCGTGCCCCTGGCTCCATGACCGTCATCGAGGCCCAAGGCATGGATATGACCGAGATGAAGGCACCGCTGGGCACTCAGCCAGTCTCTGTCGAAGCGGCAGCGCTCAGAAGCATGAGCGGCGGCATGTCGTTTCCGGCGACGGTCGCAGAGTTTGCGGGTGAAGACGTCGTTGCACGGGTTCCCGGAAGGGTTGCCCGCATCCTCGTGTATCCCGGAGACAAGGTCCGAGCCGGTCAGCTTGTCGCAACGCTCGAAGCCCCGGAGTATGAGGCGGCGATGCGAAAGGCACAGGCGATGTCGAGTGCTAAGTCGGCTGAGGTTGTTTCCGCCGAGCGTGAAGTGGAGCATCACCGAAACGTCTTGGGTAAGGCACACGCCGTCGCTAAGGGCACTCAAGTAGCGCGGGCACGGGCGCAAACCGACATTGAATCGGCGAAACTCGAACTTCAGAAAGCTCTTGATGAGGTTTCTGCAAAGAAGGCAGAGACAGAAGAGCGGCGAGTAGAACTAAGGCTCGCGAGCCAAGAACTAACCCGTGAGGGCAACCTGTACAAGAAGGGAGCAATCTCACTTGACGAACTGCAGACCGCAGAGCGGGACTTAGGCACCGCCGCCGCACGGGTTAAGCGTAGCGAGGCAAACGCGCGGAGTGCAGACCAAAGCGTTGAGATCGCGAAGAATCGTGTCAAGGCGGCAGAGCAAATGGCGATGGAGGTCGATGCCCAAATTCTAAGCGCAAAAGCAGAAGAAGCCCAGGCCACCGAAGGAATCGCGCAGGCGCATGCCGATGCAAGGGCCAAGCAATTCGAGTCCCGCGCAGCCACCAGCGATGCCTCGGCGGCGGCAGCCTTTTCGGGCTACCGCGAGCTTCGGGCACTTGCGGACGGGGTAGTAGCAGAGCGGCTCGTCAGTCAAGGCACGTCCGTCGTGGCCGGGCAAACAATCATAAAGCTCAAGAGCTTCGCCGAGGTGAGAGTTCAGGCCGAAGTTCCGCAGAGCATGTCCGGCTCCGTTCGCACCGGTATGCCTATCCAAGTCGTCGCAGATTCGATCCTGCGAAACGGAACATTGACCAGCGTCTTTCCCACCGTCGATTCACAGACAAGAACCTTCCGCATTGAGGCAATCCTGCCAAATAGGGACGGATCATTCAAGCCTGGCATGTTTGCTCGACTTGAAGTCGGCGGCTCGGGAGCACATGCGCTTTCCGTTCGGACCGTCGCCGTTCACACGGATGACAGCGGTAAATACGTCTGGACCGTGCAGACCAAACCGGGAACGGGGAAATCCGACTGGACTTGCACCATGCATCCCGAGGTTAGCAAAGAGGGCCCTGGCACGTGCCCGAAGTGCGGAATGGAACTGACACTTCGCGAGAAGGGTGGAAGCCTTGTCGCGCACAGGGAGATCATCACCACTGGTCGTACTAACGGCGACTACACCGTCGTCGCGTCTGGCCTTAGTGAAGGCGAAAACGTTGTCTGGGCTGGCTTTGAGAACCTCATAGAAGGAACACCGGTGATGGCGGGAGGCAAGGATTCTTTACCGAAGAAGCCGGGCAAAGAGTCGATGGCCGGGACAAACATGCAATCTCGGGAACCCGGCAAGTGAAATGCCCTGACTCAGAGCGGCGAGAGGGCTTCAACATCGTTCGCTGGTCGGTCGATCATCCCTACGTTGTCGTTAGCTTCTTTCTTGCGATGCTCGTTCTTGGCTATATCGCCGTTGGCTCCTACATGCCGCGCCGGTTCATGCCGTATGTCGAGAGCCCGATGCTCGGAATCGTGACCGAGTCGCCGGGCCTCAGCGCAGAGGAGATGGAGACCTATTTCTCATCACCCATCGAGCAACGGATGGTTAGCGTTCCGAACGTTCGATATATCCGCTCAATCAGCCAAGAGGGATTCAGCATGGTTGTCCTCGAGTATCCGTTTGGCAGCAACATGCAGAGGGCCCAGACCGATGTTCAAAGCCTATTGAACGTCGTGCAGGCCGACCTTCCCGCGACAGGCAGCAACCTGAAGCCATCGTGGATTCTTCGCGTTGACCCTCTAAACCTGCCTGTTTTGTCGCTGAGTCTCACCGGCGACAAAGACAGGGGATGGACGATGGCAAGGCTCAGGGAACTTGCCGACAACGAGCTCATCAACCGATTCAAGACGGCTCACCGAAATATCTATACCGTGTCTTCGTTCGGAGGCTATCGGCGGCAGATGCAGGTCCGGGTGGACCGCGACAAGCTTAAATCGTACGGCGTTTCCATCCTCGACGTGCGGGACACCCTCGACAAGTACAACGTCGCGAAATCTGCGGGGCTGCTAACCAGCGACGCGCAAGAGCCCGTTCTGCGAGTGGATACCTTGGCCTCCGGCGCAGAGCTTGTTGAGAACTATCCTGTTAAAGCTACCGAGGGCCGAATCGTTCGGATCAAGGATGTAGCCGAGGTCAAAGACACCGTCATTGAGCCCCGCTCCGCATACCATCACCTCCACGGCGACAAGGTTGACGAGGCCATCGTCGTAAACGTCCTGCAAAACCCCGACGCAAGCTCCCCGGTGACCATCGACGCCGTCGTGAAAACGGCGAAGCAGCTTGAGAAAGAGTTTCCCGGCATTCACCTGACCGTTGCGTACAACAACGCCGGATTCGTGGACGTGCTGTTCGCCAACATGCAGCACGAACTAATTGCTGCCGTTCTGCTTACCGGCATCGTTGTGCTCTTCTTTCTTGGCGAGTGGCGCGGCACGGTCATCGCCCTGACCGCGATTCCAATCTCGCTCGCCATGTCTCTACTTGCGATGGCGTCGCTAGGTATGAGCCTCAACTCAAGCACGCTTGTCGGATTGCTCATTGCCATTGGTCGTCTGGTTGATGACGCCATCATCGACATCCACGCGGTGGAACGCCACATGCGGATGGGCAAAGACCGCCGTCGAGCGACCATCGACGGCATCACCGAAGTGCGCCGCTCAGTCTTAGCCGCAACGGTCGTGCTCATCGTCGCCCTGGTCCCGCTTATGCTCAGCGGCGGACTTACGCAGCTGATGTTCGTCGGCCTTGGTTGGCCCATAATTTTCGGGCTCATCTTCAGCTTCATCGTCTCAATGACCCTGACCGCCGTGCTTTGCTCGCGGTTCATGACCTTGCCCGAGACAAGACCGAAAACGTGGTTCAGTAAGCTATTCCTAGCGCCTTTCGAACAAAAGCTGGAAGGGCTCGAGCAAAGCTACGAGCGTCTCATTCGCTGGCTGCTGCGTCACCGCTTCGCCAACTTCGTCCGAATCGGGATTACCGTCATTGCCGGCTTCTCGCTCTACTACTTCATAGGCTCGGAAATGATGCCACTCGGAGACGTTGGGCAAGCCAGCCTGCAAATGGAGATGCAGCCCGGAACCCCATTCGCAGCAACCGAAAAGGCAACCAGGCAACTGGAGAAGATCATTGGCCAGGAAGGTGGGAACCAAGGTTGGATAACCCATGCGAGCATCGAGCTTGGTGTGGAAGGAGGCCCCGGAATGACCACCGGCGGCGCGTACTTCACGGGCTACCAAATGAGTCAGGTCAATGGCGTCTCCGCAATGCTTTCCCTCACCGATAAGGATTCAGGTCGGCCGGACGTGTGGAAGATCGCAGACCGAATCCACACGCGGGCGATGAAGGAGATACAAGGAATCCGTCGCATCCAGATCAAGGAGATGGGAGCCGATGTGATGGCCACTTCGCTTGCGCCAGTCGCCCTCGTGATCTACGGCAAAGACTTGGCCCTCATCGACAAGCTCGGCCATCAGGTGATGGATATTGCCCGAACCAAAGCGCTGAACCCATCCTCCAAGATGCCGGACATCGCTCAACCATTCCTAAGTTGGGAGATGACGAAGCCCACCTACACCGTCGTGGTCGATCAGGACAAGGCGGTGGCCCACGGTCTATCTCCCGCGTCAATCTCCGAGCAAGCATATTTCGCGCTGCGCGGAGGCTATCCGGCGGAGTTCTACCGGATTCCTAACAAGCGCCCGACCACCATTCAAGTCCGCTTCAAAGAGGATCAGCGGACCGATTTTTCGAGCCTAGAGCGAATGTTTCTCACGGGCAAAGACGGCCAGCAAGTGCCTTTGCTCGAACTTGTGAGGCTTGAGCAGAGGATGGCCCCAAGCGCCATCGAACACGACCAACTTCGGCGGATGGTGAGCTTCAACGGCTACTACCGCAAGGAAGGCAGGCCGAGCATGGACGTGATGATGGACGTTCAGATGCGCGCGCTTGCGGGCCTCAATTGGCCCGCTGGTTATGGCGTTGAAGCCAGGGGCGATATGACGCAAATGCTTGACAGCTTCCGCGTGATGCTGAGCGGCCTTGTGGTCGCGCTCGTGCTGATGTACCTCATACTCGTCGCCCAGTTCGGCGGCTTCTTGCAACCGTTGCAAATGATGTTTAGCCTGCCGCTTGAACTCAGCGGTGTGTTCTTCATGCTGTGGATCATGCACCTGGCGTTCTCGACCGTCTCCCTGCTTGGCGTCATTGTCCTGAGCGGGATGGATATCGTGACCGCCATCCTCATGATCGACCTCATCTTGCAATACCGTAAGTCTGGAATGCCCCGGAACGAAGCGGTCGCCAAAGCAAGCCCGCAACGTCTCCGGCCGATTCTCATGACCGCGCTCATCACGATCTTCGTCATGGCGCAAGTTGCGTTTGCTCCCAAATCTGGCCTTGACGCCTACCAACCGCTTGGCGCCGTAATCATCGGAGGCCTCATCGTCGGCACCGTGCTATCGCTGCTCGACATTCCCATCATGCACACGGTCGTAGACGACCTAGTCCGTTGGATTCAGGTCCACGTCTTCAAAGTCGATCCGGCGAGCTTGCCTCCCGTAGACGCTCCCGAACCCGGAGAGAATCCATGAGAACCTATCTATCAGCGTTCCTATTGCTCGCATGCTCGAGCCTCGTGCTTGCCGCGGAGAAAAAGAATCTAAGCCAACTTCTCGATTCGGCCAGCAAGAACCACCCGGCGATTGGCGCGGCAAGAGCTGAGGTCGATTCGGCTCGCGCGGAGAAATCCGGGCTCTTGGCCCCGTTTCGACCACAGGTCTCGCTCAACGGTTACGGTGCCGTGGGAACCGGTTCGATGATCTTCCCAGGGACCGTGGACCCGCTCAACTACGCGGTCCTTCCTCGTGAATCGGCCGGTGTGCTCAACGCCACTTTCATGTGGAAGCTGTTTACGTTCGGGCGGGAACGGGCGATCGCTGAGTCTGCCTCCTTTCTCATCCGCGCGAAGCAGTCCGTCTTGGATGCTACGGCCCTGGATGTTTCGCTTTCCGTGCGTCTCGCTTTCGCTGACGCCTTATATAGACGGGAGGTCGTTCAGGCCCACCACGTCGCGCACGACAGCGCCTTAGAAGTGCTCCGAATAACTCAAGCGAGGTTTGACGCGGGAAAGGTCCCCGAAGCCTTCGTGCTCAGGGCGAAAGCCGACGCCGCGAGGGCCGAGCGAGAGATCGCTATGGCCGAGGCCGACTCTGCTTCCGCTCAAGCGCAACTATGGGACGCGGCTGGGATGGAGCAATCTTCGGCCCCAGAGTTGGGAGATTGGGATGGTTCGCTGAGTGCTCCAGCGACGATGGATGAAGCGATTAAGCTTGCCATGTCGCGCAGACAAGAGCTTATTGCCATCGGCTCGCAGGTCTCTCAGATGAAGTCGCTTGCCAGCGCATATGACAAGGCGGGACTCCCTGAACTCAGCCTCATGGGGATGAACGATTGGGCGGGGAGTCTCGGAGTCTCGGCGAGCAATACCTACAAAGCCGGTCTGGTCCTCAGTTTCCCCCTTGGCGACGGCGGCCAACGTCGCTCGGCGGCAGCTCAGTCCAATGCGATGGCGAAGAAGGCCGAAGCAGAGCTTCGGGGCGCTACAAACCATGTCCAATCCGAAGTCGCCACAGGGTGGGCGGAATGGTCCGCTGTTTCCAAAGTATTGAAGGCAGCTGCGGCAGAACTTGATGCCAGTGTAGAGGCGTATCGAGTGGCTCTTGTTCGCTACGAGGATGGCAAAGCGATCCTTGCCGAACTCACGGACTCTCGCTCGCAACTGGTTCATGCGAGGCTGTCCGTAGCTGAAGGCTCGGCCTACCAGCGCAAGGCTTGGAGCAAGCTGACGAGGGCGATTGGCCGGTAGGCTACGGCTTCCGCTTGGGCATGGATGCCCAAATCGCGTAGTGCGGTTACATAAAGCGAAGCGAAGCGCTCAAATCGCCAATGCAAGAGTTATCACGAACGAGTTGGAAGCCCATGGAATACTGACGAAGCAGTGGCGGCGCGTTGCTGCCAACGATTCGAATGCCGAGTTCGTGCTTTACTTATTTTCGCCTGCCGTTCTGGGCGCGAGCGGTCATTTCGGAGTCCAAATCGTTAACGGAACCTAACCAATCAACCGAGAAACCTATGAATAGCACCACCCTCAACACGAAGCTCGTCGCGTTCCTTGCGGCGACCTCCATTCTCACCGCCAGCGCCTTCGCCCAAATGGGCCACGACGTCCCCAAGAGTGCCAAGCACGTCATCACCTGCCCAGTCACGGGCGACAAGCTCGACGTCGACAAGGCGACGAAGAGCAAGATGTACGCCGACTACAAAGGCAACCGCTACTTCTTTTGCTGTAAGGACTGCCCGGCGATGTTCAAGAAGAACCCGGCCAAGTATGCCGCCAAGCCGCACGTGAAGGTTCTCGGAGGAAAGAAGCACCATGGCTAAGATCGAAGTGTTTACTTCTGGAAGTCAGCTTTGCGAACCGGCGATCGAGGCGGCTCGTGAAGGAGCCTGCCCGAACTGCGAAGTAATCATTCTCAACGTTTCCGACCCAGGTGTCGTTGAAAAGGCGAGGGCTTACGGCATCACCCGTATCCCAACCGTCGTCGTCAATGGCCATATCGTTGGCTGCTGCACGCAGGGCAGTGCCGATGCGGAGCAGATTCGCGCGGCGCGCCTAGCAAGCCACTGACTCGAAGCGTTCCCCGGCAGAAAGAGCTGGGGAGCGTCTGATACCAAAAATCTTGCGCCAAGTACTTCGCCGGGTGAAACAAGGCTGATTAGCTTCTTTCCAAAAAGAAGTTATAATATCGGTAGTTGCCGATATACCGATGAATGATCTCGTCCAGTTTGCGAAGGCCCTTGCTGACCCAACCCGGGTACGCATCCTTGCCGTGCTCCGAGTGGGGGAGGTTTGCGTCTGCGAAATCGCCGACGCGCTTGGAATTCCTCAATCGTCGCTTTCAACCCACCTGCAGTGCCTGCGCATGTCGGGTGTGGTTCGCGCCTCGAAAAAGGGAACGTGGGCGTATTACGCCATCGAAGACTGGGCAAAGCCGGTACTGGGCGGATTAGAAGCTCACTTCAGCTCGCTCAAGGATTTAGCCCTCATGCAAGACGAGCAACGGCTGCAGGCGCGGCTCGCCATGCGTGAGGATGGATGTTGCGTCGTCGGCTACAGGCAGCGAATCCAGATAGGGGAAAGACCAAGTAAATGAACTGTACATGCGACCCATGCTGCTGTGACAACTGTTGCCGCGGCGGCTGTTGCGGCAAGTAGCCGCTCTCGACGAAACGACCGGCCCTGTTGTGCGACAGGGCCATCTTTACATCTATGACTCGAATCCTGTTTGTTTGCATCCACGACGCGGGCCGGTCTCAAATCGCGGACGCAATCGTCAACCTTCTTGCCCGAACCCTCGGTGGCAGTGCGAGTGCTACCCCAGCCGGAACGACGAGCGCCGCACCGCTGATTCAGGACCGCACTTGACCGCAAGAGAATTTCGATGCTGCATCGCCGAGATGATCGGAACGTTTGCCATAGTCTTCTTCGGGTGCGGAACAATCGTTGAGGGAGTAGCAGGCCATTTGGGCGTCAACGTCGTCTTTGGTGCCGTGGTTGCTGCGATGGTCTTCGGTCTTGGCCACATCTCGTGTGCACACTTCAACCCTGCCGTGACCGTTGGGTTTGCCGTAGTGAAGCGGTTTCCGTGGGGAATGGCGGCACCGTACATCGTCGCCCAAATCGGCGGAGCCTTCCTTGCCTGCGCTTTGCTGCGGCTCCTGTTGCCCGAATTAGCCCCGCAATCCAGCTTCGGCGCCACGGTACCAACCGTAAGTCTTGTCTGCGCAACAGGAATAGAAGCCGTCCTTACCTTCTTCCTTATGCTGGTCATCGTCTCGGTCGCGACTGACGGCCGTGTCTCGAGCGGTTTCGCTGGGATCGCCATCGGTCTTTGGGTCATGCTTGCCGGACTCATGGCAGGTCCGCTTACAGGCTGTGGCATGAATCCTGCGCGAAGTTTAGGACCGGCGCTCTTTTCAGGGGGCGAGGCGCTGACCCACCTTACGCCATATATCATCGGACCGATGGTCGGCACGGTTGCGGGAGCTTTGGTGTATGAGTTCCTCCGGGCAAGTCGTGCCGAAGACCGACTTTGTCCCACCAGTTGTTGCGCTCAGGAGTGAAGTTCGGAATAACCGTGCGGCGCTACGACGCTGCGTCCTAACTGGAGCACTTCCCGGAGCAGTCGCGCCGGGCGGTCGGCCGAACTGCTCGTGCCATCCATTTGCTAGATCTGGGCACCCTGAACTCGCTTGACCACGACTCTCCGTCTCGCGTTGCCGTGGTCAAAAAGATTCAGAACTCAATGCCTGAGGCTCCAATCGGCACCCAAGTTCTTGGACCGTTCGAACGCCGTTTGAACTTTGACCGTTCAACAAGACTGTGAAATCGTCGGAGAATATTCGCACTCTCCGACATTTCTACAGTTGCATGTCCGGACGGCGTCCCCGTCTACAACGACGCGGATAACCTGCCTCTAAGGCATTGCCTTGGTTGTCCGCTCCATCTCACTCGCGATTGTGGCTGCGAACTCATCGATGACACTTTTGGTGGAGGCTCGCTCCAGAGACTGCATGTAGCGACTTCGCGTGTCGAGGTGAACAATCGTCCATGGATAGCCTCCGCTCGCAAACAGGGCATTCATCATAAAGCGGCCAATTCGACCATTTCCGTCACCATAGGGATGGATGAAGACAAAGATGAAGTGCCCCAAGACTGCCCTCACGGCTGGATGCTCTTCCTTTGCAATCAAGTCGAATAGGGCCTCCATCGCATCCACAACGACGTCGGAAGGCAGTGGCAGGTGATTGGAACCATTGATGTAGACCTGATGACCTCGGTATCCCGCAAGTTCACTTGCTTCATGGAGACCTGCTCGAACAGCGACGGCAAACATGGCTCGGAACCAGTCGTGGTGTGCCACACGAATCAGCTCACTAGGCGGTGCGCCGCGAAGAATCTTTTCAATAGATTTCCTTACTTCAAGCGAAGCTTCGTAGTATCCTCGGGCAGCCAAAGCATCGCGATTCTGCCGCTCCTGCTCCATTTTGTCAGGATCAAAGGCACCAGCCCGTACCCTTTCGATCAGGGCGGCATCCACCTTGTAGCCCTCGATTGAAAGCGAGTGATAGGCATCTAGTCGCGAAATCTGCTCGATTCGATCGAGGTAGCTAGCAATATCGGAAGGGATGCCGGGAGTAACTTCAAATGCATCGATGACTGGTTCCCGCATTGCGGCCCACATCATTTGAATTCTGGCTACGTGCGGTGAACGGACACGTTGGCTTCCAATGATTGGAATGGCTCGATCAAACGGATTGGACTCTATCGGCTCCAGCCGAGCCCCACGCAGGCTCTGCATGATTCGGTCGGCAAAGTCGTCTCTTCCGATATGCCTAAATGCTCCAGCGACCCTGCCTCCAAAGATCGGCGCTCCCGTTTCAATCAAGACACGAATGATTGCGGATGGATCAGCGATGGTTGCGAGGATCGACGCTGCTTCGAGTGGGCTTGTCCGAAAGAATCCTTCAGGTGCTCGACTTAGCGCTACTTCGAGTGGCATTACACGGATGCCGTTTAGGACACTGACCTGGGCAGCGAGTCCAGACTTTTCTTCGTAGGATAATAGAGAACAACCGTGTGGTAGATCAATTCGTTTGCCATGGGGTCTGTCGATCAGCACTAATGTCTGCTCAGGCACCTTAGTTAATCCAGCGTGAATGAGCAGCGAAGACTGGACTGCGAGGCAATATCGGTCGCCAAAGCGATCCGTCAAGTACTGGCGTAGAAAGGGCCAGAAATGTCCTTGCCAATCGGAAGCGCCGATAGGTGCAGCTGGGTTTGTGACGTGATACCAGCCGTTGATGATCTCCGCGAGGTAGCCAGCACGTTGAATTCGCTCAAAATCGCGCCTAGGAATGCCGCCTGTTCTGTATATGCCCTCGTTTAGGACGGGTCGCAGACGCACAAGTGAGTCTGCTAGTCGATCATGGGGAGTCCTTCGCGCCGATTCGGGTCTGAGAGCCATTACTCGAATATTATGACCGGCTATCGCTCGAACTTAATGATCGGCTACAACTCGACATTTATGCTCGGCCATCTTTCGAAGTTTATGCCCAGCTAGTTGTAGCCGCGCGTTCGGACCGACTCGCCCGTGCCAACGTCGCGGGCAAGCAGCCTCGTTTACATTTCAGTCACCCATCTGCTATACTGAACCGAATGGTACAGTATAGCCAAAGCCACTTCGATGCCTCGTTCGGTGCGCTCTCGGACGCCACCCGACGCGGCGTTCTGGAGCAACTCTGGCGTGCCGACGCTTCGATCACCGCCCTTGCCGAGAGGTTCCACATGACCCTCACGGGCATGAAGAAACATGTCGGGGTCCTGGAGCAAGCGGGGCTCGTCACCACGGAGAAGGTTGGGCGCGTGCGGACGTGCAAGCTCGGCCTACGCGGACTGCAAGAAGAGGCGGCATGGATAGAGACGTATCGCCAGCTCTGGGCCGCGAGGTTTGACGAGTTGGATAGTGTTGTCGAGGAATTGAAACAGAGGGAGAAAACAAATGGAAATAAATAAAGCAAGTGAGGCCACGCCCACGACGAACGCCACGACAGTGGAGCGGAAGTCAGAGTGCGAAGTCGTCGTCACCCGAACCGTCAACGCGCCTGCGCGCCTCGTGTTCGAGGCGTGGACCAAGGCCGAGCTATTCAGGAAGTGGTGGGTACCAAAATCGTACGGGCTGAACTTGATTTCTTGCGAAATGGATGTTCGGGTTGGGGGGCAGTATCGTTTGGTCTTTCTCCACGAAGGTTCGGAGATGGCGTTCTTCGGCACTTACGTAGAAGTTACACCCGACTCGCGCCTCGTTTGGACGAACGAGGAGGGTGACGACGGCCAAGTCACCACGGTCACCTTTGATGAAGTCGCCGGCAAGACTCTGCTCGTGGTGCACGATCTGTATCCCTCGAAGGATGCGGTTGACACCGGATCGACGGGCGCGATGCCTGAGGTGCTTGACCAACTCGACGAGCTTCTCGCCAGCCTGGGATCAAGTGCGGAGAAAAAATGAGAAGGAGCAAAGTAGTTTGGCCGTACCAACAAAATGCGCGGAAAACGGGCCTCACGATGCCATAGGTCGTAGACATCACCGAACCGGTGATCAAAACGCGGGCTTATACGGCAGGCCTTCCCGTCAACCAACTCGCGGGCCATGCCTGGAACATTGGATTCTGGGCAGAGGAGATCGCACACTCCCTTCTTGTCATCGATGGCTACTCCGACAGATTCAAGAACATGAGACTTGGTCAGAGAACATACGCCGAACACAACTGGTTGAGTTGGAACCAAACCGAGGCAATGAGGCCCGGCATCATGGACCACGAGCGTATCGAACTTCGTCGACGCCTGGTCTATGCGTTATTGCGCTTACTCACCCGTCCCTTCAAAGAAGGCCTGATCATCGAGACACAACTCGACCACCTGATCGATAAGTTCAATCTTGGATCCTGACGATGTAAAGCGCAGGTAGATGAAACTAACAACATGACCAAATGACGACGGCTGGCACTGGTCGATGAGGATGATCGTGCCTCGTCGACCAGTGTTCAAGCCCACAGCCCATGTCTGCTAAGTCCGTGCGGTGATGAACCATGGGACTAGGAGTTTGCAGATTTCTTGGTGACCAAGTCGGTTGGGATGGTTGGATTGGGCCATGTACGGCTGCAGGTTTCCTTCGCGCGCGGAAATCTCCTTAAATCGACGATAGGTGTCCACGAGTCCTACCCCCTGCTCATGTGCAATCTCGCGGATCTGGTCGGCTTGAATGGCAAGGGGATCGCGATCGTCTCCTATGTTTGCAGAAAGGTCAGGCGACGGCGTCAGGAGAAGAACGCAAATTCCTTTCGACTTACACTTTGTGATCATCTCGACCCAGGCTCTTTTGGTTGCCTCTAAGGGGACGAATCGATCGTTGAGGCCATAGTCGATGGTGACCACATCTGGCTTTATCGTCAAAACTGAGGCATCAAAACGCTTTGCCCCTTGAACAGAATTTTCACCACCGATCGCGGTTACGATCACGTTGATGACGGCCATGGGGTAGTTCGCTTTGATCTCTTGATGTAAGAGATGTGGATACGCATTGAAAGTATCGACAATCGGAGTCTTCGCGTATCCGGCCGGAACACTGTGGCCGTGGCATACGATGTTTACGGTGCGATTGGCGGGCCAAGCCTTCTGCATCTCGTCCTTCGTCGTGCGCAGATAGGTTGATGGGTCGGCAATGGCGGCAGCGAAACAGAGAGTGGCGAGCATGGCTTTGTCAATTAGCGACGATTGGTCGTCGGGCTTTCCGAACTCAATTATGGTTCGATGGCGTTCAGAAAATGGCTCGTGAATTACTTGCCAACGAGTGGCACTGGTCGATGCGGATGGTTGTGCCTCGTCGCCTCGTGTACAAACGGCCAGCCCCCAGCGACCCGGCCAAGACAATCTTCGCCAACGAAGAAAGCGCACGAGAGTTTGGAGAGCCCAAGCCCTATTTGCGGGGAGAAGGCCAACCGGGGTTTCCGAAGCCGTAGTCCTCGTTCGGATGTGGCGCAGTGTACGGATCGCCGCCATCTACTCCAAGTTCGAACGCAAGCAGCCAGATCTGCCCTGCTTTGTAAATGACGTGCTGCCCCATGTGGAAAAGGAAGCCGCGCAGATTACGGTTTTCGGCACCGAAGGTCGCTCGAGTTTCGTGCAAGTCGCCGGGACTTAACGCCTTCACCAACTCCCGCCACGGCCCGCGGCCACGAGTTGACTTGGTTTGACCGAAATTGTGCTCAGCTTCGCGGGTTTCTAGTCGCTCGGTCATTCACACATAGAACCGGCCCGAGGTTTGGCTTTGCAGAATATAGATCCACACCATAGAATTTATTGGTGGGCGGTACAGGATTTGAACCTGTGACCCCTTCGGTGTGAACGAAGTGCTCTACCACTGAGCTAACCGCCCGACCTGCCGGTGAGTCCCAATACTGTACCTTGGGGCACTCAAATCAGACTCAAAACATCGGAGGGTTGGAAGGCGGTTTCTTGGGTGCGGGCACAAGGTCTTCTTCGGCCACAAACCGCTTCAGTTCGCTCAGTTCCGACGCTCGGCGAGCTAGGGCTTCCGCAAGGGCCGCTTGCGCCGTCGCCAGTTGATCGTTTACCACTGTCAACTCCTTCTCTCGCCGAAGGGCTCGATTACGGTCACGACGTTGTGCGTCACCGAGCACGATAATAAATGTCCCGACGACCAAGAGGAGCGTCAGCCCGAGGGCATCCCCGAACCCGAGAGCGGAGAACGAGAACATCGGATCGGTTAGCACCCAGTCCGATATCACGATTGACGTGACGAGGGCAAAGACGCCAGGTCCGCGGCCCCCACGCCAAACGGCATAGCACGTGCCAATCAGCATCAGCGTGTATCGAGGGCGATCTCCCTCGATCAGGTTGGTGTTGTGCTGAACGTAAGCTAAGAAAATGACGGCAAGCAGAGACTCCGCATAGACGGAAAATCGCTTCCAACCGCGGCGCGGCTGTACTTCAGTCGTGTCGTGCGTCGCTTCTTCCATCCGCCGTTGACTCTACCCCGGACCGTCACCTCAGTACAAAAAGCGCACCAGCGCGTCTGAAGCCGCACACCGTGGCGTGCCTTCCATACATTTAGACGGCCCGGGCTGCAAATTGGACTAAGAAAAACCTCAGAACTGGAAGTAAATGAATGGACTTGCCGCCGGCGGAGACAGTACCAAAACGGCAATAGCGCAGAAGCAAAATGCAAACTGATCACGAAATCGCGTCAAGTGCAAGCGCCGACCCTCATGCCAACGCGTCGTGCCGAGATCGGCAACGAAGAGAATCGGAATGGCAAACAGCAACGCATTGCTCATCCAGTGAATAGTGAACGTGGTGGTCGGCGTGTACATGTGCCGGAATATCGTGATCGTCGTGTCCCACGAACTTGACCGGAACGGCACCCAGACCGTTATCACAAAGATCAAGGTGATTGCCCAACTCAGATAGCGTGCAATCGGCGCGGGCATCGGCGGGAACACCTTTCGGTCAACGCAGAACTTGTGCAAAGCCAGCGCCGATCCATGAATGCCGCCCCAAAGGACAAAGTTCCAGCTGGCGCCATGCCAAAGTCCGCCCAGCAACATCACAATCGCGAGGTTGAGATACGTTCGAGCGTAACCCTTGCGATTACCGCCTAGAGGGAAGTACAGATAGTCGCGGAGCCACGACGACAAGCTAATGTGCCAGCGCCGCCAGAAGTCAGTGATGTTCAGCGCAAAGTACGGAAGGTTGAAATTGCGCGGAATCTCGTAGCCCATCATGCGAGCGGATCCTATCGCCATGTCCGTATAGCCGCTGAAGTCGCCGTAAATTTGGATGGCGTACGCGACGACTGCTCCCCACGTGGTGAGCGCTCCGAACGATCCGGGATGGTTGAAAATCGTGTCTGCAAAGGGGGCAACTCGGTCCGCCACCAAAACCTTTTTCATCATTCCCCAAAGGAAAAGCTGTGCGCCAGAACTGAGGTTGCTCGGGGTTATCTGAGTTGGAATCTTGAGCTGCGGTAGAAAAGTCTTCGGCTTGATGATCGGTCCCGCGATGAGGTGCGGAAAGAATGCGACAAGCAAAAAGAGGTCGAGTGCGCTCTCCTCGTACGGCGTGTCGCCGCGGTATACGTCGACCGTGTACGAAATAACTTCGAAGACAATAAACGAGATTCCAACCGGCAGAATGATGTTTAGCAGCCCGGGACGAAGGCCAACACTGTGGAGCAAAGAGCCAGCCGACTGCAGAAAGAAGTTCGCGTACTTAAAATAGCCAAGGGTCGCCAAACTGCCCGCGACCTGAATGCCCACCCAAGCTTTGCGAGATTTCTCGTCGTTTCCTCGACGAACTTTTTTGCAGCATACAAAAGTGAACGCGGATAGTCCGAACAGCAAGCCAACGAATCGCCAATCCCATTGCGCATAAAAGAAGTAACTTGCGACGACTAGGCCGATCTTTTGCGCGTTGACATCCTTCACACGCCAAAGGTAGACGAGGACGACTGCTAGTAGCAAGAAATATGGGAGCGAAGTAAAGAGCATGGGATCACGCGATGGAAGGAACCACGAACGGCGAGGGACAGCTTATCAATGTAGGAGCCTTGCTTCAAGTCGCTCGCTCAGCGCTTCTGCGAGAAGGGCATGGCCGACTGCGTTGATATGACCTTTGCCAGGAGACGTGTTAGAGAAACCGTTGGGGCACACACCCGTGGCCAAAAAATGTCGGACGTAAATATCTCGCATGTCGATCAGGTTTACACCCGCCCGCCCGCACTCTTCACCTAAAATCGCCTCGCAAGGGTTCCCTAAGTCGTCGAGGTTGTAGTAATTGATGTACGGCACGTAAATGAGCGTAAGATTCGCATACGCGGAGCGCAAATTCTTAACCGACCACTGGATATAGCGGCGCAATTCGGCGCCGGCTAGCTTGGCGCTTACTTTGCTCGATCGGCCGTTTCCGGAAGCTGCGGCTTTACCCGTTACAACCTTTTTTGACGCCATCTGGAATAGGCTGGACCTCAACAGCGTCGAGAACCCGGGCAACTTCGTCATGCGCTGCTTGCCGGCGCTTGGAAGGACGACGACCTTGTACTCGTCCCCCGTTTTTTCAGGAAAGAAGTTGTGCGCGCGGTCGAAATAATCCGTAGAAAAGTCGGATTCATTCAGTTGAACGACGACTTCGTCCGGTTGCAGAGTTCTTTGGAAGTATGGACCCACCGCGATGTACCGGGGCGGAGCGCCGCCGCTCACACCTGCGTTGTAAAAGCCGATATCCATGCCTTTCGCGATCAGACGCGTTTGCGTTTGCTCAGGAAATGCCTCGCGGTCCGACACTTGGAGAGCTTCGGTGTAGGAGTCTCCGAGTACGAGAACTGTCTTCCGCGGTTTACCGTTCGGGACTGGTGCGCGAAATCCGCGCGAATCGAAAGAAGTCCTTGAATAGCCTTCATCGGATTGCACTACCCGACCGGTAGAGATTTGGCCGCCTGGCTCGAACGGGATTCGGGCGGGCTGACTCTGAACTGCGCGCCTCGCGACGAGTTCCCATAAAATCGTGGCGCAGACGAATGCTCCGATACCGGTTAGGAAGACTCGCCCTTCAAGGCCCGGATCTTCCTGAACATCTGACACCGACGCATTGTACCGGAGGCAATTACGTCCCGACGGCGAGTGGTCCAAACCGTGCAACGGATCTCCACCGGGATTTATCCTGGGGAGAGACTAGGACGTTTCCCATACGGCTCGCAATTTCGTAGCAAGCATCTGACCGAGGATTTCGTGGCCTAGCGCGTTGATGTGGCCCACTCCCGGAGTCGTGTTAGAGAATCCGTGAGGGCAGTCGCCCGTTTCCAGAAACCGCTTCACGTACGGAGCTCGGAGGCTAACCAGCGGAACGCCGAGCGACTCGCACACACTCGGCAATAGTCGCTCATCTAACGGAGGCACCGAGTCCAAATTGAAGTAATCGATTGTCGGAATGTAAACGATGACGAGACGGGGATAGGCTTTCTTCATCTCAGCGATCGCCCACGGAACGTACCGGGCGACGACTTCATCCTCTGTGGAGTGGCTGGCTGCCTGCTGTTTGCGCTTTTTCGCCGCGCGCCCGACGTCCCCATCCCCTTTCAATGCACTCGCCAGGGCGGTCTGGAATAGCGACGACGAATTGAGGGCATGGAGTGCGCGGACAAATCCTGGCACTTTCTGCAATCGTTTCGGACCCAGAACTCCCGTCGCATGGGCCGCGTTTTTCTTCAGCGTGAACGAAGTGCCGGTGTCCTCCACCCAATAAACACGCGAAACATCCTTTCGGTCTTCATGAAAGTCAACCGTATTTAACTCAACGACCGTCGTGTCCGGGTTCAGCGTCTCGAGGTAATGCGGGGCTATGCCGATGTACGCCGTCGGGGATAGACCCGCACCGCCTGCGTTCCAAAGCCCGGCACTGGTGTTTGCCGCCTCTAGATTTGCCTGAGTTTGCGACACGTATGTTTCCGTATCCGAGACTTGGGCGGCTTGAGTGAAAGAGTCGCCAATTACAAGCACATTGTGCTCTCGCCGAGCCTTCGGTAGTGGTTCGCGATAGCCGTCAGGTGAGAACCTCAATCGCGAATAGCCTTCTTTCCACCGAACAG
>JBBRML010000017.1:0-52863 GCA_038230855.1 Fimbriimonadales bacterium | reverse complement strand
ACCTTCCCATTCATCCGATGAGGGGGAAGGAAGGCGGGCTGCTTTTGCCCGCCAGGATGGGGGTTACGAAGCGCAAACCGTCGCATGAGCTGTGCATCCAAGCTGCCTACAATGCATTGCGAATCCAGAAATCGAATTCCATTCGGTTCCGGCAAACCCAGAGGGTTTGTAGATTCCAGCGAAGGGTTCGCCCCGGCCTTGGCGGGGCGTACCCTGGTAAATACGATCCAAGAATTTTCAGCCCTGTTTGGGCTGCCTCCAGTGCCATGTGATCTCGCGTTGGCCTCAACCGGACAGATCGAAACTACAAGCTCGACTTGCGATTCCTTCCCATTCATCCGATGAGCGGGAAGGAGGGCGGGATGCTTTTGCCCGCCAGGACGGGGGTTACGAAGCCCAAACTGGACACCATTTGATGGCGGAATGGGCTTAATCTGGGTCGACGTGCACTGGCGATGTATTCAAGCCTGTAGGACTTGCCTAACAAAGTCGAAGCGCAGCGCAGACCCCGCCGAAGGGAAATGTCGAAGATCCCGTCTTAACGGGAAGCGAAGCGAATCGGGGCGAAGGGTTGGCGCCATGAGGCGCAAACCCTGGTAGGACCCACGCACAAAATCCCGGCCCTGAAGGGACCGCCTCCAATGCCATTCTCTCCCGCCACCCCGCGGACTCGACCCGGCGCACAACAGAAATTGCGCCGCCGCCGATGCATCCCAAAACGGACCAGCCGCGTAGCTGCAATTGAATGCAAAATCTGATGAAGGCCGCGGTCTACTACGAATTCGGCACGGCCGACGTGGTGCGGCTCGCCGAGATCGAGCGACCCGTGCCCACCGAGCACCAGGTGATTATCCGAGTGCGGGCGGCGAGCATCAATCCGCTGGACAGCCACATGATGAAGGGCATGCCGTGGCTGATGCGCCGCATGATGCGCCTCGCCGACCCATCCACGGAGAAGCCGGGCCAGATCGGCCGAGACGTCGCCGGAATCGTCGACGCGGTCGGCCCTGAAGTCACTGCATTCAAAGCCGGTGACGAAGTATTTGGAGTTGCCCTCGGCGCGTGTGCCGAGTACGTATGCGCCTCGGACGCAAAGATCGCGCTCAAGCCCAATACCGTTGGCTTTGCCGAAGCGGCGAGTTCACCAGTCGCTGGCTTCACCGCACTCCAGGCTCTGCGCGATCGGGCGAAGGTTAAAAGTGGAGCGAAGGTGCTTGTAAACGGTGCTTCTGGCGGCGTCGGAACGTTTGCGGTTCAGATCGCCAAGTCGTTCGGGGCGGAGGTCACCGCGGTCTGCAGCGCGCCAAACGCCGACCTTGTCCGTTCGATCGGCGCTGATCATGTCATCGATTACGCTTGTGTCGATTTTACGAAGGGTGACATCTGTTACGACATGGTGTTCGACCTCGTGGCGAACCGACCCCTACGCGCAATCGCCCGAGTCATGACGCCAACCGGCGTCTTCGTTGGCTGCGGGATGCTCGATAGTGGGCCGAGCGGCATCGTGTCGCGACTCGTCACCGCGCCCGTGCGTTCACTTTTTTCGGGACAGAAGTTTGTCATCTTCTCGGCTAAGTCGAATCACGCTGACCTCGTCGCCTTGGGCAAATTGATGGAGTCAGGGCAGCTTCGGCCGGTGATCGAGAAACGGTACGCACTGAATGAAGTTGGTGAGGCTATGCGCCACCTGGCGACGAAACGCGCACGGGGCAAGCTGGTCGTTGTCGTCGAATGACAACTGCTTTACAATCGTGACCTAAACCGGCTAATAAACGGCATGTATCAGGGTAATACGTAAATATATCTGCGACGAAAGAATTTATGTATTACGCCGATATATCCCACTTTCAGGGTATATTCAGTGAAATAGTTGAAGTCAACCGAAGAACTTCTGTATCACAACGCTGTCTTCACCTTCAAGGCCGCTGAAGCTCATTTCGGCTTTCCCGGCGAGAAAGCGACCCTGAAGCGTCTCCAGCGTTTAGAAGCGAGAGGTCGTGTTGTTCGGGCATTTCGCGGTGTCTACGCCTCCGTCCCTCCAGGAGTCGATCCGGATACTTTCCACCCCGACCCCTTTCTCGCGTTGGCCGCCTTACGCCCCGACTGCGTCTTCTGCGGAAAGAGTGCTTTCGACCTGCTTGCGGTCGGCCAACAAGATGGGAATAGCTTCACAGCTTATTCCGCCGCGAAAGCGGTCACGTACAAAACCAAGCACGGCGAGTTCACGCTCATCAAGCGTCCTGAGTGGCTGACTCCGGACGTCGTAGTACAACACAATCGTAAAGGCATTTTGTTGAGCGCGACAAGACCCGAATTAACCGTGGTCGAAGGATTCCGCTATCCCGGAAGAGTAGGCGGCATCTGCGAGCTGCTAAACGCTGCCGACGCCCTTCCACAGCTAGACCTGCGAATGTTGAGGAGCGTTTTGAATCGCTTTCACATGCGCAAACTCTACGCGGCTGTCGGATGGTGCCTCAGCAGAAATGCATTGCACTGGAACGCTGACACCGACTATTTGAGCCAACTTTGGCGGCTTAGGCCCGCCTCGCCTCAATATCTTGAACGTGGATCATCTGGGTCAGTCTTAGAGTCCCAATGGAACCTCATGATTCCGCGCGACGTGCCCGCTAAGGCGACGAGCGAGGCCGAGTCTCCGCGTGTAGAATTGGTTTAAGGTCCTGGTTCGGCGGGTCCGTGGAGTGGGGAAGTGGCAGACAAGTTTCACGTCGTTCGAATAGTGGCGTACGCGGGTGTCGGTGCGGTTTATGAACTCTCGCAGGCTGGTGCTGGCGGCCAAGCGGCCCTCAAGCTGACGAGTTCCAGCCTCACAGTGCATCGTTGCATGATCGCCGCCCTCTTCGGGGGCAGCGAGGTCGAGCCCGAGGTTTTCGGTGACAGCTCCATCATCAAGCGAGTAGATCCATTTGAGTTCTTGGGTGCGCCCGGCCCCAACTTTCAGGGCGACTTCTTGGTCTCGCGCATCGCGACGCAACGGTTTCAGGCTGAGGAGCACCTGGAAGTGTTCGTGACGAAGCTTGGGGACAACGTGGAGAAGGCGTTCAATGTGAGTGATCCGCACTTTCAGCAGATTGTCGTGGCTGCTTTCTCCGCCGGTCCAAAACGTGGTGTGCCACTCGACCTCGTGTTAGCTGCAGACGAGATCGTCGAGATTCGAATAGGGGGCATAGCTGGCCCGTTCAAAGACCTTCCCGTTGCCGTGGGTGCTACGGACACACCAGTAGCCTAGCCCTGTTCCGCTCCGTAGTGCCTCTTCAGGTTCAGAATCACCTTTTCCCAATTCTCATAGTTGTAAACCTGTTCCCGTTCTGAATCAAGCAGAGCTCGTCTGTCTTCTAACGTCAAGGTTCCGAATCCCTCAGGGTAGAAGCTATCGCCTACTTCACGGGTTTCCTTGTTCACTACGAGTGCGTCAATCCGAGGTAGGCCGTGTTTGATCAGGATTCGATCTCGGAGTGTGTCAAGCGGTTTCGTCATGTAGAGCGGAATCACGTCGATCTTGGCCCCTAACTCTCCGTAGGTGATCGTACGACGTTCCTTCGCGCATACCGCCAAGTGGGGCAGCATCTCCATTGCTTTGTCGAAGTCCCAAACTCCTCCCATTGCTGGTCACGCTACCCAAAAAGAGAAACCTGACTGCTTTTTCGGTCAGAATGTGGCGCCCGCTTCGCCCGTCACCCAGCCGCCGCGCGTAAGCCGACGTAAATATGGTCTGGTACGGCGTGCTCAAGCTTGAAGACAAGCTTGATCGGTTTCTCGCCGGAGTGCGAGATGGAGTGGGCAAAGCCGAGGCACATAAACGGACAAGTGCGGCCGTCCAGATCCTTATCCGCCCGGACGAAGACAAGGTGACGACCAAGGTCGTGGATCAGTCGCTGCCCGTTCGCGGATGCCGCCGTCGTGATGGACTGGCTCTCCCAGTGCAGCAGATCAGGGGCGATGAAGTAGTCGGCGTATCGCGTCGTCGGCGAGAAGTCGAGCTCAGACTTCCGCAGCGTAAGCAGGTGTACGTCCATGCTGAGGTCCTTCACATAGAATGTGCCCTGCCGCATCGCGATTGGGTTTTCGTAGAAGATGCCAGCGATTTCATCGCGGGTGTAGTGGCTATGCAATGAGAATGTCAAATCGTCCGCGACCGGCGGGCGGTAAGCAGCGCGCGTCTCAAGGACTGACAGGACCTCAAGCATTTCCTGCCTCAGCAGAGGCTCCAAACCGACGGTCGACGTCGATTCGGTTAGCGTGAACGCCATCATCCGCTCAAACTTCTTGTCGACCGAGTTGCGGTTCAGCAGGTCGCGGTAGGCGTTGACGCGCCGCGAATCGTCGATGTGAATAAACGCGCCTGCTCGCCGCGCATCCTTTGCCTCCTCCGTGATCAATTGAGCATCTCGCTTAAGTGAAGCGAAGCTGCGTTGATGCTTATACAAGTCACTCAGCTCTATGCCGGTTTCCTGCAGAAACGAAGTGAGCGTGATTGGAACGTCAGCTGACGACATCCGACGCAACTCTTCGACGAGCGCCTTCGTATTCGTCGGGATCGCATCTTTGAGGTTGCGAAGCACACGATCTTGCGTTACCCTGTCAAGCCGAATATGGCAACCAGGAGGAAGGCTTGGGAATTCTGACTTTACGGCTCTATCAAGTTGCGTTCGCGAGAGTCCGGTCATCGCGCGGAAGCGCAAATCCATTCTGAACTTTCGGTTTTGCTGGCCGACGAAGTCCAGCACGGTCAGCGCGCCCTTGTCCAGGTGGTTGCGGAGCCCGCGGCCGAGCTGTTGGATGAACACCGTTGCACTTTCGGTCGGCCGCAAAAAGAGAACTGTGTTGATCTCCGGAATGTCGATTCCCTCGTTGAACAGGTCGACGGTGCAAAGGATGGGCAAGTCGCCGTTTCGAAAGTCCCGCACATGCTCATCGCGATCTTCAGCAGACAAGCCTGAGTGCAGTGCTTTTGCTTTCAACCCTGCAAGCTCGAACTGCTTGGCCATGTACTTGGCGTGGGCGATGGTGGCGCAGAAGGCGACGACCCGCATGCGATCGATGTCGTCGACCTTCTGATTCAGCTCCCGAATGATTAGGTCTGCGCGGCTTCCACCTCGATCGACATATTGCTGTTCGAGCGCCGCGTCGGCGTACTTTCCGCCTTGCCACTCGAGAGCGGAAAGGTCAGTTGCGTCGTCAATTCCGAAGTAATGGAATGGGCAGAGGAGCCCCCGGTCAAGTGCGTGCCAAAGCCGAAGCTCGTAAGTGGGCGCGCCGAACCGATCGATGACGTTTCGACCATCCGTTCGTTCCGGAGTTGCCGTCAAACCGATCAGTTGTTTGGGCTGAAAATGATCGAGCAGGCGCAGGTATGTCGGAGCCTCGGCATGGTGAAATTCGTCGATGATGATGACGTCGAAGTGAGTTGGCAAGATCTCATCGAGTCGCCGAGATGCGAGCGACTGGACGGAGGCGAAAACATGACGCCAGGCGTCGGCGCGATGTTCACCGACATGCAATTCGCCAAAGTTCGAATCGCGCATAACATGCCGAAACGCCCCAATCGATTGCTTCAGGATGTCTTGCCGGTGGGCGACGAAGAGGAGTCTGGGTCGGCCGCCCGCGGCAGAAGCTAACCGCTGGTAGTCGAAGGCCGCCAGTAGCGTCTTGCCCGTTCCCGTCGCGGCCACGATGAGGTTTTCGTTCTTGCCCTCAAGGCGGGCGTACGCGAGTTCTTCCAGCGCCTCCTTCTGGTGCGGAAAAGGTCGAATGTCCGCGAAAAAGGCGATCTCGTCAGTTTTGGTGCGCTCCGCCTTGAGGGCACGCCGAAGCTTTTCGCCGTCTCTCGCCGGGTCGAAAGTTTCATACCGGTCATCGCTCCACAGCCGTTCGAAGGTCACGACTAGCTCGTCAAGGACCTGAGGCGCGTCTTTAGCAGACAGGCGGATATTCCATTCGAGCCCATCCACAAGTGCCTTCGGCGACAAATTCGACGATCCGACCGTCGCCGTCGTGAAACCACTTTCGCGGTGGAAGATCCAGGCCTTCGCGTGGAGACCGGTCTTCTGTTCGGAGCGCTCGTACACGATCTTAACTTCTGCACCGACCGAGGTGAGGCGTTCGAGGGCGCGTTGGTTCGTCCCACCGAGGTAGGTCGTGGTGATGACGCGGAGCCGCGGTCCGAGATTGGCGAGGAGCTCAAAGATGAGCCGTATGCCTTGGTTGCCGATGAACGGACAGATGAGATCGACTCGGTCGGCCGTGCCCAGTTCGGAGCGGAGCACGGAGTGGTAGTTGAGACCTTGATCGTTAGTGACAAGCGCACTTTGAGATAGCGGGATCACCGGCGTCGGGTGCGCTTTGGCGACCGCGTCGTGAATCGACTGGAGCACGTGCGCCTGTGCCGGGTCGTCGTCATTTGTGGCCCGAAGGATACGGTTCGCTTCGCTGAACGTGAATTCCTCCACATCTGCGTCGAGGGTGCCGCCTAGGTGGTGGCGCGCCCGCTCGGCGATCCGCCTCGCGAGGTATTCGATGGCATCGACCGGTTTGAGATCGGCGATATCTGCCTTTAGGTTTGCGGGCAGGGCGTCGACCTTCGCCCGCAGCGAGGCCGTGAGCAGCTCGTCGTAGACTCCTTTCACTAGGTCGGCCATTCGGTGCAGCTTACGCGAGGTCGGCTACGCGGTGTCAGATTCCGCTTGCAATTACTCGCGGTTGGGTTGGTCGCAATACAGCCCGAGCGTCGATAGTTCGTCAGCTACCTGGCAAACCGTCTCGCATTCCCACGGTTTTTCGGTGTCGAAACTGACTGTCGCGTCGGCGTCAGTGGTTCCGTAGAGGCAGATGAAAATTTGAGCCAGAACGCGCCTTGCTTCAGTTGGAGTGACTTGTTTCGTAAGGAACAAGCCGAGTTCGTCGGAATTCTTTGGGTAACAAACCATGGTGCAGTGCGAAGCATACGCCGGCAACTGGGTCGCCAACACCAGTTGATCAGGTAGAACGACAAAGCTGGCGAAAGCAACATGATCCGAACCCAGATGCCAGCCTCAAGAGGCGGACGAGCCTTTGTTTGGCTGATGTTTGCCACCCTCATTGCCGTCGGCTTTGGCTGGTTCGGGGGCGGCACTCAGGTGGCAGACGCCTCCCGACTCCGAGCCTCCGGGCTCCAGACAAAAGGCGTTATCACTTCGGTGACGGCTGGAGACATGCTCAACAACTCGAGCGCTCACTACAAGTTTGATGTCGGAGGCAAGACGGTCAACGCGTACTCGAATGTGCTCGCCAAGGATGAGCATCGGCTGTCGCCCGGTTTGGTCGTAAGCGTGACGTACATGCCGGAGAACCCCCGCGACAGTTGCCTCGACCCGAACGGACTGGTTGATTCTGCTCGCCGAACGCTCCTGATTGCGGGCCTATTGGAGCTTGTGTGTGCGGCGATTTTCATTCCGCTCATTATCTTCAGCGGAACGGCGTCGCCCCAAGGCGTGAAGTTCACCGGCGAAAACGTTGCCGCGGTGGTCGTGTTCTCGATCATGGCTCTGGCCGGACTCGGCGCGCTGTTCTTCGCGGCGATACCCGGTTTGATGCGAGCGGAAGCGCTGGTGAGCGAGGGCAAGAGCGTGCAAGCGACCATCACCGGAGTCTGGGACGGCGAAAATCGTCACGGCCGCTACGCTACATACTCCTACAAGGTCGGTGACGAGTACTACCACGGAAAGGCCGATTACGTCGGCGGATACGGTGATCGCGGGCAGATCACGGTAAAGTACCTCCCCTCCGATCCGTCCTACTCGGCGATCAACCCCGAAGCGCAGATTGGCGGCGCGCGCGGAGCGATCGCGTTCATGTTGGTGTGGCTGTCGATAATCGTCGTGTTTTGGCTCGTCTTCCGCTACGGCGCGCGCCGACTTCGGCACAAGATTTGAGCCACGACCGTCGGCCGCCGAACGACCTCTGCAACTTGCTGCCCGCCGCCTTCAGGCTGGGAAGGCGCTCCGAAGTAGAACCGAATCGGGATCTTGCGATATGTGGGCATGAAGAGTCCCGGCGATCTAACTTGGATTTCGGCTCAAAGATTTCACGGCCATCGCGGTCCTCCCGTCTCGCTTCGCTCGGCGGGATCAACTCCACTTCCGCCAAAAACGTAGGCTTGGCGGCTTCGGACGGGCTCGAAACGCCCACGCTCTCCTCATGACGGAGGCGCTCAACCCCCTGAACTACGAGGCCAGATTGAAATTGAGAGACTTTGGCGAACCAATCACCCGGCGCTGGGGACTGTATTTCCAGACGAATTTGAGGACAGTACAGTCCTACCCTGTTTGTTCGCGCGCCGATCGCAACCGGAGCTCCCTACCGGCCTTCGTCAGTCGCCATTTGCACATTTACGACTATTGTCGTAGGATGTATTGGACGGTGCTCAGAGGGGCCTGCGATGGCAACGGTTACAATCAACATCCATTACGACAGCAATCCGCCGTTCAATGCGCGGACTCAGAAGCTAGTGAACGATATTTTTGACGCGTGCTTCGCGTCTTTGGAGAAGGACACCGTCGTGATTGTCTGGATTCCCGGTGTCTCTCCAAAACCGCCTGGAAAGGGATGGGCGAACTCGACCACGTTGAATTACGATCTGAAAAGCACCTTGGGTGCGAGCTCTGGCTGCGATGGACAGACCGGCAGCTACGCCAGCAACATCTGTCCGGCGAACATCGCTTCCGGAGTGGCGACAACCGGCGGCGACCTCGACATTTCGACCGCCAACACGGTGGTGCATGAGATCGGAATTCACGGAATCATAGGGAAGAATGGGCATTACAGCGGCGCGACGGGAAGTCACGACGTGGGGAACAAGAAAAAAACCCCCGGGCTCACACAGGGGCCAGGTCAGTGGACGCAGGACGAGTGCGCGGACCTCAAAAGTGCGCTGGGGGTGTCCTAGATGGTTTGGATCGCGATAGTGCTCGCATCGTACGCGCTCTCGTTTGTAGTAGTCGTTCTGGTGGGCCATCAGAAGGATTGGCCGCAAGAGTACGGATTTCTTTACTCACGGTCGGAGACGGTCGATGCACTCTTTGCCAAACTGTACGCGCCGTGCTACTTGTTGGCAAAAGCGTTCGGAGTGGTGCGACTGTGTCAGCCCCAAATCAGCTTGCCGTAACGGCAAGCGTGACCGCAGTTAGCGGCCGCGCGGCTTTGAGAGACGCGCGAGCAAAGCGTCTAGCCAATGCCATAGGGGTGTGTCCAGCATCTCCAATCTGCCGATAGTCTCCCGAGAGTGGTGGCTCGTCAAGGAACGGAAACTCCGCAACAAGTAGAAGGGGTCGACCGCAAGAGAGACTATGTCAACGCGAAGCGCCGCCCGCTTTCCATGGTCAAGTTGATCACGGCCCGCCTGTCACAGCCGCGCTTGCGGCAACAGCCAACCTACGGCGGCCAGGAACGTTCTGCCGGAGCCTCATCTCAACGGAGACTTCCACTGCCGAGCCGCCCCTTATCCGGCGTTGACAGGGTTCGCTTCGCGTCAACGGCCCTCTCTTTCAGGTTGGTGAGCAAAGAAAACGCTTAGCTTCATTTCATCTTGTGTACAAAAGATGCCCTAAAACCGGGCAGTTACTGTACATGAAATGAAATCACACTGCGCCGCCGCCATTCGAGACTCCCACCCCTTTCACAGGCCTAGCGAGGCTCCCCGCCCGTCGCGACAAACGTGTAGTGGCCCGAACCAAGGCTAAATTCGACAGAATTCCCGACCTTCACGACCCGCTTCACCCCCGCCACTTGCGACAGTGGTTTGCTCTTCTCGGACACCTGTGCAATCTGAGCAACGGGCAAAGTCACACGCGCCACCGTGTTCACCGGAATCTCGATCTCGAACGTCAACTTGCCGCCCTTGCGAGACCAGTTGCTAACGATCTTGCCTCGAATACTCTGGTAGCTGGACTTGACCCAGTCGAGTCCAGCTACCGTCTGAGGTCGAACAACGACCTTATCGAAGCCAAGCGCACCTGGGTCAGGTTGAATGCCGCCCAGCCAATTCATCATCCATTGGCTGACCGACCCAAACATCGGATGATTGTGCGAGAAAGTGTTGTCGCTCAACTCCCAGTGCTCCCAGAGCGTGGTCGCTCCGTTCTGAAGCATCCAGCCCCACCCCGGAAAGTCGGGTTGGGTTGCGATCCGGTACGCCAACTCAGCGTGACCCTCGCTTGACAGCACTTCCAGCATGTACCGCGTGCCCAGGATTCCCGTCGTTAAGTGCTCTTTATGGGCCGCAATGTTCTGCAGCAGGTAGCCCAGCGCGTTAGCCCGGCGCTCGGACGGAAGAATCGACGTGTACAAGGCGAAAGACTGGCTGGCCTGTGTGCCAGAACCAACTTTTCCCGTAGCAGGATCGAAGAACTTCGCGAGATAAGCGTGCCGAACCCGCTCGGCGAGCCGATTGAAATGGGCCTCGTCTTCGGTCCGCGACAGTCGATGGGCCATTCCCGAAAGCAACTTTGCGCTACGGAAATACATCGGGGTAACCATCTCCGGGGCGGGAGTTGGCACTAGGCTCTCGTGATCGCTCAAGCCATCGTGGATGAGATCATCCGGATTCCCGTTCTCGACAAGCAACAGCCATCGCTTTGCCGCTTCGTACTGCTCTTCCGCGATCCGCTTGTTGCCGTAAAAGCGGTCGAGTTCGGTAATCAAAGTAGGGTGGGCCATCGCCCAGCAAACGCCGCAATACTGAATCCCTGTGGAGGGCGCGGTATCGGTAAACATGCCGTCGGGCAGCGCGCTGTCGTCCCAATCGTGGACCAACTTGGCATAGAAGGTGGACATGTCGAAATTGCCGATATAGGCTTCGCAGGTCGCCGAAATATCGCCACCGTAACCCATACGCTCTCGGTGCGGGCAGTCCGATTGGACGCTGAAAATGTTGGACAAAAACGTGCGGCGGCACATCGCCTCAATCTGGTTCAGCATTGGGTTCGAGCACTCAAACGTGCCGACCGACTCGACGTCCGAATTGAGTCGCAGTGCCGTAACGGCTCGCAACGGTAGCGCCTCCGGCAGTCCGGTGATCTCCGCATAGCGGAAGCCGTGGAATGTGAAGCGAGGAGTGTAGGTCTCGTCGCCACCCTTTGCAATAAATGTGTCCGTTTGCCAGGCGATATCAGGCGCGCCTGGCCCGCCGGTCCCGCGCGACTTAATCTGGCCCGCTACGCTTGTCATCGGGTTCAGGGTCCCATCCGCGTGCAGCAGTTCGCCGTATCGAACAACAATCTTGGTTCCGCGTGGAAGGTTGAGCTGCAGCCGTGCCAACCCAGCAAAGTTCACCCCCATGTCGTAGATGTACAGACCCGGCTTGGGCTCGGTCACTTTCACCGCGTCCCAATGGTCCGTGACCCTTATCGGAGGTTGGGCTTGAGCGGCGAGGTTCCCGATCTTTTCCGCGGCGACGCCGGGTTTGTGCCAGGCCGAGTCGTCGAATCCCGGCTTGTCCCAGCCGGTCACCTCGTGCCGAGCGTCGTAGACCTCCCCGAGGTAAATGCTGTTTCGCCGCATGGGTCCATCGCTGACCTTCCAACTTGGATCGGAAACCACGGTCTCCACCGATCCATCCGCATATTCGATGTGAAGTTGAGAGATGAACCGAGGCCGGCCGACCGCAAGGTGCTCACGCAGATCCAGATGTCCCCACATGCGCAAGGGAAGCGGGTTGTACCAACCGTTCCCGAGGGTAACTCCCATGCAGTTCGCGCCTTTGGCGAGAAGGTGAGTGACGTCGTAGGTGCTGTACAGAACGCGTTTATCAAACTTGGTCCAGCCCGGATCGAGCACGTGATCGCCGACCCGCTTGCCGTTAACCGTCGCCTCGTAGTAACCCAGGCCCGTGATGTACAGCCTCGCATGCTTGACTTGTTTCGCTACGTGAACTTCTTTGCGGAAGAGCGGCGCCGGGTCCTCTTTGTAAAAGTCTTGATCAGCAGTCGGGTTCGCTTTGCCGTCGTTTAGCCACGTTGCCTTCCAGTCGCTTGGGCGGAGCAGCCCCATCTCCCAGCGGGCGGTTGTGCTCCAGTTGGACGGAATATCCTTGCCGTCCCAGCATCGCACTTTCCAAAAGCAAATCTGCCCCGATCGCAGGACCTTCCCCGCGTAGGCGATGTTGTTTTGCTCGGATGACGAAGTCTTCTTGCTGTCCCAGAGGTCGCCAGAGTTCTTGGCCAGCAACGCGGCCGAGCTTGCAACTAGGATGCGATAGGCTGACTGTTTCTGATCTCGAGCGCCAGTTAGCGCTTGCAGAGTCCAACCCAACCGCGGCATTCCGGCATCTATGCCGATCGGATCCTGCCGATATTCGCATTTCAGATTTCTTGCCGTCATCGTGGCTCTCCCGTGCTGCACGGCCCATGAAGTCGCTGGTAAGAGTAACGCCAGAACCCAAGCGCGTCGTAACATGCTCGTGAGTCTATGCCAATTGCGACTCCGCGTGAAGCGCCCGGCCGCCTTTTCACCTTGTGTCTAAAGGCATCGTCATTCGCAAGAGCCGGGCTAACGCCGTTTCGTCAATGCGCGTCCAGCAAACGGTACCCTTCCGCCATCAGGCTATCGACCTGAAAAGGAACACCTTGATCCCTGCCATTGCTCTCGCAATCTTGCATCCAATGAACCGAATTCCCGCGTCCGAACGAAATTCCGCAACCGACCTGTTGTGGTACTCCCGCCCGGCGGCGGCATGGACCGAGGCCCTTCCTCTTGGCAACGGGCGGCTTGGAGCGATGGTCTTCGGCGGCGCGCAGCAAGAGCGGATCGCTCTGAACGAAAGCACCGTCTGGACGGGAGGCCCATACGATCCCAAGGGAGACGGTCAAGGCCTGAAGGCGCTTCCTGAAATTCAGAGGCTGGTCTTCGAAGGAAAGGGAAAGGAAGCGGAGGTGCTCTTCGAGAAGGAGATGATGTCCAAGACCTGGGAGCAGGCGGAGTATCAGCCGTTAGGCGATCTTGAGCTCACTTTCCCAGAGCACGCCTTCGTGTCCGGCTACCGAAGGGACCTAGACTTGAGTACCGCGACGGCGGGCGTCCGATACAAAACTGCCGGTGTGACCTACGATCGGAAGATCATCTGCAGCCATCCGGATCAAGTCATCGCCGTGCACCTAACGGCAGACAAGCCAGGCGCGCTCAGTTTTTCGGCAACGCTAGACGGGCGCACCAACGTCAAAACTCCCCGCGACGCGAGCTACACCATCTCCAGCGAAAAACCGAACACCGTGATCTTGAAAGGCACGACGGCAAGCTACGGAGGAGGCAACGGTTTGGTGTACGAGGCAAGACTAACTGTCGTCACCGACGGCGGTACGGCGACGCTCGACTTCGATCGGGAGCACGATCGCCTCGTGGTCTCGGGTGCCAATGCCGCAACCATTTACGTCGTTGCCTCGACAAACTACAAGACTTGGAAAGCACTCGGCGCAGATCCTGTAACCGCCAACAAGCGTGTCTTGCAAGCAGCCGTTAAGAAGGGTTTCGACGCGATCTTGAGGGATCAAATCGCTGATTACACGCCTTACTACAACCGAACGCGGCTCGATCTCGGCCAGACAAAAGCCAGCCTCAAGGCGACTCCTGAGAGGTTCGCCGCCTTTCATAAAGGCCAGGACCCGGCGTTGCCCGCGCTGCTGTTCCACTTTGGTCGATACCTTCTCATATCGAGCTCGCGCCAAGGCAGCCAGCCACCCAATCTCCAGGGCCTATGGAACGCCGATATGGTGCCAGCGTGGGGCGGCAAACTCACCACCAATATCAACCAGCAAATGAACTACTGGCCGGTGGACGTGACTAACCTGTCCGACCTGTCCGAGCCTCTGCTGCGGTTCACAGAAGAGCTATCGGAGTCTGGGGCACGTACGGCAAAACGCAACTGGGGGGCACGGGGTTGGGTGCTGGGCCACAACTCCGACATTTGGCGAGCAACCGACCCGATTCACGGCGCGTATTGGGCGGCTTGGCACGATGGCGGGGCCTGGCTCGGCACGATGTTGTGGGACCACTATCTCTTTACGGGCGACAAAACTTGGCTCAAACGGGCTTACCCGGTGATGCGCAGCGCGGCGGAGTTCTTCCAAGACACGATGGTCATCCACCCGAAATATGGCTGGCTGGTTGCCAACCCAAGCAGTTCTCCGGAGAATGGACCTGGTGGAGACAAACTCTGGAAGTCTCACCCGGACGGTAGTTACGATAAGCCAATCGGCATCGCCTCGGGCGTGGCGATGGACTCTCAGATGTTGCGGCAGTTCTTCGGCGACGTTGCTCAAGCTTCGAAAGAACTGCGCGCTGACCCAGCTCTTCGAAGCTGGCTCACCGCAGCCCAGGCCAAGCTCCCGCCGGTCCTCATCGGGCAGCGCGGCCAGATTCAGGAATGGCTGGAGGACCTCGACGACCCAACCGACCACCACCGACACGTTTCGATGCTTTGGGGTGCATATCCAGGCACAACAATTACTCCGCGCAAGACCCCAAAGGAGACCGCAGCGGTCAAGGTATCGCTCAACCAGCGAGGTGATGCCGGGACAGGCTGGTCGATGGCTTGGAAGCTAAATCTATGGGCGCGCTTGCATGACGGCGAGCGAGCAGGTTCTCTCCTCAATCAGTTTCTGAACTTGACCGACAACTTCAATGTGACAACCCGTGGCGGCGGTACTTACGCCAACCTATTTTGTTGCCATCCGCCCTTCCAGATCGACGGAAATTTTGGGGCGACTTCCGGCATCGCGGAGATGCTACTGCAGAGCCACGACGGAGCGCTAGAGTTTGTCCCTGCATTGCCTAAGGCATGGCATAGTGGTTCAGTTTTGGGCCTCAAGGCGAGAGGCGGCTTCATCGTGGATCTGCGGTGGAAAGCGGGCAAGCTCACCGAAGCAACCGTCGAGTCTCAATGGGGACAAGAGTGTCGAATTCGGTCGGATTCAGCAACAGGCGTCCAGGGGCCAAATGGGTCCTTCTCGCTTGAAAATCCCGAAAAGGACGTCATCGCGTTCAAGACCGAGCCGGGCAAGATATACAAAATAACCTTTCGGTGACCGCGTTCCCCGCTCAAATCAAGTTTAGCGGGGAACGTGCTCCGGAATTTCTGCGCTTCACTTCATCCGCATGAACATGAACCTTTGCCACAAGCCTTGCCGAGCAAAAGCCGCTTTTCGAGTGCGAGCGAAGTAGGAGTGATCGAAAGGCCACCAAGGGCGGTGCACCTCAGTTCGCGGGGCATCTGACTTGAAACCCGTTTTGCCGTTTCGATGACTTCGTCGAGCAGCGCGGATGGCCCGGTCCTCCCAACTGCGCGATGGGACTCGATAATACCGAGGCCCGCGCCCTCAACTGCTTTCGCATTTACACGTTTGCGAGATGGAGCGAAACTCGGCTTCAACTTGGAATTCAGACGATTTGCCACTGCGCCAAACACGTATCGAGGTTGTCCATCGTTCCGCCCCAGCCTTGGGTCATGCCCGGCTTTCCGTCATCAAAGTTCTTCAACGCTACCGGATCGGAACCGAGGGCCGACCACTCGAGACGAATGCGGGTTCCACCCTCAACATCTGAGAATTTAGTTCGAGAGTAAGTTTCCAGCGGCCAATCTGGTGCCATCGGGTGGCGGGTGATTCCGAATCCTTCGTCCGAGAACGAGACATGGTTGACGATCAATTCCTGATCGACTATCTCTCGAAAAATCCATCGACCCCAAAATCCTGGGCCTTCCGGGGGAAGAATCTCATAGTGATACAGGCCGCCTTCTCGAAAGTCGATGGTGCAGCGCCCCGGCTTCATTCCTGACGGTGACATCCACTTACCCAAGTGTTCGGCCTGACTAAAAGCGGCCCAAACGAGGACGCGGGGAGCGTGAAAGGTGCGTTCTAGCACAAAGGGTTCGTAGTTCATTGTTGTTCTGTAGCCTGAATTTCTTGTAAATAGGCGTCCAACCGGTCAAAGCTGGCCTCCCAAAATTGACGATATTGCTCGACCCAATCATTCGCTTCGGCGAGCGGTTGAGCCTTAAGGGACCGGGGTCGCATTTGTTGCACTCTGTCAGTGCCCACCAGCCCCGCTCGCTCAAGAACCTTAAGGTGCTTGATGACCGCAGGTTCCGACATCGCAAACGGCTTCGCGATTTCGCCGACCGGCAGCGGCCCAAGGGCCAGTGCGGCGAGAATCGCCCGCCGCGTAGGATCGGCAAGAGCAGAAAAAATGAGACTGAGTTTATCGGACGCCATGGGTAACTGTTTGAGTATATAACCAAACGGTAATATAATTTTAAGCGTCATTCAAATTCCAATTCATCGTGCCTACGAGTGCCGTTCAAAATTGGCGGCCCCGGACAGACTCGAACCGCCGACCTCCTCAATAGAACGGTTAGTCTTTTGGGTTCAAATTGGAGGTGAAGCGGGCACTGCTAGGTGTGCCAGATTGTTTGTGTCTAGGACGCGTCACAGGTCTGTTGGGTCTTGACGACGAAATAGTGGCTTCCAATGAATCGTTCGACGCCCGTACTGGATCTCACCTCCCCACCAAAAAACTGGAAGCGTTGATTTAGGGACGGATCGGGCAAACGCCAGTGCCAGCGCGTAGCCGCCGGCACCCAGACCGGCTAGTCGGTACCAACTGTCACTTTTTTCTGTGGCGCCGTACTCGTGGTGGTGATACGATCGATACAGTTGCTCTCCGATCTCACGGCACATTTTTTGACGGACCGAGCAGTGCGGATCTTCTGCATCGCCATAGCTAACTCGAGCGTCGCCTCTTCCTGACCCAACGTGCTGTATTCGGTCCTCAACGCTCGCCGCAGTTCATCTAGCGCGTTCTACGCCGTTGCAACGTCAATGTCCGTGGCGACTTGGGCCTCATCTGTTAGCACCGTCGCTCCGGTGCCGTTTGTCTCAAAAAACACCGCCAACGTAACCGTTGTGACGGTTATTGTCCTCGCCCTGATAACTCTGCGCTTCACCTCACCCGCAGGAGCAAGAACCTTTGCCACAAGCCTTGCCGAGCAAAAGCCGCTTTTCGAGTGCGAGCGAAGTAGGAGTGATCGAAAGGCCACCAAGGGCGGTGCACCGCAGTTCGCGGGGCATCTGACTTGAAACCCGTTTTGCCGTTTCGATGACTTCGTCCAGGGGGATCACTTGGTCGAAACCGGCCATCGCCATGTTCGCGCAACACAGCGCGTTTGCGGCGGCCATCACATTCTTGCCGAGGCATGGGGCCTCAACGCGATTGGCAATCGGGTCGCAGATGAGACCGATCATGCTCTGCAACGCCATCGACGAGGCGCCGACCGCTTGGTTCAGCGTCCCACCGGCCAGGGTGACGAGTGCCGCGGCCGCCATCGCCGCCGCCGAGCCTCCCTCCGCCTGGCAACCACCCACCTCGGCAGCAAATGTCCACGCGGTCGCGATAAAGACACCGATGAGCCCGGCCGCGAGAACGGCGCGCGCCATCTCAACCTCGTCGAGTCCCATTTCCTCCGCCATCGCGACGATCGCTCCCGGAAGCGCGGCGCACGCACCGGCGGTCGGCATCGCGACAATGACTCCCATAGAACTCTTCACCTCCATGAGCGCCGTGACGTAAAGCACGATCTTGTTCAGCGCGCCCGCGTTCAAGAGTCGATTCTCAATCATCAACTTTTGGAATTCGCCTGACTGATGCCCCAGCACGCGGTCCTCGTATTCGGTACCCGCGATGCCTTGTGCGATGGAGCGTCGCAAGATGCGCACGATATCCACCATTTTCTCCGTGACTTCGTCCTCGTTCAGGCCACCTCGTGCGCACTCGTAAGCAACGGCCAACCTCCATAACGGCGTATTCTGCCCTTCGTCGATCGCCAACATGGACGAGCAAGTCGTGAACGGAACGGACGTAGAAGAGGTGGAAAGCACTGGCAGCACCGGCGAAATAAACTTGAACGCGTCGATCGTCCCCGCCTGCAGGAGGTCCGACAACAGAGCTTCCGGCACGAACCGCTCCGCCTTCACTTCAACAAGGAACATTCCGTCGCACTCGTGGTGCAAAACCGCCTGCGCCTCGAACTGACTGGCGATCTTCTCGCGCAACTCTGCGCCATCGCGAGAGACGAACAAAAGTGTCTCGAAGCAGTCGCCGAACATCGAAACCGCAAAGCCGTCGACGTTGATCACCTCGATCATTCCGCCGCCCGTGGAGATGGCGCGAACGGAGTGGCGCTCGCGATCCTTAGTAACCGTCAACCGGTAGGTGTTCGGGTGCGGGTCGCCGACGTCAACCGTTTCGATGCAGATCGCCGTACCGGCGTCTTCAATCGTCTGCATCGAATTTGGCAAACGCTCGTCCGCCGCATCCCACCCAAGCAGTCCGCCGAACAGGCCCATATCGGACCCTTGTGTGTCGTGAGTGGTTGGAAGCGAGCCGCTACGGTCGAACTCGACGAGAACCTCGCTCGGCGTTCTTCCAACAAGATCGCGAGCGATCCTGCCGATCCGGAGGGCGGCTGCGCAGTGAGAACTCGATGGTCCGCGCATCACAGGTCCGATGACATCGTTAAAGATGCTTACTAACATGGTGATTCAATTCTCTCCGCACTGAGATCCGCTTAAGACCCGAGCACTCGCACAACGGCTACTCCATCATAGCGCGAGACCGCGCCCTTCGGCCAGAGCGTTTGGGAGGACCAATTTTGAGCAGACCTCTGGCAACTCATACTCGTAGTAAACCGAACGCCCTATTCATTCGCCGCCAGCACTCTTTCCCGCTAGTGCGATTCCAACTCTTGCCGAGTGGCAATCGGAACGTAACCAGCCTCCATGCCTTTTGGAGGCTTTACGATCTGCGCAGGATCAACCGCCGCGAGTGATCCCGTCGTCGGAGGGGCAAGGTAATTGCGATCCTTCTTCCATGCTCGGTGCAGCTTAACCACACGAGCTTGCATCTGCTCACGTTCTTCTCTGGTTAGGCCAGCATTCAGCAAGGCGGGTTGATCCGCAAACCGGTACCAAAAGTAGGTGACAACCGATCCATCGCCAAGGTGCGCCTTGAAAGGTCCAGCGACCGGGCCCGGCTTCTTCCAGGAGCCGTTGGGGTCACTCGGGGTCGTGTAGGGCTCTTGAGGACTTTCTACCGGGCGCGTCCATTTCAGATTCTGCAGCCCGGTCTCTTCCGGTACTTGTCCAGGAAGAACTGGAGTCCACTTCGCTCGCTTCGGGTCTTTGCTGTTATCCAGGCGGAAGTAGCCGGGAAAAGTGACCAAGGAGCCGCCCTTTGTTTGGCTCATCGAGGCAAAGTGATAGTCCCACACGCATCCAAACGTATGAGCGTCAATGGCGCTTGGAGTCGCAAAAGCGTCCCATGCTATAGGAATTTTCCTCTCCTTGCCCGCTGAATCGGGGGAACGAACTTCCCAAGTCATGTAGCCCTTAGCGCCAAAATTACGGACGTACGCACCCTTCGGGTCAACCGCTCCTGCGCTGGGAGCCCCTCCAGCGAACCAACGTTGGACCTCATCGTGCAGAGCCGTGCTGTTATATGACGTGCTTTGATGGAGCAGCACGGAGTGTCCATCCGGGCTTCGAGGGAACGACGTCGGCGCAACGCGAAGGTAAGAGTCGCCTTTCGAGTCCGTCGCGATCCGGCACGGGATGTACTGCGTCTCCATCTGAATCGCCGTATTCGGCCCGACCGGCCGACTATCAAGAAGTTGCCCGCGCAAACGCGGCTCCTTCAATGTCGTATGCGACCAGAAATGCGGCGTGAAGAAGGCGACCGGCCCCTTGAAATTCGCCGAGTTCAGGAACAGAGTCCAACTGTTGCCGCCCGTCGGCGCGTCCTGCCCGTCCGTAGTCGACTTCGCGTCGCAGAGCGGTAGGTTCAGATATCCGTAGCCGAAAAGTTGTCCGCAGGTTCCTTGCTTAAGGTTCAAACCGTCGATCGGAAAGAGCAGCCACGGGCTTAGTTGGGCGACTCCGTAGAGCCCACGCGGCTTCTCCCATGTTCCCCAGCCGTGAGCCGGTCCGTTGGCGATCTCGCTGAAGTTCGGCCCCACGCCACCCATGATGAATTTCGGCGTTTCCGTTGGAAATCGCGTGTCCGTCCACCAACCGAGGCCGCCCTCGACGTCCGAGTACATGTCCTTCGGCGCTGCTCCGGCGTATTGCGCGAACATCCAAGTGCCTGGAAGCCCGGACTGGAACCGATGCCCAGGATACGCTCCCAACAGCGGCCAAGCTGCGACGTACATCGAGAACCCACCGTTATAACTCTCCGGAATCCGACCAGCAGCCGGGATGATCATGTACCCGGCCAGATACTCGTCGTGAGCCTGAATCCTTGACCGCGGACCGGTTAGAGCGAAAGCAATTGCTGCGACCACCAAAGAAACTCCTTGAGCCGGAATGTGAGCACCGAGCCGCGAAGAGCTTACTGGATGGCGCCGCCGCGAAGGTCCTCAACATCTGTTTGCATCAAACCACGCATCTCTTGATAGAATTGCTAAGTGAGATCCATTCTTTGCGGACTTCTACTCTGCCTTCTTGCCCCGGCATTTGCGTCGGGCGGTAAGCGACCACTCAAGGTGTTCATCCTTGCTGGCCAGTCCAACATGCAGGGGCACGCGAACATTTCCACTCTTGAGTCAATGGCGGACTACCCCGCGACCGCCCCTCTCCTAAAGAAGATGCTCGGGCCAGACGGTCACCCAGTTGTATGCAATAGGGTTTGGATTTCTTCGATGGGTTGTGGTGGCAACCAATATTCAGACCTCATCGAGAAAACGGGCAAGTTGACCGCGGGCTTTGGCGCTTCGAATTCGGAAATTGGCCCTGAATTCACGTTTGGTCTCACGATGGAAGCCGCGCTAAATCAGCCGATCCTCATCATCAAAACCTCCTGGGGCGGTCGCAACCTGATGACCGACTTTCGCCCGCCCAGCGCCGGGCCCCGTGAGTACTCCGACTATCTTCAGGGCAAATGGAAAGAGCGAAGTTTGGACCCGGAGAAGGAGGCCGAGAAGATCCGGGCGGATTCCGGTGTCTTCTACCACCACATGATCGATCACATTCTTATGGTGCTGAAGGACATTCGGCGGGTAATGCCAGAGTACGACGTCAATCAAGGCTTCGAACTGGCCGGTTTCGCGTGGTTTCAGGGTTTTAACGACATGGTCGACGACTGGTCTTACCCGGATCGCAAGCAACCGGGAGGCTACGCCGAGTACGGCCAATTGATGGCGCAGCTTATCCGCGACGTCCGAAAGGACCTCGCCGCGCCCAAACTGCCCTTTGTGATCGGCATCATGGGCATTGACGGCAATCGCGAAGGCAGTGCTTCACCTCAGTCAAATTTTCGGTTGGCCCAAGCCGCACCAACCCTGTTGCCAGAGTTTAAGGGCAACGTGACCGCAGTGCAGACCGCGCCGTTCTGGGACGATGACCTCGGCGTATTGCGGCAGCGACAGGAAAGGAAGCAAACCGTCTTTACTCCTGAAGAACAAAAGCGACTGAAAGGGATTTCGAACGGCGGATACCACTATCTCGGCGCTGCTAAGATCATCGCGCCGATCGGGAGCGCGTTCGCGGAGGCGATGCTTCGCCTTCAGAAGTCACGCCGGCGCTAGTCACGAAATGGCCAGAACGGTGCCGCTGGGAATCTAAAGCCACCGGCACCCTCCGCTCTCTAATGGCGGTCGGAGCTTATTTACCTTCAAGAATCTGCCGCAGATGTCTTGCCATCGGCTCGTTTGCCCATTCGGGATAGGGCGAAACACAACTCACGTTGATCTCGCAAAGGATGTAAGTGTCCTCCCCGTTCGTGTCCTTAGGTCCAAACATAAAGTCAGCGTCCCACAGTAGGGGTAGGTCGGTTCGTGACACCTTTAGGCAATCCGTCAGTTCATCTAACCAGCGCGCCTGCATCCGCTCTCGAATGCCGCTGAACTGCGGGTCATCGGGTGGGTAGTAAAGTCGGGGACCCATGTCCGGAAGCTCTCCGTCCGCCGATTCAGGAGCGAGCGCGACCGCTGCTTGGTGACCAAAGCCTGCAACTTCGTCTCTCACCATGTAAATCCTCACCATTCCTTCGCCGATGCGCTCCTGGAAGGGTTGTGCGAACATGCAGCCCCCAGATTCGAAGTAGGGAGCCATTCGGCCAACTGCCACATCGTACGCAACGGTTTCGACCGGGCAACCGCGCTCTGCGTGGCGAATGTGGATCTCGGTCGAACCCAGCAGCTCCGAAGTGCCGGCCAAGGCGGAGAACTTCCAAATTCCGCCCCCGCTGTGCCCGCGATGCTGCTTAAGGACAAGTGGCCCCAGGCACAGCTGCGTCTTCAAGCCATCCTTTAGCGCGTCGAGGCTCGAATAGACGTGAACATCAGAGCCAAAGCTTGCCGTCCGTGTGTCAGCCAGCACTTGCTTCGTTCCCATCTTCTGAATGAGGTCCGGGTGCGTGAAAACTCGAACGCCCGAATCTGAAACTTCACGCAGCACGCCGTCGAGCTTCGTCCGATTACGTCCTCCAACGATTGGGTTAACCCATACTTGGATGGCGTCTAGGCCCAACATCTGCGTCCTGGCTTCGTCGGCAAAGTCATCGTTGTAGATGACGGCAACCGCTTCCATTCCAGCCGCCTCCATGCACGCTGCCGCACCCGCAAACCTGCTCGTGGCTAGATCGGCACTCCCCTGGGCGTCCCGATCCCCGTGCCAAACGAGGCCTATTTTCATGGCTTGAGCATACCGGCGGCTGGGACCTATTCCAAGTCGGGTCTAAGCGTCCTGTTCCGAACGAGCAGCCACTTGCTGATGCTACGATTCCGCTTTACCGATGGAGGGAATATCCCTTGCGCCTTTACATTCATTCTCCGGATGGCGGTTCAATTCTTTTCTGCGCCCTTTCCTTCAGAGCGTTAGCGCAGCCGTTTCGCCGCGACTTGCATGTGCTGATCAATCGCCGTGACCATTTCCTCGTCCACAACGGTATCGACTTTCACTTCACGCCATGCCGCAACCGTTAGCTCCACCGTGCGCTCAAGCGTGAGGAGGGTTTCCCGCTCCGATATCTGAGCCTTTTGCGCCAAGCGCACAAAGCGATCGCGGTTGATGTCGGAGAAAGCCTTCTTTCCTGCGAGATTTAAGGCGAGTCTGTCAGTCGGAATGTAAGGGATGGTCGATACGAGATCATATGCGGGCGCGAGGGCTGGGGTGCGCCCATCGGGATAGATCAAGGACCAGTTTTTTAGGTGCATGTCACCGTTGCCGGTCAACACCATAAATGCCAGCCTCGTCACGAAATCCTGCACGGCTGCGGACCCCATAACGAGGGCAATAAGCTCTGCGATACGGACAAATCCAACGCCTTCATATTTGTCTTCCGGCATCACGCCAAAGACTTGCGCCAGGTCTTCGATATGAATGCGCAATCCGTCCGGCCGTCGGTCAAACCTCTTGACGGCTAACGCATTCTTATCTGAGAAACTGCCCAACTCGGGCAGCCCTTCGATATCGGCGATGTGGACCAAGCGATGTGCGGGAACCTCCAATCCGATTTGACTCGCAAGGGTTAGCATCGTCTCTTCATTTTCTGGAACCGTCGGATAAATGGCCGAAGGCAATTTCACAATCCAATCTCCGCCTGATCCCGAAGCTGGAATGGTAAGGCCACCGTGCTTTCCGACAATCCCTGAAAATTTCAGTTGAACGCCAGCAAGTGAAAAGCGAAGCGGGCCTTCATGGGCGGTAATTTCCTTTGCTTCTGGTTGCTCGTCGGCAATGGCCTTGTCGTCGTCCGATGTTATGCGGACGGCACCAGGCAAGTCGTCGGCGAGAACAGATAAAAGATCAAATTCAGCGCCGGGCCGAACCTGTCCGCGATTAGCAAGATAGGTGCGAAGGGGACCTTCCGGTAGCAGGTTGCAAAACCAATGCGGCAATCGACCGTTCCGCGACGGGCGCTCTTCGGGGCGCAGCTCGCCGACTGCGCTCAAATAGAACTGGCTAAGCACCGGACGATTTGGATTGCTGATGTAGGCATCGTCGAAGCCAAAAAAGACTTGGGATCCCGGCAACCGAGTGAGGGTGCCGACGATTTCATCGCCAAGTGATACGTGGAGAGATTCCGCCATTTTTAATCCTCCCGCTCCCGATCGTCGACTTGCCATAGCGGCGCACTCGGGTTGCCGGACAGTAGTGCCTGGATCATGGCGAGTCTGCTTTTGGGCACGAGGATGGCTTCATGATCCAGTGCGCGTGCTATTTCGATCAGGCTGGACAGCCGGGGACTGACCTTGCCCTTTTCGATATCGGAGAGGTGTGCTTGTGAGATACCGAGCCGTTTCCCCAGGGCACCTTGGGTAAGCCCTGCACTTAGGCGCGCGTCACGAAGCTGCTCCAGGATGCTCATTTATATATTATAGTATATATATTCAGGAACATATAGTAGAAAACATATAATTTGACATTGCCAAAGACACCTGGTACAGAAGGACCTCGCAAGTAGCAGCTTGTTTTGTAACCCATGTGTCCGGTATGGACACGCGGAAAGTGGCGGCCTCGGACGGACTCGAACCGCCGACGCCCTCCTTAGGACGGAGGCGCTCTATCCCCTGAGCTACGAGGCCGGATAAACAGTCAGCAAAACCTAACGGGCAGCGCGAGCAGCGCGGATCTTCTGCATCGCCCGATCCAACTCGAGCGTCGCCTCTTCCTGACCCAAACTACTCTCTTCGCCCCGCAGAGCGCGTCGCGCTTCTTCAAGGGCATGCTCCGCCTTCGATAGATCAATGTCCGTGGCGAGTTGAGCCTCGTCCGCCAGCACGGTCGCTCGCGTGCCGTTCGTCTCAAAGAACCCACCGCCAACGTAAACGTTGTGACGGTTATTGTCGTCGCCCGAAAACTCCAAAATGCCCGGCTTCATCGCGGCGATCATCGGCACATGCGAAGCCAAAACGCCAAAATAACCTTCGGTTCCCGGTACCAAAACGGACTGGACGGAACCTTCAAAAACGGTGCGGTCGGGAGCGACGATAGAAAGGCTGAACGATGCCATGGGCGTCTTAAATTATACCGCCCCGTCGACAAGCGCTAGCAGCAAGAGCGCAGCCGCCCGAATGAGGCAAAATCTGTTCGCATGATTCTCGTGTACGGAACCGTTTGCCTCGATCGCCTGCGGAAGGTCACTAAGTGGCCCGGGCTCGGTGGGTATGTCGAAATTCAGAGCGACGAGGCCTTCCTCGGCGGCGAAGCGGCGAACACGGCCAGCCACCTCGCGCGCTGGGGCGTGCCGTTTCAACTGGTAGGGAACCGACTCGGCGACGGCGAGGGCGAACTTATCTTACGCACCCAACTCAAACACTATGGGATCGATGGATCACTGCTACTCTCAGGTGCGCGCACGCCCATCTGCGACATCTACGTGACGCCTGACGGCGAGCGCACCATGATCGGCCGCGGGTTCTCCACGATGGAGGCCGCGCAGCCGCCCGACCAACTTCCAATCCAATCCGGACAGTGGTTCACGGCCGAGCCAAACTTGGGCGGAGTCGCCCGGGATGTCGTTCGGTATGCCCAAGCCGCCGGAGCGAAGACCTATCTCATGGACTTCTTTCAGGAGGGCGATCCTGTTGTGCCAGACAGCTATTGGCAAAGCAGTACGGATTGGGTGGGTCGCCGCAACAATGTCCCCCATAACGTCGCGTGGGTTCAGTCTTGGGTCGACCGTTTCGGCTGCTACACCATCCTCACCGACGGTCCCCACGGGTACGCCGCCGCCGGCCCCGGGCACTCCGCGCAGTGGTATCACGCGCCGATCGCCCCTCGCATCATTGATGCCACCGGTGCCGGAGATGCCTTCCGAGCGGGCATGTTGCTCGGCCTGCATCAGGGCTGGAACTTCGTTAACTGCTTGCAGTTTGCCTCTGCCGCCGGCGCCCTGAAGTGCGGATGGCTCGGCGGACCTTCCGCCCTGAACTCCGTAGAAGAGACCATGCGCCTAGCTGCCTTGGACTAACTAGGTCCGGCTGTAAGTCACAAGAATAGTCCGGCCGCCTCAATCCGAGGTTGGGAAGTACGCCCTTCTGGCCCTGCCTAAGTCCTTGAAAAGGAGTATATTAGGCATTGCGCTTGACCAACATAACCGCCGAATCACGTTATCTATGTCAATTGATGCGTACTCAAATGAAGCCGTCTGGGCTCTTCGATTGATTAAAAGGTTCAAATTCTAGAAAATTGCCTACACCGAACAGTTCGATCCTGGGAGTCCGAGTTGATGCGATCACACTCGCCGAACTTGAACAGTACGTAATCGAAGGGGCAAAGGCCGGTCGTTCGGGTTACGTCTGTGTTGCAAACGTGCACGTTGTGATGGAAGCAAATGACAGTGCCGTCTATTGCCAAGCGCTAAACGCCGCTGATCTCGTGGTACCGGATGGCATGCCCCTAGTCTGGGAGCTACGCAAACGTGGTCACCCGCACCAAAATCGCCTCAGCGGTCCCGACCTGATGCCCGCGCTGATCGCCGCCGCTGCGCGCGAGGGGGTATCCGTCGGATTTTACGGCGCGACAGAAGCGACACTGGCCAAAGTAAGCTCGCGCGCACTCCGCGAGAATCCTGACTTGAGTGTCGCGCTCGTAATTGCTCCACCTTTTCGAGACCTTAGCACCGATGAGGACGAAGCGTTTGCATGTCAAATCGAGCAAAGCGGTGCCCAGATCCTGTTTGTCGCCGTCGGGTGTCCGAAGCAAGAGCTTTGGATGGCCCAAATGAACGGCCGATTAAATGTCGTCATGCTCGGAGTCGGTGCCGCCGTCGACTTCTACGCGGGCACCAAGACACGCGCGCCTCAGTTTATGCAGAGGGCGGGCCTAGAGTGGCTGCACCGGCTCGCCACCGAGCCTCGCCGCCTCGCAAAGCGCTACCTCAAGCACAATCCTCGGTTCTTGCTGATGAGTGCGCGGGAGCGGCAATCGCGATGAAGGCGGGCTTGTTGCTTCGCGTATATCGCAAACTAAGTTGCCTCTATTGCAGTTGGCGGTTGCGAAGAACGCGAGGAGTGACGGCTGACCGCACTGTCCGATGCACTGGTATGCCGATCGTCGAGGTGGCGGATGGCGCTTCCATCGTCATCGGACCCCGTGTCTCGCTGATTAGCACCTCCACCATGACCGCGCTTGGCGTCTGCCACCCCGTCGTTTTGCGGGCGATGTGCCCCGGTGCGCAAATCCGAATTGGCGCCGATTCCGGTTTGAGCGGCACTTCCATTTGTGCCGCAACGTCGGTTACGATCGGCGATCGTTGCCTGCTGGGAGCAGACGCGATTGTCGCCGATACCGACTTCCATGCCGTCGACGCCGTGCCGCGTCGCGATCTACCCTTGCGGGATGCGGACTCGCGTCCGGTCACCGTGGGCAACGACGTATTTTTAGGCGCTCGTTCGATCGTCCTCAAGGGTGTCAAGATCGCTGACGGAGCCGTGCTGGGTGCGGGCAGCGTGCTTGGCAAAAGTATCGAGGGCGCTTCTGTGTGGGCAGGAAATCCCGCCCAATTCTTGCGAGAATTGAGGTGCGGAAAATGATCACATTGCGGTCGCGGTCTCAAGGCGCACGGGGTCGGCCCAGAGGAGATTCAGCAAATTGGAACTGACTCAAGCCCGGCCCTTACCGAAACTTCGAAAAACCCTCGCCGCGACGATTGGCGCCTCGTCAGTTCGAGCGCTACTTACTCTGATCAGCGGGCCGATCCTGAGTCGTCTCGTCGGGCCGATTGCTTACGGAATCATTGGGCCAGCCCAGTCGATAAGTTCCTTCGGCAAGCTTGTAACCGATTCTGGTTTCACTTACCACACGCTAACCGCACCAAGTCTCACCATTGGCGAAGCCAAGGACATGACACGTCAGTCAGTACTGCTGTCGATGCCCGTGGCTGCTTTGGCGGCTCTAGTTGCGGCGGCAATTGGGCATGTGTCTGCTCCGGACCGCATCATACGGGCCTCGATTGTCTTGGTATCGATCCTGGTGATGGGTGCCGCCGCCGTGCCCGTAGCGTGGTTGCAAAGGACGGGACGACTCATTGTCAGCGATTGGTTGGGTGTGCTCATCCAAGCGCTAGCCACATTTGCCGTCGCCATTCCGCTAGCCGTTCTGGGTCACGGTTTGAGCGCGGCGTCCCTAAATGGCATCCTCCCGCTAGCGGGTGTGCTGATGGGCGCGCTGTATTTGTCCCAAATGCTCCGGTCGAGCGCGCAACGAATCGAAATCGATCGCAGCTATCGTGGGCTGGTCTTAGGCCTCAATATTTCGTCGTACTTCGCCGTCAATGCCGACAACCTCATCATTGCGTCATATGCGACGACGGCGGCCGTTGGAATCTATGGGCGGGCGTTTCTGCTAGCTGCGATGCCGGGTGTGCTCGTCACTTCGGTCCTGACGAAAGTTGCGATGTCGCAAATCCCAAATTACAAAAGTCAGCGAGAACAACGCGGCTATATTCATAAGGCGCTTGCCCTCACATCGCTCGTCTATCTTCCTCTACTCGTAGCGGCATTGCTACATTTAGATCCCGCTGCGATAATGTTTGGACCAAAATTTGCGTTTGGCGCGAAGTCGTTCTTTCTACTGAGCCTGAGCCAGTGGGTGTTCTATGCCTCTTCGCTCTTGCACACATACTTCAACGCAATTCGTGAGATTCGACCGGCCGTTGTCGCTTGCTGTATTCAGGCCGTTGTGCTTGCCGCGATATTGATTGGGACGCGACCGGACAACTTCGCTGGTATGAGCCTCGCCGTACTCGTCAGCACGATTCTCAATCTCATCTATATCGTCGTTTGCTATCTGCGACACTCACGTAAAAACAGACTAGAACGAGATCCAGAACTCATAATCTCTTCGCCGGAGGAGTCCTCGTAAATTCATGACTGAATTCTTTGTTCTCACACTAGGCACGCTGTTGATGGTGTGGATGTGGCAGCGGTCCCAACAACCGCTCTTCCTGATCCGAGTCGGCCTCGTCTTTATCGTTCTCAACCAGTTCTTCGAGAACGGACTCATCCCAGGCTATCAGCTCGCGGGTTACAACATCTATCCCAACGACCTGCTCTGCATCCTGATGTTCTCTCGAGCAGGATCGAACATCATCAACCGCCTGGACCGCTCGTTTTCATTTCTTCACGCCTGCCTATTCACGTCCGCGTTTCTCCTGGCCGTCTCCACTTACCGTGGCCTAAATGTCGCTCACGACCCAAAGCTCATGGTAAACCAAGCGCGCGCCGTCGTGCAGTGGCAGGTAGCGCTCCTCTACTTCATATCACAGATTTGGTCTGAAGCTCAAATTACGCAGCTTGTAAAGGACTTCATCGTCACCAGCGTTGCGCTCTGTGGCGTCATTCTGGCCAAGATTGCGATGCTCAGCGCGGGTATTCCCGTGGTGATGAACAACGACGGCCATACCGTCGTCCCCCGCATGATCCGGTCCGCTGCCAGCTTCTTCATGATGGGAACATGGCTAATTGCATCGGTCACGGGTGCGCTCGAATCAATGAAGAAGTCGACGGCAACGATGTTCTCTTGTCTCGTCCTTTTTGCGACCATAGTCTCACAACACCGGTCAGTTTGGCTCGCCGGCATCGTGATGATTGTGCTGTGGGTCAGCCTATCCCGAAAGGCCGCGTTGCCACGGCTGCTTCAAGCATTTGGAATCCTGCTCGTTGGGCTCGTATTGCTCGCGCCATTTGTGAAGCTTGATGGCTTTGCCGATGCAATTATGAGTTCGTTCGAACGTGCCGCAGATCAGAAGGACACCGTGCAATGGAGGTACGAGAGTTGGCAGGACGTGCTGAGTCCCTCCTTCATGGGATCAGATGCAAACTACATCATTGGGCGGCCGCTGGGTAGCGACTGGGGTCGAACTATTGGCAAAACCTACGTCACCGTGCAGGCCCACAACAACTACATTCAGCACATCGCCAACGACGGCGTGATTGGACTGCTTGCGGAGATGGCTGTCCTACTGTTTCTGATCGTCAACCTCTTCAAAACCCGTCTCCGTGAACTCGTTACGATTGTCGCAGCTTCGTTAACCTACTACGTGTCGTACTCTGCGCAGTTTGAACTTGCATTGTGCCTTGGCGTACTCGTCGGCGTCGTGTCCTGCCCGGCATTCTCATTGAATCGCAAACTAGAGGATGAAGAGTTGTTCGACCCCGTGCGAGAGCGCCAGAAACGCCTGAGTCGAATGGCCTGAGCGCGACAATTCGAACGTTCATTAATTAGCAAGCGAAATCATCAGCATGGTCAACTGACTTAAGCCGTGCAACGGATATCCTCAGACCATGATTCTTGCAAGTGCGCTCGCTGTCATGTTTGCGCAAGACTCCGCCGCGGTCCCCGCGATCGTCGGAGAGACCCACCTGCGAAACGTCCGCCAGCTAACGTTCGGCGGTCAAAACGCCGAAGCCTACTGGAGCGCTGATGGCCGCCACATCACCTATCAAACCCGCCAGCCTGCCTACCCCGACGAGCAGATTTTTGTCATGGATGCAGACGGCCGCAACAAGCGCCTAGTTTCAACCGGGAAAGGCCGTTGCACATGCAGCTACTATTCTCCCGACGGGCGATTCATCTTCTTCAGCTCAACGCACGCTAGAAACGAAGGTGCCCAAGCGCCCGTCGACATGAGCAAAGGTTACGTCTGGGCCATCAATCCCGACTACGAAATGTACCGCGTCGGGGCGCGCACCACGACGGGCGGTCAAGTACCATCCGCCTCCGGCCTTAAACCCGCATCCGGGAACGACGCGATGCGTAAAGTCATCAACCGTCCCGGGTTCTACGTTGCCGAAACGACGATTGCCCCGAACGGTCACTACATGGCATGGACAAGCGATTTCGAAGGCGACCTTGAGATATATCGATCCAACCTCGATGGCTCAAACACCGTACGGCTCACGCACGAGGTCGGCTACGATGGCGGACCTTTTGTAAGCTGGGACTCGAAGCTCATCGCCTACCGTCGAGACTCATTCACCGACGACAAGCAGATCGAAGGCTACAAAGCCTTACTTGCTCAGCACATGATCCGTCCGACCAAATTGGAAATTTGGGTCATGGATGCCAATGGCGAAAACAAGAGACAGGTCACTCACCTAGCATGCGCGTCGTTTGCTCCATTTATTCATCCCGACGGAAAGCGCATCGTGTTCAGCTCCAACTATGGCGACCCCAAGGGCCGCGAGTTTGACGTCTTCATTTGTAACCTTGACGGCTCAAATTTGGAGCGCGTCACAAAGTCACCGCAGTTCGATGGCTTCCCAATGTTCACGCGTGACGGGAAAAAGATTGTCTTCGCATCCGACCGATTCTCGAAGGTCAAAGGCGAAACAAATGTTTTCGTCGCCGACTGGGTTGATTAAGGACCTCGCCCGACAAAACAAAAAAAACGGCCGCCACATCATTGATGTTGGCGGCCGCAGTCTGTTTAAGGACTACTCTTTAGGCGCGATTACCACGCGACGATTGGGCTCTTCGCCTTCACTGTAAGTGGCAATTCCTTCGCGAACTGAAAGTGCCTTGTGAACGATCCGGCGCTCGAAAGCGGGAAGCGCATCCAAAACCGCTTCTTCGTTTCGCTGCTCAACCTGGTCGGCGATCTTGTTCGCCAAAATCGTGAGGGCGTCCTCACGGCGTTTGCGATAGTCGTTTGCGTCGATCGTGGCTCGAACCCCGTTCTGCAACTTTCGACCGGCAACAATGTTCGCCATGTACTGCAGGGCGTTCAAAACTTCGCCATGCTTGCCCACCAAGAACGCTGCGTCCTTGCCGTCAAGTTGGATATTGACGTAGCGATTCTGCAGCCCCGTAACTTTCACGTCAACCTCAAGGCCGGTGGACGTCAGCAGCATTTCGACAAGCCCGAGCAGAGCATCAGCGTCAGCCTGAGTGGCCTGCACATCGCTCGGCGCGTCACCCTCGCCCCCCGCTTCGGTCGCCTCTGGCTTTGGCGCTCGTCCTCGTCCGCGAGCCGGAGCTCGATCTGACTCAACGGGCGCAGCCACCGCGGGCTCGGTCGCTGCTGCGACCGGGGCAGCAGACGTGCCTAGCCTTCGCCCAAGCTTCTTCGGAGCTGCCGCTTCGGCAGTTGGCACCGGCGCAGCGATAGGTTCAGGTGCCGCGATCGGCTCTGGTTCGGAGGCGACTGGCACCTCTTCCGCCTTCGCTTTTTTCACGACTTTGCCTTTCTTTTCCGGCGCGGCCACGGGTTCTTCGACGGCGATGACCTCGGCTTTCACGCGAACGTTTACCTTTCCGAACAGACCCTTGGTCTCCTCGATTAGCGTGACTTTGACGAGTTCAGGAGCGACACCAAATTTCTTGGCCGCCTGTGTCGTCGCATCTTTAAGTGACTTTGCCGTTAATTCGACTACCTGCATTGATTTACCAAACCTTACTACAATCGGGACTACTTATCAAGCAGTCCCCGAAATCTAACCTTACTTTCGCTTCTTGGGCTTATGTTGAGCGGGCTTACCCTTCGAGCCTTCATCCGTGTCGCTCTTCGTCGGGGTGCTACGTTGCGCCTGTTCGTTGCTCGCATCCTGCATTTTCTCAAAGAACTCCATCCATTTGCCCTTTGGCTTGCCGGGATACACACCGCCGCCCGGTGCATTCACCTTCATAAGCGGCTGAATGGGCATTCGATAAACACGCAGCGACTGCGCCGTCGCGAGAATGTTCGTGAACGTCCAATAGAGGACAAACGCGCCGGCAACTGGGAATATCCCAAACAGAAGCGAGACCGGCACAAAGATCGCAAATGCCAATCCGATCATGCGCTGCTGGCGAATGTTATTCGGATCCGTGATCGGCTGAAGCAATGTGGTGATCACCATCGAAACACCGTACACCAGCACGAGAATGTAATCCAGTTGACCCAAGTTTGGTGCGACGAACCCGCCCGTGCTCTTGCTCATTTCACGGTTGATCCAAAGGAACGTACCGTTCGAAAACTCGAACTGATAGTGCAGCATGCACTGGTAGACGCCAAGGAACAGGGGCATCTGAATCAGGGCAGGGAAGCATCCAGCCAGTGGGTTGACCCCGTACTCACGGTAAAGCTCCATCGTCTTCACGTTAAGCTGAGCTGGATCGTTCTTGAACTTCTCTTTGAGATCTTTCACCAGTGGCGCGAGCTGCGTCATTTGGCGCGAGAACATCAACTGCTTTTGTGTCAACGGATAAACGATGGCCCGAACCACGAGCGCAAGCAGGAACGCCGCGAAGGCGTAGCTGAATCCTGGAATCGCTCCGGTCAAGTGAACGAGGAAGTCGATGAATTGGTAGCCACCCGGAATAAAGCCCCAGATCAGATCGGACTTATTCCGAACCTTGAGCTCGGCGACAGCGGTTTCGTATAGATCTTGCCCGGACCACTCCCGCATCCCTCCCCAAGGCTGCTTCCCGAACTCGGACGTCGTTGAGGTGTGGGTCTTCGCATCTTTCCACGCCGGCTTGTCCAGCATCTTTTTCTGGTAGCCGCCAAGGGTGAAAAACGCATTGCGGATTCGCGAGGTCTCGCCCGACAGCATGCCCGCTTTGTACTGCGTATCGGCGACCAGGATCGTTGAGGAAATCTTCTTGGCCTCAGCCTCTGCCGCGGTGAGCCGGCCCGCCTTCAATTCTTCTTCTACGTAGCCTTGAAATTCGCGGCTAAGCCCAACGATCGTCGTGTCTTTGAGGTTGGCGTTTGCCACCAACATCTTCTCGTATAGGTCGCCCTTGGGTACCGCGGACCCCTGGCTCGGTCGGTTGACGAGAAGGTTGTAGCCCATGAACAGCATTGCGATAAACAATGCGGTTTGAAGAAAATTGCCTTTTGGCGAGGGTTTGCTCATTGAGGTTTTGGCGTAAAAGTCAATTAAGGTACGGGATCCGGTCCACCGGGGTTGAAGGGATGACAGCGAGCAATTCTCTTAATTCCAATCCAACTCCCCTTGAGGAGCCCGTACTTCTCGATAGCCTGAATCGTGTAGCTTGAACATGTCGGAGAAAATCGGCAAGTAGGGGGCATCCACCGAAATCCTCTCTGGTAACAGCGGATTAAGAAGATGCCGAATCGTTTGCCCATCGCTCTTTCGCAATCTTCAGAAGATTGCGGACATCTGCATCGATGTCCACAAAACTCGTCTGGAGCGCTTTGTCGCTCACTACAATCACGGCGTTAAGGTCAGTAAGGTGCACGTCGTGAGATCGTAAGATTGCGGCAATTCTGCGTTTCTGTTTGTTTCTTCGAGGCTTAGACCCAATGGCCTTCGCCGTCGCGATTCCGACCAACCCTTCACCGGGCGCGGAGATCAGGCGGACTACCTTGCCCCGATCTCGGTTTCCGTTGTTGAAAATTTGGTCAAACTTCGCTTTTTTGGGTCCCTTTACGCGGATATGTTGTGGCGGCCTCGGGCGCGTCGTCGTTTGAGCGTGTTCTGCCCATCGGTCGTTTTCATGCGCACGCGAAACCCGTGAGTGGTTTGTCGGTGACGTCTATTTGGTTGGTACGTTCGCTTCATGGCTGTCGGTCAGCTCCTTCAAAAATGCCTTCAAAGGATACCTGATCTGTCAACCGAGGTTCCTGACGAGATTCGGATACCGTTTGGACACGTTCGACCACGACGTATTGACCGTGCTCATCATCCCCGTGACTTGGTCCGGATCAACCCCAACGTAGCTCAAGCTGTTCGGATTTGTCAGTGCGAGCAGGTTGACTGAGCTTCGGATACGCCACAACTGCTCAATCACGCGCTGCTTGCCTTCCAAGTCGAGGTTGGCGATCGTATTCTCGCAAGTCTTGGCGATGGTCTGAACTTGCGACTTCAACTCCTTGAATCGCGCTGGACTCTCTTTCACCACTCGGTCGGCCGCCGCTTTTCCTTCCTTCTTGACGGACTTCCATGCATTGGCGAGCCAGCCTGACGCCCGATCGACCGGACTCTGCGCAACACAAGACGTGCATACGAGCGCGCACGTCACAACAATTAGCGCAGGCTTCAAAGGAACTCCCTCGGATCTGCAATAAATCCACGCAACGCCGTCGCCGCCGCCGTCATCGGGCTCACCAAGTGGGTACGCGATCCCGGACCTTGGCGGCCCTCGTAAGGCCGGTTTGACGTGGAAGCCGATCGTTCAAGCGGCCGTAAAATGTCTCCGTTCATTCCGAGGCACATGCTGCAACCGGAATTGTGCCATTCAAAGCCTGCTGCGACAAACACTTCTCGCAATCCTTCCGCTTCTGCTTGAAGCTTCACGGCATCGCTCCCAGGCACGACTAAAGCGCGAACACCGCTCGCGACTCGGTGTCCTCGCACAACGTGCGCAGCCTCCCGCAAATCCTCGATTCGCGAATTTGTGCAAGACCCGATAAAAACGGTGTTGATCGCATGGCTAGACAGCGAATCGCCTGGCTTCAATCCCATGTATTTCTGTGCTCGCTGTTCGCCCTCATCCGCGGGCGCAGGTATTGGCTGGTCGATGTCCACCGTCATCGCCGGAGTCGTGCCCCAAGTCACCTGAGGCTTCAATCCGTCCGCGGCCAGAAACTCAAGCCGATCATATTTCGCGTCAACATCCGTGACCAGCGACCGCGAATACGCTACCAACTCATCAAATTTGTGACCCTTCGGCGCGAACGGCCTGTCTTCCGCGGTGATGTACGCCAAAGTGACGTCATCCGGGGCGATCATCCCCGCCCGCGCTCCCATCTCGATCGACATATTGCAAACCGTCATGCGTCCGCTCATCGAGAGCGCGCTGACCAGCGTTCCGAAATATTCGACGACGTGCCCTGTTCCGCCCCCCGCCCCGAGCTTGCGAATCACCGCGAGAATGACGTCCTTCGCCACTACTCCCGGTGTCAATGTGCCATCGATTTGGACGCCAAGAGATTTCGGCTTGGAACTCGAACGAAGGGTTTGCGTCGCCAGCACATGCTCAACCTCGGTCGTTCCGATTCCAAACGCCAACGCTCCGAACGCGCCATGAGTCGACGTGTGACTGTCCCCGCAGACGATCGTAAGTCCCGGCAAAGTGATTCCCAGCTGCGGGCCGATCACATGGACGATCCCTTGTCGAGCGTCGGCCTGCCCGAACAGCGGGACACCGAAATCTCGGCAGTTCACCGCGAGCGCCGAGAGCTGCTTACCGCTGAGCGATTCTTCGTCAATCTTGCGGCCATCCGTCGGCACGTTGTGGTCGACCGTCGCGAAAGTCAAATCTGGCCGGCGAACTCGACGACCGTGCTCGCGAAGGCCGTCAAATGCCTGAGGCGACGTCACCTCGTGAACGAGGTGACGATCAATGAACAGCAAGGAGCCTCCTCCTGGCAAATCTGATACGACGTGGTCGTCCCAAACCTTGTCGAACAAAGTGCGAGCCATGTCGCTATTTTACGACGCGCCGCGTCTTCTCGTGTCCGACTAAGACTTCTTAACCACAGGAGCGGGCTTGCCAAGCAAAATCACCTCTCCCAAAAGCGGCGGATTGAGCGGCAACATCGATTGCGCGATCTCCTCCCCGATCGCCTTTCCTGCGTCATACCTTTGAATTGTATCCACGGGTTTGGAACCTGGCCGTCCCGTTAGCCACCTGCCGACGTGTTGCTTGGATAGCGTGGATCGCTTCAACGAGCCCATCAACGATTCGTTACTTTGCCCGAAGCCGAGTACCGCCAGAAGCGCAGTCATCCAGGCTGTAAACCAAAATCTTCGTTGAGATGCGACTGGCAAAGGTCTAGCACAGTCCTTCGTCATCACCTTTCCGTCTGCGCGCATGTGCATTCGCACGCAAATTTTGGCGTCCGAACCCGACATGAGGTTTTTGGCTTCTTCGCGAGTCAGCTCCGACAAATTGAAGACACTACATGCGCAATGGCTGCACAACCGCTTCTGGTCGTCGCCCACCATGCCATCCCAACTCATTGGGCAAGGCTTCGCGATCTTAATTTGGTCAAGTGAATCGATGCGGTTACTCATGCCTAGTGAGTGTCAACCCAGAGCGTTACGGTTCAACCGCGACTTCACTTGTCCATAACGTACTCAATCGTAGCCGCGATCGGGTTCGTCTCCGGCGTGATCGGCAAGTTTGTAATCTTCGCTTTCTTCCGGGTCACCTTGCCCGTCGTTACGTCCACCCAAAACTCCACGTGTGTCTTCATCGGCTTCGAAATGCCGATTTCCGTGAAGTCGCTGATGACGTGCGCAACTTGCTTGTCCACGCTTTCCAGTTGAAATTTGGCCACCGACGCCGGAACATCCGCAAAAGCCTTCGCATCGACCGCTGACGTCCACCTATCTCCGACCTTGAGCGACTTTCCTGGGTAGATGAACGCGAGTGAAAAATCGCGACGGTACGCAAGACTGTCCACTTGATCCCCCATGATCTTCTCAACCTTGCCGAGCGTCGTGTAGCTTCTTTCGGTATGCACGTTCGGCTGCGGGTTAGTCTGTTGCCCAAACTTAACCATTGACCGGGTGACGTCAACCGACAGTGTGTATCCGTCCGATTTAACGGCCCGAATCATTTCTGTGATCTTGCTCGTAACCGTCACCGCTTGACCGTCGACCGTGAGCGAAGCCGTCGCCGAATATGTGATCGAATCGGCCGGGGCGCGCTTCAAGGCAAATTCGATCGCCTGCGGCGCGAAGAGAAGCGATAACATGATCATCAACCTACAGACGCCGGGAGTTGCCGTTCCGTTTCTGATGGGTTTTTGGTAACCTCGCTCCCTTGACCAAGATTGCCAAGAAGAAGGGGCCAGCCCGACAGGGCAGCCTGACCGTCGTATGCGGAAGCATGTTCGCCGGAAAAACCGAAGAACTCATCCGTCGGGCGCGCCGCGCGCTCTATGCGAAGAAGGTCGTGCAGGTTTTCAAGCCAACCGTCGACGATCGATACGACCAAACTATGGTCGTCACCCATATGGGTGTCAAGCACCAGGCCGTCGTAATCGACTCTGTCCGCACCTTGCGGGCCTCCGTCCGACCAGAAGCTGACGTCGTTTTTATCGAAGAATGTCAGTTTTTCGATGACTCCTTAACCGCACTCTGTATAGAGCTTGCCGATGCTGGTTACGAAGTCGTCTGTGCAGGGCTGGATCAGGACTTCAGGCGCGTGCCGTTTGGTCCGATGCCGGCGCTACTGGCTCTTGCCGACGAAGTCGTCAAACTTCGCGCAATTTGCATGAAGTGCGGGGCACCGGCGAGCCATACCTACCGCCAAATAGAAGGCAAACCTGCTCACCGAAACGATCCTGTCATCTTAATCGCCGCTACCGAAAGCTATGAGGCGCGGTGCCGCAATTGTTACAAACTCAAAACCGGAAGGCGCAACTAACTATGTCCGCAAAACAGGTCCTCATCGACGAGTCTCCCTACCCCGCAAGCGCGAGCATGCCGCCATGGGAAAATCCTGGACGCTGGCCGGCAAGTTGGGTTCATCACGACCTCGACAGCGTCGCCCCGTATGTCCACGCCTACCGAATCAAATTCAATTTGGCAACTGAGACAACGACTCTCGTTCATGTAACCGCGGACGAGCGTTACGCGCTCTACCTCGACGGGGAACTCATCGGGCGTGGCAGCGAGCGCGGCGACGCCTACAACTGGTTCTTCGAGTCCTTCGAGCTCAGCCTCGCCGCCGGCGACCATACTCTCGTCGCCCAAGTCTGGCGCATGGATGATAAGGCCCCTGTCGCGCAAATGTCGGTCAAGCCAGGGTTTTTCTTGTGCCCGTCTCATCCAGAGTTACTGAAGGTCATTGGCACTGGCGAAGCACCCTGGGAAGCAAAGCGGCTCTCTTCGTTTAAGTTCGTTGACTATCTCAGCGCGTGGGGCACCGGTCTCAAGACTGACCTCGCACCAAATGACATCGATCATGACTGGGAGCAGGGTAGCGGATCGGGCTGGATCGCCGCTCACAAAGGCGACCATGGACTGACTTCTGGCGATTCACCAGAATTCTTTCACCAGCAGTTTCTACGTCCTGCCACGCTCCTGCCCCAAATCAACACGCGCTGGATGAAGGGACACGCACGTCATGCTCAGCACGTTCCCGCCGGTCCTACCGCTGGCCTCACTTTTCACGCGAAGGAGAGCGACGCGACGATATGTGATGATTGGACCAAGCTCCTTCACGGTGACCACGCGCTCCGTGTTGCCGCCCATCAACGCATCCGCGTGCTGATTGACCTCGACGATTACCTGTGCGCGTATCCGCAGGTGATCACGAAAGGCGGCGCTGGATCAAGCGTGCGAATTCACTGGGAGGAGGCACTATACACCGCTCCAAAAACGACTGAAAAGGGCAACCGCAACGAGATAGAAGGCAAATACTTCTACGCCGTCTGGCACGCGAAGGATGGGGTCGGAGACATTTTCCACCCGGATGGCCGCGACCGCTGCTCGATGATGCCGCTGTGGTGGGAGTGCGGTCGGTACGTCGAAATCGTAGTCGAAACCGCAGACGAACCGCTCACGATCGAGCACTTGCACCTGTGGGAGACGCGCTATCCGCTTGAACGCGAATCCAGCTTTGAATGCAGCGATCACCGGTTCGCAGAGATCGATCCCCTGATGCTTCGGGTACTGCAAATGTGCGCTCACGAAACGTATTTCGACTGCCCCTTCTATGAGCAGCTCATGTACATCGGTGACACCCGGCTCGAAGTCCTTGCGACCTACTGCACAACCGCTGATGATCGGCTGCCTCGAAAAGCGCTCAAAATGTTCGACGCCAGTCGGCAACCTAGCGGCATATCAGCGTCTCGATACCCGTCCCGAATCCGTCAAACGATCCCCCCGTTCTCGCTCTGGTACATCGGGATGGTTCACGACTTCATGATGTGGCGCGGCGATAAAGCATTCGTTCAAACCCTCATGACCGGAGTCCGGACAATTCTTGACTGGTATCGCTCGCACGCGGGGAGCGACGGTCTCGTCAGTGCGCCCCCGGGTTGGAACTTTATCGACTGGGTGCCCGAGTGGAAAGGTGGCTGCCCGCCCGGAGCAAACGAAACTTGCGGTGTCCTCAATCTCAAGCTCGCTTGGATATTGCGACAAGCGGCGGAGCTTGAAACATGGGTTGGAGAGCCGGAGCTAGCCGTTCGACATCTTGCTTGGTCTGTGCGAGTATCTGAGAGTCTGCGCGAGAAGTTTTGGAGCAAGGAGCGCGGAATGTTCGCCGACGACTTGCACCATAAGTCCTTCAGTGAGCACGCACAGTGCCTGGCCCTGCTTGCCGGGTGGCTTCGCCCGAGCGAGGTAACGGCGGCAACCCAAGGGTTGCTGGAAGCCAAAGATCTACATCGCGCAACGATCTACTTCAGTTACTACCTGCTCGAAACCTACGGCAAGGTGGGTCGGATGGACCGGTTCATGCATCGGCTGCAGCAGTGGTTTGACCTACCTGCGCTCGGGATGAAAACCGTACTTGAGCATCCCGAGCCTAGCCGCTCCGATTGTCACGCATGGGGGGCGCATCCGCTGGTGCACTACTACACCACGATTCTCGGTGTCCGGCCGTCAGAACCGGGCTTCGCAAAGTATGAGGTGAAGCCGAACCTAGGCGCTTTGCAGTGGGCAAACGGCTCATTCTCGACCCCCCGAGGCAGGATCACCGTCAAGGCAACTCCGACGCACGTAGAGCACGACATCGTGTAGCGCACGCCGTCGGGACTAAAAGTCGGCTTGGCCGGGTGTGCGGTGGTACGGGATTACGTCTCGGATGTTTTTCATGCCCGTGATGTACATCATTAAGCGCTCGAATCCGAGCCCAAATCCCGCATGCGGGGCGGATCCGAATCGGCGCAGGTCGAGGTACCACCAGTAAGGTTCCAGCGGCAATCCCATTTCCGAAATTCGACTTTCCAATACGTCAAGCCGCTCTTCGCGCTGTGAACCGCCAATGATTTCGCCGATGCGTGGCGCAAGAACGTCCATGGCACGCACCGTCTTGCCGTCCTCGTTCTGGCGCATGTAAAAAGCTTTGATCTCTTTCGGATAATCCGTTAGAATCACCGGACGACCAACCTTGGTCTCGGTGAGCCATCGCTCGTGCTCGCTTTGCAAATCGACTCCCCACGCCACCGGATATTCAAAACTTTCTCCGCTCGCTTCGAGGTGTTTGATCGCTTCGGTGTAGGTCATTCGCTCAAACCCGCTCTCCACAACATGGCCAAGCGTCTGGAGCAGTTCAGGCTCAATACGCTGATTGAAGAACGCCAGATCGTCGGCACACCGGTCCATCACCGCACCAATGACTTCCTTTAGGAACTCCACAGCGAGGTTCATGTTGCCTACGATGTCGCAGAACGACATCTCCGGCTCGACCATCCAAAACTCCGCAAGATGACGACTCGTGCTGCTGTTTTCCGCCCGAAATGTCGGGCCGAACGTGTAGACGTTGGTCATGCCGAGCGCAATAGTCTCTGCTTCCAATTGACCGCTGACCGTGAGGTAGGAGGCACGACCGAAGAAGTCGTTTGCGGCGTCCGCGTCCCTCAGTTTGTATTTGCCTTCGTGAGCCTCAACACTCGTTGTAACCTGGAACATCGCGCCCGCGCCTTCCGCATCGCTTGCCGTGATGATCGGCGTGTTCACATAGTGGAAGCCGCGCTTGTGAAAGAACTCGTGGATTGCAAACGCTGCCTGATTTCGCACGCGGTAGACCGCGCCAAAAGTATTGCCGCGGACCCTCAAGTGCCCTATCTCGCGCAGAAACTCGAAGGAAGCGCCTTTCTTTTGAAGCGGATACTTCTCCGGGTCCGCCTCACCCAAGACTTCTACGCTCGTAGCCTTGAACTCGATAGCTTGGCCCGCCGCTGGACTTTCGACGATTTCGCCAGAGAAGATGACGCATGCCCCCGTCGTGATCTTCTTCATCACGTCGTCTGCGATGACGCCCGCATCGACAACAATCTGTAGATCTTTGAAGCAGGACCCATCGCTGAGCTGCACAAAGGAAACCCCTTTGCTGTCACGCCGAGTTTTCACCCAACCGTAGGCGTTTTCGACCGTGCCCGGCTGAGCATCGAACAGGTCACGAAGGTAGGTGCGTCGGTAGTCCATTACTCGCCCTGAGTTTACCGGCCCGAACCCGGATACAATGGATAGGTTGTTCCGCCGTCCCTTTAGTGGCCGCTTCGCGGTGGCCTGCGTTGCCGTCACCATCGTCTGCGGGTGCAAACAAACCGTTCAAGAACGCGTAAATGACGCCCGAAAGGACCCGTCAGATCTCTCCTGGTACGCCCCATCCATCAAGGCCGCTCAGGCTGCGATCATCCGTTTCCGAACCGATCACGGCCATTGGCCGAAGGACGAAAACGAATTGCTCGGCACCGATCACCTCGACGTGAACTACAACAACGCACACGGTTTTGTGTCGGAGCCGTTAGTTCCGCCTGATTTCCGCGTACGTCACATGCGCCGGAAAGGTGAAGTGGAAATCTTCAACGTCACCGTCCGTGGTCGCGAGGTCGAGATTCGCATGACGTCAGAAGATTGGTGGTGGGCTTCGCAACTTCCAAAGGGCTAACCCGATCCCGAAATCGATCCGGTCGCTATTGCGATCACGAAAATAATTCTGTATAGTGTAAACCCGGCTCGGTAACGACGCCATCCCGGTAAGTAGCGTGGACGCTATTTGGATGACCGCCGAGATTGAACCACTACTCTCTTCCTACCGAGCATGATGCCTGTGGCATCGGTTTTTTAGCCTCCCGACACGGAATTGCCGAGCGAGAACTTGTCGACAAGGCAATCGAGCTAACCCAACATTTCGACCATCGTGGAGCCGCGGGCCATGGTGCCGGATTCCAGATCGATATACCGTGGGCCCTCCTTCATGAGCGATTTCGTGACCACGCTCAAGACATCGCCCAACGCGATGACGTCGCCATCGGCATGTTCTTCTTGCCCTACGACGCCACTCTTCGAGCCCGGTGTGTAGATGCCGTTGAGTCGCTCGCCCGCGAAGCAGGAAGCCCTGTACTGCAATGGGCGAACGTTCCGATCGACCCCAATGCGCTTCCGATCAACTCCGGCGCCCGACGCACATTGCCGATTGTTCGACAGGCCCTCTTTCGTCGCCCCAAAGGTTTGAGTCGAGACGGATGGTTCGCCTGCCGGTTCATATTACGCCTCGCCATCGATCACGTCGTCGCCGATATCGCGGGCGACGAGTTCGCCATCGTCTCGCTATCAAACAAGACGATTGTGTACAAGGGCCTCGCCGATCTCTCGAAAATCGCGGACCTCTATCCCGACCTTCGAAACCCGGCCCTCGTCTCGCGGTATGTCCTATTCCATAGCCGCTATTGCACCAATACGACCACTGCTTGGCGTCGTGCACAACCGTTCTGGTCGATCGCGCATAACGGCGAGATTTCAACAATCGCGGGCAACGTCGCCTGGATGAGCGCGATCGGGGTCGATCTACTTCGGTCCATAACTGCCAAGTTTCCGAGCCTCGCGCCAATCTCCCGGCGAGTCAAATCGATCGTTGCCACGGGTGGTTCGGACACGGCCAACCTCGATGATATGGTGATCGCCCTCGTCGCGGGCGGCGCAAGCCTCGCACAAGCGCTTTGCGCCTTGCTCCCCGTTGCCGAGTCGCAAGTTGAGTCCGGTGACCCTCTCGCCGAATTCAATCAGTCGGCCGCCGTCTATCTCGGTGCGTGCGACGGACCCGCCGCCCTCGTGGCGTGCGATGGTCAAACTGCCGTTGCTCACCTCGATCGAAATGGTCTGCGACCACTCTGGAACGTGAGCACCGACCGATATGTGATGACAGTAAGCGAACTTCCGGGTGGCATTGATCTCGGAGTTGTTGAGAGCCAAAATGTCATGGGCCCCGGTGAAACGCTCGCTGTCCGGCTCGAAACGGGCGAAGTCATGTACGACGCCGATGTCCGTAAAATGATCACCCGCAGGCCGTTCCCGTCTCCCGTCGCCCGACTGCGACTGGACGAATCAGTACCGTCTCCCGTCAACGTCGATGACCTGATTGCCAAGCAACGCGCCTTTGGAATGACCCAGGAAGACTTGGATGTGCTCGTCGGCCCGATGTCGAAGAGCGGTAAACCGAGCATCGGCTCGATGGGCGACGACACGGCTCCATCCGCACTTCTCGACGAGTTTCCACGCCGCTTAGAGGATCACTTTGCGCTGCGATTCGCCCAAGAAACGAGTCCCCCAATCGATCCCATTCGCGATGCCTGGGTGTTCGATGCCACCGTGCATCTTGGCGACCGCAGCGGCCTCTGGTCCGCTGGAGTAGGTCTGCTTTACCGATTTGATGACCGAATCCTAAGCGGCGGTCAGTTGTGCTGGCTGGGCACCCAGGCTGAAGTCGTTACCGTTGACATTACGTCCGACGAAAAAGACCTTGAGGTCGCTTTGGACACGATCGTTGATCGTGTCGTCGTCGCGAGTTCGACCGCCGCCGTCCTCATTTTGTCGGATCGCCTGATCGGTCCTGGGCGCCGCGCCGTTCAACCGGCGAGGCTCATCAGCCGGGTCCACGACCGCCTTGTTGCGGCTGGCTCGCGCAGCCGGACCGGAATTGTCGCCGACGTCGGAATTTGGGACATTCACCATTGCTCGATCCTCATTGCGCTCGGCGCTGATGCCGTCTGTCCGTGGCTCGGACTAGCGACGAGTGGCTCCGACCAGCCGTCGTATGTCAGAGCGCTTCGCGACGGCTTTTTGGAGTCGATGTCGATGATGGGAGTCACCCCATCCTCTGCGTACTGCGGCGCTCGGCTCATCGAAGCGATTGGCCTCGATGCCGATTTCCTCGCGCAAGAGTTTCCCGGTGTCCCTGGCCACTTGGGAGGGATTGGTATCCATCGAATCCTCGACGACTGGTTGAGCTTTCACTCGGCTGCGTTCGTCGAAAGCCCAGAACTGATAGATGCAGGCGAATTTCGGCACTCGAAAGGCGGACGGCGACATGCGAACAACGCAGAAATCGTGCGTGCCGCCCAAGCCGCTTCGGGCTACGCCAAAAAAATTCACAGCGCGCCGCCCGGATCAAAGGAAGCTTATGATGTTTACGCTGCGCTCGTCAAAGACCGCCCGATCATCACCATTCTTGACTGCATCCAACCGGTAACGGGGACTCCGATTCCGATCGAGCAGGTAGAGAGCGAGGCGCACATCCTTTGGCGGTTCATGGCCCCTGGCATGAGCGAAGGCGCTATTAGCGAACCCGCCCATCGGGCCGTTGCCCGTGCGTTCAACACCCTCCATCGCTTTGCCCGGCTCCAACTCCATCAGCAGGGCTCGGACATTCCTGCCTCCATCGGCCCCGTCGCCAACACCGGAGAAGGTGGCTTCGAGAAGTCGCGAATGGGTCGGCGTGACGGCAACCGGAGCGTTCAGTACGCAGGTGGCCGTTTCACGATCACCCCAATGACCGCCGCGCTGGCCGACGAAGCAGAGGTCAAATTTGCGCAGGGTGCAAAGCCCGGCAAGGGCGGCCAACTCCCGGCAAGCAAAGTCACGCCATCTGTCGCTTTGAGGCGCGGATGTAACCCTTGGTACGAGCTTGTCTCGCCACCCGTAAACCACAACCTATACTCGATCGAAGACGTCAAGCTGCTTCTTGAAAGCTGGCGTCATGTCAATCCCGACGTGAAGTGCTCGCTGAAATATGTGGCAACCCACGGGGTTGAGCTCGTCTGCGTGGGCGGCGTCAATGCCGGAGCAACTCGATTGCACTTAAGCGATGGCTGTGGCGGAACCGGTGCCGCTAAGCGAGTAGACCAGAAGCACGCTGGAGTACCGGTCTGTGCCGTCCTCCCGAAAGTACAAGACATGCTCGTTGAAGAGGATGTGCGTCACCTGATCGAGCTCAGTGTCGATGGCGGAATTCAGAGCGGTGAGCAAGCCCTCAAGCTTTTCCTGCTTGGCGCGGATCGCGTTGGGTTCGGAACGAGTCTCTTGATCTCAATCGGGTGTTCAATGCTTCGCAAGTGTCACCTGAGTGGCCCCGATCCCGCAGATCCCACGGGCAAGCGTCGACTCGGATGCACGCCCGGTATCGCGACCCAAGATCCCGTACACCTCGCTCGCTTTGCCGGCGATCATCGACACATTGTCCGGATGATGCGGTTCGTGGCCAGCGAAGTTCGCGAGCGCATGGCCGAACTCGGAATTCGAACTCTCTCCGAAGTAATCGGACGCCGAGACCTGCTAGAGCCGAAGCCCAACCTGACCGGCAAAGCCGCCCACCTGGACCTCGGGCTCTTGACCCGCGTTCCCCACGCATCCGCCACTCGCCGAGACTACGCCGCGCAACAGCGTGCGTTCCGGCCCGTGGTCGACATAGAGGAGTCCGGTGCAGTGCAACAGGCGATTTCAGGGCACTGCGTCGAGATCGTGCGTGAGCTTTCAAATCGAGATCGCTGCGTCGGCGCGTTTGCGGCGGGTGAAATCGCCCGCAAGTTTGGCGACACCGGCCTTGCCCAAGGCGCGCTCAAGTTTAAGCATTTCGGGGCTTCGGGCCATTTCTACGGCGCGTATTCCGTCGCCGGCTTGCGCTTCCAATTGGACGGAGCGACGGCAGATTCCTGCTTTACCGCGGCTTACGGCGGCACTCTCATCGTCCGGCATCCCAGTCGCGCGGTGGGTCAATCGCTCGTTGGAAATGCATTCGGATACGGCGCTCGGGGCGGGGAAGTGTTTATCGCGGGTCGCGCTGGAAATCGTTTTGGAATCTGCTTGCGCAAGAATCACGAAGGCGGCGGAATCCAAATCGTCGTTGAGGGAGTTGCCGCGAACGCGTTCCAGTACATGACCGGCGGTGTCGCCCTTGTGCTCGGTCCAACCGGGCCAAATCTAGGCTCCGGTATGACGGGTGGAACGGTCTACGTCCTCGATCTCGACACGTCTTGTCTCAATCGCAGCTACGTCTCGGCGAAGTGCCTCGACGACGGCGATGCGTGCATCGTGAATACGTTGCTCCAGAAGCATTTCAGCAAAACCGAAAGCGCAGTCGCAAAGGCGTTGCTTGACAACTTCGATCGACGCCGCTTCTCTAAGGTGATCACGTCCCTAGTCGCCGCCAATCCTGATCATGGCGCGCTCAGTTCGCCACCGGCAGTTCTAGTCCAACCAAGGTAAGGGCTGCGACGATACCGTTTGGTCTGCGTACGGGATTACTGTTTTGAAGAAGGCATGCTCGCATTGCTTATGTTCGCTCGCGTCCGCAGCTTGCTTTTGACTTTAGCGGACAGAAGGAGCACTTGGTGCACAACGCTGACGCGCGTATCACTCGATCCGCTTGTCAAGTTGTTCCTCTTTCTTCTCAAGTCGTTCCAAGATCGCCAAGATCGCCTCATCCTGCTGGCGAAGGTGAGCCTGGATCTGTTGGGCCTCGTGGAAGGTGGCCTCCGCGTCGTTGTAAGTCATCTCGGCTCGTTTGTCGGAGGCCTGTCCAAGGATGTTTTGGCCGACCATAATCACCGAAAGCATCACCAGCTGGATGAACGTTTGGCTGACCCATTGAATCAGCGTCAGCAGGCCACCATGAATCGCGTCGGGAAGCACGAGCAGGGCGAGACAGGCGAAAAAGTACGCACACCACATCGTTCCGACCGCCTTAGTCAGGATCAAGGCGATGCGGCCATTCAGACCGTCATGCCCATCTCGAACGCGCGCTGCGCCTATCTTCTTTCGATTTTCGATGTGAGGGTGGCGTGTTTGTTCAAATTTCAGCTTCATCATGGCGACGTTACTCGATTCGAGTTGGCTAGTTGTTGCCCGATCCGTCATTGCATACAGTCACGTTCGTGCTCACTCGAGCTAGGCGGAGGTCGTCCTACTGCTGAGTTCTCATCGACGACGGCTGAAAGTGGTCACGGCCCCCTCGCTCTGCTACCCGGCATACACAAACCCAGTCTAATGACCGGGTTCCTTTACACCGATTCAACTATTGGGAATCTATGTTTGAACTTGGCGTGCGCCTTCTTTTGTCGGGCCTCCTGATCTTCGTCGCAGGAGCCACGGACGCGATCCACATGGAGCTTGCTATCGAAGTTTCTGGGGCACTCGCGATCGCCGCCGTCCTAAACCACCTGACCACTCGCGACGGCCAAAAGTCCGACTTGAGCGGAACTGCGCTCGCCCTCTTCGATTCAGTGCTCCTTGGAATCGTGCTTGCCGACTCTGGTCTCCTGCAGTCGTTCGGAATCTTAACGCTTGCCCCGCTCGCCCTCGGCATCGAGAGGTTCGGTCGGTCAACCGCATACTGCGCCCCGCTGGTCGCATTCGGAATGGTGTTCGCCAACCAAATGGTGCACCCCGGATACCACGTTCCCGACCCCATCCTGCGCCAGGCCGGTGCCGTCTTCATTGTAGGGCTCATGATCGCAATCGGCGCCGCCATAAAGGCCCGAGCCACCGAAAATGAACCCCCACCCGCCGCCGCAAATGAAGTCCTCCTCGTCCGCGAGCAGTTCCGACGGCTTGAGGACGCCTACGAAATACTTCGACAAGGCTCTCAGCGCGATCGCGTTCTGTCTTCAATGGCGGGCAGCCAAGCGATCCGACCTCTAGCCCGAGCAGGGACGATGATTGAGCGCCTCGCGACGGCAACGAGTCTTGAAGGCATCGTCCTATACAGCGTCGCCGATGTCGGCCAATTGATGGGTGTCCGCGCCAAGCACGGCACGATCCCCGACGGACTAGCCGATCTCGCGCTCACGATTGCCTCAGACTGGTCCCAGTCTCAAATTCAAGAGCGAATCAGCGGCCAGCTGCGTCGAATCTTGTCTGACCACCCTTTTGAAGTTATCTGCCTTGTCCACGCCGGAAAAATCGTGGGGAGTCTTTGCCTACTCCACAGCGATCCAAAGATTCTCAACGACGCCAAACGAACGGTCGAAGCGACCGCGCCCCAACTTGCCGCGATCATCTCAGAAGCGTTTGAGCGATCGACAATGGAGCGGCGAATCCGCGAAGCCGAACTGCTCTACAGCCTTGCGAGCCTCGCACGCGGATGTGAATCGACCCTTGATCTGTGTTCGCGCTTCGCGGATGAGCTCGCCGACATGACCCAGGCAGACCAGGCGGGCATCTACATCATTGAAGACGGCCGTGCGCTATGCCTCGCAAACTTCGGAGGCGACGCGCGACTGATCGAAACCATGAGCTTTGGACTCGGACCGGGTATCGCCGGGTGGACAAGAGTCGGAATGCCCGAACTCATCCTATTGGACGTACGCTCCGATGACCGCGCCGCAAAAACGAACAAGCGAATCGGTAGCTACTTTGTTGTGCCGTTCACGACGAGCGAATTTGATGGCTTTGTAACCATCGCGACAACCGCTACCTGCGGGCTTGACCTCGGATCCGCCGAAACAATGCGCATCCTCGTCGCCGAACTCGCACGCGCAATCGACACCATTGAGACCGACGCCCCATCCGGAATTCTATCGTCCAGCGAAATGCAGACCCTCATGCACGGTCGTGACGGCTCACTCGCCGTCTTCGAAATCTTGCGCCGCGAGACGATCGAGACGCAGTTTGGAAAATCGACTTATCGCGCAACGGTCCGAACGTTCATGCGCCGCGTCGCCGCAAAAGCTCCACCTCGTTCGGGCGTTATGCGAAATGAGAAGGGGCAGATTGTTGTGTTCATTCCCGAGATGACGGAGATCGACGCGAGTAGGTGGGCAAACGAAATGACTGCAGTTGCCTCAATGATTGGCATTCGTGGCCCGGACTCGACCAAGCTGCCAATCGCGGTGAGGGCAAAAGTGGCCGCATTTAACCCGCAAAATAGCCGGTTTTCTGAGAAACTCGTCGCCTAGTACCGCAAAAATACAGATACGGCGGCTCAAATCTTGCATGCTAACTTCCACGTGTGGGAGAGAACACAGTCTGATTTGAAGTCGCCACTTGGGACTAACACGTACGCCGAAGCTACCGCTCGGCAACGCCGAGCTGCACCAGCTTCGACAACGTCGTGCCTATTGCTCGCCGAGGTCGCCCTTCGTAGCGGCGACCTAGAGCGTGCCGAAATGCGCTGCAAGCAAATCCTCAAGCACGATCCGGGCCACCTGCCTGCGCTCGAAGTACTTGCAAAGACCTTATGGCGCAGGGAAAGCTACGCAGACCTCCTTTCTACCGTCCGGTCGATGATCGGACTGAACCCGTACGAGCCCTCCTACCACGCTTTGCTCGCTACCGCCTTGGTGTGCCTAAACCGATACACCGAAGCGGGCTCCGCATTTCTCCGCTCAGAAGGGGACCCGCAATGCCATGAGCTCCAGATTGCCGTGGAAGCTTGGCAGGCGAATGCGATCAAGGATCTGCTTGGAACGGACCTCATGTTTCGCGCGGAATTCGCTCGCAACCCGGCAGAGGCATGCAGCAAACGCGGATTGCGGTTCGCTTCGGATATCGAACCAGAATCCTGGACTTACCGAGAAACGACTCACCTGCGAGCCTCCGTACGCATGAGTTGAATCGCGACGGTCGCGTCTTGGCTAAACTGGGTCCATGCTCGGATTCTCCATGCTAGCCGTTGGCGTGCTTGCCTTGACCCAGACGTTTTCTAACCCTCAGGTGCACCCAAATGGGTCGATCACGTTCAAATTTAAGGCCCCAAATGCTCAAGCAGTGACCGTCGGCCTCGAAGGCGGTGCGAACGCCGAGATGAAGAAGGGAACGGACGGAACCTGGACCCACCGCACAAAACCGCTCGAGCCCGACATCTACGGCTACACCTTTACCGTTGACGGTGTTCCAACCCTCGATCCGTCCAACCCCAGAATCAAACCAAATCTCATCTGGGTCGGCAACTTTGTCACCGTGCCTGGGACCCCTCCAAAAGAGTGGGAGGTGCAAAACGTCCCCCACGGAACGGTCCATCACCACTTTTACAAATCAGAAGTCATCGGCGACGAGCGCGACTACTACGTTTACACGCCGCCCGGTGCGGGGCCCCGAAGTCGGTTACCCGTGCTCTACTTGCTTCACGGGTATTCCGACATGGCAAACGGTTGGACCGCGGTCGGTCAGGCGCATACGATTCTCGACAACCTGATCGCACAAAAGCGAATCAAGCCCATGATCGTCGTGATGACGCTTGGTTACGGCGTCCCGGATTTTGCCAGCCCAAATCGACCTGGATTCCGAGACCCGGCCATCACAAATAAGAACTTCACCCTCTTTCGCGATGCCCTGATGCAAGAGGTCAAGCCTGCCGTGGAACGTGAGTACCACACGGCAACCGATCGCAACAGCCGGGCAATCGCCGGGCTCTCTATGGGAGGGGCGGAGACGGTTTTCACCGGGCTGAATCGCTTGGAATCATTCGATTACATCGGAGCCTTTAGCTCCGGTGGATTGACCGGGAACGACCCAGCGGTTCACTTTCCGAACCTCGCAGAGCGCTACGCCGCGCATAAGCCGAAGCTCGTCTGGATCGGTTGCGGCACGGAGGATGGCCTCATCGGGTTCAATCGCGGGCTATGCGCGTGGTTGAAATCGCAAAATGTCGAGGTGGAGCAGATCGAGACTCCGGGCGCTCACACTTGGATGGTCTGGCGTCGCTACCTGATCACCTTCACCCAACGCCTGTTTAGGTGAAATCTCAATCCTCAAATCTGAAATTACCCGCCCCTAACCTCAGCGACGGGTAACGTCCCTGCATCATGAAAGTCCTATTCATCGGCGGCACCGGAATCATCTCTTCCGCGTGCTCCGCCCTCGCCGTCGAGCAGGGAATCGATCTGTACTTACTCAATCGTGGCCGGTCAACTCGCCCCGTTCCAAAGGGTGCCACCGTACTGACTGCCGACATGGCCGACGTCCACGGCGTCAAAGCCGCGCTAAAGGGCCATCAATTCGACTCGATCGTGAACTGGATCGCCTTCGTGCCGTCTCAAATCCAACGCGACCTCGACCTTTTCCGCGAAATCACCCAGCAGTACGTCTTTATCAGCTCCGCATCGGCCTACCAGACCCCGCCCTCGTACCTTCCGGTGCGCGAATCCACTCCTCTCGACAATCCGTTCTGGGAATACTCCCGCAACAAAATCGCATGCGAAGAACTTCTGCTCGACGCTTACCGAAAAGAGAAGTACCCGATCACAATCGTGCGTCCCTCCCACACCTACGACAAGACGCTGCTCCCCTTCGACTACGGCTACACCGTCCTCCACCGAATGATGAACGACAAGCCCGTGTGTGTTCCCGGCGACGGTACTTCACTCTGGACCCTCACCCACCACGCCGACTTCGCGAAAGGATTCAACGGCCTTCTTGGCCACTCGGCAGCCGTTGGCGAGGCGTTCCACATCACGAGCGACGAGTGGCTAACTTGGAACCAGATCTATGACATCGTCGCCGCGAAGGTAGGAAAAACCGCGATCAAGGTTCACGTCGCATCCGATGAAATTGCCAAACTTGACGAGCGTCGCGGCCCAGGGCTGATCGGTGACAAAGCCAACAGCATGATCTTCGACAACTCCAAGATCAAGCAGATCGTGCCCGCGTTCCGTTGCGACATTCCGTTCACGCGCGGTGCCGAAGAAATCGTCCAGCACTTTCTCGCAAATCCCGGCACTGTCGATCCCGCCCAAGATGCGCTAGAGGATCGCTTGACCGCGCTCTAGGAGGCTGTTGGGAAACTCAACAGCCTCCGCTTGGGCATGGATGCCCAAGTCGCGTAGCGTTCAAATCGCTGATTTCCACGCAAATTGGCGATTTGCCAAGACGAACGAAGCTGGATGCGGAGTTCGAGTACTGAGTCCTATGTGGCTGTTGAGTTGATCAACAGCCTCCGCTTGGGCATGGATGCCCAAGTCGCGTAGCTCGGT
>JBBRML010000016.1:0-54189 GCA_038230855.1 Fimbriimonadales bacterium | reverse complement strand
GAAGAACTCGTCGGGAACGCAGGTGCAGCACGCAGACCGGCTCGGAACGAACCGACTTCACACGAACTCCTCGCAATCGGTTTCGGGCACCCAAACCTACGACGCGTTCGGCATGGCGGTGTCATCGACGGGCATCAAGAATCCTCTCGGCTTCGCGGGTGATTATGGATACCAAGAAGATGCCGAAACCGGCCTCAAACTCCTTGGTCACCGACTCTACGATCCGTCGATTGGCCGGTTCTTAGAGAGAGATCCGATCGGGTCGGGGATGAACTGGTATCGGTACTGTGGAAACAATCCGCTCTGCGCAGTCGACGCGGACGGCCTGGAGAAAATCATCATCGTCGTCAGTGACGCAAATCCAGGTGATGAAGCGAGCGACATACCACGTTTCAACAGTGCTGCCGAACTACTGGCCGCCGACCTACGTGCACAGGGCCACGAGGTTACAATCTTGAGACAACCGAAGCCACAAAAACTCGCGGATGCTCTTCAGGATGCAGACTCGATGGTCTATATTGGTCATGGATATCCCCCTGGCAAACTTATGGTAAGAGCCAGAGGCAAATAGGACATGGTGACCACTTCCGCCAGGACATGGTATCCAGTTTGCAAGGGATTCTGTGGATGTTTTTCTGGGGCGAGGGACGGCAGATGCATACGGGTTATGACCGTGAAAGTCGCGCGGACTGCCCGAGGCACCCGATTACCACCAAAAGCGGCACTTGGCTTATGACTTCGGCCAAGGCTCAGCCAAGACACTGCTTTTTGATAGTATTTAGCTGGCGAATGATGATTGAGAGACTCGTGGAAGCAGAAGCCAATTTGGCGCATTTGCGTACACTTTGTCGTGAACTATCAAACTTGGACGGCAACGCGAGATCTCACGTGGCTTCACTCATCTCGGATTACGGGGGAAAGATCTATTGCTTATCCGTCGCTATAGATCCTGCGAAGGCGACGCACATGACGCACCGCAAAGAGTTTAACGATGCAATGCAAGCCCAGATCGACAAGATTGCGAGCGACCTGTCTTGGATTGAAGCTGACTACCTCGCAGCCGCGCAAAAACTCGACACGCTAATGACACCGTGACTATCCCGATCTCTACCCATGCAAAACTTTGCTGGCTCCCGCCGTCCTTACGGTTTGATTGAGGTCATGACGTGGTGATGGCATCGGGAACGCCTTGGACCCCTTCTCCTTCAGTTTGCCGGACACATCAAAACAAGCCTTCTAAATCGTCCTTCTTCTCTTTCTCGTGCTTCGGTTTCAGCTTCTTCAACCGTTCAATGATCGCCTGAGCGTCCTTGTCGTCCGTCCTGCCCTGCTTCATAATCTCGACCTCTTGGCCCTCGACGTGATCTCTTAGCGATTGGATGGCGTCTGACAGCATCTCTTCCGAGACGTTGTCTCCTCGAATATCAGACAATGTATCGCAGTAAAACTGGCACATTTCCTCCGGCTCGACTCGGTGGACCCACTCCCGAATCTCGCCGTCCGGTGGAGCATCGGGAAAAGCCGCCGCGACCGCGGCCGCAAGGTCCAGCGCCGACTTGGTCATCAAGATGGACATCTGGCGAGTGATGAATAACCAGGCCGCTTGCCGAAGTTCTGGCGCGACAAGCGCACAGAAGAGGATCACTTCTGAGCTGTTCAGGGGCGGTAGCGGTTCCGGCGCAGTAGGACGCACAGACCCTTCTTCGTCATATCCGACCGGTGCGCGCTTGACCTTTCGTGCCTTGGCGACCTGTTTGCGCAGTATCGTGCGGGCCGAAACGACGTCTCGCACGCCCGGATATAGACCACCGAGCCGGTCGATGTAGCGCAACAGCTCGAGGTCGTTCGAACATTCAGCGAGAATCTCGATCGCCTCCGTCCAAAACTCTTCCTGTTCCGGCTTTAATCGCTTTTCTAGCGCCTGAAGATTGTAGTCCAGCGGCTGCAGCGCCTCATCAACCGCTCGTGCGACCGCCGCTGGACCCTGAGATCGCAAGAGCGTGTCCGGATCATCTCCCGCCGGCATCAACGCGACACGAACCTGGATCCCTTCCGCCTCCAGAATTCCGATGCCCTTTCTGGCTGCCTTCTGGCCTGCCGCATCGCTGTCATAAAAGATCACGACCTTGTCGACCCATCGCTTCAAAAGCTTTGCCTGATCTTCGGTCAGCGAAGTCCCAAGCGACGCGAGTGCGGTTTTGACCCCTGACCGGTGGCAAGCGATTACGTCGACATAGCCTTCACACAAAACGGCAACTCGTTCCTTTGCGACCCGTTCCTTGCTTTGATACAGGCCGTATAGCACCCTGCTCTTGCGAAAAATAGGGGTATCGCCGGAGTTGATGTATTTCGGATTTGCGTCGCCGATTATTCGTCCGCCGAACGCAACAAGCAGCCCCCTCTCATCGCGGATCGGAAACATGATTCGGCCGCGAAACTTGTCGAAGTAGCCGCCGGTGGGGTCTTTGGACACCAGAAACAAAGTCTCGCACTCCGCGAGTGAAAAGCCACGACGCTGGAGGTGGATCGCCAACGCTTCGCCCACGTCCGGCGCGTACCCGATTTCCCACTGCTTGATCACGTCGTCGTCCAGTCCGCGGCGACGACAATACTCAGAGGCGACGCTACTCTTGGCAAATTGGTCGCGAAAGAACTGTCCCGCCTCTTCCATCGCGGACTCGTGCGATTGGCGTTGGACAGGGTCTTGTCGAGAGTGGTGTTTGAGCGTGACGCCCGCGAGTTTCGCGAGCTGCTTCAGGGCGTCCCCGAATTCCAAGTTCTGGGTCTTCATGACCCAGGTGAAAACATCTCCGCTCTCGCCACACGCCCAGCACCGATACCGACCAGTGGAGGATGTGACGTTAAAAGAGGGGTTCTTGTCCTGGTGGAATGGACAGAGACCCCTCCAATGTTTTCCGTATGGCCGAAGGGTCACCCCTCCGGCTTGGACTAGCTCAACAATATCGACTCTTCGTCGAATCTCGTCTCGCTCATCCGTCATTTCAGGCGCGACTAGTTCTTGGCCGCAGCGATGACGATACCGGTCACGACCTGTGGCTTCTTAGGTCCGAGTCGTGTCAGCCGAAAGGCAAGCTTGTTACGCGAAAGGTATCGCAGCACAACGTTATCTCCGCTGATCTCGTAGGCATCTGGCGTCTGGTAGGACCGAATGACCTGAGCGAAATTTGAGCCGAGCGTGATGCCCTTGCGCGTATGCACAGCCTTATTCTCAAGCCCGACGACCTCGATTTGCACGATTTGGCCGAACTTGTTTACGATGAAGCCGTACTTGTTGTTGTTTCGGTTGTAAACGTATCGCGTCAGCTCAACCAGTCCAGACGATTGCGATTGCCCTGAAGGGGCGCCGCCGCCGCCGCTAAACCCGGGAGGAGGGCCGCCGGGTCCGCCAAAGCCGGAGGGAGGACCGCCGCGCTGGCCGCCATCGCCGCCTACGCCCGGAGCCTGCGAACCGCCGACGCCTTTCTGCCGGAGTGATTGACCGCCAAAAAAGGGTACGTCCCAATCTGCAGCGCCCATCGCGGATCCGCCGCCGCCACCCTTGCCTTTACCGCCCGGCATTCCAGGGCCGCCTTGTCCGCCGCCACCAGGTCCGCCCATTCCGCCGGGCGCGCCGCCTGTTGGGGCACCTCCGGTCGTCGACGTTCCGATCGAAACCGCGAGCAATTCGTCAGGTGATCCGAACCTCTGGATCAACACCTGAAACTTGTCGTACAACTTAATTCCGAGGAGCCCGATCTCGGCACCGCTCTGCTTTGCGCCCTGGCCCATCGCGGCTGGGAACATCGTTCCGACCGCGACCACACCGAGAGCAATTCCTTTCCACCTATTCATAAACGATTTGCTTCCTTCTAAAACGGACTTTGCGCGTGCAGAAATCCTGATTTGCATATTGTAGACGTCTAAACCCTCCCAATCGTCACATGCGAGTTTTGGGACCCCGCCTCCCGGGCGATGGCGCGGGTCGGGTATATCTGACGTATTAATCTCTAGGAGACTTTACACAGAAACATGACAGCAAACATAGGCCTCACGACGGACCGCTTTGAAGCGGAAGTGCTCAAGTCGGACGTTCCCGTCCTCGTAGACTTTTGGGCGGAGTGGTGCGGGCCGTGCAAAATGATCGGTCCTTCCATCGAGGCGCTCGCTTCGGAGTATGCGGGCAAAGCAAAGGTTTTCAAGGTCAACGTCGACGAAGAAAGTTCCATCGCCGAGACGTACGGCATCATGAGCATCCCCGCGCTCCTGATCTTTAAGGACGGAAAGGTTGCCGATCGAATGGTCGGCGCCGGCCCGAAGCCGAAGATTGAAGAGTTCCTCAAGCGATCTCTCTAAGCCAACACTACAACGCGCCCCTACCGATTCGGTAGGGGCGCGTTCTTGATTCTTAGCGGCGTCCGCCGCCCGCCTGCGGAACATCCTTCTTGGGTGGCTCCGTGCGATTCGCAACCGCGTTCGTGCAGAGGTAATAGAGCTTTGCGCTATTCATCAGCTTGAAGAAGTCCATCGTCTCCCAGATGTCCGTCGGCTGGTGATAGCTTGGCGTGAAGCCATCGAACAGGAACGCGATGGGAATTCCCTTGCGCGCGAAGTTGTAGTGGTCGCTTCGCGTGTAAACGTCTTCCGCGTCGTACTTGAATCGGAAGTTCACGAACTTGTTCATGTCCTGGATCATCTTGTCCAGTTCGGTGGAGATGCGCTTGCTTCCCACCAACCGAATCGTATCCTTGTTCTCGGACTCGATATCTATGCGATTCTGGTCACCGTTTTGAGCTCCGTAGGAGTCGCGACCGACCATGTCCATCTGCAACTCCGCGACCATTTTGTTCAATGGCACGGGCGGGTGCTCCGCGAGGTAGCCGGAACCCACGAGGCCGATCTCCTCGCCACAAAACGTCATAAAAAGAATGCTTCGTCGCGGTTTGACAGGGTTCTTCGTCATCGCCCGAGCGATGGCAATCACCGAAGTTGATCCGGAACCGTCGTCGTCGGCTCCTGGATAAACAACGCCGTTTCGAATGCCAAGATGGTCAAGGTGGCCCCCGAGTCCTACCCACTCATCTTTCAGAATTGGGTCAGACCCTTCCATCGCCGCCACAACATTTGGCACGAGCACTTTCTGCTCCTCAAACTTTGCGCCGAGGTGGAGGCTCATGGCCGAAGGCGTTACGCCCGGCGTGGCGTTCGCAACTTTCGCGAACACGTTTGCGCCACGCAATGCCTCGAGTACATCGCTCGTGATCACTCCTTTCGGCGCCACCGCAAGAGGTCGTCGAAGGGATGTGCCCTTCGCGTTCAGGCGTGCGTTCGAAACCACTTTCGGCATTTTATCGACCACGCTCAGGACGGCAACTGCTCCCGCAACGGACGCCGCCGACTCAAGCCTCGTATTTCGCGCTGGTCCGGAAAGAATGGCAATCTTGCCCGTCAGATCAAGCCCTTCGGGAAGGTCCTTTGTATCCTTGTCGAATTCGAAAAGCACAGCCGGCGCGTCGAAATTGACATCGTCGCTGATAGTGGGAAACAGGCCGGATTTTAGCGATTTGGACCCGTAGCGCAACTCAAAAGAGTTCTTTGCCATTCCCGCTTTGCCGAACTCAATGTTTTGAAAATATGTGCCGTTGTCGCCCATCGGCTTCAGGCCAAATTCTTTGAATCGTGCCGCCACAAAGTCTGCCGCCTTCTGGTAACCGGGCTGGCCCGAACCGCGGCCCTCACACTCGGGGCCGGAAAGATACTTCAGGATTCCCTTCACATATGATTCGGTAATGGAGTCGAATCCGGCCTTTAGATCGGTTGGAGCCGGCTCAGCTCCTCTGAATTGGGCGAAGCTGACGCTGGAAGCGAGCGCCGCACCCAAAAATGTGGTGGTTCGGACGAACATAGTCGGAAGCATAGCCTAGAAAGTGCGAGGCATACTATCCGGCATGCCAGGCGTGAGCGAAGAACTGATCCGCGTACGATACGGTGAAACGGACCAGATGGGTCACGCCTACTACGCGAACTACCTCTACTGGATGGAGCAGGCTCGCGGCCGGTGGTGCCGGGATCACGGCTTCACCTACAAGCAGCTCGAGGCGATGGGATACAAACTTCCCGTCGTAGAGGTCCACGTCAATTACTCAGGGGAAATCTTGTACGACGACGAAATCGTCGTGCGAATCTGGCTTGCCGAACTCAAGCGCGCGTCGATGCGGTTTGAATACGAAATCGTCCGGGTAGAAACCGGCAAAGTCACCACGAAGGGCCACACTTGGCACGTGGTAATGGGAAGTGAACGGAAAGCGATCACGATGCCGCCCGAGATTCGCGCCATGCTTCTGAACGAGGCTTAGCCAGCCTTGAGGCTTGACGGCAAGTCGAAGACACGTGAATCGTGTCCGCAAAATTCCAATACGTCCATAAACGCCTCCATGACGATCTCGCCGCAGAGTTTTCGCATCGCGATCCGCGTCACCGGCAAGTTCTCCTGCCACCGCTCGAACGCGCTTTGACATTGGCTAACCGAGAGCGAATGGTGGTTCCGGCAGGTCATCGGCCGGACTTCGTAAATGGTGCAATGGCCACCTCGGTTTAGGGGGCAAAGAATTGGTTTGACCGCTCGTTGCTCAGGCGACAGTTGATTCGCTTCATGCAAGAATTCGTCCACTGCGGAAGCAAGCTGCGCCTTAGCCTCATCGCTGAAACGCGTTGCAATGTGCTGACGGATGGTTTCGACCTCGGGCCAAAGCACGTTTACGCGTAGCGAGCAACAGAAATTGCAACCGACCCTGCAAGCCAGAGGCGTCGCTTCCGTCGAGAGTGTCGTCCACGCCGCAATGCGGTCAACCAATGCATGCATCGCGCCGCTAAGAGCTACCGGATCCAACGGCCCAGAAACCAAACGCAACGCTTCGCTCGCGGCAAGAACGTACGTGAGGAATGGCTCGTCCGCATCGAGGCGCAGGAGGCTAGCCGCGTCTGCTGAGATCGGGAACCCCGAGTCGCGTACTCGGCCCTTGGCGAATTCGATTTCGACGGGATCGTAAAGCGGCTCGGACATCGGAGAAATTATGGCCGTCCGTCGGGCGGAGTGCGAACCAACTCGTAATACTCGTCGAACTCCGTCTCGTGGGTGAAGGTAAATCCGTGGCGTCGGTAGAAATCTGCGGCGCGACTTTGCTTCAGCACCCCCAGACGAACCGCTGCCGTGCCCGCTTCCTCGAGCAGCATCGCCATCACCACAGAGCCGATGCCGCGGCCTTGGGCATCGAGATCGAGGTAAAAGTGTTCGATTTCAAGGTGATCGTGGTGGCGCTTCAGGGATACGCAACCTACCCACGTTCCGTCGACAAAAATGAGGCTCATATCCTCCGGTCGGAAGCTGGCCCGAAAACGGTCTCGAGCACGACCTGGGTCGAATCGCCCGATACGGTCGAGGCTCTCACGCATCACGCGCAGTCGCAATTGCACAAGCCGCTCGAAGTCACTTTCAAGGGTGCCATTCAACGTCACGTGCATCAGATGTGACGAGTATGACGCGGCAAACGTCCACTGAGAAGCGATGCCAGCTTTTCCAACTTCCGTCGTGGCGGCCTTGCCGAGTCTTGTGCCGTTCGTCGCTCCGGAGGCGCTTGAGAAGCAACTAGGACTGAAATTCCGGTTACGGCTTGGCGCTAACGAGAGCACATTCGGGCCGTCGCCACATGCGGTGACGGCGATGGCGCAAGCGGCGAGTCACGTCCAGAACTACGGCGACCCGCAGAACATCGAACTCCGCGACGCAATCGCCCACTTTCACGGCATGCCCGCCGAACAGATTGCCGTTGGAGTGGGAATTGATGGCTTGCTCGTGCAGTTCTGTCAAGCGTATCTCGACCCATCTCGTGTCGTTGTCACGAGCCTAGGTGGTTACGCCACTTTCGACTACGCCGCGGTTGGCACGGGTGCTCAAGTGCTGCGCGTGCCCTACCGTGATGACAAACCTGACTTAGAGGGCATCGTGAAAGCTGCGGTGGACTCACGCGCATCCGTGGTTTACGTCGCAAACCCAGACAATCCATCGGGTTGGCGCTCAGATTCTTCGGAGATTTCCAAGTTTGCCGCACAATTGCCACCCGATTGCCTACTGCTGCTCGACGAGGCGTATGCCGAGTTCGGCGAGCCCGAAACACCGCTTGCGGGTGACCGCGTTGTGCGGTTTCGTACATTCTCAAAGGCTTACGGCATGGCGGGCTTGCGGCTCGGGTACGCCATCTGCGGAGGCGACCAAGCGGCGATAATCGACCGAATTCGGCCCCACTTCGAGGTGAGCTCTATCGCGCAAAGTGCAGGCATTGCCGCCCTATCGGATCAGGAACATGTCCGCAGCGTCGTGCGCGCTGCGCAGGACGGAATTGAAAGCATTCGCAAGATCGCGCTGAGCCACGGTTACCGAACGCTTCCGAGTCGGACGAATTTCGTGCTCATCGATGTCAGCACCGCCGACAGTGCGAGCGCACTATTGAATCGCTTTCTCGCAAACGCTGTATTTGTTCGAAAGCCTAGCCGTCCGCCGCTAGATCGTTGTGTCCGGATCACGACCAGTACGGCTGCCGAACTAGAATTGCTCGCAGATCTTTGGCCAAAATAGAGCATGCGGATACGGGCCGTCACCGCGAGTGATGCAGACGAGATTGCGGCGATCTACGCGCCAATCGTGCGCGATACCGCTATCTCATTCGAGACGGAGCCGCCCACCAGTGCCGAAATCGGTTCCCGCATCGCCCACATTGCGAAGCGATTTCCTTGGCTCGTTGCCGAGGTCGACGGCCGGGTCGCCGGATATGCTTACGCCTGCCCACACCGCGACCGCGCTGCATATCGATGGTCCGTAGACGTCACGGTTTATGTGCATTCCGATTTCCGACGCCGGGGTGTCGGCGAGGCCTTGTATCGCGATCTATTCCATCAATTACGGCAGCTCGGTTACCAGTCTGCATTCGCAGGCATCACCCTGCCAAATCCGGCGAGCGTGGGCCTGCATGAGTCGCTCGGTTTTCGGCCCATCGGAATGTACGAGCGGGTCGGATTCAAGCACGGCTCGTGGCACAACACCGGGTGGTGGGGGTTGGCGATCGGTGACTTCGAAGATTCACCTCGCGAGCCCGCCCCCCATAATCAGGACAAATGAGTTTTGACGCCGTAGTTTTCGACCTGGATGGCACCCTCTGGGACACCTGCGACGCGTGCGCAATCGCCTGGAACAACGTGTTACGATCCCGCGCCATCAATCATCGGCCCATCGTCGCGGAGGACGTTCGTAAAGTCACGGGCTTGCCGCACGATGAATGCATCCGGCGGACGTTCCCTACCTTCACTGAGATGACAATTCAGCAGCTGATTGACGATACGGCGGTAGAGGACAACCGAGTAATCGCAATAAATGGCGGCAACCTGTATCCCGGTGTGGCCGAAGGCTTGACCGAGCTTGCAGGACGGTATCGCCTCGCCATCGTGAGCAATTGTCAATCAGGGTACATCGAGACCTTCTTGCGTCTATCAGGCTTTGGGCCGCTCTTTGAGGATATCGAGTGCTTTGGCAACACCGGTCGCCCTAAAGGCGACAATCTGTCCGCCCTGATCGCTCGGCAGGGCCTCGTCAATCCGCTGATGATTGGCGATGCCGCAGGTGACGAAACGGCGGCGCGCTTTTGCGGAATTCCGTTTGCGTTCGTGACTTACGGGTTTGGCACTGCCATCGGCCCCGATTATTCGTTCGACTCGTTTCCGGCGCTGACCGCGGCCTTACTTGATTAGCGCCTAGGCATTCGCGTAGCGCGCACGCAGCCGAGCCCAGGAGCCATCGACGATCGCCTCTCGAATCTCGTCCATCATGCGCGCATAGAATGCCAAGTTATGCAATGTCGCGATCCGCGCCCCGAGCGGCTCCTTCGCCTTGAATAGGTGGCGCAAGTAAGCGGGAGAATAGCGCTCAGTCGCCGGAAACACGCTTTGCTCGTCATGAACGCCATGCCGTTCCGCCCACTCCAAATTCATCGCATTTGCTCGACCATTAAGGGTGTAGAGCGTGTGATGGCGAGCCATACGCGTGGGGAGCACGCAGTCAAACAAATCGATCCCACAGCTAACAGCGTGCAGGATGTCTTGGGGATGGCCGACACCCATCAAGTATCGAATGCGGTCCGTTGCCAGCAGCGACGCGGTCATCGCGACGACGGGATACTGCATTTCCGTCGGTTCCCCGACACTGACCCCTCCGATCGCAACGCCCTCGCAATCAAGCGCGGAAATGGTCGCCGCCGACTCTCGGCGTAAGTCTTCGTGAACTCCGCCCTGAACGATGCCGAAAATCGCCTGCCCTTCGCGCCGTGCCGACAAGTTGCGTACCGCCCAACGGTGCGTGCGCTGCATCGCGCTGGCTGCTTCTTCGCGAGTGCACGGGTAAGGCGGACATTCGTCAAGCATCATGCTGATGTCCACACCGAGCTGCGCCTGGATCTGAATCGACCGCTCAGGCGTTAGAAAATGCTCCGATCCGTCAAGGTGCGACTTGAAGCGCACGCCTTCCTCCGACATCTTTCGCATCGAGGACAGGCTCATGACCTGGTAGCCCCCGCTGTCGGTAAGGATCGACTTTGGCCAGGACATGAACGCGTGTAGCCCGCCAAATCGCTCGACTAAGTCAGCGCCTGGTCGAAGTGAAAGGTGGTAGGTATTGGATAGAACTTGCTCATATCCTAGTGACTCTAGATCTTCGGAGCCGACGGTCTTGACCGTGCCTTGGGTTCCCACCGGCATGAAAGCAGGGGTCTCGACGGTGCCATGCGGAGTGTGCAATCGGCCCCTCCTGGCTCCGGTGTGATGGCAGGTGGAAAGCAGTTCGAACCGGACGGCCATGGGAGGCTGACAGTGTACTTTGGACAGCAGAAACGCACCGCGACCTATGCCAGGTCGAGCCGTGCATCACATGGACTTTGCGGAACGGGTAAATAGGACATATGAAGCTCAGCCCGAAGGCAAGCATCTTGGGAGCGGCTCTTATCTTCATTGCCGCATTGGTCACGATTAGCGCCGTCAAGAAGCCGGAGCGGGCGTTCGGCTTTATCCGAGCGGGTCACGCTATCGAGATGTGGAACGTAGGTGGCGACCGATGGGCGTATTTCGGCGGAAACAATGGCAGTTCGACAGCCTTCGCAAACGTTGCGCGAGTCGAGCTTGTTGAAAGAGGATTCACTGAAGACCACAAGAGTTCGCCGTGGTATCGGTTCGTCAAGGGCAACCAGGAAGTCGTCGTCTGCGACCACAACGAGTTCGAGGTCAACGGCAGAACCGCGCCGCAACTATCGCGAATGATCGGCAATTCACCGCCCCAGTACTACCCATGCGTGTTGGTCAAGAACGGACCAGGAACACGCGAGTCGCTCGTGGCCTTTCAGATCAAGAAGCTCATCTTCCGTTGGTAGCGTCTTTCAACTCGTCACCGCGTTCGCTGAGCAGCCAGCAAAGCGCGGCCATCGAGATCGCGCCAAACTCCAGTTCTCGGGGATTCACTTTGTCGATCGTGTCGTTAAGCGAGTGGTGGTAGTCAAAGTACCGCTGATTCTCCGGTTGCAAGGCGAACAAGATCGCCCCGTAAGCTTTCAGCGGTCCGTTGTCCGCGTCCGAGCCACCGGCCACAAATCGCTCGATTCCGAAATCGCGAAGGAATGGCTCCCACGCGCGCAGGGCGGCAAGTTTCTCTTCCGAAGCGCCAAACGCCCGTGGCATAAAGCCGCCTGAGTCAGATTCGATCGCCGCAAAATGCTTTTCTGAGGCTGTCTTTGCGTAGGCTGCATACGCTGCCGCACCCCGCCCGCCATTCTCCTCATTCATCCAAGCCACGACCCGAATCGTCCGCTTAGGGTGGAGGCCGAGTCCCTTGATGAAGCGCAACGCCTCCATCGCTTGGGTCACGCCTGCACCGTCATCATGTGCACCGCGGCCGAGATCCCAACTGTCCAGGTGACCGCCCACGACGATCACTTCGTCCGGCAACTCGGTCCCCCGGATTTCGCCGAGCACGTCCGCCGACGGCTCGTCGGGCAAGGTTTGGCAACTGAGAGTAAGGCGCACTCGCACGGTTCCATCCTTGAGAGCGGCGGACAGTCGTTCCGCAGACTGGATACCGAGCGCCGCAGCCGGAATCTTCCGCCCTGGTCCGTAACGCATCGCTCCGGTGTGGGGGGCGTCGTCTGTCGCCAGTGTCATGGATCGGACAAGCACGGCAACCGCACCGGACTGCGCCGCCGCGGTCGCGCCGCCTCCGCGCTGGTCTACCGCGCCACCGTAGGCTGCGAAGGTTGCCGGCAACGTTGGATCAAATCCGCGATTGAAGAAAACGATCTTGCCTTTTCCTCGCGCGCCGAGCTCTTCCGCTTCCTTCAACGATCGAACTTCGATGACTTCGGCTTCGATGCCGGACTTTGGCGTGCCGATGCTGCCGCCAAGCGCACAGATCGCCAACTTCTGGGTGCCGTTGAGCATTGCCGATTCGGTGTCGCCGCGCGTCCAGTGGGGAACCATGCACGGAACCTCACGGACTCCGGTTGCCCCAATTCCTCGGAGTTGATCTCCCACCCATCGAACTGCCCGTGCCGCTTCGCGTGATCCGCTCACTCGCGCACCAATGCGAGTCGTGAGCTCATTCAGCATCGAATAAGCACCAAGCTCGGTCAATCCCTTCTTTCGAAGGTTGATAATCGTTTGCTCCATCGACGGGGTCTGAGCAACGAACGCGATTCCGGCAAGGACAGCAAGCATTTGGCTAAGTATAGTAACGCGGCCGCGCGAAGCGATAAGATTGAACGGAAAGTGATGACCGCTAGAGAGCAAATTTCCACCGCCCCCGCATCTGCGGTTCACGTTTTGGACCCCGAGAAGGCAAAACGATTCAACGCGCGGACGATGCTGATTCCGTCACCCCTCGATATTCGAGCAGCCTTGCGAAGTGTTTCTCCGGGAGTCACGATCACCGTGCACGAAATGAAAGCAAATCTCGCCGAGTCGGCAGGTGCGGAGTGCACATGTCCGTTTGCGCTCGGGAAAGGCTGGCAACTGGTCGCGCTTGCAGCTGAAGAAGACCGGGCAAGCGGCGAACCCGAGATCACGCCGTGGTGGCGCATGACGGTTGCCGGCAAACCCAGCCCGAAGATGCCGGGCGGCGTGGAGAACCATCGGCTTCGCATGCATGAAGACGGCGTTCTGCTGAAATAGTGCGCTCTCGCTCAGTCCTCGATCAGTCGCTTTCCTAAGCTGACCACATCGTCAACCGCGTAGCCGAGCCGTCGGTAGAACTCAAGCACCTGCTCATTGGTCGATCTGACTTGCAGGTTGATTTTCGGACAACCTCGCTCTAACAACATCGACTCGGCGCGCATCATCATTTGTCGACCGATGCCGCCGCGCTGCAAATCTGGCTTGACCGCAAAGTAGTACACCCAGCCGCGGTGGCCGTCATAACCCACCATCAATGACGCAATGACCTCTCCGTCGATCGTGCCGACGAGAAACCAGTCGGGATCGATTCGTAGCTTGCGCTCGATGTCCTTTTGAGGATCGTTCCACGGCCGCGTCAATCCGCATGCATCCCAGAGCGAAATCACCGCCGCCGCGTCGCCTGCACGAAATGCCCGAATATTCAACGCGTGCACGATCACACAGGACGTTTCCCAACGCGAAAATGAACTGTGGAGGTACACGCAATTCTCAGCTCAGAATCGCCCCGAGCCACTTAGGTGATCGTATCCCTGTGGATCGACACGTTCAAGTCAGAGCGGAAACGCTTGTGCTAGTTCGTGAGCATCCGCTAGCCATACTTTGATAGGATTGACTTGATTTGGAGTAAGCGTGTAGCTACCGACTCGGATAACCTACCGGTGTGACGATCGATTTGTTCGCGCAACGGCATTCTGTCGAACGGCTCCAGCAATGGGAGGACGCGGCGTTCGGAATGTTCCTTCACTTCGGAATGAGCACGTTTATCGGTGAGGAATGCCCCGACGGCACTGCCGATCCAATGCTTTATGCTCCGGACCAAGTGGACACCGATGGGTGGGTGCGCCTCGCGAAGGACGCCGGAATGCGCTACGTCGTGCTGACTGCAAAGCACGTTGCGGGTCACTGCCTGTGGCCATCGATCCGCACCGACTATCACGTCATCAACAGTGGCAACGAAACAAACGTCGTCGCAGAGCTCGCCAACTCATGTGCGAAACACGGCCTAGGAATGGGGCTTTACTACTGCTCATGGGACAACCACAACCGTTTCGGCACTCGAACGGTGGATGAGCTAGGGATATTCGGCAGTCAGGTCACGCAGGAGTATCTCGACTTCCAACTCCAGCAGCTGGAAGAGCTGCTCACCTGGTACGGGCCGATCTTCGAGATGTGGATAGATATTCCACAGGTACTCGGCGTCGCGGGCAGGCAGCAATGTTATGATCACTGCGCGAGATTGCAGCCGGAGACGATGGTGATCATGAACCAAGGAGGTCAAGGCTCAAGCAAGCTTGATCTGGAGCACGCCTGGCCCTTCGATGTTTCCACTCGCGAACGACAATTTCCAGAGTGCCAACGGTGGGGGCAAGGTGAAGACGGCACCACGGTGGGCCACGTGAAGACGTATCTCATTGACGATCGCCGATACTACGTCCCGACCGAGATTTGCGACTGTGCGGGGTACTGGTGGTTTCACGACGAGCGAGATGTCCCGCGTAGCCCGCGTGAACTCGCGGCCATGCGTGCTCTCGCCCGCGAGCGGGGCTGTAATCTACTTCTGAATGTTCCACCCGATCGCTCCGGTCGAATACCGGAATCCTTCGCGACCGCCTTGCGAAAGTCGGTTGAGATATGATCTGGAACTCTAGCCCATGAAGATCTGGACAAATGTAGAACTGAGCGAAAGTGCGCTCGTAGAGTTGCGAAGCCGCGTGGGCAAGCACGAGTTGATTGCCGCAAACGAAGCAGGATCTTCCAACCTTGTCGCAGGTGGTCCCGACCCCGCATGTCGTGCCGCTGATATCGCCTTCGGCCAACCTTCGCCAGACGATGTGCTTGGCTCCAGCAGTTTGCAGTGGGTCCACCTCACAAGTGCGGGATACACGCGCTACGACAATGACCAAATCCGCGAGAGCCTCAAGATGCGAGGCGCGCGACTCACGAACAGCTCTGGCGTGTTCGACGACCCCTGTGCCCAACACCTGCTGGCGTTTATGCTCACGCAGAGTCGCCGGGTGACCGATTCCGTCTGCAATCAACAGACGCGGTCCTGGGGCTACTCGGAAACTCGCACGAAAGTTCGAGTCCTGCGCGGCGACAACGTGCTGATCGTTGGATTTGGGGCGATTGGCCAGCGTCTGGTCGAGCTCCTTGCCCCGTTTCATTTGCATGTACGCGGCCTACGTCGTACAGTCAGCGGAAAAGAGTCAGTGCCAACGTTCACGGTATCGGAGGCCGCATCCCATCTGCCTTGGGCGGATCACATCGTGAACATTTTGCCAGCCAGCCAGTCCACCGAGCGGTTTTTCGACGACCGCGTCTTCAACATGTGCAAGCCAGGGGCTCTCTTCTACAATATCGGCCGTGGGGACACGGTGGATCAGGACGCCTTGATTCGAGCCTTAGAATCCGAGCACCTTGCCGCAGCGTATTTAGACGTCACGACACCTGAGCCCCTCCCTCCCGATAATCCCCTCTGGCGCGTGCCAAACTGCCACATATCGCCGCACATTGGCGGCGGCATGCAGGAAGAGCTACCGGCATTGGTTGACCATTTTATTGAGAATTTGGCGCGCTTCGATGGGGGCGCAGAATTGCAGAATCGCATTTTCTAGACGCGAGTCAGTACGCGAGTTGTCGGAGCAGTTAGCTTCCGGACAGGAACGGCGGGCACCTTCTATTTACAGGGTCACGCAATTAGGGTTGTCACCCGGTCGAGCGACCAACTTCGCCCCTTTGAGTACGCCTCCGTGAAGCGCTCGTCTCCCAACTTGCCGCGAATACCAATGACTCGCTTCATGTGATCCATGCGGAAGACGGGCGGCACTCGCGTACCGTCCTCTTGGCGAATTCTGTCGTGCAAACCGCACAGTGAAGCCGCCACGGAAAAGCCTTCCAATTCAAATAAATTCGCGACGAATCCGCCGATGACGAGACACATGATCTCTCGGCTACCCGCCTCCATCGCCGCCGCCCACGCCTCACGGATTGCCGCCTGAGACTCTTCGATTTTCCCCTGCCGTCGAGTTAGCCGCGCGCTGAACACGGAGGTTTCGGCAACCGCATGTGCGAATCCGCGTTCGCGTGCCTTCGAAAGGGCTTCGTCGATCGCCGCTGAAGCATCGTCATCTTCAAGCAGTGCCTTGCTCTGCGCAAGATTGTTGAGCACCATGATCGGAACGTTCCCCCGCGTGCTAATTGCGATCTCAGAAAGCTCCAGCAAGGCTTCCTTTGCCTCGGCGGCCTTACCCGCGCGATTCAGCAGATCGCTGTAGTTGTACAGCGTATGAATTGTCCACGGAGGATCATCCACGATGTGACGAAGCTTGATTGCCTCCTGCATGTAGCCGATTCCGAGGTCAAAGTTGTCAAGACGCGCCGCGAATGCGCCTGCCATTACCAAGATGCTCGCCCTTGCTGCGGGCTCCGAGAACACGTCGTTGCGCAGGATGCTCTCGGCGCGGCTGAGCGCCTCTTGGCACCGCCCGCGGTGTTCCCAAAGCGGAAAAGTATGGCCTAGGTATTCGATGAGGTCCGCATTCTTAGTTTGCTCCAGCCAACTCAAACTTGCGCGAATATTATCAAGGTCAGCTTCTAGAGTTGCATAAATCGTTGTCGCGCCAGTTTTCATCTCCCACTGCGGGGGCTTTGACATCACGAGGTCTTTGAAAAACGCGGCGTGGTTCTCCGAAAGGACCAAGCTCTCATCCGAAGCCTCTCGGCGCTCCGAACTGTATTGCCGAATGGTCTCCAGCATTCGGTATCGCTCGGAGGACGGCTCGTACTGAACGAGTGACTTCTCGACCAACGCCGATAGAAAATCGAAGATTTCGAAGTCTTCGACCGGGGGGATCGAGCAAGTTCGTTCTGCCGCCTCTAGAGTCCAGCCTCCCAAGAAAATGCTGAGTCGGGCGAGAAGAATTTTCTCCTGCAAGCCGAGCAAGTTGTAGCTCCAGTCAACCAACGCGCGAAGCGTTTGCTGGCGGGGAAGAGCCGTACGGCTTCCGCTCGTTAGCAATCTGAATCGATCATCTAGCCTTTGTAAAATGTTTTCAACCGACATCGCGCGGACGCGGGCCGCCGCCAATTCAATCGCGAGCGGGATACCGTCGAGCCGCACGCAGAGTTGGGCAACGCTGGGCGCATTCTCAGCGCTAAGCACGAACTCCGGTTGCACTGCTTTTGCTCGCTCATAGAAGAGTCGGCCCGATTCGGATGCGAGAATCGCGTCCACTCCAACCGTTTTGGTAGCGGGCGGCATCGTGAGCGACTGAATACGGCAAACCGCCTCCCCTGAGATACCGATCGGCTCGCGACTACTCGCAATCACCCGAACCGTCTTCGTATTCATCAGAATCGCTTCGATCAACACCGCGACTCCGTCAAGCACATGCTCGCAGTTGTCTAGTACCAGCAGTGCAGATCGAGACCGCAAATGGTCAACCAGGAAGTCAAGCTCAGGAATTCCCGGCTCGGGACGCACTCCGAGCACTCCAAGCACCGTCTGCACGAGCAAATCTGCGCTCGGAAGCGAGGCCAGCTCGACAAACCACGCGCCCCCTGGAAATGTCGGCAGGACATCCGCCGCGACCTGAAGGCCGATCCGACTCTTACCGCATCCTCCAGAACCAGCGAGAGTCACGAGTCGGGACTTCGTTAGTCGTTCTCGCACTTCTTCAAGTTCTCGATCGCGACCGACGAACGAAGTTAGCTGTTGCGGCAGGTTGTTCGGGAGCCCTTCTAGCGAACGCAGCTCCGGAAAAATTCTGGGCAAAGCGGGATGGCACAACTGAAAGAGATGCTCTGCCTTCAGGAGGTCGCGCAAGCGATGCTGACCCAAGTCTTCAAGGGTTGAACCATCTGCCAGGTATTGAGGCAAGAGGGCTTGCGTCGAGCCGGAAACGATCGTTTGGCCGCCATGAGTTGCCGAGAGCATGCGGGCGACACGATTGAGACACGCTCCAAAATAGTCGTCATCTCGGAACTCCACTTCTCCCGTGATTAGCGCCGCACGGACTTTGATCTCTATCCCTTCTGGCCACTTTTCATTGCAAAGGGCAAGCTGAACGTCCAATATCCCGCTGGCCGCGTCACTGGCGTTGGCGAACGTGACGCAGAAAGCGTCGCCGATAGTTTTGAATATGTAGCCACGATGCACCCCGAGCCATTGGCGCATGAGGTCGTCGTGCCGGCGTAATGCCTCGCGCATGCCGTCTGGGTTGATTTCCCAGAGGCGCGTACTGCCCTCGATGTCCGTGAAGACAACGGTGATCGTTCCCGTCGGTGGCGTGACCGTCATTCGTTTCTTGGACTCATCATTTAGACATTATTGTTCTTCAACCGAGATGCATGTTGAATATAGGCCCATTGCACTGACTCATTCCGGAATTCTCGCATGCGCAATAATGAATTGGTGAGCGAACCGCTGCTAGACCGATACGGCCGATCTCACACATACCTTCGAATTTCCCTCACTGATCGTTGCAATTTTCGATGCCAGTACTGCATGCCCGCGGAGCTGATGAAGTGGCAGCCTCGAGACGAACTCCTCACTTTCGATGAGATTGAGCGACTCGCGAGCATCTTCGTTCACCTTGGAACAAAAAAAATTCGCCTCACTGGCGGCGAGCCGACGGTACGTCAAGGAATTGTTGACCTCGTAGGGCGCCTCAGCGCCTTCGGAGGCGTCGATGAGCTGTGCATGACGACCAACGCGTACAAGCTAACCCAACTCGCCGCTCCGCTGCGCGCGGCTGGACTTTCCTCACTAAACATCAGCTTGGATACGCTCTCGCCTCGTAAGTTTGCGTCGATCACCCGAAGAGATGTTTTCCCATCCGTGTTAGAAGGCATCGACGCGGCGCGAAGCGCCAACTACAAGAAAATTAAGATCAATGTTGTGGTCATGAGCGGAGTCAATGACGACGAGCTCTGCGATTTTGTCGCATTTTGCAGCGATCGCAAAGTCGAGCTACGCTTCATCGAATTTATGCCGTTCCAGGGAAACGAGTGGGAGGAGGCGAAGGTATTTCCGGTTAAGGAGATGCTGAGTCGCATCCGAACGAAATACACGCTCGTGCCAGCGGAAACTGAACCGAGCGCGGTTGCAACGGAGTTCATCGCCGAAGAATTGGGCCTGCGCGTTGGCTTCATCGGCTCGATGACCGAGCCGTTCTGCAGCACGTGCAACCGAGTTCGACTGACTTCGGATGGTCAGGTCAAGAACTGTCTTTTCGACAAGCGCGAGGTCAACTTGCGCGACATCATGCGAGCCGGTGCGACGGATGCAGAGCTCGAAACCGCGATTCGCGGCGCAATACTCGAAAAGTGGAGGGGACACCCTCATATGTCGATGCTGAAAATGGTTGACAATCGGCCGATGGTCTCGATAGGAGGATGAGCGATGCGTGACGTCTCCGCCAAAGTGTTCAGTTTGCGAACCGCTACCGCGCGCTCGGTCGTGCGAGTCGCGTCAGAGACGATGGCGACAATACGCCGTGGCGAGGCACCGAAGGGAGATCCATTGCCGGTGGCGAGAGTGGCCGCGATTCAGGCCGTCAAGAATACGCCGCAGCTAATCCCCTTCTGCCACACCGTTCCGATCGAACACGTTGAAGTTACGTTCGAGTTACGTGACACCGAAATCGTGAGTCTCGTTAGCGTCCGATCGTCGTATCGAACCGGAGTCGAAATGGAAGCGATGGCGGGCGCCGCCGCCGCTGCGCTTAACTTCTATGACATGCTGAAGCTCATTGACAACGACATGGTGATTGAGCGCATTGAGCTGCTTTCAAAGGCGGGCGGGAAGTCCGATCTGACTGCAGAGCGCCCGTTCAAAGGGGCCGTGGTCGTCATTAGCGATTCAATAAGCCAAGGTACCGCTCAGGACCGGAGCGGGGCGATTCTGAGCGACGGTCTTGCATCATTCGGGGCCGTTGAACCCCAAATCGAAATCGTAGCGGATGAAGTCGAAGCCATTCGGGGTGCTGTTCGCCGCGCTTGCGCCATCGGCGCGCAAATCATCCTCTCGACGGGCGGAACAGGACTCGGACCACGCGACGTGACCCCAGAGGCGCTTCAACCCCTTTTCACGCAGACCCTGCCCGGCGTCGTGGCCATGCTACAGAACTACAGCCTAGAACGCGTCCCCCTCGCGATGCTCTCTCGCCTGACCGCAGGCCGCATCGAAAATGCGATAGTCGTGTGTTTGCCGGGTGCGCCCGGTGCCTGTAAAGACGCCCTCGCTTGCTTGTTCCCGTATCTCTTGCACGCACTCGATATTCTGGAGGGCGGTGGTCACCGCGTCTGAGCTAGTCTCGTACGCCGACGCACGAGCGATTATCGTGTCGGAGGCGAAGCCGCTGGAGATCCAAGCGATACCTGTCGGAGTCGCTGCGGGCTATTTTCTCGCCGAGACCTTCGTCGCGGCCGCTGACAATCCTCGGTTCGACAACTCGCAAGTAGACGGCTACGCCTTGCACTCTTCAGATTTGGCCGCGGATGAACGGCAGCTACGAATTGTCGGAGAGATCGCTGCTGGGCCGTTCGCGTCCGATCAACGGCTCGAGCGCGGGACGACAATTGCCGTCATGACGGGTGCTCCCCTGCCCATAAATACAAGTGCGGTGGTCATGCACGAAGAGACGAGGGTCCTCGCAGGCGCTATCGTCTTGGAAGTTCCGCAGCGCACAGGGGCCAATATTCGTCGTCGCGGTGAGGAATATTGCGCGGGAACCTCACTGGTCATGGCAGGTTCTCACGTCGACGCGGCTTGCGTCGCAACTCTGGCATCGCAAGGCACGTCTCGGATCAGTGCTTTCAAGAAGCCCAAAATTGCGATTGTGACGACCGGCGACGAAGTCCAAGTCGTGGACACCAACCTCAATGCCGGCGAAATTTACGATGCCAACGGTCCCGGCCTTGTGTCGGCGTTGCTGCAGCTTGGGATTGAAGACGTCACTGTTGCCCATGCTCGAGACACGGTGGAAGCCTGCCGAAGGGTCCTGAGTGACGCAATTGAGGACGCAGACGTAGTAATTACGTCTGGCGGTGTCTCCGTTGGAAAGTTTGATCCGGTTCGAGCGGCCCTTGACGAACTCCAAGTGAAGGAGATTTTTTGGCGCGTTGCGATCAAGCCGGGCAAGCCATTCTTTTTTGGTCGATGCGATACCGGCAGAGCGCGGCATGTGTTCGGTCTTCCCGGTAATCCACTCGCGACCCTCGTGACGTTCCGCACCTTAGTCGTGCCCTACTTAGCCCGCATAATGGGAGCCGAAGACGTGTCTGAGCGAGTCAGTTTGCTTCCTTTGGCACGTGGAGTGCGCAAGGCTGTTGGTAGATTGGAATTCGTGCCGTGTCTCTTAGATTCAAACGGGGAACTCGAGACCACCGAGCGCCGCGGTTCACACATGCTCAGCGGCCTGATCGGCGTCGACCGATTAGCACTACTGCCGGCAGAGGCCCAGGATCTGCCGCAAGGCACACGTGTGAGTAGCATTCCATGGAGTTTTCGATGAAAGTAGTCGTGAGCTATTACGCGTCACTTCGCGAAGAGCGAGGTCACGGTCAGGAGACCGTCAATATCGAACCAATATCGGTAAGCGAACTCTACAAACAGTTGAATCTGACCTTGCCAATCGAGATAATTCGATTTGCCGTTAACAATCAGTTTGTGCCTGCAGGCGAAATGCTTTCGGATGGGGACCGGGTGGCTTTCATACCCCCAGTTGCTGGTGGCTAAAATGCGATTCACGATCCAGCCGGAAGTCATTTTGTCCCACGTAGAGGCGTGCCCCGACGCTGGTGGCTTCGTCTGCTTTGAAGGACGCGTGCGTAACGAGCATCTCGGGAAAGATGTCGTCGCCCTCGAATACGAGGCACACCCAGAGATGGCGATTGCTCAGGGCGAGCAGTTACTGGCTGAAGCAATCGAACGGTTCCGACTAATAGACGCCGTTTGTGTCCATCGCGTCGGTCGTCTCGACGTCGGTGAACTCGCGGTCAAGATCGACGTGAGCGCTGCACATCGTCGCGAAGCGTTTGCCGGGTGTGAGTTCATTATTGATGAGCTTAAGAAGCGAGTGCCGATCTGGAAAAAGGAGCATTATGCGGACGGGAACTCGGGGTGGATCGGCATCCAAGAACAGCCGGTCACCGTAGACTCGGTTTATGACCGTCAAATGCGTCTTCCCGAAGTCGGCGTAGAAGGACAAAATCGGTTGCGGCAAGCGAGAGTTCTCGTCGTCGGTGCTGGCGGTTTGGGATGCGCTGCCATTCCGTACCTAGTCGCGGCGGGAGTGGGAACCGTTGGGATTTGTGATGGTGAGCGCGTGCATGTTTCCAATCTGCATCGCCAGCCAATGTACGGCCCTGGCGATATCGGACTATTAAAGGTAGACCGCGTTGCCGTCGCATGTGGTCGCCTGAGTCCGTTTGTTCAAGTCAACGCTTACCCTGAGCAGCTAACCGTCGAAAATGCCGAGGGGATGGTCAAAGGGTACGACATCGTGATCGACGGCACCGATAACTTTCGCACAAAGTTTGTCCTCAACCGGACGTGCACCAGTCTCGGGAAACCCCTCATCGTCGCCGGAATATACAAGTTCGACGGGCAGTTACTAGTGATCGTGCCTCGTGGGTCTGGCGGTTGCCTGCGTTGCGTTTGGCCCACCGAACCCACCGACGGCCGCATCGGGACTTGCGCCGATGTCGGAGTTTTAGGATTTGTGCCAGGCCTCTTCGGGGTGCAACAAGCTGCAGAAGCGATCAAGTTGATTCTAGGCTTACCGAGTGCCGCGACGAGCAATGTCGTCGTCCAAAACTTGCTGGATGGTACGCAAGTGCTGCTTCCACGTGCCGTCTCGCCGGACTGTCCGATTTGCAGCGGAATCGCAACTGTTTCCGACTAGCTTTTCACGGACCCTAAAATTTGCCGGTGCTCAGAGACTGAATCGGAGGTACCGGATATGAAGGCCCTGATACTCGATTCGATCTGGTAGAACGAGTGCAATGGGTGAATATCTTGCCGCCTTCAAGGCCTACGATGTGCGCGGTGTCGTACCGACCGAACTGAATCCGGAGATTGCCTACAAGATCGCTCGCGCCTACGCGGATGAGATCGGCGGGACCCGTGTTTGCGTCGGTTACGATATTCGACTCAGCGGTCCCGATATTTGCGAGGCGATCACACGCGGCCTGAATGATGCTGGCGTTGACGTAATCCAATTGGGCCTTGTCGGTACAGAGATGGTCTATTTCGCGACCGCTTTCTACGGCTATGACGGCGGCATGATGATCACCGCTAGCCACAATCCGCCCGAGTTCAATGGCATCAAAATGGTGCGCAACGAGAGCCGCCCAATCAGCGGAGATACTGGTCTGCTCGCAATAGAAAAGCGCGCATATGACGAAAAATTTGAAAGAACAGGCTCGGGGCACGTGCTTCAGCTGGACTGCTATGACGAGTTCATCGCGCACTTGCGAAGGCTCGTGGACCCGGCGACAATCAAGCCGCTCAAGGTTCTTTGTGATGTAGGCAACGGCGCGGCTGGTGTCGCGTTAGAAAAGCTTCTGCCGCACTTGTCGTTGCAGGTGACGCGCCGTCATTTTGAGCCAGATGGCAAGTTCCCGAATGGAGTCCCCAACCCGATCCTCGTTGAATCACGCGCCGGCACGGTTGAGGCAATGCAAAACGAAACCTTCGACTTCGGTGTCGCATGGGATGGCGACTACGATCGGTGCTTTTTCTTCGACGGCACTGGACACTTCATCGAGGGCTACTATATTGTCGGTTTGCTCGCCCAAGCGATCTTGAAACTTCACCCCGGGGCAGGAATTATCCATGACCCTCGGCTCGTGTGGAATACGGAAGCGATCATCAAGGCGAACGGCGGACGGGCGGTGGAGTGCAAGAGCGGCCACGCCTTTATCAAAGAGAAGATGCGCAAAACCGATTGTATCTATGGTGGTGAAATGTCCGCTCACCACTACTTCAAGGATCACTGGTACTGCGACAGCGGCATGATTCCATTTCTGCTCGTCGCTCAGCTTGTGAGCCAATCTGGCCAGTCATTGCACGAACTTGTGTCGGCCATGGAAGCTCACTATCCGACCGAAGGAGAACTCAACTCCAAGGTGAGTAGCTTGGCTGAGGTCGAAGAAATCACGCAGCGCCTTAAGGAACTCTACGCGGACGGCAAACAGGAGTTCATCGACGGCGTCAGTGTCGAGTATCCGCACTGGCGGTTTAATGTGCGCGGGTCAAACACAGAAGCCGTAATCCGTCTCTGCCTTGAGACCGATGGCGATGCCGAACTGATGAAGTCGAAAACTGAGGAAGTCCTGGGCGTAATTCGCTCCGGTAATTCATCCCTGTAAAAGCAACGCGGCTTGGATTCTGTGAACCCAAGCCGCTGTCGGCCACGCAACTCCGCGAACCTATTTTTGCTTCTTTCGCTTGCGCTTCTTGGCCTTGGCCTTGGCGTCTTCTTCCTCGCCGTAACCGTAGCCATAGCCCTGACCGTAGCCATATCCGTAGTAGCCGTAGTAACCGTAGTAACCGTAGTAGCCGTAGTAGCCGTAATAGCCTCGACTGCCCGCGCCAACTCGGTTGATCGCGACACCGATCAGATTTGCACCAGCTTGGCGCAACATGCGTACCGCGGAAGCAAGTTGCTGCTTCGGCGCTCGATCGAGTGCGACGACTACCAACACTGATTCGGCAAGTTTCGAGATGACCTGCATGTCGCTCAAGCCGATGCAAGGTGGGGAGTCGAGAATGATGATGTCGTAGGCAGCCTTCGCCTCTTGAATTACCTCTGCCGTTCGGGCCGAGTTCAAGAACTCGGTCGGATTTGGTGGTAGTGGTCCAGAACTCAAACAGTCAAGGCCCTCCCACTCGGTTCGTTGTATCGCATCGGCCATGGTGGAGATTCCGCGCACGACGTTAGAAAGTCCGACGTCTTTCGAAACCTTCATGCGGGTATGCACCGTCGGCTTGCGAAGGTCAACGTCGATGATCAGGACGCGCTTACCGTCCATTGCCATCGCAATTGCGATGTTCGCGGAGACCGTCGACTTTCCTTCAGACATCGTCGGACTCGAGATCGCGAAAATAGTCTTCGTCTCATCCGTCACGGCGAACGAGAGGTTATTCCGCAACATTCGGAAGCTCTCTGTGAAAGCGTGTGAAGGGATCGCGCGACCGATGTAAAGGTTGGCTTCCGCTTCGTCGCCCGACTCTGCTTCAGGAATGAGGGAGAGTGTGGAAAGGCCGCTGACGCGCTCAACGTCCTCGACTCGGTGCATCTTGTTGTCCAAGCGATCTGCTAGCAAAGCTGCTGAAATCGCCAGGAATAGCCCTAGCATAAGTCCGAGAATCATGTTCTGCGGAACGTTTGGCGAAGTCGGCCGCGAAGGTGCCTCAGCAGTTGATGCAACCGAACCGCCAGGCAGAGACGATCGCTCTTCGATGAGCAAGCTGAAGTAACGCTGAGAAAGAAGCTCGAACGTCTGTTTCAGAATCGTCACACGTTGCAACAACTCTTCATATCTTCGGGCCTTGTCTGGCAAGACTCGGAGTTCCGTTGCGGCAAGATTTGATTGCTCGGTAATCGCATCCAGTCTCGCTTGTGCAGAAATTAACTCTGCCTGCCCTTGTGCATACGAAGCCAAAAGAGCGTCATTAAGAGGGTTGCGCGTAGATGTCGTGCCGATTAAAGTACGTTGCACGAGGTTCTTGAGCCGTTCTTCGGCTTGGCGCAACGGCACCTCAAGGTCCATTCGCTCGGGCGATCCAGCGGCATAGGTCTGAGAGACCTCTGCCAGTTTGTTTTGAAGCTGAACGATGGTGGCGCGAACGAGGCTGTACTCAGGATTTTCTGCGACCGCGCGCTGCGAGTCTACAAACGCGGACGTGCTACCGATCTTTTGCTGTAGCAGTTCAAGCTTTTTCTTAGCAGCGTCGTACAAACTGCGCGCAAGCGGTGTTTCTTGTCGCAACCGGGCGACATTTGTCGTCGCGGAGTCTGCTTGCGCGACTGGCGCAAGGACACCAGATTGCTTGCTGAACGCCGCGAGATCGTCCGCTGCGAGTCGCAGTTGCAACAGAATCCGATCTCGCTCGCCTTGAACATACTGCCGGCCCAACCGCGTTGATTGGCTGGCTGATTCCAGGTCCGTCTCCAAGTACGTTTCCGCAATTCGGTTCGCTAGGTCCGCCGCGGTCTTGGGTTGATACGACTTTGCCGTGATGAGCAGAATATCCGTGCTGGGAAGGCTGTGTACATCAAAGGCCCAGCTGGGAAGAGTTTTGCTGTAAAACCCCTTTGCCCTTTGATCAGCCGTTAATTTTGCAAAGGCTCGTCTCAAAAGGTCAGGACTGTTGATGATCTCGACTTGAGTTTCAGGGCTCGTTCCTTTCAAGAACGGCAGGTCGATTGTCAATCCGCCTTGTTGTACGTCGCTGCCTTTTCGTTGCGCGAGTACGATCTTCGTAGTGGCCGTGTATACCTTTCTTTGGCGCAACGTGAGGAGCGTCACGGCACCGAAGATGAGCACCGTCATCACAATGATTAATGGCCACCGTCGGTGGAGCGCAATCAGGTACTCACGCAACGCTGCGTCTTCGCTCACTTCAATTGCCTGGTGAATTTGACGGGGCTCGATCGGGTTAGGATTGTTCATTTGTTGATGAAGTTAGCGTCGCTTTATTATCGGATGAAACTCTTGTACAGGATCGCTCCAGTCGCAAGGCCGCTCAAGATCGTCGTGAGGTCAAGTTTTTCTGTTTCGGGGAGGTAGATGACGTCTCCCGCATGGATCATGGGGTTTGAATCCATGTCGCCTCGGAGCAAAAATTTCCCAAAATCGTAAACCCGACGGACCTCACGACCGTTCTCAACGGTCATGACACCTACTCGGCGCAGTCTCGCACGTCGGTCATTTCCGCCCGCGATCGCAACAGCCTGACTCAAATCGAGGGTCTTGCCGCTTGGTATTGGGTAGTAGCCTGGTTTGGCGATAAAGCCGAGAATGGCGAAGTGCGCCTGTGACTCGGCGACCACCACGATATCGCCGTGGCGAAGGCGGGGTAGTTGAATCGGCGCCCCATTCAACAGCAAATTAGACAGATCCACGGTTTGGTCTGTCCCATCGGCGTGCTGAATTCGCACGGATGTCAAATTGGCGTTGTCTGACATGCCGCCCGCTAGAGTAATGGCCTCAAGAAGCCCTGCATCCTTTTCGCGAAGCCGATAGACTCCCGGCAATTTGACCTTTCCTGCCACGTAGATCGAAACCAAACTGGCTCCCTGAACTCTGACGACGTCTCCTGCTCGAAGCAGCGCTTTCGAATCTAACGCCTCATCCAGCGACATATCCACCTTCGACCCGTTGGCGTGGTCTAAGATGACGCGAATATCACGTTGATCGACGCCTGAAGACATTCCGCCGACGGCACTGATCAACTCAGCGATTCGCCAACCCACTTTCAAGTCGATCACGCCTGGTTTCTGTACGTCGCCAAAGACGTAAATTCTCTTGATCCGTGATGATTTCAGGGAGACGATTACTTCTGGGTGTACCAGCCGCTTTTTCATCGCGGTCAAGATGAGGCCGTGGAGCTTTTCTATGCTCATGTCGGTGACGGTAACGTCGCCAAGAACCGGAAGGCTAATGCGTCCTGATTCCGGTATCAGATAGTCGCCGGAAAACTTGGGCTGATCTACGACAGTCACGGTAACGATATCTTCTGGTCCCAGAATGTAGCTCGCCGGTTCTTGAGTTCGTGCCAATCCCAATGTGGCGAGAACTAGGGCGCAAAGCACCATCCACAATCCCAAAAATCTGCTCAAACGCTTCATCTCTTGCTCGATCCAACCTGCACGTTCTGGGATTGGTGGTCAAGGCACACCAAATCGCAAACGAGTATAGATACCACGCGCAGCCCCATGCATTGCTCCTCGAGTGTAAATTTAAGGTCGCAAGTCATGGTGATATCGCTCTGAATACAGACAATTCAGACTCACGAACGATGAACTCCAAGAAGCTCAAGCTATATGCGCAACAAGTGCCGAAACGTAAGAGCTACAGTTTACCTTCTGCCGCTCGAAGCTTCACCGCACGACCGTACGCAACGCCTCAGCTAGGGTCGGCTGCTGCAAAACAATTGACGTCACGTCACCATATCCATCGGCGAGCAGCTTGGCCGCCAGTTGCTGTCCTGCCCTCGCCCGCATTTCGAGGCGGTCCGGGTATTCGGCGATTTCTACCTCGAATGGCGCGCACAGGGCGCGAACGCCTTCGCCGTGCGTAGTCTCCACGGCGATTCGCACCGGTGCCGCCCGTTCCAACAGTTCTTGACGGGTGCCTGCAAATCGCACAATTTCGTCTGAGATCACAACGATCAGGTCCGCGATCCCTGCGACTTCCACCGAGTTTGTGACGAGGAATGTGGTCCGCCCCGCGTCCTTAGCCAAACCGAGCAACTCCATCGCACCAGAGAGAGCCCACGGATCAAGCCCATCAAAATGCCCGTCGATCGCGCAAATCCCTCCGTCGCTCGCAAAGAGTCGGAGCAATTCTGCCGCCGCCTGTTCCACAAGGGTAAGCGAACCAAAGAAATCATTTCTTCGGTCAAAAAGCCGTAGTGCGAGCATCAACTCCGTAGATCTCGTAAGAGAATTCGCGTGGCGAGAATGGTGGCCAAGCCGATGCACCTTCGCACGCGAACCGATACTTGGCAGTCCGGCATAGTCAACATCACCGCCTAATGTAACTGCGCCGCGCGAGGGTCGATCGATGCCCACCACGCACCTAAGCAGTCGAGACTTGCCGCCGCGCGTCGGGCCGAATATTACGACGATTTGCCCTGCGCCGAGGGCCAGTGACAGTGTCGGACCAGAATCGACGAGCGACAACCCGTTGACATCAACTAAAGACATCTATTAGCCTAAAACGAGGAGTTCTTTCGGCGACTTGTTTAAGATTTCAGCACCATGTGTGCGAACGACAACGTCGTCCTCGATTCTGCAACCACCGAAACCAGCGATGTAGACGCCTGGCTCGACGGTCCAGACTTGGCCCTCGGCGATGATGTCGTCGCTACGAACGCCTAATCGGCCGGTATCGTGGACAAGGAGACCAAGGCCGTGCCCGAGACCGTGCCCAAAGTAACCAGCCAAATCGCCGAGGATTCGCCGTGCATTCGCATCGACGTCTTCTGCACGCACTCCGGGTTTGATCATGGCGATGCTCTCGACTTCTGCGCTGAGCACCCTGTTGTAGATATCGCGGTGACGAGCAGACGCATCGCGAACAACGACCGTTCTCGTCATGTCCGCATTGTAACCGCGGACCTGCGCTCCAAAATCAAACGTTACGAAGTCGCCGATGTCCAGTTTCTTTTCAGAGGCGTGGCCGTGCGGCCGGGCACTGTTTTCGCCAGAAACCACGATCGACGGAAATCCGACCTTTGCGCCTTGGCGTCGGATGAAAAACTCTAAGTCCAGTTCCAGATCCAGTTCGGTAACACCCGGCTGGATCATCCGGCAAATGTGTTCGAAAGCGGCGTCGGTGACTGCGCACGCCTCTCGTATCGCTTCGATTTCGATCTCAGACTTGACTTGCCGTAGCTTTGCAAAGAGGTCGGGACCCGGAACGATCTCTATTGCCGCGAACTTTTTCGACCAGGTTTGAGACTGTGCAACTGTGACTGTTGCCGCCTCGAAGGCAATTCGCTTCACTCCAAGTGCTGCGAGCTGCTCAAGGATCACATCGTCGCCGCCCTTCGGCGACCCGAAAGTCTCGAGCCTTATCGTCGAGACCTGTTCTTTTGCTTGAATTGCGTATCGGGAATCCGTGATGAAAACTGCGTCGGTCAGGGTCACGACGATTCGGGCAAAACTCCCGTTAAAGCCGGTCAGCCATGCGATGTTAGTGGGATCCGTAACCAGTATCGAATCGATATCCGCATTGGACATCGCATCTCGGAGGCGATTTAGGGGGTTCATACGACTTCTCGTTGCAGGTTGATGAGGGCTTGGATTGCCATGATGTATCCGTAACCACCGAAGCCAACAACTTGGCCGACAGTGATGGGAGCAATCACGGAATTTCGCCGAAACTCTTCGCGGGCGTGAACATTGCTGAGGTGCACTTCTACGACGGGCAGTCGAACCGCGACGAGGGCGTCGCGCAGGGCGATGGAGTAATGGGTCAGACCAGCTGGGTTGATTACGATTCCTTCTGTCCAGCGGCGCTGCTCGTGAATCGTGTCGATCAGAGTCGCTTCGCTGTTCGACTGGATAATCCGAACGTCTGCGCCACCCTTTGCCGCGAACTCCTTGATGTCGCCATTGATTGCATCAAGCGGTTTTTTGCCGTAAACGTCCGGTTCACGGAATCCCACCAAATTTAAATTCGGGCCGTGAAGGACTAAAACTTTAAGCGGATTGATCGCCATTGCGTAGTCGTTCCTCCAGCTCAGACGGCTCAATGACGTCCTCAGGTAAAAGTCTCGGGATTCCGTCGATGACAGGGAATCCTTGCCCCGTGAGAGTGCAAACAAGGTAACTGCCAACCAATTTCAGCGGCGGTCGTTCTGGGTGGCAGGGGTTTGCGAGAATGCTGAGCAGTTTTTCGTCGATCACAGAATAACCTCGCTGTAAGCAGTAATGGTTCGACGCGCGGTGGACTCCCAAGTATAGAGTCGCTCGACTTCGTATCCGCGTCCCCGCATCTCGTCCAGTTTACTCGGGTTATTGAGCAAGCCCAGAATCGTCTTTGTCCACTGATTGGCTTCCCAACTAGGCTCGATCACGCCGGCGTTCGCGACAACTTCCGGCAGAGAACCGCCGCTACTCGCCAAAACCGGGCAGCCACTATGGAACGCCTCCAGAACAGGCAGTCCGAAGCCTTCATGGCGGCTGGGGCAGAGGTAAAGGTCGGCCGCAGAATATATTGCTGACAGGAAATGCTGCTCTACGTAGCCGAGCGACTTCGACCGCTTTCCCGGATTGATGCCACCCCATCCGGCCTTCCCCGTGAGTAAGAGGCGATGCGGCTTGTCGCTCGGCAGGCCCTCCACCGCATCAATGGCGAGTTGCATGTTCTTGCGAGGCCATTGCGTGCTAAGAGTCAGAATGTACGGGCCAGTTTCGCCAAATTTTTCGCGCATAACTGAAGTGGCTTGCTCCCGTGGCATTCGCTCGATCCACGGCGGGCACGCCAGAGCCGTCACGATTACTTTTCCTTTTGCCTGCGGAATGAACTGCTCGATCTCCTTTCTGGAGGATTCCGAAACGGTAATCACTTTCGCCGCCCGTTTCACCGCGCTCGGAACGGTCTTCTGGAGGATTGCTCGGTCCGACGCACTGAACCAACTTGGTCCGATAAAGAACGAGACGTCGTGGATCGTCGTGATTCCCCGATCGCCAACGAGAGGGCTCATGGAGTACTGCGTGTGAAACGCCTTCGCCCCGAGCCTGCGTGCGGCAAGGGGAAAACTCACCATGCTCCACCACCTAGAACTCCGTGCGGGAATATGTACCCACTCGATTCCTTCACCTTCGGGAACTCCAATCGGCTTGGGTTTGTCAGAACAGAGGAGGATAGTGAAAGGAAACCGTAACTTAGTTAGCCCGTGCAACAGGCCCGTCCAATAGGTCGAGTCACCGGTACTCGTGCCCGCCACCAAGCGGGCGTCAACTGCGACAGAAACTTGACTCAATCCAAAATCACCGAGAAACGAAAGTCTTAGAACACAATAGCAAGTAAGCACTGCTTGTTTGTTAGAGGTATCGCCATGAAACAAAAGAAAACTCCAATTTATTTGCTGACCGGCGCGGTCGTCCTCGCTGCGATCGTCGGCGGAATCAACCTCCTGCAAAGCGGCGCAATCAAGCCCGGCGCACCTCCTCCTGTCGATGCTCCGAGAGCAGGCGACGCATCGGGCCACGTGGCGGGCGACGTCGCTAACAAGATGACTGCGGGATCTGACAAGGTGGACGACGGTCACGACCTTCACGCACCCAAGCAACCAGGCGACCCCCTCGAAGGTTCGCTACTCAAGCCGATGCCGAAGTCAGCCTTTCGGCCCAAGCCAAACGATGCCCTGACCTCTACCCAGTGGTACGACGATCCGAAGAAGAATCCCCGCAAGGGCTAAGACATTTCAGGCCGCAACTGCGGCGCCACCCGTCAGCGGGGCTAGGCGCACGGCTGCGATCAGTTGCGTACCGTTTCGAGCCTCTTCCGGAGCGTTCGCGTAACCAATCTCGACGCCAACGCTTCCGGTCGGTCCAAATCGGCCGGATGTCCATTTCGCCGTTTTCTTTATCAGCCGTTGCCGGACCAATTCTGAGGTTGATCCCGTAGATGGCAGGATGACGGCAAACCCGGTTTGACCATAGCGCGCGACTATGTCAAGGCGACGGACGTTAGCCCGGAAGAATTCGGACGCGTCGGCTAGGAAGTCGATGACGCTTTGGCTTCCGTAAAATCGATGGACTTGCTCAAGTCCGGTGAACTCGACGATAACCAAGGAAACAGAATTGTCGGTGGAAATCGCTCGGTGCACCTCTTCTTCTAACCGGTTTCGGAAGAACGACTCGGAATAGCATCCCGTAGCGTCATCCATGATGTCCCAATCGATCTGTTGTGCTTCGCGGCGGAGCAATCGGTCTTTCGAGTCCTCAGCGACGACGATCTTTCGCAACTTCGCGAGGGCTTGCCGAAGAATGTGCGAGACGTAATTGCAGGAGATTCCGAGCTTTTCTGCGATCTCCGTCTGATTTAGCGAATCAAAGTGAAAGAAGATCAGGACGGAGCGCTCGAGATCGCGAAGCTGCATAAGCGCGTGCTCTAACACCAGTCGATCTTCAAAGCTCAATTGCCCCGGGCAGTAGTCTGCCGCGTCAAGACGTTCCGATTCGCTACCATCGTCCTCGCCCGGAAGCGGCGCATCAAGTGACGCGATCTTGAGCATGTCCTGCGTTTGGATTACTTCGACAACCGCCGATTCGCTCACTCCGAGGTTGTCCGCAATTTCGCGAACGCTTGGTGCGTGTCCAATTTCCTGCGTTAGGATGTTCGTCGCGCGATTGACCTTGTGCCGAAGCTCTTGCAACCAGGCAGGATGTCGAATCGTTTGCGCGCGGTCTCGAAGGTAATGCTTGATTTCCCCTGCGACGAGATACGTAGCGTAAGTGTTGAACCGCACGCCGGCACTGCGATCAAATTTCTTGAGCGCGTTCAACAGTCCGATGTATCCCACTTGGATGAGATCGTCAATCGTCTCGATTCCAGAAAACTTTCGAGCTACGCGCTCGACGAGTGGCGAGTACGCCACCATGATTGACTCCCGTAAAGCATCTGTTGGGCCGTCTTGATACCGTGCGACAAGCGTTTCAGGGTCTTGCCGCTCGAACAGATCACGGGCGAGAACTGAATTATTCATGTTTCCTGGGCCTGATGCGCGTCTCATCTCGTTACTTTTGAACTCCGTTGACCATGCTGAAGATCGGAATCATGATTGACATGGCGATGAACCCGACGACGAAGCCGAGGAAGATGATGAGAAGCGGCTCGATCATCGACGTCAGGCCCTTGACCACTGACTCGACTTCGGAGTCGTAGAAATCACCCACCTTGACGAGCATTTCCGAAAGTCGACCTGACTCCTCGCCGACGTCAATCATCGTCGTAACCAAGGTCGGGAAGAGCTGTGATTGTGATAGCGGCAACGAAAGTTTGTTGCCTTCACGGATTGAATTACGAGTTGCGTCGATCGCTTGGCTGAGCACCCTGTTATTGAGCGTTTCGCCAACAATCTCCAAGCTTCGCATCATGGGTACGCCAGAGTTGATCAATGTGCCAAAAGTTCTGGCAAACCGCGCAACGCTCATTTTTAGCGCTAACTCACCGATGATCGGAATCCGAAGTTTGAGATAGTCAAGTTTGTATCGTCCGTTCGGTGTCTTTCCCCACCATTTCAGTCCCATTAGGAAGCCGCCAATCAGCAACAGGATTGCCCACCAGTAGGCCTGCATGAAGTCGCCCATCGCGAAGAGGGTCCTCGTGATGACCGGCATCTCCATGTTCATGCCACTGAAGATTTCTTTGAACTTCGGCAAAACGAACGTGAACAGCGCAAAGAGCATGATCTGCGAGAACACTAGGACTAAGACCGGATACATCATCGCGCTCTTGATCTTGCTCTTGATTTCGAGTTCGTACTCCAAAAACCCGGACAGGCGGTCGAGGATGAGGTCGAGGATTCCGCCGAGTTCCGCCGCGCGAATCATGTTGACGTAAAGCTTGCCGAAGACCTTTGGATGCTTGACCATCGCCTCGTTGAGGGCCATTCCGCTCTTCACGTCTGCCGTGATTTGCTCGAGCGCGTATTTGAGAGCCATGTCTTTGGTTTGGTTCTGGAGAATGTCAAGGCACCGAAGAATCGGGATTCCCGCGTCCACCATAGTCGCGAACTGACGTGAAAAGATGACCAGGCTCTTTGGCTTGACCTTGCCTTTGGCACTAGAGGAGGATTTTGCTCCCTTCGAGGATTTGCGGATTTGCGTGCAGTGCATCTGCTGGTCGCGCAGCCTAGCCATCACCGCGCTCTCCGTTTCCGCTTCCATCGTGGATTTGATGGTGCGACCAGAGCTATCTACTGCGGTGTAAGCAAAAATTGGCATGTGTCGCGATCCCTATCGTCCGGTGAGAAGTCCCTCCGGAGCACATCAATAATCATCGGAAGCGCGTTGCGTGAATCCCACGATGAATGCCGGATTCTTTGCAAAAAGGGCGCGATCCCCGTATTTGGGATTGGGGAATCAGACCTGGAACACGAAATTGCAACCTCATTCTCTGCGACATGGTATATCAAAGTGATATCATATTGATATCGAGGAATGAATGAAGGAGTATAAAGCTTCAACAACGCCCGGCGGCATAGTCCTGACCGCCCTGGTTTTCGCAATTGTCGCCATCGTCGCGCTGTTCGTCGAAGGTGCGCAGTTAGAACGTGGCGTGTACATCGGCATCGCGGTGAGCCTGATGGTTCTAACGATCGTCTTCGCGGCGGGCCTATTCGTCATCGAGCCCGGAGGCAGCAAAGTGCTCACCCTGTTTGGCCGGTACAAAGGCACCTGCAGCGAGAGCGGGCTGCACTGGACAAATCCGTTCCAGAGCAAAAAGCCTGTTTCTCTTCGGGTTCGAATTTTGAACGGCGACAGGCTCAAGGTGAACGACCTTGGTGGCAATCCAATCGAGATTGCCGCAGTGGTCGTGTGGCAAGTTCGCGACACATTTAAGGCGCGATTCGAAGTTGAGAATTACGACGAATACGTCCGAATGCAGAGCGAAACCGCATTGCGTCACTCGGCCAGCATCTTCCCTTACGATGCGGATGATTCCGTAATCTCGTTACGGAAGAACACGCTCGAGGTCGGCGAGCATCTGAAGGAAGAACTAACCGAGCGCCTCGCGCTAGCCGGAATCCAAATCGTCGAGGCTCGTCTGTCCCACCTTGCTTACGCCAGCGAGATCGCCGGTGCAATGCTGAGGCGTCAGCAGGCGAGCGCGGTCATTGCCGCACGCAAAATGATCGTCGAGGGTGCGGTCGGCATGGTCGAGATGGCCCTCCAAAAGCTGAGCGAGAAACAGATTTTGAATCTGGACGAAGAGCGAAAAGCGGCTATGGTGTCTAACCTGATGGTCGTCCTGTGTAGCGATCACGCCGCGACTCCAGTCGTCAACGCGGGGACCCTCTATAACTAATGGCGGAGCGCAAGTCATTTCTGCTGCGGCTGAACCCCGATCTTTGGGATGAGCTGCAGCGGCTTGCGTCCGCCGATATGCGCAGCGTGAACGCGGAGATTGAGTTCTTGCTGAGAGGTGCGGTCGCGAAACGTGCAACTTTGGCAATCACTGACGACTCGCTCGACGATTGAATTCGTCGTGAGAGACCTGCCAGAACTCCGCGTAGCCGTGTAGACTCGCGGCATGTCCGCGCTCCGATCACGAATCGAGAATCTGATCCCCGAACTCATTGAGATTCGTCACGATCTCCACGCTCATCCCGAGCTAGGGTACGACGAAAATCGGACGAGCGGCGTCGTTTGCGATCAGCTGAAGTCGGCAGGTATCGAGTACGTGCCCGGACTTGCCAAGGGCACCGGCGTGCTCGGATTCATTCCGGCCACGACGAACCCTGAGTCGGCTCGCACCGTTGCGCTGCGCGCAGACATGGATGCCCTTCCGATCTTGGAAAAGACCGGCAAACCCTATTCGTCCACCAACGACGGTGTCATGCACGCTTGTGGGCATGACGGACATACGACCGTTCTGCTCGGCACGGCGAAGGCTCTGACTTTAGTTGAAGAGCGACCAAACAACGTGCTTATGCTGTTCCAGCCGGCGGAGGAAGGCGGCGCGGGCGGCGAAGCGATGTGCAAGGATGGCGCACTCGCCGGCAAGCATTTCCCGAAGGCTGATGTCATTTACGGACTCCACGGATTTCCGTCTGCCGCGCTAGGCGAGGTTTACACGCGCGTCGGACCATTGATGGCCTCCGCGTCCGAATTCATCGTTGAGATCACCGGCAAAGGGTGCCACGCGGCGTTCCCGCATTTCGGTAACGACCCTATCGTCATCATGTCGCATGTGATTGTTGCTCTCCAATCGATCGTTTCTCGAAAGGTAGACCCGCTCGCATCCGTCGTTGTGACGGTGGGCAGTGTTCATTCCGGCTTTGCCCACAACGTCATTCCCGACCGCGCAACGATGCACGGCACGCTGCGCACTCTCGACGATACGATGACGGGCTGGGCAAAGGCCCAAATCGATCAGGTTGTGCATGGCATTTGCGCTGCGTACGGGGCAACGGCAAGCGTCGAGTGGGTCGGCTGGTACCCCGTTACTTCAAATGACGCCGGGGCCACGGCAACGTTCCGCCGAATTGCCGCCGAAGTCATTGGCGAAACGGCAGTGCGCGAGCAAGAGGTGCCCGTAATGGGTGCCGAAGATTTCAGCTTCTATGGTCGACATGTTCCAGCCTGCTTTTTCTTCCTTGGCCTCATGCCGTCTTCGTCGCAAACCTATCCTCTACTCCACGCCGACACATTCGATTTCAACGACGACGCCATCGCCAATGGGGTCGAGTTGATGGTGAATCTCGCCTTGCGTGGATAGCCTGAGCGCGTGGATTTGGTCGCTAGGCTGCTTCTTGGTGGCTGAGTTCGACCGCAGGCAAGGTTTGCGCGAGGCACCAGTCCGCGTACAGCCACTCTAATATTGTTGACTTCGCGACCAACTGTCCAAAGACAATTGACTCTGGATGAGCCAGTACTCGCTCGAAAACAACGGCACGCGCTATGCGGTCTTGCTCCACCGTACGCATGATGACTTCCGAGGCGAATTTATCTCCAGAGAGTAAAAGGGCCTCAACAATCTCCATCACATCGGGCGACTTGAATAACGCTTTGACCGCATTCGCTCGCACAATCCATTGACGGTCGCGCACCAATTTTTCCACGATGCCGAGAGCTTCCGGCCAGACCACGAATCCCAAAGACTTGGCTAAGGTGGCGCGAACCTGTGAGTCTTCGGAGTCCGCCAAACCTGACATGCGCTGCAAAGTATCGAGTCGCTGGGATGGCTCTAAGTCGCGCGGCACCGAGTTGAGGGCGGTCAAGACTTCTTTTCGGTCTCCGGAGTCGAGCATCTCGATGAGCTCTTCAAACGGTAGCACTACACGCTGCTTCCTGCTTTCTCCCATTCCCGCTGGATCGGTGGGCAGCGATCCAACGCCTTCGACATGCTGCGTCTTGTCCCACTTGACCGGCGTCTTGCCTTGACGTTCCCGAGCGAATGCTTGCAAGGCTCGAAATGCGGCGAGGCCGTTGATGACGTTCGAAACCGGAATGCGCGCAATGGACAGTACTCCTGCCGTTACGCCGTAAACCCGTGATATGGTGATCAGCCGTTGCGCCAGCCGAAGCGACATGACGCACGCCGCCACGTTGAGTAACAAGGTGATTGGCGTTCCTGGTGTGAGAATAGGCAGAAGTTTCACCGGGAACAAACCGTGGTAGCTCCCAAGAGCGACCAGCATATAGAGCAGCACAATATAGCCTATGAATGACGCCGTCATGGCGGCAAAAACCTTCCGATCCTTGATGAGTCCCTCGTACATCTTTGGATCGGGTCCCCATCCAGAGTGCTCCCATTCCTGCAGGGAAATGCCGATGATCCATCGCGTCTTCTGGCGAACCGAGCGCGTGAAGTCGAACGGAAAGTACGCCCAATTGCTGATGAAGCCGGGTCGCTTGTACAACGGAGTCCACCACGGTGATTTGTCGTCGGCGAGCACTAAGTTGACGAAAATTGTCTTGAGGCCCATCATTCGCAGCTTCTTAGACATCGAGTAGTCCTCGGCCATTGACTTCTCGTTAAAAATTTCGTGGCCAGAAACTTTCTCTAGCGCGTGGAAAACCCGCCGTGAAAAACCGGTCCCAACCCCCGCGAAAGGAACAAAGCCGCTGATCTTCTCTCGGACTGGAACGTCCTTCATGTGGTTCTCGCAGAACTCGTCCGCGTAGACCCAGTGCACCACTCGGCGATGATCCGTCGGTAGCGGCAAGATCGGGAGCTGGATTGCGTCGACGCGCGGAATCAGATAATTGTAAAGCGCAAATCCGTAAGGGTGTACAACATCTTCGGCGTCGTGCATTGCGATCATGTCGAAGTTGACGCCGTGTTTGTGCTCGTACAATTTGATCGTCTCGTAGACGTTATTGAGGCAGTCTGCTTTGCAAGTCGGGCCCGGTCGCGGGTTGATGACCTTGATCAGTTGGCGGTGCTTGACCGCTAGCTCGTCGACTGCCTGCTGAGTAGCTGCATCGTTGGGATATGTGCCCACGAAAATGACGTAATTTCTGTACTCGACACGGTCGATGATGTTCGCGACCATTTTCGCGACGACGTCGCCCTCGTTCCAAGCGGGCACCATCACGGCGAGAAGTTGCTCTTCCCGCGATCTGAGCTTCTCTGTTGTCAGTCGTTCCCGATTGCCAAACACGAATTTTCGGTATAGAGTAAGCGCGTAGGCGCCGACGTCGTACATGAGGTCTTGGCACCCAGAAACGACAAAAATTGTCGCACTGAACCATGTCAGCACGATGAAAACGTCTCGCAATAGGACAAGCGCGTCTGTAAATTCCAAGCTTTCTGAACCCCGCCGCGATCCCGCGCCTGAGGAGAATTGTCGGCCTGGTGCGACTGGAACTAGATAGGTTCAGCTTGGTTTTCCGCAGTTCGGACATACGTCCGGCGATGCGCGCGAAATCCAAGGTGCGGCCACAATCGCCGAGCGATCGGGTTGTCCGCTGTATAAGCCAATCCGAAAGCAACGACTGACTCCTGAGCGAAGGCATCTTGCGTCGCTTCGATTAGGTTGCGACCTAGCCCGCGTCCCTGCATAGTTGCGCGAACGCTGATGTCCTGGATCATCACGTGCAGTCCGATGGGAAGCGGATTGGTCGGATCAACAATCCTGCGTGTGCGCAAGTAAAGCATTCCGGCGAGGCTTCCGTCCGCGCTTTCCGTGACAAAGACCGTCGCGCTGCCCGCATCCGCTAAGGCGCTCTCGAGCGTCCTCCGAAAAGTCGGTACAAAGCACTCCGGTGACCAAAGGTGTCGTGCAACCGGATGAAACTGCGTGTGGTACGCGTACTCTTCGGTCATCAGTTCGACGATGGCGTTCAGGTCGAGTGAGCCCGCCAAGCGTATGGAAAAGCCTTCTTCGGGCGGGCGCGGTGGTCGTGATAACTTAAGGGGCGGGCGAATAGACTCGACGGCGGCAGACATGAATCCCGACCGTATGATCGAGCCTTCGCACCATGCCGAGCCGATCGGAACAGAGATTGAAATAGGTTGATCCGTTGACGGTTCCAGCGCATCAGCTAGCGCAATTGCCGCTACTGCCGCGTCGCTATCTCTCGGATTCGGAACGACAAACTCAAGCGAGTGTCGTCCGTGTCGGTACATGAACATGCCGGTTGGGTCGTCCACTGCGACGTCATGCTCCGCTAGAATCGCGAACGCTCTGAGGTCTCCTTTCGCGTTGAGCACGGATACGACGTGGGTTGCTCGGGAGAGCGCTAGATCTAGCCGAAGTTTGATCGCGTGGAGATCGGCGGTGGCGTTTAGATAGGGGTTGACGAGATGCCCGCGTACCTGTTGCGACGCTAGCAACAATGCTGCGGCAGGAGAATCTAGTTCGCCAACGCGTATTTCCAAGCTCTGCAAGGGATCGTTCTGGGTGCCACGCATGGAGTCAATCATAGATGTAGTCGTTCGGCGCTATCGAAACATCGGCTCCAGCGTCGCTCTTCGACAGACCCCAACGGAGGGTTCTCCTTGAATGGTAACAGCATTTCCCGAAATACGCGAGGCTCTCTGGGCCGATTGCCCGGTCACGGCATCTAAGGTTAACATTCCCAGAATATGACTTCCAGCCTAAGAATCTGAATCTGTGTGCGGGATGCGCCGAACAATCTGTCGGTTGAGCGGGCAGCAACTCTTGGCCTTGCAAGGTTACGTAGGTTCAAAGGGCGCTGCGGGTACCATCAACGACGGCAATGCCAACAGGAAAGATTTTCACGTCCGAGAGCGTAAGTATTGGACACCCAGACAAATTAGCCGATCAAATATCCGATGCGCTTCTCGATGCATGTTTGAGCAAAGACCCCGAGGCGAGAGTCGCCCTTGAGACCTTTCTCACACGGGGAGTGTGCGTCGTCGGGGGCGAACTGACGACAGTCGACGCGTACATAGACGTGACCAAGATCGTGCGCGACACGGTCAATGCCGTTGGCTACACGGATGCTGAACTCGGCTTTGACGGCGACACATGCGGAGTCATGATTGCGATTCAAGAGCAGTCTAAAGATATTGCGCAAGGTGTTGACACTGGCGGAGCAGGTGACCAGGGCATGATGTTTGGCCTCGCAACGAACGAAACCCCGGAGATGATGCCAGTTCCGATCGCGATCGCTCACGCCATCATGCGGCGCGCCGCAGAAGTTCGGCAGGCACAACCTGAGCTCGGCCTAAGGCCTGATGCTAAGAGCCAAGTTTCGATCGTTTACGAGAACGATCGACCAACGCGAATCGATACGATCGTCGTTTCGCACCAGCATTCACCGAAGCTCAGCCAAGCCGACGTACACCAAATCGTCCACGAGCAGATACTTCGGCCCGTTCTAAATGAATACAAGCGGTACGTCAATGGCGACATCAAGTACCACATCAATCCGACCGGACGCTTTGAAGTTGGCGGACCGCAAGGAGACACCGGGCTGACCGGCCGAAAAATTATCGTCGATACTTACGGTGGACTTTGTCCCCACGGTGGTGGAGCGTTTAGCGGCAAAGATCCGACGAAGGTCGATCGTAGCGCGGCCTATATGTCCCGATTCGTTGCGAAAAGCATCGTTGCCGCAAATTTGGCTGATCGAGTTCAGATCGCCTTGGCGTATGCGATTGGTGTCGCCCAGCCGGTCTCGATTAACATTGAAACTTTTGGAACCCATCACGTCGATCCGGATGAGATTGAGCGGCGTGTTCTCACGAACTTCGACCTCTCACCTGCCGGAATAATTAAGCGTCTTGACCTTCGACGGCCGATATATCAGCCGACCGCTCGAAATGGACACTTTGGAAACCCTGCGTTCCCATGGGAGAGCCTCTCGGGTGCCGACTGCCTGAAGAACTAGCCTCAGGTCGGCGTCATGAGTGAAGATCGAGAAGTTACGTATGATCCCTTGCACGCGCTTATGGCGCGGTTTGAAAACGTAAAGCTCGTCGACAATTCCGTCAATGCTTTCGACGGTCTGAGTCCCGAAGACGTCCTCAAAAAGCACATCGTCGATGGCATCAAGAAGAATCTTGAGCGCCATCTGGACGATGCGCTTGAGAGTTATTCCCCGCTCGATATCATCAATAAGATTCTGCTCGACGGAATGAAAACTGTCGGAGAACTGTTCGGGGCAGGCAAGATGCAATTGCCGTTCGTGCTCCAGAGTGCGGAAGTCATGAAGGCGTCGGTGCGATACCTCGAACCACTGATGGACAAAGTGGAGGGCTCGGACAAGGGCTCGATTCTACTCGCGACTGTCGCGGGTGACGTCCACGATATAGGCAAGAATCTAGTCGATATCATCCTGAGCAATAACGGTTATCGCGTTGTCAACATTGGAATAAAGCAGCCAATCAACTCCATCCTCGATCGCGCACGCGAGCACGAGTGCCAAGTGATCGGAATGAGTGGGCTCCTCGTCAAGAGCACGGTGATCATGCGCGAAAACCTGCTGGAAATGAATACTCGAGGGCTCGCCGATACGCCGGTGATACTTGGCGGGGCCGCACTTACGAGAGCGTACGTCGAGGAGGACTTGCGCGCGGTGTACGACGGCAGCGTTTTCTACGCACAGGATGCGTTTGAAGGGCTACGCTTGATGGAGCAACTCGGGAATGATCCGAGTAAGCTGGATGCTCGCCCGGTTGAATCTCAACGCGTGACGAGCCACCGTCTGCCCGACAACTCGCCACAACTGTACGCCTTTGACGGAGTGAAGAGTGATGTCCGCGCGGACATCTCCCCCCCAAAAATGCCCTTTTACGGCGCGAAGCGGCAAACGAAATTTGACATCTTCGAGTTGTACAAGTACATCAACAAGATCTCCCTTTTCCGTGGCCAATGGCAATACAAGCGCCAAGCGGGGATGGACAATCCGGCCTTCACGGCGTGGCTCGAAGAGCACGTCCAGCCGATCTTCGAGCGACTACAGCGCGAACTCGCTTCGACTTTGCAACCGCGGGTGAAATGGGGCTATTTCTGGTGTCAGAGCGAAGGAAACGATCTCATCGTCTACCAAGAAGACGCAAAAACCGAGCGATGCCGCTTCCGATTCCCGCGCCAGAGCGATCAGCGCCGACTTTGCCTGAGCGACTTCTTTCGATCCACCGACTCGGGTGTCGTTGATGTCGTCGGCTTTCACGTCGTGACCGTAGGCAGCGAGGTCTCTATCAAGGAGAAGCAGTTGTTTGAGGCCGGCGACTTCCAAGACTATCTGTATGTGCACGGCATGGGCGTCGAGACCGCCGAGGCACTAGCTGAGTATTGGCATCGCCAAATACGGATCGAATTGGGAATTGACGACGAAGAGCCAGATGATTTTCGGCTGCTCTTCAGCGCGAAGTACCACGGCTCCCGATATTCATTTGGATATCCGGCGTGTCCAAATCTAGAGGATCAAGCGATGCTGATGGAGCTGCTCAAGCCCGAGGATATCGGTATCGAGCTGAGCGAGGAGTTCATGCTCGTCCCGGAACAGTCAACCTCGGCGATCATCGTCCATCATCCGGACGCGAAGTATTTCAACATCCGCTAGCCGCGCTATGACTGGCTAGCCTCGATAGTTGTGTAGCCGCAGACACCAGTCCTGTTATGGACTGCCTCCAATGCCATTCCTCTCGGCGCAAACAAAATTAACCGCCTGCCGACAGCTTCACCCAGGAACTAACGCACCAATCGCAGCGATGCATGAGAAGCGGTCTCACCCGATCAATCGACAGTCTTCGCCGGGCGCAAACGCGAAATTACAACCCGCGCGATCACGATTAGAATCAAGGCTAAGACCACGTAATCTGCATAATGCATGTATTTTTCGATCGTCACCTTATGCTTGCCCAGCGCGTACCCTATGTACGACCATAGCACGATCCATGGCAACGATCCGCAGAACGTGTATACGGCGAAGCGCTTAAAATCTGCCTTATAGATCCCGGCTGGAAGCGAAATGAATGTTTGGATCACCGGAACCATACGTCCGAAAAAAGTCGCTGCCAGCCCGTATTTCTGGAACCAAACTTCAGCATGCGTGAGCTCGCTCTCTCGAAAAAAGATGTACTTTCCGTACTTGAGCAGCCCATCCTTTCCAAGCTTGCTGCCGATCCAGTATGCCGACCAATGGCCAACGGTTGACCCGACCAAGCCCGAAGCTACGACCCCTACAAAGGACATGCGACCCTGTTCCGCTAGAATGCCGCCCGTCGGCATGATCGCCTCGCTAGGAATGGGGATGCACATCGCGTTTAGGCCCATCATGAGCGAAATTCCGGGGTAGCCAAGCGTTTGCACCGTGTGAACGGCAAAGTCTTTGACCGCAGCAATGACGGATGACATCGGCTCAGATTATGGCTTGATCAGAGGAAAAGCGCTCGGGTCGAGACCGGTTCAACCGATATCTGGATTGCTCGATGGATTGCCGTGACGGCCTCGGCGAGCCGAGTCTTGCTCGACGCAAAAACTGTGGCGAGCATCTGGCCTTCCTCAACCTGAGTCCCAACTAGAACATTCAGCTCAATCCCTACCGCGGGATCGATAACGTCCTCTTTTTTTTCTCGGCCGCCGCCGAGGCGAATCACCGCAATCCCGAAAGTTTCGGCATCTATCCTTGACACCCATCCAACTGACGCAGCGACGACCGAAGCAGAATAGTGAGCCGTCGCAAGTGCGTCGAGCACCGAATCCAAGTCGGGAGGCCCACCCTGTGCCGCGATCCACTCGGCCGCCTTTTCCGCCGCCGCCCCGGATTCAAGAACGGATGCCGCCAAAGTCAGCGCCCCTGCGTGTGAAGCACATTTCCGGCAAGTGACCAAAGTGTGCGCGACCATTGCAACGCACAACTCTCGAAACCGAGCGGAGCACTCGCCCCTCGCGGAACCCCGCAGGACGTCGATCGCCTCTCGCACCTCCAGAGCATTACCAATCATCGCCCCGAGCGGTTGCTCCATATCGGTTATCGATGCGTGCACGTGAATGCCACAACGCGTTCCTGTGGCCTCAAGAGCATCAGCGAGTGCCTTCGCTCCTTCATAGGTCTTCATGAACGCGCCAGATCCGCACTTGACGTCGAGCACGATCGTATCGGCACCCGAAGCAATCTTCTTTGAGAGAATGCTTGAGACAAGTAACGGGATTGAGCTCGTCGTTCCGGTTACGTCGCGTAGCGCGTACAAGACCTTGTCCGCGGGAGCGAGGTTCGGCGTCTGACCGGTCAGCGCGAGCCCAATTCGCTTCGCCTGCATTGTGAGCTGGTGCGGAGAGAGATCCAGGTCCATTCCCGGAATCGAGGCGAGTTTGTCGATCGTGCCTCCGGTGATTCCTAGACCTCGCCCGCTCATCTTCACGATTGAAAGACCGCACGCGGCCAGCATCGGCAACACAACGATGGTCGTTTTGTCCCCCACGCCGCCCGTGCTATGCTTGTCAACCCACGGCTTGGGCAGACTTCCCAGGTCCAAGTGATCACCGCTGTCCGCCATCGCTAACGTCAAAAGCGCCGTCTCCTCCGCGTCCAGTGGATTCAAATACGCCGCCATCAGCCATGCAGAAAGTTGGTAGTCCGGAATCGACCCTTTGGCCGCACCGAGGGCCAAGTACTGCATTTCCCTTGGCGCGTGACGTTTATTGTCGCGGCGCTTCGCGATGATAGATTGCATGTTCACGCCGTGATCCGCCTCGCGCCAGTGCGCGACTCCAGCACGCGGTTCACGCCGACCGCGAGAATCAAGAGAGTGCCGAGTACGGTCAACTGAATCTCCGCATTCGCGTTTGCCAATCCCAGGGCCGTTCGCACCACCGCGATTAGGGCGTAGGCAATCAAGGCTCCGCCCAGTGATCCCTTTCCGCCCGCAATGCTGACCCCACCAAGAACCGTCGCCGTAATGACTTCAAGTTCTAAGCCCTTGCCGTGGTCGTAACGGGCCACGGCGAGCCGTGAATCGATCATCATTCCCGCGACTGCCGCGAGAACCCCAGAAATTACGAATATGCCGACCTTTGCCCGGGCGACACGAATTCCTGCGTACCTCGCGGCTGCCTCGTTCGTGCCGATCGCGAAGAGCCGTTTTCCAAAATGAGTAAAGTGCAACGCCAATCCGCCCAAGAGCGCAAAGATCAGCACTATAAAGAGCGGAATTGGAAGGTGGATAAACGCGAGCACTTGACGGTCGATGCCGACAAAATTCGGGGGTAGCGCAACCGATTGTGAAGCCAGCATCGCCTGGGCAGCACCGCGAAACAGCGCCATCGTCCCTAACGTCACGAGGAATGACGGCAACTTAAGGTACGCCACCAACGCTCCGTTGATTGAACCAAGAACGGCCCCGAGGCCCAACGCGGCCAGAATTGCGAGCGGCATCGGCAGCCCTAGTTGTAGCAACTTTCCAAAGGCGCAAGCCACCAACGCCATCATCGCCCCAACCGAGAGGTCAATCTGGCCCGCGACGATGATAAACGACATCGCGATAACGAGGAGCGCGCCTTCTGCAAAAAGAGACGTGGTTTCTAGCAAATAGCCAAAGTCGAGGAAGTAGCGATTCTTTGCCGCGGCCAGAACAAAAGTGGCAATGAACAAGAAAATCGGAATCGCCTCTGGGCGCGCAAGGATCTTTCTCATTTTCGCTCACTCCGATTCAGCACGAGCGACCCAATAATGACCGCACCGTATACCAACAGTTGCCAGTCCGCATCAATACCGAGCACGCTGAGAGCAACATTCAAGACTCCAAGTAGCACTGCCCCAAGCAACACACCGAGCACACTGCCGCGTCCCCCGCGAACGTCTGTTCCGCCGATGACTGCAGCCGCGATGACCGTGAGTTCCATGCCTTGGCCCGCCGATGCCGGATTCACAAATCCGTACCGATTGATGTACATCATCGCCGAGATTCCTGCGCACATTCCGCACAAAACGTAAACCCCAAATACGGTCTGAACCACCGGGACTCCTCGTAAGTGGGCTCCCTCCGGATTGGACCCAATTGCGAATACATTTCGGCCCCACACCGTGTATTTGGAAAGTAGGAAGGCAACTAGCGCAATCAACATGCTGAGTGTCAAAAGCCATGAAACGGTCACATCTCCGAAGTGAATCGGACCTTCCTGAGCGACGCGCACAATAGAACTCGGTAGGTCGTTTGAGGTGATTTGAGTGCTGCCGCCGACGACGAACGAGAGCCCACGGAAAATGCTCATCGCGCCAAGGGTGACGATGATCGGCGGGATCTTTAGTGCGGCAACGAGCGAGCCATTGATGACGCCAATACCTGTGCCAATGCAGACAGCCGTCGCCGTGGCAATCCATAGATTGATGCCTGGATGGCTCTTGATTAGCAGGCCAGTACACATTGCCGCGAACCCGACCGCCGATCCGACGGAGACGTCAATACCGCGAGTCGCGATCACGAACATCTGCCCAACGCTCATCACGACGAGGAGCGGAATCCACAGAAGCAGGCTATTGATCGCCGTTGGCTCGATCATACGATGCGCGCGCAAAGTTGCGATCACGAAGACGGCGACCACCAGCAGAAATGTCCTGAACTCTGGCTTACGCAGCATGCGTCACCTGGCCCGTCGCGAGGCGCATGATCGCCTCTTCGGTAAGATCCTTCGCTGCAAGTTCGCCTGCAATCGCCCAGTCCCGCATGACGACCACACGATCTGCAATCGTCAGAACCTCGCTCAGGTCTGATGAAACGGCGAGGATCGCCATTCCGTTAGTCGCGAATTCACGTAGCAGACCGTGGATTTCTGCCTTAGCGCCGACGTCAACTCCCCGTGTAGGCTCGTCAACCAGCAGCACTTTGGGTTGTGCCAGTAATGCCTTGGCAATGACTACCTTTTGCTGATTTCCGCCTGAGAGTTGTTCGACGGATTGGTTCGGTCCGGTGCTCACGATTCTAAGCTGCGAAATCCAACCGACCATTAGCGCTTGTGCTTTCCGAGTCGCTTTCCAGACCTTTGTCAACCGGCCGAGGATGGGTAACACTCCGTTGTCCTGAATCGACCACGGAAGTAGCATGCCATGCTTCCGACGATCCTCTGGCACCAGCGCAATTCCCGCACGGAGCGCTTCATGCGGATCGCGCCGGAATGAATTCCCGTCGATATGAATTTGCCCCGTAGCTCTTCCGCCAATCCCCGCAATCCATTCGATAAGTTCGGTCCGGCCCGATCCTACTAGGCCCGCGATCACCACGATCTCGCCTCCCCGAACGTCAAGCGCCAACTCGGAGGCCCCTGTGCGTTGCCACTGCATTCGCACCGATAACCGAATCTCTCCCAACGTTGACCGCGGCTGCGTCCGGGTCAGGTCGATGTCGCGACCGACCATCATGCGCACGACGGCGGAAGGACTTGACTCGACCGTACGGACTTCGCCTACCTTTGCACCGTCGCGCAGAATAGTTATTCGATCACAGAGCGAGAAGACTTCGTCGAGCTTATGACTCACAAACGCAATCGCGCATCCCTCGTCTCGCAATCGCCGAACGACGGAGAATAGGTTTGCGGTTTCGGACGGGGTGAGCGAAGCCGTCGTTTCGTCGAGAATGATCACGCTTGCTTCATGAAGCAGCGCGGCTGCGAGTTCAACAAGTTGCTGATCGGCAACTGACAGACTCGACGTTGGCGCAGTCGGAAGTTGTTTCAACCCCACGCGGTCCATGACGGCCTTGGAACGTATCGATATAGCCGGCCAGTCGACCGTGCCGCCGGTGCCTCTCGGCAGGTGACCGACAAACATGCTCTCCATGATCGTGAGATCCGGAAAACTTAGCGGCTCCTGGTGGACGAGAGCGATTCCGTGCTGCAAGGCCTCCCGCGGGTTGCGAAAGTTGACTGCGTGGCCATCGAGGCTCACGTTTCCTTCTCTGGCCACGTAAACACCCGCGATTATCTTCGCAAGAGTCGATTTACCGGCCCCGTTTTCGCCCGTGATTGCATGAATTTCGCCGCGTCTAAGGTCGAGATCGACGCCCTTCAGGACCGGAGCGCCACCAAACGACATCACAATGCCGCGTGCTTCCACCCCTGTCCCCGAATGCATGCGGAAAGTTTAGGCGATTTTATAGCTGTCGTTGTATAGCGGTCCACAAACCCGCAAATCGCCGTTTCGCAAATAATCTACTATCCGGTTCAGCCTATCGGACCTCAATATTTATAGAACAACATGGCGTGGGAGGCGGAAGAGGAGCAAATGTGGGTCGAGATGGCGCAGGACGGAAGTCTAAGCGCCTTCGGAAACCTCGCTCGTCGATACCGTCCGGGACTGGTGGCACTTTGCTCTCAGTTTGTGACTCGCGAAGACGCGGAAGATATTGCGCAAGAATCACTACTTGTCGCGTATCGAGCTCTCCCCGGCTTGGAAGATGCTTCAAGGTTTCGAGCCTGGTTAGGCACGATCGCCCGAAATCTTGCGCTGCGGAAACGCAGACAGAATGTGGCCTCCGTGCCCGTCGATGACCTGATCTTGGCCTACGTTCCAGAAATCGTCCACCAACTGGCGATGAATTCTGAAGCGGCATCGATTCGATGCAAGATCGCTGAATTGCCACCGGAAATTAAGGCATCGATGGAGCTTTACTACGTGCACGAGTGGACAGTCTCGGCCGTCGCCGAGTTTCTGACCTTGCCCACCACGACAATAAAGTGGCGTCTTCATACCGGAAGGCGCCTTGTTCGGCAGCGCTTTGGCGCAGATATTGAGGACTCATACAATGAAAAATGAACAGATTCGACCGCTTGCCCGCATGCTCCACGAGATCGCCGAGCTGTGCGAGCATTCCAGCCTTACGGGCAGCCTCGCCGGAGGTGAAGCTCAAACGGCGCGCCGCTACAACTCCTGCGTGCGTCAGCTGCTCGCGTTGAGCGCAATTCCCGCTGAAATGTTCGACGAGATATCGGAGAGCCATGCAAGCTATACCGCGATCGGCGTTGATGCTCGACTTGTCCGCGCGTATCTTCGAGGATCCGACCTTGACGAAGACCGAGAGGGCCGTCGGAATCGGAACCAAAAGGACAATATTCTGATTCGCCTCGCGCCATTTGTGCGCGGAGAGGACCTCGCCTTGCTCGTCAAAAAGCAGATGCAGGAAGGGATGAGTATTGACGAGGATATCCTGACTTCACTCGCTCCGTTCATGCCCGGCGAGTTGCTCACGGAACTGATTCACGCGAGTATGCTTCGACAAAGTAGTGCCGCCGAGGAGCCGAAGTTCGAGGGCAAAGCTGAGGATGTCGCCGAACCAGCGCCCGCCCATGCCCCTAATCCCGAGCCGGTTGTCACGTCCTATCTGCCCGTCGATGCTGAATCGCGAGAGGATCTGATCCAGCGACTGAGTCAGCCCCACTTGAGCGACCACGAAATCCACACCCTCGCCGTTAAGATCGCATCGATGCAGTGAAACATTCGTGACCCGCAACCGTCCCGACGTTCGATTCTTGGTCGTCCCTCTCCGTAAGCTCTCCGCGTACCAAGGAACGAAAATCCCCCGCCGAGCATCAACCGTGCAGAATCATGCAAGGAACGATGCTCGGTGGAGCACATGCAAATATGACCGCGGAGGAACGACTCGTCCACAAGCGCAAAGCGTTCGCAAAAATCGCTCGTGAACACGAAGCGATCCTTTTCCGAATCGCGATGCAACTGACCCGCGGCAACGAAAATTTCGCCGCCGACATTGTCCAGGACGCGCTCGTCAACGGATATCGCGCATTCCTCGCCGGGACCATCGACGAAACCTCGAACCTGCGAGCCTGGTTGATTCGAACCGTAACGAACGGCTTCCTGCACGAGAATCGTCGCAAGCGAACGGGCGATACATTTCTCAACGACGATATTGACGTCGCCGATCACGCGCTCCGACCCGACGAGGTTCTAGTTCAAGGTGTCCTCGACGGTCCGCTGGAACAGGCGCTCGATGAGTTGCCGGAGCACCAAAAGCATTGCGTTCTTCTAGTGGATATCGAGGGGATGGACTACGCAGAAGCCGCGGCAACACTCGAAATTCCGATCGGAACCGTCCGATCTCGACTTGCGCGGGCACGGCTCGCCTTACACGAAAAACTGGTGGACTATGGAAGATCAAAAGGCTACTGACGAACAACTCGAATCCGTAAAGCCGTGCCCGCATATGAAGGGCCTGCTGAATCGCGCCGCAGACGGAACCCTTCGCGGTGTGTTGCTTTCGTACACGAATTACCACGCTGCACACTGTCCAGATTGCAACAAAACGATTCGCGCAGTGAGCGCTGTCCTAGCTCGCCTAAGCAACCTCAAGTCCAGGCGTCAACCTCAAATGTCCGAAGATAAGTGGCAGGCGATGGAGCAGCGCTGGCAGGAAGCTGAGGAAACACCCTCAACTCGATAGAAACCGAATTTTCACCCAAACGACTCAAGAAACAACCTCATGAAAACAGCACAATTCTCGGCGGTTCTCGCCGTACTTCTCGTCACCTCAATTTCTGCATTCGCTCAAAGCGGCGCAAAAATGGCTGATCACAAAATGGCCGATCAAAAGATGGCTGGCGGCAAAATGGCAGACCATAAGATGGCAAGCGGAAAGATGACAGCTCACATGATGGCCCCCAAAAAGATGGCAAAGCATCCGATGAAAGTCCACGGAAAGCCGAAATCAAGCATGAAAGGAAAGTCAGGCATGGCAAAAGGAAAAATGGCACCGACCGGCAAGATGTAGCAAGCGCGGCCATCAAGGCATCTGTTTTTGAGTTGCTGGTGAACAAGCGCTATCGCGAGCCGTTTAGTCGTCTGGAGGATTCTCTACAAGCATGCTTAGAAACGTTAAATTTGGCCTGATCCTCGTTGCCGTCGTAGCCGGCGCAGCGATGTCATTGGCCCAAGGTGGTGGCGGCGGTGGTCGTCAGGGTGGCCGTCAAGGTGGCCGTGGTAACCAGAACAGTCTGACTGCTCTCGTCACGCGAGCCGATGTCCAAAAAGATCTGGGCATCACGGATGACCAGAAGACTAAAGTTACCGAGCTCCTAGCCAAGATGGCAGAAGAGCGACGTGCAGCATTTGCCGCAGGTGGCGGCGGTAATCGCGGTAACGGCGGCGGCGCAGGTGGCGGTGCACCCGTAGATCGGGCCGCAATGGCAAAGAGAGCGGCGGAGCAAGAGGCAAAGAACCGAACGGCTCTGGCCGGAGTGCTTGACGCAAAGCAGATGATGCGACTCGATGAGATTTCGATTCAGCGACGCGCAAATTCTGCGATCACGGACGAAAAGGTTCAGAAGGCCCTCGGTCTGAGCGACGAGCAAGTCAGCAAAATCAAGGACATCAAAACGAAGTCCGACGAAGCGAACCAGAGCCTGAATGCTAAGGCTCGAGCGCAAGAGATCACGCGAGAAGAAGCGACCGAGGCACGAGCCAAGAACGCTAAGGTTTTCGACGAGGAACTCGGCAAGGTTCTGACCGCTGAACAAGCGGCCAAACTCAAAGAGATGGGCGGTAAGAAGTTCGTCGAAGAGAAAGTACAGAACTAGATTCGCTCCCAGAAGCGATCAAGCCCAGCCTGAAAATGGCTGGGCTTTTCTATTTACTCAAAGAGGGAGGCCGCGAAGTCCGCTGGCTTGAAGTCCTTGATGTCCGTCACCTTCTCGCCCGTCCCGATCAGCTTGATCGGTATCTTCAGTCGTTCGTAGACACCGATCAGCGCTCCACCTCGAGCCGTGCCATCAACCTTTGTAAGGACGAGTCCTGATACCTTTGCCGCTTTGCTGAACTCTTCCGCTTGACGGATTGCGTTCTGACCCGTGTTCGCGTCGAGCACGAGCAAGATCTCGTCGGGTCGACGACCGAGGGCTTTCTCAGTCACGTAGACCATCTTCTCCAGCTCCTTCATCAGGTTGTCTTTGCTGTGCTGCCTTCCCGCCGTGTCAGCAAGCACGAAGTGAGCACCGCGTGCTTTCGCGGCAACGATGGCGTCGTAGAGGACCGAACCAGGATCCGCTCCAGGCTGGCTGCGGACGATTTGCGATCCAGTGCGCTCCGCCCAAACTTCGAGCTGCTCAATCGCCGCCGCGCGAAAGGTATCGCCGGCAGCAAGGATCACCTTGTACTTATTTCGTGTTAGAAGGTTTGCCACTTTGGCGATCGTTGTCGTCTTTCCGACGCCGTTGACGCCGACAAACAAGAACACAGACGGCGGTTCGTTATTGATTTCAAGCCCGCGTGCACCCGCTTGGTCAAATCGTGAGGTGATCGCCTGTTTCAGGCGCTCCTTGATCGCGCCCGGCTCCGTGACTTTCTCTTCACGCACCGCCTTCCGCAATTCGTCGAGGATAGCCGTCGTCGTGTGGATGTTCGTGTCCGCGTGCAGCAACGCCTCCTCCAGTTCGTCGTAGAACTCGTCATCGATAACGCCTCGCCCCAACATGCGATCCACGCTATCGATCAGGCGCTTGAACATTGCTCAAAGGGTACCCGTCGCCCCCTTCCACGCCCGGCCGCGGAGGGGCTTCAGAATCCTGCCACAATTAGAAATCGCAAACTTCCCGCCTCAAAAAACGTACAAGGGAAGCACATTTCTTGTGATCGTGTTCCTTGGCGTAGTCGCGTTCGGACTCCTCATGGGAATCGGCACATTTGTCGTCGGCCGTTATTTCGGGGCTCCCGTACCGACGTCGATCCCGAAATCTGAGAAGTAGCTCCTTCCCTGTGGTATCATTCCTCACTGCGCGCGGGTGGCGGAATTGGTAGACGCACTACCTTGAGGTGGTAGCGCTCACAAGGCGTGAAGGTTCGAGTCCTTTCCCGCGCACCAAACTTCTTTTGTGTCGAATTTAGGACGAGAAGTTTATCCCGCCGAAGGGAAAAGAACGAAGTTCCCGCGTCAGCGGGAAACGCAGTGAATCGGGAAGTCCTTTCCCGCGCACCAAACTTCTTTTGTGCCGAATCTAGGACGAGAAGTTTATCCCGCCGAAGGGAAAAGAACGAAGTTCCCGCGTCAGCGGGAAACGCAGTGAATCGGGAAGTCCTTTCCCGCGCACCAAACTTCTTTTGT
>JBBRML010000015.1:0-54757 GCA_038230855.1 Fimbriimonadales bacterium | reverse complement strand
ATTGAGCCTTCGACTTCTGACCAGAAACCACAGACTCGCAAAGACCTATCTTGAAAGCACGGTTGTACTTACGATTCGACACCATTTCATTTTCTCCTTTGGAGAGCAAAAAGGGTGTACACAATTTTCGGCGCACTCCACCCCATGATCTGTTCAGGGGGAAGGCTGGGATGGGGGTTACAACGCCAACCTCCAACAGAAACGGGCCTCAAGCTTCCTCCCCATGATCCGTTCTGGGCACCCAGTGAATGCACGTCCGACCTCTAGGTCTTGTCCAACAAGAAAGCGGACTCCCCAGGACTAGATGTACGGATGCTCTTCCGCTGTTTCGCGAATCCGGCGGTGCATCTCAATGATCTCGAGAGCGTTTGCGGCCGCGGCCTGCTCGGCTTCCTTTTTCGACCGGCCGGTGCCTTCGCCGATCACTTCAGACTCAAAAACGACCTGCACGTGAAATCGTCGCTCGTGCGCATATCCAGACTCCCCGACGACTCTATATAAAGGCGTCCTCCGCCAAATCGCCTGAGCGACTTCCTGCAATTTCGACTTGAAGTCGTCCGGATTTACATCTCCGCTACTGACTCGCTCCAGAAAGTCGTTCAGTTGCTCCAGCACGAACCAGCGCGCTGCTTCCATGCCTGACTCAAGATAAACCGCGCCAATCACCGCCTCCAGAACGTCCGCGAGAATGGAAGGGCGTCGTCGCCCGCCAGTTGATTCCTCACTTGCGCTGAGAATCATGTGCTCGTCCAAACCCAGTCGCTGGGCAACTTGTGCGAGTGGGCTCTCCTGAACGACGCTCGACTTCGCCTTGCTGAGCATCCCTTGATCCCAAGTCGGGTGGTGCTCGTAGAGGTACTGCGCGATCACGAGCCCTAAAACGCTGTCTCCAAAAAACTCGAGCCGCTCATAGCTCTCCGCCACACTATCTTTAGTGGCAGAGCTGTGCGTCATCGCCAAGCGAAAAAGGTCCTCGCTCTCTAAGGGAATGGCTTTTGGAATCATGCGCTACGTTTGCTGAGGGCGTCTTTTATCCGATCGACGCCTCGCACTATATCCGCCCTGCTCGAGGCATAACTCAGTCGCAAGTGACCATGAGCTTCAAATACGCCGCCTGGAACAGTGGCCACATGGGCGCTTTCGAGGAGCCACGTCGCAAGCGCACCGTCGTCCGCGAATTCTTTGCCGATGTAAGCGGAAAAGTCGGGCAAGACGTAGAACGCGCCATGCGGAGCATTGATCGTTACCTTCGGGATGTCGCGAAGCAGGGAAACAATGAGGTCGCGTCGCTCTTCGAACTCTTTGCGCATCGGCTCCACTTCTTCCTTCGACATGTTGTATGCGGCAATCGCAGCATACTGAGCGATCGAATTCGGATTGCTCGTGACTTGATCCTGAAAGTTAGACATCGCCTTCGCGACTTCAACGGGCGCTGCCGCAAATCCAATTCGCCACCCCGTCATCGCGAATGTTTTGCTCCAGCCGTTGATCGTGATTGTCCGCTTTCCAATCTCCTCACTCAGCGAGCCGATGGAGTGGTGAACCACGCCGTAAATCAATCGCTCGTATATCTCGTCCGCGATGATCCAAAGTCCAAACTTGACCGCCAGCGCACCAATCGACTGAAGAAGCTCTTTGGGCAATACCGCGCCGCTCGGGTTGGAGGGAGAGTTGATCACAATCGCCTTCGTCTTCGGCGTTATCGCCGCCATGAGCGAGGCTTCGTTTGGTAAGAAGTGCTCGTCCGAAAAGGTGCGAACGACAACGGGCACTCCGCCTGCCAATCGAATTTGGTCCGCGTATGTCATCCAATACGGTGCGATGAGAATGACTTCGTCACCCGGATCGACTAAGACCTGCATCGTGTTGTACAAGGAGTGCTTTGCCCCGCAGCTCACCACGACCTGATCCGCTTTCACCGAGATCCCGTTGTCTCGCGCCAGCTTGGCCGCGACTGCTTCGCGGAGGGCGGGAATCCCTGCGCTGGGTGTGTATTTCGTCTTGCCGGAACGAATTGCCGCAATAGCCGCATCGCAAATGGGCTCCGGTGTATTGAAGTCGGGCTCTCCGGCTCCAAAAGAGACGACGTCAATGCCGTCTGCGCGCATCGCGTTGGCCTTAGCCGAAATGCCGAGCGTCGGCGATGGCTTAACAATCCCGGCGCGTTGGGAGAGAGCGATCGTGTTCAACCGTAGGAGTATACGCGATGGCATATACTGAGCCCGACCGTCCGATATCGCCTATGCAAATCGCGCGACCTGCTCCGATTAAAGATCGCCGAATTCTGGTCCTAACTGCAGTCGTTTTCGTCGGATTCCTTGCTCACGTGGGCACGGGTACTTACTTGCACTTGCGGCCCGATCTTATCCTGCGTGAGATCCTGAAGGGCCCTGGGCAAATAACGGTCGAAAACTCCATCATCTGGAACTTCCGGTTACCACGCGCCCTTGGTGCGGCGCTCGTCGGCTGGACCTTAGGTGTCGTCGGGTCTGCCTTTCAAGCCTTGCTACGAAACCAACTCGCGGAACCGTACGTCATCGGAGTTGCCTCGGGTTCGGCCATCGGCGGCGTCATCGCTACTTTGCTCGGATTCGCCATGTGGGCGGGAGGCATCGGCATGCTCATTGCGGGCGTCATCACCGGCCTGACCGCCTTGACCATCGTTTTTGGGATGGGCACTCGCCAGGGCCGAGTTGAATCAGAATCCGTTCTGCTGAGCGGCGTCGTGATTGGCGCGATGCTGTCCTCCATGCTCACTATGTTCTTGCTCGCCGCTGGTCGGGACTCCACCGCCGTGCTCCGATGGTTGCTTGGTCAATTGGAGAATATTTTTTGGCCGCAACTCGCGGTTCTCGCCACGGTGACGCTGATTGGGTCGGTCATCCTCGTGAGGCAGACACGACTGCTGAACGCCTTTGCGCTTGGAGAGGATTCCGCACGAAGACTTGGCGTAAACGTCGATCGATTGCGATGGTCGGTGCTGGTTGTCGGCACCACGATGACTTCCGCAGCCGTCGGAACGGTCGGCATTATCGGATTTGTCGGGCTCGCCGCGCCGCACATTGCTCGCCGAATTCTCGGTGTCGATTGGCGCACATCTTTGCTTGGATCCGGGCTCGTCGGGGCCGGTTTACTGCTGCTCTCCGACCTGATTGCCCAGCGAGGATTGACCTGGCTCGGGCTCTCGACCGTGATGAGCATGCCGGTCGGTGTTGTAACATCAGTGCTTGGCGCGCCGTCGCTCCTCATCTTGCTTCGCAAGCGCGGCAAACTGACCACCTAGATTGGCATCATGATCAAAACCACCCACCACTCTGAGGTCGCAAATGTTTCCTGAATGGACGTGGATCGTTGGCTTCATTTTGGGAGCCACAATTGGCAGTTTTCTAAACGTTGTCATCTACAGAATGCCGCGCGGAATTTCGCTTGCCAAGCCCGCTCACAGCTTCTGCCCGAATTGCAACACCACTCTCGGACCCCGTGACCTGATTCCGTTGCTGAGTTGGGCGATGTCCGGTGCCAAATGTCGGCATTGCGCCGCCCTCAACTTGCCAGCAACTAAGATAGCGAGCCGCTACTTCTGGGTCGAGTTGATCACAGGAATCATTTGGGCCGCGATATGGTGGCAGTACTTCGTGGCGACGTCCGATTGGGTGATTGGCGTTTTTTACAGTCTCGCCGCCGCCGCTGCCGTCGCACTGACGTTCATCGACTTTGAGTTCTATACGATCCCGGACGAAATCAATGCATTCCTTCTGATTCTCGGAATCACGATGGGAGCGCTTTTGCATGACTTGCGAACGGCCGTTCTTGGCGCGTTTGTCGGCTGGGCAATTCTGTGGGGTTGCGCTTTTCTCGCCAGAGTACTGTTTGGCAAGGATGGCATGGGCCACGGTGATATCAAGATGATGCGCGGCATGGGCGCCCTCATCGGACCGCTCCTGACCGCGGCAACGATGGGAATCGCGGTTGTAGCGGGACTCGTGTTTGGCATCGTCGGGATCGTCGCCGCCACCCGACAGGCAAAAATTCAGCCGCTCACATCGGCGATCCCTGAACCGGCTTACGAGGAGCCAGAGACGATTCCGCACCTCTTGAAGGCTGGTGTTTTCTATTTAGTTAGCGGAGACATTTTCGCGATCGCGTTTCCCCGAATCTACTCATGGATTGGGGAGCCAGAAGAAGAACCTTTGCCCGTGGACGACACGTGGAAGCCGAGTTTCACCACGATTCCGTTCGGACCCTATCTCGCGATTGGCTGCGTGGTGTGCATGGTATTCGGCCGCGGAATCGAGCGTAGCATGCAGCACTACTGGAAATCGCGCACGGGAGAACTCGGCACTTCGCGACTTTACACCTTGCCGCCGCGCCATAAAACGGTGTATCGTATGTCGGGCGATCGTGTCTGCGACTCTCAATTGCGTGACAATGCCCAAAATATAGAGATTTGAGGAGATCGAAGGAATGGGACCTTCAGCGTCAAGACTGGAACATCACTCGAGACGATCTCGTCGAATTCAAAAGGACGGCTACGGCCCGTACGCCATGACTCGAAGAAAAGCATTCTCGTTAATTGAATTGATGGTGGTCATTGCGATCATCGGAATTCTTGCCGCCATCATCTTTCCGGCGTATGTTCGTGTAAAGGAGCAGGCTTTCCGAAGCTCCGACATGACGAATATGGGAGCAATTCGCACCTCGCTCGATCTTTACAAATCAGACCAAGGCGGATATCCTCCGACCCTGCTCGGCTATGCCACCGGGTACTCAAATTTTGTCCCGTCAGCATCTGACATCATTCCCGCAAACTTGGTTGTAGGCGCCCTCTACCCGAAGCGCATAGATTCTCTGGAAACGTTGCGACCCGCGCTCGATAAGCCGAATCCTCCGCGATTGAACCAATTCACTACGGCCATGTGGCCGACAAAAGAGGCGACAGGTTCCGGCGATCCCAAGTCGTATCAGCGGTTTGGTCCTGGAGACGGCCCGAACGGCGGAAACGTGAGTCGTTGCGTTGCTGGCGTGGCAACTCCCGTTGCGAACTGGTACTACAAAGTCAGCGGCTACGACGTCTCCGAAGTGCCACTGCCAAATGGCGACACGCGCACCGAGTTGCGCTACACCCTGTTTTGGACGGGATATACAGTTCCGTCCGGCTGCAGCCCAAGCGATGCGACGGGCAGTTCAGCGGACGAGCCCCGCCAGTTGGGCTATGCGGAGCCACCTGAAACAACCGTCGTTACCTGGGATACCTATTTCCGCCAGTACGATGCGGCTGGAAACCCCTCTACCGCGAAGCGCGATGTCGTCTTGTTCCTTGGCGGCGGCGTGAAATCAGCCAGCTCGCTTAGCGTGGGCAGACAGTCCTTCCGGGTGTTGCCGTAAAAGCGACCCCGCAAAATAGATTTTCGAGGCGATCCATGACCCCGATTCATAGTGTTCAGTCAGTGAATAAACGAATGCCGATCCGACGGCGCGCATCGACTTTGATCGAAGTGCTAGTCGTAATTGTCGTATTTCTCATAGGCATCCTCGCAATCGCGCAGGTGTTCCCTAAGGGATTCCGAATCCTAGATTGGAATCGTAAAGCGACGGTTGCGCAGACGGCCATTCAAGATGAGCTTGCGCGCATCAAGACGCATCCAGACCGCCTGCCGGATGAGATCGTTCCCATCACAACGGATTCGCTGGGTCGCTACATAACGGACCCCACCCGAAGCCCGCTGGACCTGTCCACGTCCGCTACAAGCGTTGATGCTACAGGAACAGCTTACAATGGCTTGCTCCCCATCGGGACGTGGCAGCGATCTGCCGCCGCAAACCTGATGCGACGCGTCATTGGGGAGACCCAACCGATTCCCGCACCGGGCAACGTCGGAACGGCTACCGGCTATTTCGGCGGCGTCATCGCCCTGCAGTTCGGACCGATCGACTATCGCCCCGCAGAAGGCAACTTAACCGTGTACGGCAATGACTTGGTTCGCAAGTCCGGCCTGCCAGATGTTTCTGACATTCGCGATGACTCGGAATACTTCATTACGAGCAGTGCCGGGTCCGATGTCGCGCTCAACCTGCCCAGCGGCGAGACTGCTCGAAACTACCGAGTCTCTTTCTCCGCATACATTCAGGTTACAAGCGGCGGTCCCGTTACGCGACACGAGTTCGCAGGAATCGGGCCGGTGACAATTCCTGCTCAGGTGCCAACGCTCGGCCAGTACCCGCTGTATGCGATCGCCGGTCAGGCGCTGCTTCCCACCGTCACGTTGAACTCGATCGATCCTTCGACGATTCGCGTGCAGCGCATTTTTGAACAGATTTCGAAGGGAGCATCGTTCTCCCTCGTCGGCGAAACTCAGCCAAACCCATATCGATTCAAGTTGATCAACGAGCAGCTCGGAGTACTCCTCATGAGCCCCGATGCTTACAACCAATCGATTCTGCGGTCCGACGGCAAGCGTGAATCGCTGGTTGCGCGCATCAATTACGATGTATACGACTGGCGCATTCTCCGCGAGGATTTCCGAGTCACTTCAGAATCTCCGTCCATCAAGCAACTTGCCCTCCGCGGACTCCGCGTTCGTGGTGCCGACGGTCCTGACGGCAATTACATCGGCCTCATGTTCGGCGAGGGACCAGCAGCGATCGGATTTACGGACGTTTCGGCTGCGAACGCGCAAGACGCTGACAACTTCCTTCTGATGGATCTCAACACCGGCGGCGTCTACTACGAGAAGACGGTTTCCACCAACATCAATCAAATCAAGATTGACAAGGCTCTCGGGCTAGTGACGTTCACCTCGACGGTGCCGAGTAATCCCGGCATTACCGCCGACTTGCTCCTGCCCGATGGCACGCGCCGCGCCGTTCGCCTCGATGGTCGTGCCGTGCGAGCTTTCTATATGGCGAAGTCCGAATTCAGCCTTCAGGTGCTGAAAGGCGCGAGCTATTACTATCGCGCGGATTCCGCCGTTGGCCTGCCATCAAACGGCTATTTCTCTGGCGGAGTCGGTAACTCGACCTCGGTTTACTTCTCTCGATCCAATCAGGGACGAAAGGTCACCTGCGGCCAGATCTACTATCTCAGCTCGGACGACTCGTCCATCCACGTTCTCAACGGCCAAGATTTCGCGATCAACTTCCCAAGAGTCGATGCATCAGGCTTCGGACTACCTTCGATAGATATACGAGACGCAGACCCCCACGCGATCGGTCTTGACTACAGTCACGGCTACGCGGTTCGAGACGTCAGTGGATCTTCCGTCGCGGTCCGCGCTTTGTGGAATCCCGACTCGACGTCACTAGACCCAGTGGCCACGAACAACCTCGCCAAACTGGAACAGTGGGGAAGAGGCTGGCGTCGTACCACTGACGAGACGTTCCTGTCCCGCTCGGAGATCATTCGATGAAGCGCACGCGAAGAGCATTTACTCTCATTGAGTTGCTGACGGTAATGGCAATCACAGGAGTAGTCCTCACCCTAATTACGATTCCTGTCGTGCAGAGCTTCAGCCTATTTCGGCAGGCGCAAGCCCTCTCCGATGCCCAAGACAAGGGACGGCTGCTGATTGACCGCATCGGTCGCGAGATCGGCAACGGCGCTAGCGTTCGATCCTCTTCAGGGCTCATCACGACCCTCCTCAACGGAGCCGCGACGAGCGTCGCCCGAGACGGAGTGATTGTGCAGGTCATTGGGCGGGACGGAACCATCGTCGATGCGGCATTGGCGCACTCTAAGGTAGATATCATCCGCCCGTCTGAGGGCGACGTCACCCAGTCTGGTGGCGCATACATCAACCCAATCACTGGACTCATCGACCCGACGATGGCTACTTCAAAGGGTGACGTCAATTTGCCACTGATTCCCGGTCCTGTATGGGTGCGCTGGGTAGTAGCGCTTCGCGACCCGCTTTCCGAATACAACAATCCCTACGACGGACGCATCATGGAGCGAAACGCCAATCGCGACAACATGTACGCCCTTTACCGGATCGAGTTTCAGCCATACGTTGTGCGTGCGAACAAAGACGGATCTGGTGGCGTCGGCTACCGGCCGAATCTTGCCCTCTTTGACTCGGACTTGGCGGATCGAACGATCCTCAACGACGGCCTCGACGATCCCCGGTTCATGGTGCCCAACCGGAACGCGCTCAACCAGATTATCACGACCGACGCGAAGGCGAATCGAATTCGCCACTGGCTCGGCAAGAACCCAGACAGCGTGACGACAACCGACGTGCCGAAGGCCGTCCTGCAGACGGACCTCACGCGATACGACATGATCCAGGTCGTACTTGATGACTCGCGACCCCCGCGACCTCGCTACGATGGCAACGTGCCTCGCCTCTTTTCCCTCGTCACGTTCCGACCGACTCGCGTGACAAACGAGGTCGCCGACGCGCAGGCGGCAACACGACCCGGCGAAGAGTCGGATAACTCCGGCACCGTCGGCTCTGACGTTTTTCGAACCCAGCACCCACTTTGGGATAATGCGGTCATTCGCACCTGGCCTCTCGGCTGGCTCGGGACCGATTCGACTCGAAATGCCTATGAAGTTGGCCGCGTCGCGGACAACGCCGGGGCTCCCGGTCAACCGCCAGGATTCAGCGTGTACTACTACGATCCGGATAGTGGCTTGGACGACTATGTTGCGGGCACGGAGCTATTTGACCTCTCCACCTACGCAGCTGTGAACGCAAAGAAGGACCGATTCCCGTTCACTCAGGCGGTCGCTGCCGCCAACGTGCGCAGCAACTGGCTCTCGACCGCGAGCTATCGAAGCGTCTTTACTCCGTACACCTACTTCTCGGGTCCGGGAAAGATCGTCTCGAGCTTTGCAATCAGTGAGGTCGGTAACGTGGGCGTTCCCGTTGACCTCTCCAATCCCGACAATCTACCGACGGTTGGAACTGGTGCCGCACTCTCGGTCTTGACCGAAACAAACGTCGGCGGAACTTTCGGCGATAGCTCCCACTACGGATTCATCAACACGATGTTCAACAAGCTGTGGCGCGACTACCCGAGTCTGCAAGGAAGTTACCTTGAGCGATTTATCGACCTTCGATTGGTCACTGGCGGCGACGGCACTCCCTCCCCGCTCTGTCCGACCTTCATCCCAAGCCAAGCAACTGATTTGCCGAAGTCGAAAATCGTTCCTGGCTCAGAGCAGGTTTACGGTCCCGATCAACTGCCCGGTCCCGGCTATGGCCAATTCGTTCGGTACACGCGAACAACTAAGCGCCCGATCGGCCCTAACCAATATCTGATCAACTACGTCGATCAGATAGAGCCTGACTATTCAATCCTTGGGCTTCCCGCTTCGGACCTTGCTACGTTCAACGCCAACGTTTACGATAAAACGAACCTGGTATCTGCGGTCATTCAGCCGCGATTCAAGAAGGGTTACATCGCGTTGAGCGCCGATCCCAATATCGCAATCCCAGATGGGTTGTTCAAGATCTCTTACCGCTTCCAATTTACGGGCCGGCAATCAGGCCCAACGACGATCTCGAACGGGAACAAGTCGGACGTCTTCGCGGTCGATTACGACACGAGGCAACTCATGTCCGTCCTCCTAACGATTCGTAACTACCCTCAGTCTTCCGTCCCAAATCCGCAGAACGTGACTCTCAAGGCCACGGCAACGGTGAGGAACTTTGCGCGATAGCCTTATGACTGCTTACTCTCCTCGCCATTACCGTCCACGGCAACGCGGCCAAACTTTGATCATCGCCTTGCTGACACTGGGCGTGTTGCTCGTGCTTGGACTCGTGTTCTTGAGCCTTATTGGCCGAAGCATCCGAAACACCAACACGATGACCTCCCGGTCTACTGCAAACGACCTCGCGGAATCGGGAATCCGATATGCAGAAGAGCAGCTCGTTCGTGGAGATCGAGGTGCCGACTGGCGCGGCGAGCCAGTGTCTCTTTACGATCCAGCAGACACTGCGCAAACGAATCCGTTCTCTCGCGATCCCGACCTGCTTTACATTCGGCGCGGCGCTCGCGACACCGCTGGAAATCCGTACTCCTACCTTGTCGGTTCCAATCAGCCAGACCTCGGCGGGCCTGATGGACTTGGCCCCTTCGTTCGCCTGAATTTCACTAGCGGTCGATGCTTACTTCGAGTTCGGTACGCACCGAGCGACGCCAATCTATTCTCCGCTAGCCCCGTCGGCGCACTGCGAAATCCTCGCGCCGTCCACAACTACCTGGTCATCGAGTCGATCGGACGCACGGGACGAATCGATTCTCAAGACCCAACCCGCGTTCTATCCACGACCGCGATCCAATTCGACAAGTTTGCGTCGGTCGCTCAGTACCAGACCATGCTCGCGAATCTGCGGAACCTAGAAGCAACGCAGCGGATCAGTCGTCCCCTGCGCGCATTTGCATCCGTTCCGCTGATCGACCACGCTCGCTACGTGATGAACAAGTACAATATTTCGAGCCCAGTTCAGCTCGGAATCCCGAGTTCGCTCGGTGTGGACTACGGTTCTGCTCGCCTTGGCGAGGCAGTGACCGCGGTCGGCTCGCAATTGCCTCTCCTCATCGGAAATCGGTTCTCCACGACGAACCTGGATAGCACGTATACGCTATCAGGCGCGCCTGTCCCCGGCGGTGGTAGCGTTCACATAAACGGCGATGTGGACATCTCCGGAAAGATTGTTCTAAACCTCAATCGACCGTTCGGTGAAGGCTTCAATGCTTCTGGCTCATTTATGGGAGATTCGGACGCAGCGATCAATTTGAACGTTGGAGACTGGACTGGCTCTTGGGTCGCGAGTTCGATTCCTGGACTCTCGTCCGTCGCAGGCAACTTAGATAGCCGCTCTGATCTCTTCAGCACAGTTGGCAACCTTATCCACGACGGCAATGGTCGTAGCGACGCGTCATCAATCCCGAGTGGCGTTGGCCACATAGTGCCGCCATCCATCATGCTTCGTGACGCGAACTCAGGTTCGACGAGATACGAGAACCTTACACGCGAAAGTGGCATCCTCTCTGGCAATGGCAACAGTGGTCGATATGGCCACGGAGGCGGGCCGTTCATCGACAATATCAGCGATCGGCAGACTCCGGAGGATGAGGCGGGTCGCCAACGTGTTGGTGCCGAACAATCACTGTTCGATGAGTGGCTGAATCCTGGAAAGAGCGGAAGATCATCATGGGTTGGCCCGTACTACATCCCGCCCGGCGCTTACGTCCAGTTGCTGCCTGATGGCTTCGTCATCGCCCGAAACGGGTCTGCACCCGCAGGAGAGCGCACTTGGCGCATGCCCGATGGGTCGGTAACGAACACGACTTCTGTTCGATATCGAATTGGACAGTTCAACGGCCAGCAGTACATCATCAATAGCCTCACCGCAGGCGACATTGATGCCGTTAGCCCGAATTTTGGAGGCGGAATCGCCTTCAATGGCATCATCTACGCTCAAGGCAATATTCGTGTCCGTGGCATCATTCCGACCGACGTCCAGATGACGATTGTCTCTGGTGCCTCAATTTATATCGAAGGAAGCATCTTGAAGGGGATCAGCTCGAACGGCCTGCAGGTGGTCGGCGATTTTGACGCCTCCAGCGGTCGGCTACTTCGGCCGTCACACTCCGCGCTGATGCTGATGGCTAAGGACTACGTTGCCTTGAATACAACGATGTTCTTCGGCCCGTCGTCGACGAGCACGCCCGAGCCAGATTCAAATGGCACGACTTCGAACGGATACCTCGGTCTCCTCGTTCGAGTCGGATCCGCCATGAGCTATGTGTTCGACATGTGCGTCAATCCCGACGCTGCCACCGCAAATCCGATCAATCCGTCGACTTGGACACCGTACGCGTCGACTTACGTCGAAATGGGAACGGCGAACAAGATCACGCCAAAGCTCTTGCTCTCCCATGCGGTTGCTTCCGGCCCGCAAAGTCCGGCCACGTTCTTCAATCTCAACGTCAACTTCGGGGCGTTCGATACCCCTGGTAATGTCGTCTCGTCCTACACCTTCCCCGTCGGAATGTATCCGTATGCTGGCAATCCGCTTTATGTCAACACCGCGGCGAACTACCTCACAACCGGTCCGTATCCCTACGGTTTGGGATCCGAGACGTGGCAGCAGTACCCAAAGTTTGAGTCAGTTGGCTTCGACTTCGTGCGGCCCTCTGAAGTCGTCGTCAACGCCTCGCGCATCATCGCAAACGGCTCGAATGGTCTGTTCAGCATCTTTAGCTACGGCTTGAACGACTTCTCGATCCGGCCAACAAGCGTAGGCGGACAAGCAACGAATGATTACATCGTCGCTCGAACCGCGATCATGCCGCACAACATCCGAGTAGAGGCCTCAATTTACGCCGAAGAGGGCTGCTTCTTCGTAATCCCCGGCGAGTGGGCAAACCCGAATCCGAACGACCGACGCGACGCTTACGACGCATCGGTCACCGGATATGGCGGAAGCTTGGCCGCCGGTGACGCGAAAGCCGCTGCTGATCGCGATCGACTCCTTGCTTTTGGCTCGTCCCCCGACACGCCATTCTACGCCGAGCCGTTGGATGTGAAAGTGGACATCATTGGCGCAGTCAGCGAGAATATGCCGCCACCCATCAGTGTCCAAGCCGAGTGGTTGCGAAAGTGGGGCTGGATTCCTAACGACCTTGCCGCTACCGGTTACAAGATTCCGCAGTCACACGTGCCGAACTATCCGTGGTTCACCGGTGCTCAACCTCCGTTCGTCCCGAACTTGATCGTCTCATACGACCCCGTCCTTGCAACCGGACGAGCGAGCGGGTACCTCGCCGTCGGCGCGGGGAACGATCAGTCTTCGTACCTGCGCTCTGACAACTACGGACGAGTCTTGCCACCCATGCCTCGATTACCGGTCAGCCCGGCCTTGGCCTATTTTGGAGAAGTTCAGTGATGACCTTAAATCGAATCGTTCTGTCGAGTCTCGCCACGATTCTCGCCACTAAGGTCGTCGTTGCTCAGCAATCGTACGCGACCCAAAGCCAAGATATTAGGGCTGGCATTGTCATCCTGGACAGTGCAAAGCTCAACGTCACCGATCCGCCCTCAAGTTGTGCACCGCACGCGCTGTACAACCTGTCGCGCAACACGACAGTCAGGCCCGCGGGATGGAATATTTATAACCCGCACGCGGCAAGTATTGTCACCGCGGCCATTCAGGCACGGTGGAGCGTTCTCGATTCCACGGCGAGCCTGCCTCTCGGGATGCGGCTCACAAAACGACACGCTGCTTATTGGGAAGTACCACTCACAACGACGAGTTCGACGTACCTTCAGGACTACGATTTCCTCCTCGTGAACCCCAATGCGCTCCTATCGTTGAACACGGTTGAACGCCAAAAGCTCGCCCGATTCGTCGACCACGGTGGTGTCCTCTGGGTTGACCCAGGTGCCCTCAACGTTTCTAACGGCATCGACCTCTCAAATAATCTGCCGATTCCGTTCATGCTCAAATCGCAATCGTCTGCGAACGAGCAAGTCGACTACGGCCAGCCGATTGTCACTCGCCCTGCCGCGCTAACGCGTCGAGATATTAGCTATCTGAACGGGTACATCACGGCCTCTCCTGCGTTCACAACGAGCCTCACGAACGTCGACCTCTCAACTCAAGGCGCGGGCGGGCTTGAAGCGATTTTTGGAAACACGGCAACGGACTTCTTCCGCATGCAGCCATTTTTCCTCGTTGGCGGCGAGCCCACCGCTACGGTCGCCAGGATCGGCGATGGCTTCGTTGTTACAACCGCTCGCGGCGCCTCCATGAAGCTCAACCGCACAGCAGACAGCGGCGCATCCTATGGATTCAATGTCCGCTTTACGGCATCAGAGTCCCCGCTTGAAGCAGACGGCCTTGCCGCTGCAAAGCTCGCGGTGAACATGCTCAATCTAGCGTCGGAATCTCGACAGGCTGGAAGTGGAGCAGGCAAGCGAAATAATTCCTTCGTCGATGCGACGGCTCCTCTGCTGCTTCGATCGGTTCTCCCCGCAAGCTTTTCCTCAGCGGCGAACGCCCAATCCGTCGTCTATAAGGGAATTTCGATCATCGTCGACGGCAATCGACTGATAGCGTCCGACGTCGACCCCCAACAAGATTTGGACGGTGATGGTGATCCCGATGACGGTATCCGCGACCTGAGTCTGGGTGGCGGCGTGGACAAGTTGTGGACGAGCGTAGCCCTTAGCGGCCCCTTGTCTAGTCCGACCTGTGTCGAAATCCCTAATCCAAGCGGTCGTCCCCGAGACGCCGTGCTTGTTGTCGATTCAACTGGAACCGTCATTGTGTTCGACATCACGGACCTCACCGGAGATTTGACCAACAAGGCGCCGCTAACCACTATCACTGGCCCCGGAACCGGCACATACACCATGACCGGTACAGCGCCCAACCCCGTGACGGTCAGCGAAGGCTACGGATACATTGTTGACTCAACGACGACGTCTGGCAATGTTCAAGGTCGCGTTTGGATGATCGATCTCACCAGAGCGGTTCCCGACAACATCAAGTCCGGTAGCGTGCCTTGGGGCGCCGGTGGTGCGGGTACAGGCGTGTCTCTTCCCGACTTCAGTGCCGCATCCACGATCGGCTACATCAATATCGCCGATAACTCCGGAGGCATCGATAAAGTGCTTTATGCGCCGTATCGACCGACGGGCGCCTCCGGTCCTTCTAATCCGCCTGGCTTCGTGAGCTTATGGCTTGGAAGTCGAGGCGAGAAGCCTATCAGCACAACGGCTGGTGGCGGAGTCCTCGACGTCGAAACTCGAGCGTCTCAACGCGGACTTCCTGTGTACACTCGGGCCGCCGCCGACACGCTTGGCGTTCGGATCACCTTGATCGACACGAATGGCAATCCGATGAACGCGGGCCAAACTGCCGCCATTTTCTCCGGCTCCGTCTCGCAGTCCAGCGGTCACATTCAGTTTTCGTTCAAGACCGGCGTCACGGACCTCCCGGTCACCGTCACCGGTGTTCGCGTCGACTACAACATCGACTACGGTGCAGATCCGGTCGCCCTCCCCGGCGCACTTTCCCAAATTGAGCGAGGACGGATCGCGTTCCCCAATGGCACAAGTGATCAGCTCGTGCTCGGAACGGTTGCTCTCTCGCAACGCGGAACGCTGTTCGTTTGCGTCGGCAACGGTGCTCGCGGCGGCGGACTCTGGGCGTTCAAAGAAGAAGGACGCGGCGGATTCCGATGCGTAAACCGATACCAACTTTTTGAGAATCACCAAATAGCGTTGCAAGGCGGCACTCTAACCGAATCTGGTTCGATGTTCGAAGACAATGACGGCATCATGGCGTTTATTCCCACCTTCGGTACGAAGGCGATGAACAACCTTTCGCTCGTTAGTAGCCCGGCTGTTAGCAATGATCAGGTCCACGTGCTCGTCAAGGCCTCACGCGGCTTTATCACAAATACCATCGTGCTCACATTCGCCGCAGAGCCAGCGGCCGCCTCGTTCCGAGTCGGCGACCTGCCTGACGGGGCCTCGTTCCTTCAGATGGACATTCCGCGCAGCTCGAACACCGACACGACGAGCTTGATTCTGCCGGACACTCAATCCATATTAAGCTCTGGCTCGTACACGTACGATCGAGCGAGCGGCACGATCCGATTCGATAACTTGATGGGCCAGACAACATCCGGCCAGATCGTGAACTGCTTGAGCCTCAGCCAGCCTCTGATCGTACGGAAGCCCGGGTCGTCGCAAGACACTTTGGTTTATCCGGATTCCCTGGGCAACGCCACGTGGTCGCCGGTTAGCTGGTACATGGTTCAGCACGGATTTACTCCAAGCGGCGCTCCATACGTCACCGGCAACACCTTATTCTTGGGTGGATCTAGTGTCATCGCCCGATTCTTGAACGGCTTAGGATTTGCGGGCACCGACGGAATGCTCTATGCGATCAACGCAAAAATGAGTAGCAGCGACACGTTCCTCGTGCAAAATGTCAGCCACCCGTGGCTCAACCAGGCGGTCGGCCTAAAAGTGTCGGGCGCGAGTATCTCGGGTAACCCGAACGTCCTTTGGCCGCAAAACAACGGAATTGACTCACTCCAGACCTTCATCGTACGGCTAAACCAAACCGTGCTCAAGGGCAGCACGAAGTGTTGGGGTATTTCCGCCGGAGATGGTGCGATCATCGCCACGGGCGATGCCGGCGTGTACTCATTCTCCCGTGCGGACATCGTCGTTTGCGACGAGGGCCGAGTGGCTAGACTCGACGCAAACGGCAACCCTGTTTGGATCGCTGGAGCGACCCTGTATCTTGGCCAGGACGACAATTCTTCAGTCGGCATCGTCGCTCGGCTTGTCCGCCCCACGAAAGCAGTGAGGATTGGCTCCGCCGACACCCTTGTTGTTGATACGGGTGCGAACAGATTGGTCCGGCTGAACTACAGCGGAATCGAAGTGCGTTCAATCGACAGCATGCAGCTAGATCCTTTGCGGGCCCCCGCCGCCGGCTATAAGCCGAACGAGCCCGCGACGTTTTCTTCGCCGCGCGACGTAGCCACTTACGTCACGTACGAGACCCGTGCCTCAGCACTCAACGTTTTTAGTCCGACCAACGAGAATCCTGCCAATGAGTATTGGATTCACTACGTTGTTGCCGACACTGGAAACAAGCGTATCGTCGAACTGGTCGACCGATTCGGATACAACCCGACGACGGGGCAAATCGGTGTGCCTCTCACTACGACCTACACCGACCCCAGCTCAGGTCTCGCCACAACCGTAACGCAACAGGCGATGCTTTACTGGCATAGCCCGTCGAATGTTTCTGGAAAGAACTACGACTACGTGGCCGTTAACCGAGTTTGGATTCCGAACGTGCCGCTCACCACGCCGGCCACCGGCCGCTTTGTGTACGTCACCGCCATCGGTTCGTCCCTTCCGACTTCCGCCGACCTCGGCACGAGCAGTCTGGACGGCACCGCCCTCACTCAGAGATCGTCGTCGACGGGTAACGGCGGCGTAGTCATCTTCGATCCGGCTGCACCCGCTCCAACCGTAATCAATGCGGTCAATGTCCCGGCGATCGGTGCAAACGTCTTTTTCAACGAATCAACCGCGCTCTTCGACTCAAGCGCCATTCCTGCGCGCGCCCAGTCGGGTGCCGCAGACAATCGGCTCGTAATGAGTGGAGTGCAGTCGGTCACCGCCCGAACGTACGTTGACCCGAGCTACGCCTCGCGACCATCCATCGCGATCATGGTCGCCGATGCGAGCGGCGTCTACGAATTCCCATACACCATCAGCGACACGGGCGCAACCTACACGCCGTCCGTGACGTGGATGCTACCGAACTCAGCCTACGTCGTCATGCGTCATAACGGCACGACGATATCGGGCACGAACCCGGTTCAGTTGCGCGCGGTTTATGCCAAGCGCCTCGACTCCGGAGACGTGATTTTAGTCAACGGAGCGACTGCGCCCCGTCGCCGGTTTGCCAGCGCAACCACAGCCGAAGCAAACCAATTCACAGGTGAGATCATACAAGTTGATGGGCGTTGGGACTCATCTCGATGGTTAAGCCAGAACCTTGGCTTCGATTCGAAGTCAATAATATTTGAGATCCCGCCCGTTCAAGGGGCACGCGGACTGGTTCATCCTGTCTTCGCGAACCGCAACTAATGAATCACCTTCTAAGGAATCAGACTCGGGAGAACCGAATGCGTAAGATTGCAGCAAATTTAGCAGGCACGCTTGCCGGACTGGTCACGCTCTGCGCAGGCATCGCCTCCGCTCAGACCGGTGACTTTTCCGCATTGAAGGGCGGGCCAGCTCGAAAGGGCCATACCGTTAACACCGATGCATCTAGCCCCGGACGTGCGTTTAGGACGTGGTTTGCGCCCCAGACTGCGAGCCCTCTGTCGGCAAGCGCCAACGTAACTCAAATTGACAACACCGACTTCACGTACGGAGACGTACTTGCCGGAGCCGCTGTCGTTCAAGATGGCTCCCCCCGCGGCATCAGCTTAACCCCGGATCCGTCTAAATGGGTCGCGCCAGCGACGATTTTTGACGTCGCCCAGCCATTTATTCGGCCATACAACGTCGCGAAGAATCCCAGTCTCGGCTTGCGCAACCCACCCTACGTTTACACGCGCGGCGTGCTAAGCACCCCATACACGAATACGAGTCTGCCTGCACCCGGACCCACTGCTGGCGCAACCGCGAGCTGGACTTTCCGATTCTTCGGAGCCGGTGCGTTTGCCACCTCGCCAACCGCCGGATATGCCCTCTACGTTCATCTTCCCCTTGGACCCACGACCATTGGTGGCTCGAGCGTCTATCAACAGCGTTACGTTGTCTACACCGTCAAGTCGGGCACCCGATTCTGGACCGATATTGTCGACACGCAAGCGGCGGGTACCGGTTGGATTCGCCTCGGAAATGGCGGGCAATCGACCAATCAAGTCTTTGGTTACAACGGCACCGATCCCGTCGAGATCACGGTCTACAACACGGTGCCTCGCAAACGACACGTGCTTGGAAACCTGGACGACACGACTCTCGACTCCGCGGACCGGCTGATCTACGTCGACGCCGCAAAAGCGATTCCGATTGCTGGCTACAACGTTTCCTCGCCGATCGCGGTGTTGCTCAATCCTGCGGACACCACGACCGCAACCGTCTTCCAGGCGAGCAACAATCTCACGATTTCCAATCTTGGCGACGGTCGAACCTACACGCAGGGCGCGCTCACCGCGTACTACACCTCGAATGCCGACACTACAAAGCGAGGAACGGCGCGATGGACGTATTCGCCGATAGACAATTCACCCTCGTCCTCCGTCATCGACAACACCTCGCTGTCGATCGCGGGAAGTTGGACGACGAGCCTGCTCGCCCATTACGCCGGCACCGACTGCCTAATAACCCCCGCAAAAACGGCTACAAACGAACTTGCGTCGATTCAGTTGGACTCAACAATCACGACGGACCAATATTCGGTGTTTGTGTACTCGCCAGGCGACCAAGGCGCAGTTCTACTCTCCAAGCATCAGTTCGTGGAAGTCAACGAGAACGGTGTCGCTTTCTCGGCCTACATCGATATGTCAGTCCCCGGCTGGCACCAGATCGGAACCCGGCGATTCTACTTCTCTCCGACGTCCTCACTCAAAATCACGGTCGGATCTCAGACTACGAACGCCGCTGACGAAGCGCAAAATCGGTTCGCCTACTGCGATGCAATCCGCATTGTCGGTCAGTCAGATCTCGGCTTGCGATCAACTCCTGTTTTCTATGCGAACGCTCTGATCAAGCCAGATGCGGTTACGGCACCAGCGGCGAAGAACATCGTCATTGTTGGCGATGAAGCAGGTCGGCTCCACTGTCTGGACGCTAACGGCAACGCAGACGGCACGACCACTGAGTATTGGAGCTATCCGAGTACGCCGGACAAGACGAACCCGCTGTGGACGGACCCGAACTTCGTGTCGGGCCAAGACGGTATCGGTGGTATCGCCGAAATGCCGTCTTCGTTTAACCTCAGCAGCGCCCTGATCACGACGATTCCAATCAATGGCGTTGACACGACAGTGATGTACATCGGCGGCGATAATGGACGCGTTTACTGCATCAATGTAACGGGTCGCGGCGATTTTAGCGTTGCCACCCATGTTCCGGGCACGACGCAACGAGTTTGGACCTACCCATCCACCTATCCAAGCACGATAACTACGCCCCGAAGCCAACTCGGCGGTTTCATCGGGTCTGTGAGCCTTGGCACCGTACCGAGTCCGATTGGTGGCAATCCTCCGATTCCTGTCATCTACGCTCCCGCATCACAGGGTCGCATGTACTGCCTCGATGCAACAGGTCGAGCCGATAAATCGACTTTGCCCGTATGGATGTTCCCAGCCGCCGCGAGCCAAACTCTTGGCGGAATTGTCAGCACCCCATCTCTTGAATTTGGAAATATCTACTTCGGAACCGAAGTAGCGACAAACGAACCGAATGCGACGGACAAATTTGTCAACGGGCGCGGCGGCTTCTACTGTGTGAATGCCGTGAGCGGCGGTCTCGTCTGGTGGAAGACGGTCGATAATGCTGGCACCGAATTTGAAGAGTTCACTTCTGGCCCGGCTACCTCTGCTTACACCGAACTTGGTGACAACGTGAGCGCCGGTGGCCAAGTCTACGCTCTCAACGCCAATCGGTTCATGTACGCTTTCGATGCCTTGACTGGCACCGAAAAGTGGAGCACGGACGAGATGGGCGGCACATCTGTCGGTTCCCTCGGATTCACGAAGATGAATGTCTTCTCGAACGATGGAATCGAGGGAGGCACCTATGCCCCCGTCGTGACCGCCGCCCTTGTCGACGGCCGCCTTTGGGCACTCTTTGCCAAGACCGCCGATGTCAATCGCCATAACGCGCGCCAAGCTTGGCAGTACAACACTCAGGGCACGGTTTCCGCAAGTATTGCGACTGCGAATGGCTTTATGTTCGGCGCAGATGAGGACGGATATCTCTACGCCTTCAGCGACGTGAAAGGCATTTTCGGGAGCGACGATTTCTTCCCGGGAAGCGATGTCATCGTCGAAAACAACCCGGCTGGAGACGTATTCAAGAAGGCCAAGATAAAGCTCATCAGCAAGGATGCTTATCGCACCTTGGTGAGCGACGATGTCGCGACTCTCGCGCAACGCAATTACGCGTTTGTGAATGGCGGCGCTTCCAACTCGACACGCGCGTCTAACGCATACGAATGGGGAGAGACGGTTTATGCCGTGATCTACGACTTCCCGTTCATCAACAAAGCGAAGACCGGCGATGACATCGCATCGCCAACCGTGACCATTTCGATCAACGTCAATGGCAGATCCATTCGATCGTTCCCAACTGAGTCACGCCAGATGGATGGTGCCGGTTTGCCGGTGTTCTATACCGCCGTTCCGTCCTATCTGACCCAGCCTGCGAACAAAGATTCGTACATCCCGCACCCCGCGCTTTGGTTCGACTCCGCTACCGTCGACGATGGATCATCAACGGATCCGCTGACTCCGGTAGGTTTTCCGATCAACCTGAATTACATCCCGATGAATGGGTATGCGCTAGTGGCGTTCCCAATCCAAGGTTCCGGAACTCAGTCGCTACCGCCCGGACAGGCCAATATCACCTACAGCCTAACCACCGCAGCGCTGACCGGCACCGTACTTCAGACGTTCTCACCAAATCCCAACCTCGGCTTTGGCCGCATCGGTTTCGCGATCGGAAATCCGCTCGGCATCTCAATGGGGTTGAACGGCGCAGGCGCGCCAATCGATAACTTGTCGATCGGCAATCCGCTCGATCCGGCCGCTCCCGAAAATCAGCAGAACGGCTCGCGCAACGTCGCCGGAAAGCTCACGAGCAAGCTGCTCGCTTCCGCCGGACTCGGAGTCCACGGTCAAACGAGCCTCGGATCAATGTGGGTCTTTGATCGCAGCTACATGAGTCTGTTGCGACCGAACGATCCGACCTCAACTGATCCCCGTGGCCTTGATCAGGTGCGTGCCATCAGGCGAGAGCTCGGTTGGCAGGGCGGTGGGTTCACCGTTCGAAAATCCTTCGATCCGACGATCTACCCAAGTTTCGAAGACCTTCCGCTGAACTTCCCCAACACCAGCATTGACTATCCCAATCTCAAGCGCGAAAACGTCAACCTGACGAAAGATCCTAACGGAGACGCTGAGAATCCAATTTTTGGCCCGGTTACCCTCAAGGCACCGATGGTCAAGGAAGGCGGCGTCTTCCGACCACTCAAGGATACCGACGACCCCACAAGCCGAACGTTCAGGCCAACGCTTGTGCAGATCGGTGTGGACGTTCCTCGATTCCAGCCGTCGAACACGATGGTCAACGACGCTGGGACCACTTCCGCTGATATCTTCTTCGACTCTGCGGGACGTAGCTTGCCCCAAGGCTATATCGGTCGTTTCGACTTCTTCGTCGACTCGGATCAGACCGGTCAGCTGAGCCGTGCGCTTCGCAAGGCCTCAAGAGGCTTCTCAATTTCGACCGCGGTCGCGATGGATGAGCATCTCACGGTCACGACTCCGCAGGTAGATCTTGGATCGCTGCCGAATGGCGCGGGACTCACCGCGAACGGACTCTCGCCAACCGGCATGAGCATCCAAAACTATCCGGCACGGCCCGACGAGGCGGCACTCGCTCTCAATCCTTGGAATGCAGCGTACGCAGGCTTGTTCGCGTCGTTCAACGTCCTGAACGACGGCAACGTGAACATCCTAAACGCCCGTGTGGCGAAGGGCGACGCGCGCACCGCAACAATCTATCCATGGTCGTTCTCGTCCGCGAGCAACGACAACCTCGCGTGGCTGGATGCCACTAGCAATCTCTGGAGCGATCTCGATCCGAGATTCAACATCGGTTCAGGCTTTGCCCATATCATTCCTAAGCCGCGAGTCGGCGACACGTATGGAATCGCGTTGACTGCGAACCCCCGTCGTCGCGCAAACAATATCCTAGGAACAACTGGCTTCTTCGGCGCACTCCCGGACGTCCTTGACGTCTCGACGGACCTTGCCGGAAACCTTCTGCACCCGCCTGTTCCTCCGCGAATTGGAGTCTCGGCGCCTCCAGGATTCCCGTCCGGAACGTACTCTTCGACCATTCGAGTCATCGAGAAGCGCGGCGCGCTCCAGAACTTCTGGGAAGCCGTCAGCCCGAACAACTGGGAGGCATATTCCGATCCGACGCTCGTGCTGACCTTCACGATCCGTGAGTCTCGTCTGACGAATCGCCCGACCCAGAAGTCCGCGACGATGATGGAGAACATCCTCGATCCGAATTGGCCGAACAATCCTGCCTTTGGCGCTCCGGCTGCGCGATCGAATTCTCCGTTTGCCTTCCAAAACATGCAGCCGTCGGCCTTCCGTAATCAGAAGGGCGCAGTCTACGTGGCATGGGCAACCGACCGCGATCCTTCGGCGACGCTGGGTGGCGGTGACGCCTCGATCGGTCCAGTTTCCGCGAATTCAACCGGAAACACTCGCATCAGCGTTGGATCGCTCGGCTCAGGCGCATCGTTTACCGTGAACGGTTTCACCACGCCGGTAGCGCCGACTGCTGTTCCGGCCCCGCTTCGAGACTTTGACTTCTGGAATCACTCCAGCGCATCTTGGTTCAATTACAACCTGATCGGCTACCCCGGCGGTTCATCTGCGACCCTCTTCGGTGGCACGATTGTTCCAGGAACGGATTCGTACTACGCGCCCTCGTTCCCAACGATGGGCGACCTCAATCAGTTCGACCCAAGCGTGTTCTACGGCAACGTATACATGGCTTTTGCCGGTCGCGCTCAGAAGCAAACGGCTTCCGGGCGATCCTACGAGTCGCGAATCTTCCTGACGACAATGTCGTCGGATGCCAGTGGCTCCGCGAGCCCAGGGTCGGTCTCAGTCCTTGAAGGCGACCCATTCAGTGAAAAGGGACGACCAAGTGTCATCCAGACTGCAACGGGCGCGATGCTCTTCTACCCTTCCACTTCTAGTGGCAAGACCAGCATCAACTACGCTCGCTATCGAGATGGAGCGTTCGGTCCAGTTTCCGCAATTAATTTCGGCTCGGGCTTCGATTCTGTTGACTCACCGTCAGCTACGGGGCGAACCTACGTGGGCACCGATCCAGGCAAATACGGCGCCGGGGTGGGTCAGAAGGCTTACTCGGTCGACATGACGTTTGCAGGTCGCCTAAGGGGACGGGCCAACCAAGAGATCTTTGCAGGAGCACTCGCGATGCCGTCAGGCGGCTCCGCGGCCGCTGCGGATCGACTTATCGAAGACGGCACCGGCAATATCTCGGACACTCCGTGGATCTTCCAGAATGCCCAGAGCGAGCGCCTAGCGGGTGAAGCTAACGGTTCGTTCCGCAGTCGCGGCGTTAGTTGGAATCGAAACGTTCGAATTCAATTGACGATGACGCGCCAGGGCTTCTCGCCAGTGAACATTCTTCTGGACGGATATGACGCAGTAGGGGTCTACACGGCGTTGAACGACACCAGGCAATACGACAAGGAGTCCGGTCTGATCTCGTATGGCACCTCACTGGGTGGTCGGGTCTACATGGATCCCAACCTCGGTGTCGTGCGATTCGGCTCTGCTGTTGTAGACAAATCGGCCGAACTTCGGTTGAGCTACCAGCCACTGTTCGTTCGCATCTCCACTGGAAATGTCGGTAGCTTTGCGCGACCGGTCGGTCTTCTCGATAATCACTACATCTCAAACGAGTCAATGTGGTTCAACAACATCAACGCACCGTTGCCTACGGGCTCCGCCGTCACCAATGATCGATTCGTGTACACGTACAATCGTTCCGCGGTCGGTTCGGGCCAGGGTGCGCGACCGTTCATGGCCACCATGCGGTTTGGAGTTCGACTTGCCTACCGAGTCTTCGTCTCAAACGGCGCTCCGCAAATCACGGTTCTCGGAGCGAACGGTCCCTACCAAGTCGATCCGGCCAATGGCCGCGTCTACTTTACGGCTATAGACGAGGACAATCCTAGCCTCGACATTAGCTACACAGGAATCAATGATTCCACAGGTGCCGCGACCGGATTGTTCCGAATCAGAGCGGGCGAAGTCGTCGTCGCGAAGATCCTAGAGCAAGCGGAACAGCCAGTTCCGATCGAGCAGGCCTCCAACGAGTCCAGTCTCTGTACATTCCTTGACCCGTTCAGCTTCCTGAATACGCGGCGCCCGCCGCTGATGTGGATGTTCTGGACGAGTACCCGAGGCGGTGTACCAGATCTGTACTTCCAGACGATTGCCCCGCAATTTGCTCCAGTCCTGAATCGAGGCTGATTCCAGAGCCTGACTCTCTCCATGCCTGGAGAGAGTCAGGGCCAAACCTTGATAGGCCCTCCTGACCGCCGACTCGGTCCGGAAAATGTCCAATCAGGTTTACTAATCCGCGATGAAGATCTTTTGCGTGGGTCGTAACTACGCCGACCACGCGGCAGAACTTGGCAACGCTTTGCCGGAAGCTCCCGTGGTTTTTCTGAAACCCGCGACGGCCGTTATGGCCCCCGGAGCGCCATTCAAGATTCCTGCATTCAGCACCCGTATGCACTACGAAGGTGAACTCGTACTTCGCATTTGTAAAGGTGGACGAAATATTTCTGAGGCCGACGCCCCCGCCTACGTCGACCAGATGACGGTCGGGATCGACTGGACCGAGCGGGACCTTCAAGACAACCAAAAATCGAAGGGCCTGCCGTGGGAGATATCCAAGGCTTTCGACAACTCCGCATTCGTTGGCGAATGGCAGCCGATCTCGAGCCTCAGTGAAGTCAAATACGAGCTAATTCTGAACGGTGAGGTCAAGCAGAAAGGCGATCCAAATTTGATGCTCTATTCGGTAGCGACTCAGATCTCATACCTGTCACGCTTCTTCAGCCTGGAAGTCGGCGATCTGCTCTTCACGGGAACTCCTAAGGGCGTCGACGCCGTCGCAGCCGGGGATGTTCTCCTGGGAATCCTCAATGGCCGCCAGGTGATGGAGTGCCACGTCGTCGGCGCGGAGAGTTGAGCGAGTTGATCCACCGAAAAGAGCTAGACACGCATCGAGGCGTTAGTCACGTCGGCGCTCGCGGCGGTTTTGCTCAAGTTCACGTCGCCCTAGATCGGTCGGACATCAGTCGCGCTCGCCTTGATTTTTTGCAGGAAATCGCCGATGCCGGCATTTCCCTCCGGTTTGTTAAACTCACTCCGGCCGGGATATCATTCCTCATCGACCAGAGCGACGAGACTTCTGTGCGAGAGCTCTTAGGTGCGCTGGGATTCGAATTCGAAATGCTGGGGCACAGAAGCCTTGTCATCACCTACGCCCCAAACATGCGCGATGAACCCGGCCTCATCGCAAAAATCATCCGGACTACGATCGAAAGCGGCGTAGAGGTCGGCCAAGTCGGCGATATGCACGACCGAGTGCTGCTCATGGTTGCATCCGATGAAGCTGACAAGTTGCGCCTGCTCCTGGAAAGTCGATTGATCGAGGTCGGTCCGTGAAGATAAAGATCCTCAAGTTCGGCGGCACATCGGTTGCAACCCCTGATGCTCGCGACCGCGCCGTTCAGCGGGTGCTTGCAACTCAACAGCTCGGATTTTCTCCCGTTGTCGTCGTTTCCGCAATCGGTCGCCGAGGTGCGCCCTACGCCACCGATACTCTCGCCGAACTCCTGAGCGAGATGGGCACCACGGTTAGGGCTGCACCGCGCGAACTGGACCTGATTATGGGTGTAGGCGAAATCCTGTCCGCCGCCATCTTCGCGCACGCGCTTCGCCTTGCCGGTGCCGAAGCAAGCGCGCTCACTGGGGGGCAAGCGGGAATATATACGGACGGCAACTTTGGCAACGCCCGTATTACGCATATCGATCCACAACTTATCATCAGCGAAGTCAGCGCCGGTTCGATTCCTGTCATTTGTGGATTCCAAGGCATCGCCGAACCCGACGCGGGAGCCAAAACCGACGGCACCCTGACCACCCTCGGCCGCGGCGGGTCCGATACAACCGCGGCCGCCCTCGGCGCCGCAATCGGCGCTGTCACTGTCGAGATATACACCGACGTTGATGGAGTGAAAACCGCTGACCCAGATTTTGTCTCAAACGCGCCGACTCTGCGGCGGGTCGTGTACGACGAAGTCGCAGAAATAGCCCACCTCGGTGCTCGAGTGCTACACCCGCGCGCGGCAGAAATAGCGATGAAAAACAGCATCCCGCTATGGGTGAAATCGACGTTCTCGGACGCCATCGGAACTGAAGTCGTGTCCGAAACTCAGCAACGGCGATGCTCCGGAGTCACCCACACTGCCAAGCTAGCCTATCTCCAGTTCGATCTCACCGCCCTAGACCAAGACGTTGCGAATCAGATTCGCCAAACCGTCTACTCTGCCTTGGCCGCAAACGATCTGAGCTTGTATATGCTCGACATGAGCCCGTCTGGAATCGGATTTGGAATCCCGGTGTCTGAATATCCCCTCGTAAAAGAACTCTTCGATGGGTTGGTTCTTTCATTCCGCGAACACCAACTCTTCCTCATCCTCCAGGTCGGACGCAAGTCCTCCAAAGAAGTTGAGACTCAAGCGGAAGTGCTCGGCGCGAACGCCAAAGTCGGTCGGGTAATCGCAGATATCGCGCAGTACTGCACAGTCGTATCGCTGATCGGTCGGCAGTTAGTCGTAGAGCCAGGCATGTGCCTTCTCGCTCTCCGGTCGCTCTACGACGAAAACATTCGGGTCATCCAGACCGGTCAAAGCGATCTGTCGCTTAGCTTTCTAGTCCCCGATGTCGACACGCAGCGCGCCGTCCGTGCGTTACACGAACGGTTTGCCGTTGGCGTTGATGTCAACGGCTGATTGAAATTACTGTTTGGCCCCGTCATCGATCCATTTTTCGATGAGAGCAATTTGGTTAGCGGGCAAGGCTGCCGTCGGAGGCATTAGTTTCGGCGTACCGTGTAAAACGGTCGCAAGCCGACTTCTCTTCGAGTCGCCTGCGCGGACAACTTTATCCTCTTTGTCGCCGTGCATGACCGAGGCGTAGGAACTGACATCTAGACCGCGTTTGGCGTTTGGCCCGGAATGGCAGGTGCCGCAAGAGGTCGTGATGATCGCAGAAACGTCCTTGTAAGTTGATTTCTTTTCAACTTCGGGCGCCGCACCAATTTCCGTCTTGCTTTTGCTGCAGGCGACAGCACCGAATAAGAGTATCGCTGCGCCAATGCATGATAAATACTTCACTTCTTTAAGTATGGAACCTCAGGTCGGTACAAAGGCTTAAGTGCCCTAAGGCTGACGGAACAGTTTGAGGCAATTGGCGGGAATTTTCACGGTGAGATCGTGATCGCCGATGTGTGGATACGCCGTGTGACTGAATTCGACGAAAAGCAAGAGGTTGAAGCCGTCATCCACGGAGTCCACAATGAGACCCCTCATGCCTGCCTGCAACCGCTTGCTCGCCCGGTCCGCCCCTTTTTGCACTTCAACCTCGTCGAATAGCTTCACCGCTTCATTGTGACGCGCCGCAGAACTCGGGCACTATGCGGCGGTAGACTCGGTTTGCTTTGTCGATGCCCCATTTGAGCATTATTGTTCCTGCCTATAACGAAGAGGAGCGACTGCTACCGACTCTTGAACGCCTCTTCGAATACTACGAGGCGGCGGGCTATCCGTATGACGTAGCTATTATCAGCGACGGAAGTAAGGACGGCACGAATGCCATCGCCGAAGCGTTCGCCACGACGCACCCGACTTTCCGCTTGGTGGGATACTCGCCGAATCGAGGCAAAGGCTATGCGGTTCGTATCGGTGTGCTTGCGGCTGCCGGAGATTACATTCTCTTCTGCGATGCCGATCTTGCCACGCCTCAAGAAGAAACCGAAAAGCTGCTGCCATCCATGATGTCCTTCGACATCGCAATCGGCAGCCGTCCGCTGCGGGAGAGCAAACTCGAAAAGCACCAGCCATTCATGCGCGAGATGCTCGGCCGTGCCGCAAACCTAGTCATCCAATTGCTCGGCATCAAGGGCATCAAAGACACGCAATGTGGCTTCAAGATGTTCAAAAGAGAAGTGGGCCACGATATCTTTTCGCGTTGCAAACTCAATGGGTTCAGCTTCGATTTCGAGGCGTTGATGATCGCCCGTGACCTTGATTACACCATCGACGAAGTGCCGATCCGATGGGCTCACCAAGAAGGTTCGAAGGTCGTTTTCTGGCGCGACTATCCACGCGCCTTACGCGATCTGATCAAGCTCCGGTTAGCGGGCAAGAAGAATCGCACCGCCCAAAACGAAGCAACGCTATGACCGGAAAGATCCTTGTAGTCGGCGGCGCGGGATACATCGGCTCCCACATGGTGCGTCTACTTCAGGACGAAAACCAGCCCCATCTCGTCTTTGATAATCTCGAAAGCGGGCACCGGGACGCGATCGGAGATAGCCCCTTCGCTAAGGGCGACCTCCGAGACAAAGACGACATTCGGCGCGTACTAGAGGACAATCCAGACGTTGATGTCGTCATGCAATTTGCCGCTTACATATCCGTTGGCGAAAGTGTGCGGGAACCGAGCAAGTACTTTGCAAACAACACATTTGCAACAGATAACTTGCTCCAGGCAATGCGCGAACGCGACATCAAGCAATTCGTGTTCAGTTCGACCGCCGCGATCTTTGGAGAGCCGAATTACGTTCCCATCGACGAACGACATCCGAAAGCACCGACCAGCCCGTACGGCGAGTCAAAGTGGATGGTCGAGAAAATGCTCGCCGCGTATGACGTCGCATACGACTTCCGGGCGGTTTGTCTTCGTTACTTCAATGCCTCCGGCGCTCACCCGGGCGGCTCAATCGGAGAAGATCACTCGCCCGAAGAGCACCTGATCCCCGTGGCTATCCGGGCCGCCGAAGGCAAGAGACCGGCTCTGAACGTGATGGGCACGGACTATCCCACACCAGATGGCACTTGCGTTCGCGATTACATCCACGTCTGCGACCTTGCCGGTGCCCACTTGCTCGCCGTGAATCACTTGCGTGCCGGCGGTGTATCACGCCAGTACAACCTAGGTAACGGCCAAGGATTTTCCGTGCGCGAGGTGATTGACACTGTATCGCGCGTGCTCGGTCGACCGGTCCCGTGTGAAGACGCGCCGAGGCGACCAGGGGACCCAGCACGACTCGTCGCGCGCGCCGACGCGATTCGAAGTGACTGGGGGTGGAACCCGCAATTTAACGATCTGGAAACCATCGTCCGACATGCTTGGTGTTGGCACGTAGCCCACCCGAACGGTTATGCGGATACGCAATACTAAGTTTTGTCCCAAAGTGGGAGACGATCGAATGGCTTACGCCGACACCCAGCCTAGCAAAGTCTCAGTACAGCAAATGTTCAAATTGCTGAGGCCGTTACAGTGGTCGAAGAACCTGCTCGTATTTGCCGCGCTCATGTTTACGGGCAAATACATGGACTACGCCCTGCTTGGCCGCAGCATTATTGCTTTCTTCGCAATGTGCATGCTGAGCTCTTGCGTGTATGTCGTAAACGACCTGAAGGACATTGATCGCGATCGCAGGCATCCCGTCAAGTGCCGACGCCCGCTTGCGAGCGGAACAGTGCATCCTCGCGAGGCCCAAATCCTCGGCGCCTTTCTCGCTCTGATTTCCGTCGGCCTCTGCTTCGTTCTCGGACCCCTGAGCTGGCTCATCATCGGGGCTTATCTCGCCCTGCAGGTTGCATACAACTCCGGCATGAAGCAACTCGCGATCGCGGATGTTTTCACGATCGCCCTTGGCTTCGTATTGCGCGCGATGCTCGGGGCCGCCGCGATAAACGTCAAGATTTCGCCGTGGCTGGTGCTTTGCACCGGTTCGTTAGCCCTCATGGTCGGGTTCGCGAAACGCCGACACGAATACCTCATACAGGGTGACCAACGAACGGCCAGCCGGGAATCGCTAGGAAGTTATTCGAAGGCCGCTTTAGACATGCTCGTTGGCGTTGCCGCCGCCACCGCCGCCATTAACTACAGCATCTACTGCATAGAGTCGCCTACCGCAAGGAAGTACCCTTCGCTCATCCTGAGCTCGCTTTTCGTCTTCTACGGTATCTCGCGTTACCTCCTTCGGGTTTTTCACGACAATGAGGGCGGTGAGCCAGCCGAACTCCTCTTCACGGATCGCCACCTACTCTGCTCCGTGCTCTTGTTTGTGATTGCCGTCATGTTTGCCATGAGCGGCTTTCAACTTCCGCTGATGGAGTCGAGTTAATGCAAGGCGCGAAGGTTGTCGTCGTCGGCGCGTCATCGGGCATCGGGGCTGAGCTTACGAAACAGCTGACCGCGCAGGGTGCAAAAGTCGTGGCTTTGGCGCGAAGGTCAGACCTCATTACTGCGAGTTGCCCGGCCGCCATCGCGGTCACTCACGACGTAACGGACTACGCTTCGGTTCCCGGAGCGTTCTCGGATGCAGTGGCGAAGCTCGGTGGCCTTGACACGATTTACTATTGCGCCGGAACGATGCCTTTAGTTGCTCCCGCAGAGTACGACTTCGAGAAGGACCGGCAAATGGTTGAGGTGAATCTGCTTGGCGGAATCGCCTGGCTCGATCAGGCCGCTGACTACTTTCGGAATGCCGGTGCGGGCACGATTGTGGGGATTGGTAGTGTCGCCGGTGACCGAGGTCGGGCCGGACAGCCCGTGTACAACGCGTCGAAGGCCGGATTCCATACCTACCTAGAGGCGCTTCGAAACCGCCTGTCCAAGCAAGGCATCTGCGTGGTCACCATAAAGCCCGGGCCCGTCGCAACGGAGATGAGCAAGCACGTCGATCCAAAGCGTGTCATGCCCGTCGAAGTTGCGGCCGCAAAAATTATCGCGTTTTCAAACAAACCCGGCGAGCACTATCTTTCGCCGATTCACAGAATCATCTTTGCGATCATTCGAAACATTCCCGGCGCAATCTTCCGAAAACTGGGCATGCAGTAGCGGCGCTGGCTCAAATCAGCGCGAACTGCGGTTAGATTGATTAGCAGCGACCAACATGAACTTTGAATCCTGGGGCCGGTATCCAAAAACGAAGCAGTCTGTGGTTCGACCTTCTGGCGTGAGCGCAATCCAGATAACAGCCGGATCGCTGCCCGTTGGACTTGGTCGAAGCTACGGCGATAGTTGCCTCAACGATGGCGGCGCGGTCATCAGCGGCGCCCTCCTCGACGGCATCGAGCACTTTGATGCGGCCACCGGCGTGGTGCGCTGCCAATCCGGTACCTCGCTCAAGCAACTCATCGAATTCTGCCTGCCGCATGGTTGGTTCTTACCGGTTAGCCCCGGTACAAAGTTCGTCACCGTTGCAGGCGCGATCGCGAACGATATCCATGGCAAAAATCATCACCGAGCAGGCACGTTCGGATGCCACGTGCTTTGGTTTGAGCTATTGCGCTCCGATGGACGGCTCCTCAGGTGCACGCCCGATGAAAATGCCTCTCTTTTCCGGGCGACGATCGGTGGCCTCGGCTTAACCGGATTTATCGTGCGAGCGGAGGTCCAACTGAAAAAAGTTTCAAGCGCGTACATAGACGTTGAGTCGATTCGATTCCAGAACCTAGCAGAGTTCTTCGATATCTCCGCAGAATCTGCGGATTCCTTCGAGTACACCGTTGCGTGGGTCGATTGCCTCGCGACTGGGCCATCGATGGGCCGCGGCATCTTTTTGCGCGGGAACCATGCGGACGATGGTCGATTCCACGTCAAGAAGCGATTGCTTTCACCGTCCGTGCCCTTCGACATGCCGCCGTGGTTCTTGGGCCCGACGTTCGTGAAAGTCTTCAATCATCGCTTTTACACGAAGCAGCGGGAGGATCGTGAATCCACGACCGTTTCGTACGAGCCTTACTTTTATCCGCTCGATGCCGTCCACCACTCGAACCGATTGTACGGTCGTCGCGGGTTCTTGCAGTTCCAGTGCGTCGTGCCGAAAGAGGGAGTCGATGAAATTCTGCGCCTAGTCTCGGAGTCAGGTCGCGTCTCGTTCCTCGCCGTCCTCAAGGAGTTCGGCAGTCGCCCATCACCTGGTCTCATGTCATTTCCCCGAAAAGGCACGACCCTCTGCCTGGATTTTCCCATGGAGGGTCAGGTGACGCTTGAGCTTTTCCAGCGAATCAATCAGCTTGTTGCCGAGTGGGGCGGCGCTCAGTATCCCGCCAAAGACGCGACAATGTCCGCCGCCCAATTCCAAACTTACTTTCCGCAGTGGCGCGAACTTGAAAAGCTGCGTGACCCCAACCTGTCATCCAGCTTCTGGCGACGGGTTACCTAACCGCCTCGCTCGAAAACTGCGCCGTTATCGAACGGCGCAGGGAAACCCATAATAGATTCGGGAGATGAGGACGCATTACGACAATCTGGGAATCCCGCGCGAAAGCACTTCCGCCCAAATAAGGTCGGCGTATCGCCGGATCGTCCTCGAGCACCATCCCGACAAGTCGGACTCGGCGGACTCGCGCCACATATTCCTGACCGCAAAACAATCCTACGAAGTCCTGACCGATCCGATGAAGAAGCGGTCGTACGATTGCACCCTCGACCTCCTCACTACTCCCCCGACTACCGATCGTCCCGATCCCAAGCCCCCCGAGGAAAGAGATCCAACGCCCAGAGGTGCAGCGCCAAAACCAAGCCCAAAGCCGCAGCCTTCTAGTGCTTCCAATCGTCCAGCACCGGCTGCTGAGCCCACAATTCCGCAACGCCTCGCCCAACTTCAGTCGCTCTTCGGACATGGTCGATTTGCCGACGCAGAAAAGTTGGCGAAAGCAATCCTCGAGGAGAGCGCAAAGGAAGCCATTCCATACGCCGTACTCGGCGACATTGCTCGCGCGCAGGGCGACATAAATGAGGCCGCTCGATTCTACGCTTACGCAGCCCAGTTTGCGCCTACGAATCCCATCTATCAGCGCCGCTACGAAGAGTTGCTGGACCGATCTCAGGTCACGAACAACTATGGCAACTATCGCATCCAGGCTTCGGAGTCGCGGGTCGTCGTACCGATGCTCGGAGGCGGTCTCGTTTTAGCTTGCGCGAGTTACCTCGTGCTTCAATCTGTCCCTTCGCCCGCTCCCTCGTTCACCGTCAGTTCTGCGACGATGGGCCTCGTTTCGGGCATCGCCGTCGGAGCATCGCTTTCGGTTGGAAATTTGCTAGAGCGATTCCAGACGGAAACGCGTACAACCCAGGGTCGCATGGGATTGGCCGTTGGTATCGGCGTGCTTGCGATGGCCAACCTCTGGCTCGCCGTGCTCGCCTACGTCATCCTCGGATCGAGGCAAAAATCATTCAGCATTTCGATGACTCGCTTGCTTAGCGCCGTCGTCGCCGCTACGGTCGTTCTGGCCCTCGCGTCGATCAAGCTTTCGATGGTAGTGATGTTCCTCTTTGGGGGAAGCATCATCTTCGTCGGCGCAGTCTGCGGCTGGATGGTCGCTGACGCCTTCCGAGGCTGAAGTCGAGTGGCCCGTTTTGACCGCTGGCGGGATGAAAGTACTCACCTTTACATCACGATCAAAGCTGGTACAAGCGTCTACATTATTTGGTAGACTGACTTCACATGGCTCAGGACAAGATCGTCGTCGTCGGCGCACGCGAAAATAACCTGAAAAACATAACCGTCGAAATCCCCCGCGACAAACTTATCGTGATCACTGGACTCTCGGGCTCTGGTAAATCCAGTCTTGCATTCGACACGATTTACGCGGAGGGTCAACGCCGCTACGTCGAGTCCCTCAGTGCTTACGCCCGACAATTCTTGGGTCAGATGGACAAGCCGGATGTGGATCACATCGAGGGCCTTTCCCCGGCCGTGTCTATCGACCAAAAGAGCGCGAGCAAAAACCCAAGATCAACGGTCGGTACCGTGACCGAAATCTACGATTACCTTCGCATTCTCTTTGCGCGTGTGGCGACGCCATATTGCGTCAACGGCCACGGCGCGATCGAACGACAGTCCACCGAGCAGATCGTCGATGTCGCCAAGGCATTGCCGGAAGGCACGCGACTCCAAATCCTATCTCCGGTCATTCGTGGCCGCAAGGGCGAATACAAGTCTGTTTTGCAAGACGTCGCGAAGGCTGGCTACGTCAGGGTGCGAGTCGATGGTGAGATGTACGAGGTCACGGATGATATTCCGATGGATCGCTACAAGCAACACACCATCGAAGTGGTTGTCGACCGCATCGTCATCAAGGAAGGCATCGAGAGACGCCTAAGCGATTCCATCGAGGCCGCCCTCAAGATGGGCAAAGGCTTGGTCTCGCTTGCCATGGAGTTTCGACAAGGTGACACTGTGCCCCCTATCGTCGAGCTCATCAAAGAGCAGCAGGGCGCAACTGACTACGACCTCTTGTTCTCCGAATCGTACAACTGCCCGGTCTGTGGTTACTCGTTGCCGGAGCTTGAGCCGCGGCTATTCTCATTCAACTCCCCGTACGGCGCTTGTCCCGACTGCACCGGTCTTGGTACGAAAACCGAATTCGACCCGGACCTTGTCTGTCCCGATCGGTCCTAGCCTTTGCGAGACGGGGCCATCGTTCCGTGCGTGTACAAGTCAGGCGAAGTGAAAGAGTGGTGGCCGGAGATGCTGGACGGCGTCGGACGCGCCCTCGGTTTCGACGCTAGCTTGCCTGTCAAGGATATTCCGGAGGAGTTTCTACAGAAGGTTTGGACGGGCCTCTCCGAGCCAATCTCCGTAAATATGAAGTACGGACGCTCTGAACGAACGTTCAAAACTGAGTGGAAAGGAGTTCTCAACTCCCTCAGGAAGCGGTTCGATGAGACGGAGAGCGAGTGGGTCAAGGGTGACCTGCAGCAGTACATGGCGACTCGACCGTGTCCAACTTGCCTCGGAAAACGGCTCAAGCCCGAAGCCTTGATGGTCAAACTCGCCGGTCGAGATATGTCGGAAATCACGACGATGTCGGTAGAGGATGCACAGATTTACTTTGAATCGCTTTCCGGTCGGCTTAGTGCGCGTCAGCTCGCCATTGGAGAGCGTGCCGTGAAGGAGGTGGTCGAGCGGTTGCGCTTCCTCATGGACGTCGGCCTCAGTTACCTCACCCTCGACCGCAACGCCCGAACCCTCGCCGGCGGTGAGGCACAGCGTATTCGCCTGGCTACTCAGATCGGCTCTGGCTTAATGGGTTGCCTTTATATCTTGGATGAGCCATCGATCGGCCTCCATCAGCGCGACAACCGAAAGCTGATCGAAACCCTGGTGCGACTGCGTGATATCGGCAACACGGTTCTTGTGGTGGAGCACGATGAAGAAACGATGCTTGCCGCGGACTACCTACTTGAACTCGGCCCTGGAGCTGGTGAGCACGGCGGATACGTCGTCGCAAAGGGAACCGTTGAGCAGTTTTTGCAGAGTGATTGCTCGACCGCGAAGTTCTTGCGAGGCGAAGAGCAGATCGAAATCCCCGCTGTCAGAAGACAACCAAAGAGCCCTCGCCCCACATTCTCCAAGTAGACCGTCACGAACCCTCCCGTGTCGGAGAGGGTCGGCGCTGCTTGTGCGCCCGGGTGAGGTCAGTGCGACAGGGTGCGTGAGTCGACAACCAAACAAGCAAAACCCATCAAATCCATTCAAGCCACCGCCCCACTGGTAACCTCATTCCCAATGCCCCGCCGCAAACCCGACGCCCAAAACTTTGTCATCCAACAGGAGTTCATCACCCTCGGCCAACTCCTGAAGGCTATCGGCTACGTCGACCTAGGCGGCTTTGTGAAGGTCATTCTCGCCGAACAACTCTTCCTCGTCAACGGGGAAGCAGAGGCGCGACGCGGCAAGAAGCTCCGACTAGGCGACGAAATACAACTCCCGGACGGCTCGATCATCCGCATCGCGTAGCCGTTCAGCCGAAGCGCCGATCGTCGCAGAACCACTCGATACCAGAAAATGCGGCTTCAAGCAACTCCGCCGTGTGCAGCACGCGAACCGTATCTCCCTGCTCTTGAGCCGCCTGGGCGATCCACGCATGGCACCCTGGATTTCCCGTCGCCACGATCTTCGCCCCGCTCAACTTCACGTTCGCATACTTGCGATCGAGCAGCTTTCGCGCCATGAGCGGTTGCAATACGTTGTAGATACCGGCTGATCCGCAGCAAGTGTCTGCCTCTGCTAATTCCACATAACGTGCGTCCGGGATCGCCCTAAGCAAAGTGCGCGGACCTGCCGCAATGCGCTGCCCGTGGGCGAGATGACACGCGTCGTGATAGGTGATCGTTTCCGAGACGCCCGGTGAAGTCGCAAGCAAATCGACGATGCCATTCGCAAGAAGGAATTCCGAAATGTCTTGCACTCTCCCTCCCGTTTCCCGGTTTTCCGCCTCCTTAAGGAACGAGCCGCAACCCGCCGAGTTCGAGATGATCGGAAGATCGCCAGTCATCGAAGCAAACAGCCGTTCCTGCATCGCATGAGCTGTCTCAAGGTCGCCGTTGTGGGCATGAAGCGCGCCGCAGCACCCTTGCGTCACCTCACGTACGGTGAATCCGACCCGACGCAGCAGCCGCCGAGTCGCCTGATGAACTCGCGGAAATAGGACGCGCATCGCACACCCTTCCAGAAAGTAGACCTCGCCGCGAACGGGCGGCAGATTGGTCAGCGAAGGCAAATTTGCCTCGCGCTGAGGAGTCGGAGTTTGAGCTTCCGGCGAACCGCCGTCCGCGGAAAATCCAGGCATTTTCTTGATCGGTATCAGAGTCGACAGCCGCATCAGCGTGGGTGAGGTTGTCGCTTTGAGTAGCAGCGACTTGCGGAAGGTGTTCGACTCCCGATCGACCTGGTTCCGGGCGATCTCGAGGATTTGACCGTACTCGACGCCGCTGGGGCAGGCCGTCTCGCAAGCACGGCAGCCCAAACAGCGGTCCAAGTGGGGAGCAATGTCGGACCACTTGAGCTTGCCTTCAGATGCGCTACGCACGAGGTAAATGCGCCCTCGAGGTGACTCGAGTTCGCTGCCCGTCTCTATGAAGGTTGGGCAAGACTCTAAGCAAAGCGCGCAACGAATACATCGCGTTGTCAACTCAGCTAGGTCCTTCACGTCTAAAGCTTGGCACAGGAGATGCTTGTTTCACGGGTCAATCGACCAACAAGCAGACTCCGCTAAATGCTAAACTCAAGCCTATGTCGATCTCCCTCGAAGAGGTTCGGCATGTGGCGCGGCTCGCGCGTCTGGATCTCGCAGAATCCGAAATGCTATCGCTCCAGGGCGAACTGAACGCGCTTCTCGGCCACTTTGCAGACATTCAGGCGATCGATACCATGGGCATCGAGCCTACGTCCCATGCTGTCGCAATCCAAAATGTGTGGGCCGAAGATGTTTCGTCCTTCACCCTCCCCCGCGACAAAGCCCTTCGGAATTCTGCGCTGCAGCGGGCCGGCCTCTTCGTCGTGCCGATGATCATCGAGGACTGAGAGCAAAATGATTCATCTCACCGCGTCAGAACTTGCGCGCAAGATGGCCGCGAAGGAACTTTCGTGCACCGAAGTCACTCTCGCCTTCCTGAATCGCATCGAGGCCGAGGACGGCAAATACGGCGCATTCCTTACCGTCGCCCGTGAATCCGCGCTAGCTGAGGCCAAGGGCGCCCAAGCCAAGATCGACGCTGGCACCGCGGGCCCCCTTACGGGTGTACCGGTGGCTCTAAAAGACAACATCTCGACGGAAGGGATTGAGACAACTTGCGCGTCGAAGATTCTCAAGGGATACATCCCACCGTTTGACGCAACCGTCGTCGAGAAACTCAAATCGCATGGTATGCCGATCCTCGGCAAGACGAACCTTGACGAATTTGCGATGGGCGCATCCACCGAGAACAGCGCGTTTCAGGACACCCGAAATCCATGGGATACGGAGCGATCACCGGGTGGTAGTTCTGGCGGTTCCGCCGCCAGCGTCGCCGCTTCGCTTGCTCCGGTCGCGTTGGGTTCTGATACCGGTGGCTCCATACGCCAGCCCGCCGCCCTTTGCGGCGTCGTCGGATTCAAACCGACTTACGGCCGTTGTTCCCGATACGGTCTCGTTGCCTTCGGATCGAGCCTGGACCAGATCGGTCCGCTTAGTTTCTGCGTTGAAGACGCCGCGCTCCTTGCCGAAGTCGTCACCGGCCACGATCCACTCGACAGCACCTCCATTAAGACTGATCCCATCGCCACACGAGACTTGAAAAAAGGATCGCTTAGGGGCGTCAAGATGGCCCTGCCAACCGAGCTATTCTCCGATGCGATTGCTCCGGGCATTCGACACGAGATCGAGTTAACGATCGAGGTGCTGAAGCGTGAGGGCGTTGAGTTCAAGGAAGTCTCGATCCCCTCGATCAAGGTCGGTGTAACGACTTACTACATCATCGCTCCCGCCGAGGCAAGCAGCAATCTCGCCCGTTTCGATGGCGTCCGCTACGGACCCCGGAGCGAAGGAAAGGGACACGTTGGAGTCGTCGAAAGAACGCGCGCAGACGGGTTCGGCCGCGAAGTTAAGGCGCGAATCATGATCGGCACTTACGCCCTCAGCGCGGGTTACTATGACGCGTTCTACGTGCGCGCTCAGCAAGTGCGCGCGCTGATGAAGCAGGAGTTCGACAAGCTCTTCCACGATTGCGATGCTGTCCTCTCCGCGACGAGTCCGATACCTGCATTCAAGCTTGGCGAACTGAAGAGCGATCCCCTCGCCCTAAAAATGCTTGACTACTGCACTATCCCCGCGAACATGGGTGGATTTCCTGCGATTTCCCTCAACTGCGGGTTCACCCAAGGACTTCCTGTTGGCGTTCAATTGTTGGGCGCGACGCTTCAGGACGAAAAGCTGTTACAGTTAGCGTATTGCGTTGAACAAGCGTTACCACACGCCACGAAGCGACCGCCAATCACGTAATCACTTGCGATGGACGACATCAAACGCCTGGATCAGCGAATTCTCCTCAAGGAGCTATTCCAGCCGTGGACCCTTTTGTGCGGTGGCGGGCTGTCCGTCCTATGGATCACGATTGCCATACAGGAGCGGATGCCTTACTTCCTTCTGGCGTTCGTCATCACGATCTGCGTCTATTTGAACTACTGCTGGAACGCCGCAGAGCGCAAGAAATTCCAGAACAAGCGTCTCGAAGCCCTTTGGAATGGGTGCAAGGATCGACACAAACGTTTCGAGGACGTTCTCAAGCGAGTTCGGCGCGATCAAATCGCGGACCTGCAAGAGATGCCGACCACGGTCCAACGGGTCGGAGTAACGTTGTACGCCGCATTGCGTCGTGCCGACGTAATCATGTCGGAGATCCACCTCACGGAAAAGGGACTCTATAATCAGCCGCCCGTCTGGGCCGCCGCCGCTAGCGATCCTCAATCGAAGGAACTGTACCAACTCGCGGACAAGAACATCGCAGAGTATCGAGCGCAATTTGCGGGTGTGCTCGCAGGGGTTCAGCGCACAGAGGCACAGAGCGCGGTTTACATGACCACTCTTGACACCCTCCGAATGAAGATGCTTGGGTACCGCCTCATCGGTCGCGCACCGGAGATGAATTCCTCGGACTTCTTGAATGCGCTCGCCGAGGCGCGCGCTCAGCTTCATTCGATCGACCAGGCCCTCGACGAGCTAGATTTGAGCCATTACCCGACGACGATCGCATCCGTACCGCCTCCCATGCCGGTCAATGCGATCGAAGAAACCATCGAGCGTCTTCGACAAAACCAATGATTCTCCGTGCCTTCGCCAAGGTAAATACCTTTCTTGCGGTTGGCAAAGCGGACGCGACCGGCTATCACCCGATTCGGTCCATCTTCCAAGAAATCTCGCTTGCCGATGAATTGACAATCGAACGGTCAATCGCACCGAGCGATTCAATAACCTTCAGTGGCGCCGGGATTCCGGCGGTCAACACCGTCTCAAAAGCCCTCAAAGCCGTGCGCACCATCGCGGCGGTCCCGCCGCTGCAAATTCATGTGCAGAAGCACATCCCATCTGAGGCGGGGCTGGGAGGCGGCAGTTCGGACGCCGCCGCCGTGCTGAAGTGGTGTATTCAGGAATTCTCGCCGGGCGTTGCCCTCTCACAGCAGATCGAGCTGGCACGCAATGTCGGCGCCGACGTGCCCTTCTTTCTCATCGGAGGACGCGCGACGGCTACTGGTTATGGCGAAAAACTGACCCCAATTTCGCCGTCAACGCGGCTGCCGTTTCTCATCGTGGTCCCAAACATCGGCTGCTCGACTCCTGAAATGTATCGCCGACTAGATAGCCTCGACTTTTCCTGGCGTGACTTCCCAGAATCCGACGCGCTCTATAACGACTTCGAGCGTGTTGCTCCGTGCGAATGCATCGATTGGATTGAACGCTTACAAGCTCTCGGCGCAACAGATGCCGGGTTGTCCGGGTCTGGGTCTGCCGTATTCGGCCGCTTCTCCACGCTTGACGCCTGCCAGGGAGCATACGCGGAGGTGTCCGGCGTGAGAAAATTCGTGGCGGAGCCTGTGCTACGCCAAACTGAGTTGGAATGAAGCGCTGGGCGACCCTAATTTCCGCCGCGCTACTTGCCGGTTGCGGCGCTAAGCAGCATCTGGAACCAGTGCTGACGCCCGCAGACCTAGAGCCGTTGATCCCCGCGGCGTTGAGTGTAGCGACTACCGCGGTCAAGAATAACGGAGTTCGTTACCAAAAACTTTTGGCAGAGCTAAATGGCTCCGTGACCGAACGATCCCGGGATTATCCGTCATCCATCTCGGATGTGTTTCCTAGAGTCCAGCCGGACTTGTCAAAACTCATCGAATCTCCACTGCCGCTCATTTCCACTGAGGAGCGCATTACAACGCGCCTGCACTCGCTTCGCCTAACTCTGCCGATCGATGCTTACGAACGATACTACGGCCGGCCGAGCGTTACGACAATGCGTTCTCGGGCTCTCTACGGTGAGTCTTGGGCCAAGAAAATCCGTCAAGCTCACCTCCCGATGGCCGATTTTGAGTTTGCTTTGGAGTTGAGCGCTCGAGCAAACGCCGCCGCTGTAGCCGCATCCGAGGATCGAGGCTCTTTCAAAGACATGCTTAAGGCATTCCTACTTGAGCTTCCGGATGACAAAGACCTACTCACCGATGCCGTAGAATCTGCAAAGCGAGAATTGCGCGACGTGTCGCTACCTGCGATTGCCAATTACGATCTCACCAGGCTTATGCCCGGCACGCAGGCTCGACGGCTATCGGCTGCGGAGCGAGCGGTTCAGGGGCTGGACAACCCGCTTGACCGACGCCAAACCGCGTCACTACTCGTGAAACTGGTCGCCGACTCGATCAATCAACTGCAGTCCGGAATTCATATCGTCGACGTTAAGACGACAGATGTTTTGGACTGGGAGCCCATATTCCTTGAGTACGGAGACCTGCCTCCCGGCCGCGACGACGAAGAGCTGAATGCCGTGACCCCAAGTCACATCACTCGGGAGAGAGAAGTGCTGAAGACTGTCTCCAATCCATTCGGGCGCTTCCTCGCCTATCATCTTGCGAAGAATCTAATTCCGCTGGCGTACCTCCGACACCGCCAAATCGAGCGGTCAATGACTCGCATTCGCGTTGCCATTCGCCTTTATCGGATGGACCACAACGGGCAACTACCTGAAAGGTTGGAGGACCTCGTCGCCGCTCGTATCCTGCCGTCTCTGCCGAAAGCGCCCCTCGTCGGTGACCATATCGAATACAACGCCGACGCTCGAACTATGCACATCACCCCACGAGCCGTGTTGAAGTACGAGCATCCCGCGTGGTTCGACTGGAATGTGAGTAGCCTTCGTGCGAAAGGGCAGCCCGGCGAGACCGGACCTCACCTGACTCACTCCAGCGTGCGCTGAGCAAGATCCATGCAATTCAACGGGCATTTGCAATCAGACCGGCGGTGGCACGGACTATGCGGACATGGCACTCCATAGTGACCGTGATGCAGAAATCGCAAATTGGACTTTGTCTAACGACCCTTGGATTGGTCGCCGCCGGTTGCGGCGGTGGTGGCCCGAGCGGCCCCCAATCGAAGTTCACGGTGACGTGGGCCGAGCGATCTCGTGAACTCAATGGCCCGACCGCGGCGAAGTCATTCCGACTCGTTGTTCGTGGCGGAAAGCGCAACGGTGCCGATTACATTTTCATTGGTAATCGTCCCAAAGGTGCCGACCAAATCGCGAAGGAATACACCGTCCAGAACAATTGGCTGCTCTCGCCGACGACGATCTACATCGAGTTTTACGCCGACTACAACGGTTATGGCGCCCTCGTCGCATACGGCTCTAGCCCAATTCTTCCGACCGATACCGGTATCACAATGCCTAGCATCAACATGGCTAGCGTCGTGTCCCGCGTGGTGGTTGCGCCGCAGAGCGTAGACCCAACGAAGTCAAAAGACATCATTTTCACACCGTACAACTCGAACAATGAAATCGTTCCCGTCAGCTATGGATCGGCGGTTTGGTACACGAGTGACGAATCGATCCTTGCATTCAATCATGGTAAGGCCGTTCCAAAGGGAATTTCTGGTCATGTCAGCGTCACCGCAAAAGTGAACGACGTTGCTAGCGCTTATATGGTCATTCCTGTGCAGCCGCCTGTAGCAGTCCTTGGAGTGAGCGCGGGGCAAACCGTTAAGATCGGAACGCTTACTGCCCTAAGCCAAATAGCCCGCTCTGGTCTGGGCGATGTGATCTCTCTCTCCCCGAGCGACGTCACCTGGATTTCGTTGACGCCGACTGTGCTGAATTTTGCAGCGGACGGCCGTGCGAATGGAATCGCCGTTGGAACTGCCCAAGTCAAGATCAGCTACATCAACCCCGATGGTAGCGTATTTGTTAGCGCTCCAATGGACGTCGACGTCGCGCTGTAAACTCTGAGCGTGCTGAAATCTTTGCGGTGCATGCTCACCGGCGAACAGGTGGACTGGCGTTCGCCAGTGAATCTGTCCGCCGCCGGTCGGCCCCTATTCCCCGAATACGAACTCGGACCTTCAACGCTGCGCCGCGAGGCGTTGAAGGACCGTGAAGCGAACCTCTGGCGATATCGCGAAGTGTTGCCTCCATGCGAGCCGCTTACGCTCGGCGAAGGATGGACCCCGTTGCACCACGTGCCAAAACTTGGAACGAACTGGTTCCTGAAGGACGAGGGAGTCAACCCGACGGGCAGTTTCAAGGCACGTGGCATGGCCGTTGCTGTTGCCATGGCCCGCCACTTTGGCATAACGGCGTTAGCGGTGCCAAGTGCGGGCAACGCAGGCGGTGCCCTCGCGGCCTATGCCGCGCTCGCCGGAATCGAAGCACACATCTTTCTGCCCGCCGATACGCCGAGTGCCTTCATCACCGAGGCGAAAGTGCTTGGCGCAAACGTCCACCTCGTCGATGGCTTGATCACCGATTGCGGAGCGGAAATTGCGCGCCGCAAGGTAGATGAAGGCTGGTTTGACATGAGCACCCTGAAGGAGCCTTACCGAGTCGAAGGCAAGAAGACGATGGGTTACGAACTGGCCGAGCAGATGGGATGGCACTTGCCCGACGTCATCGTCTATCCGACCGGCGGGGGCACGGGCCTCGTCGGAATGTGGAAGGCCTTCGACGAAATGGAACGCATGGGATGGATTGGTCCGTGCAGGCCAAAGATGATTTGTGTTCAGGCGGAGGGTTGCGCGCCGATCGCCACCGCGTTCGCCGCAGACGCGAGGTTTGCTGAAGAGTTTCCCAATGCGCAAACCGCGGCTTCCGGACTCCGTGTGCCAAAGGCGGTCGGCGACTTTATCATTCTCGACGCTGTGCGCGCGAGCGGTGGTACGTGCATTTGCGTTTCGGATGCCGAAATGGTTCTCGCGTGCCAGGCGCTCGGAAAAGTGAGCGGAGTGTTTGCTGCACCGGAAGGTGGTGCCGTTTTGGCGGGTGCACAGAAACTGCGCGACTCGGGCTTCATTAAAGCCGAGGACACCGTCGTGCTGTTCAACACCGGATCGGGCTTAAAGTACTTGGAGGCATTTGCCTCCGTCCGGTAGCTCTTTCACCGTCTGTACGATCAACGTACGGCTCGGCGTCGTCGACGACGGTGTGAATTGCTGGGAACGCCGTAAGTTGCTGCTTGCAGAGCAGCTGCGCTCGTTGGATGCCGACATTATCTGCGCGCAAGAGGGTTACCGCTTTCAAGTCGATTACCTGGTGGCCGCGCTGCAAGTCTACGATTCATATTTCGTCGGCCGCGAGGATGGCGTTGAGGACGGCGAATCTTGCGCAATTCTTTATCGTCGAGATCGGCTCATCGCAGAAGGGCAGGGAACGTTCTGGCTGTCGGAATCTCCTGAAATACCAGCCTCCATGGGTTGGGATGCGGCATGCACTCGCATTTGCAGTTGGGTGCAGTTTGACAACGGACTTACCGTGTCGAACTCGCATTGGGATCACATTTCGTCACGGGCGCGGCTGGGTGCGGCGAATCTGATTTGTGAGCGATTCGAGGGTCGATCGAAGTGCGTCGTCTGTGGAGACTTCAATGCAGAGATGGACTCTGAAGAAGTGATGCGGGTCGCGCGCTCATTTCGGACTGCGATCTCACAGCCGTCAACTACTTTTCATGCTTTCGGCCTTGAGCCATCCGGGCCGCACATCGATCACATTTTCCATTCGAGCGATCTGTGGTGCACTAGCGCGCGGATTGATAGGGGTGGTAACTCCGACGCATGGCCGTCGGACCATTTCCCGGTTGTCGCCACCTTTCTCAATTGAGGCAAGCGGAATCGTTGAATTGACTCGCCTTCACTCGAAAGACTGCTCCCATTGTCTCGGATTCCAGCAGATTCGATTCCAGAAGCTGCTGCTCCAAGATCGGCAAAATCTCCTCGACCCGTTGGCCGGTGTCGGTCGTTTCGAGCAAGCGTTGCTTGTCGAGGTTGCCGATAGAGAGCAGACTCGCCATCGTGAACGAAAGCACGACTGGATCATTTGGAAAACTTACGCTAACGTAAAAATCCTCGCGAGAAATCGATAGCCGAACGAGCATCTCAAAGAGCTCTCGTAGCCGACCCGTCAATTCGCCCAATTCGGTTGTTTCGACGGCCACGGATTCAATGACCGGCTCGACTTTCCCAATCAGGACTTCCCCAGAATCGTCGATCTCACGAATTCGAAACCGTCGCTCTCCTTGGACTTTGATGTCCATGCGCCCGTCCTCGAGATGCACGACATCCATGATTCGGCAAGCGGTACCGACTAAGTACGGCTCAGCGGGTCCCGCCACTTCTTCACCGCTCCGAATCAATACAATGCCGAACGGCCGCTCGAACTCTATGCAGTCCCGAACCATCGAACGGTATCGAGGCTCGAATACGTGCAATTGGAGCATCGCGTAAGGAAACAGCACCGCGTTGAGCGGAAAAAGCGGCATTATCTCAAGCGCTTTTGCCATGGTCTGCTCGAAGTATATAACGATCTAGGTTTCAAGACAAGGCGAAATATGAAGAACGCCCTAGAGGTCTGCCGAACTAGTGCATCTGAGTAACGAACGCGGGTAGAGTTTCCGAAGAGTGCGCAACTCACCTCGAATCGATGAGTGAATCTCCAGACGTCCAATCGCTTCTGAGCCAACTAGATCAGTCACAGGCTCGATGCAAGCAACTTGAAGCTGAGCTGTCCAACGCTCTAGCTCGACTCAAGCATCACGAGGTTGCCCAAAACCTTCCCGCGGCTAACTCGAGAATGCAAGCCGAGGCATCGCTGGATGTTGCTCCGATCAATGAAGCCGATCAAACCCTGAAGCGACTTGTTCAGCGTATTGCAATGATCTTGCAATCAGAAAAAATCGTGATCATGTTCTACGATCGCGAAACGGGCGAGCTAAATGGCATTCCTCCCTCCTTCGGCGTTGAGGATGAAAAACTCCGCCTTTTCCGGATTCGGGCGACTCATGGAATTTCGGGCCTCGTCTTCCGAGAATCTCAGCCAGTCGTATTCCACGATGCGCAAACGGACCCCCGCACTCAAGAAGATCCATTCGGCCTGCTGCACGTAAACAATGGCGTCAGCGTTCCGCTCGTAATTGAGAAGCGCGATGAAGAGAACCGAGTAATTGAGCGGACCACCATCGGCGTTCTTCATGCTTTTAATAAGCGACATGGGACCGGCTTCGACGATGAAGATGTCCGGCTGCTTGAGCGCATGGCGCGAAACGTCGGCGCGATCATCGCAAACCTCCAACTGTATCGCGAGGTCGTGGAAGAGCGCGAGGAACTGATTCAGACCTTCGAGTCGATCACTGCGGGCCTCGTGCTCGTGTCACCGGAAGGCAGGATTTCGCAGATTAACTCGTCCGCACGCGCGATTCTGAGCTTAGGCGCGGACGCGACGGGCAAGCAGATCAACGACCACGTTCGCAACAAAGAACTCCTCAGCGCTATCGAAGATGCCAATGTAGGCAGTGAGGGCCTGAAGCGCGAGGTCACCATCATGATCGGCAACTCCGAACGCATCTTCGAGGTCCAGGCCGCTCAGGTACGCGGCGAAGACGCGAAGCCTCTCGGCGTCGTCATTATCATGAATGACGTCACCGAAGTGAAGAGCATTGATAAGATGAAGTCGAGCTTCGTTGCGATGGCGTCTCATGAGTTGCGAACACCGCTGACCGCGATCAAGGGCTTCTCGTCCACCCTGCTGGAAGGTATCGACACCGACGTTTACTCGAAAGAAGACCAGCGCGAGTTTCTTGGCATCGTTGTTCAAGAATGTGATCGCCTGCGTCGACTTATCGACGATCTTCTCAACACGTCTCGAATCGAATCTGGCGAGTCGCTCAAGCCAAACTACTCCGAGTTCGCGCTCCGGCCATTGCTCGACAAAGTCGTCATGGTTCAGCAAAAGGCGAGCACGAAGCACACGGTGCGTTTGGAAGTGAAGGGCCAGTTGCCGACAACTATCGTTGCCGATGAAGACAAGTTAGACCAGATTTTCACGAACCTGCTCAACAACGCGATCAAGTATTCGCCGGGTGGCGGAGAAGTCGTGGTTCACGCAAAGCAAGACGGCAATAATCTTCTGTTTGACGTCGAAGATCACGGCCTCGGGATTCCTAAGGATCACCTGACAAAGGTGTTTGAGCGATTCCACCGCGTGAATAACGAGGATAATCGAAAGATCTATGGCACAGGCTTGGGTCTGTTCCTCGTTCGGCATCTTGTCGAACAAGTCCACATGGGCAAAGTTTGGTGTGAATCAGAAGTCGGGGTTGGCTCTCACTTCAAGTTCAAATTCCCAGCCCGCTTAGATATCGACAAAGCAAAAGAAATGAATAACTAGGAAGCCCTGCAACGGCAGAACGCTTCAAGTTGTCATACTTCTCGTATGCGTAAGCTCGCCTTGTTACTCGTGATCCCCGTGATCTGCACGTTGGGATGTGCAAGCAAAGAGTCGAAATTGCTCGGCACTTGGGCACCAGATGGTGCTGACAGTGCAAAGCCATCCCTTGATCTCAAAGCCGACCATAAATTTAGCATGAGTGGCAAGGGCGACGCCGCTGGTACTTGGAAGCTGCAGGAGTCAAAGGTGCAACTCACAATTGAGACCGTAAACGGTACCTCCGTCAGCGATTTCATCTCGAAGCTACCTGCACAATACGCGGCGAAGGCGAAAGAGCAGATCGCAAAGCCAATTGAAGGCACCGTCGCGGACGACCTAAAGTCGATCACGATTTCGCAGAATGGTCAATCTGCAGTGCTCAAGAAGAAAGCCTAGTCGGCGCGTTTTACCGGGATGAAGCCAGCCGTATTGCATCCACACAATTGTCATAGTGAACTACGCGGGTAGCTCAAGTACGCGAACTGTCCCCACCGCTATGCACCCCGACCCCGCACGACTGCGGGGTTAGCCACCGTATAGGTGCTGGGTACACGACCATAGGCACAGATATTGTTCTGTTCTTTCGCCGTGAGCACTCTCAACCGCGTTCTTTCGATCTTCGTCCTCGTCACCGTGATCTACACGACGGGTTCAATCGTAAGCCACACGCTTGAATCTAAGGTTGGACCGTCCTACGCAATGCGCTAGGCGCTGACCGTATCAGCGTGAACCTGCCGAGCCACCTTCCGGACGTTTTGAGACTGCCGCTTGTCCGTGACTAGAATCGCGTCGTCGGTAGCGACGATCACGAGGTCACTCACCCCGAGCGTAGCCACTATTGCTCGCCCTGACTCGTTGAAGACGATATTCCGATTGGAATCCACCGCGCACGACCGACCAATCAGGACGTTTCCGTTTTGATCTGGCTCATGGGCGCGTTCTAGCGCATCCCAAGACCCGAGGTCGTCCCACGTGAACAGCGCCTCTACGCAGAAGACGCGGCCCGACTTCTCCATTAACAGGTAGTCAATCGAGATATCTGGTAGCGCGCAAAACGCTGCTTCGGCGCCGGCGACATCGTTAATTCTAAGCGCGTCAGCGATTTCCGCGACTCTCGACGCCGCCTCGGGGGCATGTTCCCGAAGCTCATTCAAAAATGAGGTGACTTTGCCGACGAACATCCCGGCGTTCCACAGAAAACCGCCATCACGAAGGTACGACTCGGCCAACGATTCCGTGGGCTTCTCGTGGAACTTTGCCACTCGGAAAGTCGGTGCCGAAACCTGGAAGTCATGCGTCTCGCATTGCAGATAACCGTAGCCGGTTTCTGGGCGCGTCGGCTTGATCCCGATCGTCACCAGTCCGTCGGTTCGCATCGCGAGTTCCACTGCCGCTCCAAACGTCACCTGGAATTGCGCTTCGGTCGTGATTGCGTGATCCGCAGTGAGAAAGGCAACGACATGGTCATCATCGTCTGCCGCCAGGTGCATCAGGTGGGCAAGGACCCAACAAATGGCCCCCGCCGTGTTCCGCTTGGCGGGCTCAACCAGTAAATTGGCCAGCCGGATCTCACCGAGTTCTGCCTCGATGGGTCCACGCAGTGCAGAGGAGGTTGCGATATACACATTCTCCGCCGTCACAACGGGCACGACGCGCGCAACCGCCTCTTCAAGCATCGTCTTGCCCGATGCTGTGAGTCTCAGAAGTTGCTTGGGACGATCCACTCGTGATACTGGCCAGAACCGTTCTCCCCAGCCTCCCGCCATGATAACCGCGAAGCAACTCATCTGCGCCTAGCTCCGCCTGCCGATACCGCGGTAATAGAAGCCATCCGCTGCGAGCTTCACAGGATCATAGAGGTTCCTGCCGTCAAAAATTGCCCGATCCGAAAGCAACGCCTTCATCTGCTCGAAGTCAGGGTGGCGATACGGCTTCCATTCCGTCGTGATGACCAACGCCAAACATCCTTCGAGCGTACCGAGTGGGGTCTCACACATCGTCACTTTCCCAGAGTCAAACCATTCCGGTGGCATCGCACGTCGGGCCGTCATCGATGCCGCAGGGTCGTGGGCCCGAATGCGCGCCCCTGCCCCGACGAGCGCCTCGATGACGGACAAACTCGGCGCCTCTCGCATGTCATCAGTGCCCGGCTTGAACGCAAGTCCCCACATTGCGAATGTGCGGCCCGTCAGATCACGGCCGTACTTCTCGAAGATCTTCTCAGCAAGAACAGATTTCTGCATCCGATTCCTCTCCTCGACGGCGACCAAGAGTTCGGGTTCGAATGCGTTCTGGCGCGCCGTGTGGATGAGCGCCTTCACATCTTTCGGAAAGCAGGAGCCACCATACCCACAGCCCGGGTAGATAAATGAAAAGCCTATGCGAGCGTCGGAGCCAATCCCTTGCCTTACATTTTCGATGTCAACTCCCATCTTGTCGCAGAGGTTCGCGATCTCGTTGATAAACGAAATCTTCGTCGCGAGCATGGCGTTCGCCGCGTACTTCGTCATTTCTGCATCGCGGACTCCCATAACAATTGTGCGGTGGTGGTTCCGATTGAAAGATGCGTAAAGATCGCTCATGACTTGGATTGCCCATGGCGAGTCTGAGCCAATGATGATGCGATCCGGTTTCATGAAGTCCTCGACCGCCGAACCTTCCTTCAAGAATTCAGGATTGCTGACAACTTCGAATTTCACGTCGCGATGTCTCGCGTCAAGCTCCACTTGGATCGCATTGCGAACGATTTCCGCCGTTCCGACGGGCACCGTCGATTTGTTGATGACCACCGTTGGATGCTCGATATGTTGACCGAGTAGCTTGGCTACCGCAACAACGTGCTTAAGGTCGGCCGATCCATCTTCGTCTGGCGGCGTTCCGACCGCGATAAACACCGTCGCCTCACCGTCCAGCACTTGGCGGAGGTCCATTTCAAATGTTAGGCGACCTTCCGCGTGATTTCGGATCACTAACTCTTCAAGGCCCGGCTCGTAAATGGGAATGACCCCGTTTCTCAGGCTGGTGACCTTTGCCTCGTCCACATCAACGCACACAACGTTGTTCCCCATTTCCGCAAAACATGCCCCTGATACAAGGCCAACATAACCGGTTCCGACGATAATCAGTCTCATAGGTGATACGCGCATCAGCGCCAGTTTCGGCCAGAACGAAGAGCATCAACGGCGCTAGAAACCGCGCCGAGTGGATCTGTTAGGGCGGGTCAACTGACCGCCAAAGCCGTATCAGAATACCTGCGACGGTCAGATCAGCCGCGATCTTCAGACCAAAGGTCCGAGCCGAAGTGGTCCCATGGCAACCGTCCCTCGTTCGGTGCATCCATTGAGAACTGGTCATTCATGATGTACACGAGGGTCGCTCCCTCGGGCCCTGCTTTGTACCCGTGAGCGACACCGGAGGGAATATGAAGATAGGTCGGGGTCTCACCGGAAAGCGACACTCGCTGCTTTGTTCCGAGCGTTGCTGAGCCTTCGCGGACGTCAACGAGCCACACGCTCAACATGCCTTGAAGGACGCACCAGAGTTCGTCCTGTCGCCGCCGAGGGTGAACGTGGAACGCGTTGATGCGATTTGGAACGGCGACACTATAGGAGACTTGTCGAGCCAGAAACTCGATAGGCAGACCTTCCACGGCCCCATCCGACAGCCGCGCGAGCTCTAGGAAGGAGCCTTCCAGTGCTCTGTGCTTTCGCAGTGGCACTTGAAACACGCCGTCTATTTTTGAACCGCCCTCGTAAGACTGAAAGTACAGTCCACGCGTGGCTTCCGAGTCCAATTTGACTTCGAACTCGTTGTTTGAACTCACGCGCGAAGAGTACCCAAGCGATGTGGCAGCGTGACTTTCACGCGAACGCGGTTACGCCGTGGCCGTGCCTGAAGAAGGCTTCGGCGCAGATTGCTTTGGCTTCGGTGCACTCTTCTTCGCCGCTGGCTTGGTGGCAGGATTCGCCGCGGATGCTTTCTTCGGTGCCGCCGTAGACTTGGGCGCCGCCGGCACCGGAGCTTCTGGCGTCGCTTCGGCCTCCGCTTTCGCGCTCGCCTTGTCGGCACACTTCTTTATTTCCTCGCCGGTCTGAACAAGGAAATCACCGAATTTTCGAATGAATGGCGTAGATCGTTTAAGAGAAGCGACGGCGAGGCCTATGCCGAGAAGGATAAGAAGGGTTGGGTCTCTTCGCATGATAGTGTTTCATACATCCAGCTTCGTTCGTTCGTTGCACCTTGCTAGTAATCTAGTCCGTCTGCCTCAGGCTATGAGCAACACTAGCGCGCCCGACCGTAAGGCTTTGCTACCGAAAGCAAGTGAGTGGTTTCCTGGATAAGAGCTTCCTCGGGTTGCTTGCTCGCGCGCAAATATGCCCTGATCAAGCGAAGCTGCAGCGATTGAGACTCGGGATTGAGGCATCGATGGGAGCGCTTCACATCCTCGCGAACCGTGTAAATGACGCTTCGAAACACATTGCCTGCCAGTGCTCGAAAGGCCGCCTTAGCTTGCGGTTCCTTTGGTTCGAGTTCGATCAACGGCTTTCCGTAGAGCAAGAAGGAAAATTGCATCTCCCAAGGCTCTGTCCGGGTCGCGTCGATGGATTGTTCGTGCAGCTTACGGCCCAACATGAAGACCGCGTGCGCAGTGTAGTTCTGAAGCATGAGCGATTCGACAAACCAATCTCCGCGCTTCGTCTCGCGATGTGCGCCCGAATGGGTGAGGCTCGGGTCAGCGACCCATCCCAGCCAGTACCACGGCAATCGCATCGATTGCATCTGTAGGGCAACCGATGTGCCAGGCGTCTTTGCGGCGGCTACATCGATTGGCAGGCCGAGTGACTGTGGGTCCGCACTGGAATTAAACCGTGCGATATCCCCAATCTCCCAAAACGGATTTCGCGTAGGATACTCAGAACCTGATCGAGCGGGCGTGTGCGAGTCGAGTGGCTCCGAGGTGGCCAGACCTACTTCGATCCGTAGCTGATGCTGCTCGATGAGCAAGGTCCGAAACTTGGCGAGCGAGAGAGCGTCCAACTGCGTTCTAGGAGAGAAGGAGGCTACGGCAGCGCGATCGACCACCGCTAAAGTGGATCGGCTTGGGTGGCGCAGATAGGCGTCTTCGGCCTTTCGCAAGGACTCGGAGAGCGGGATCGGATTGTCCGGGATCCAGTGAGCTAGCGACGCGTGCTCCTTGCCGTGAAAACCGTCTTCGCTCAGCCGATTCATCTCAATGCCGACGGGAAGTTTGCGAAGATCAACGGATAGCAGTTCCGCTCCGACCGCACGCGCGGAGGCGTAACTTGAGACGCGCTTTCCCAACGTCAGCGGAAGCACACTGCGCAAGGAGAGAGCGAAGGCCGCATCACGCGCTTCCGCCGATGTCCCTGGCAAAGTCGATCCGCCCGGCTGCATAGGTCGATCCCGCATCGGATCTCGTCGCACCGCGTGAGTGCGCGTACGCAGATCAAGTAGATAGGCCAGGATCGCGCTCTGCCCGTTGACATCAAAGTGCTTCGCCGCTCGCCTCAGCAGATTTTCTGAATCAAATCCGTAAACGGCCAGTTCGATTCCATCCGGCGAATGGCACGAGGCACAAGCGTTGCCTCGGCTGTCAGGAGCCCTCCAAGGGGCAAGGTCTTGAACTCTGAGCCAACATGCGACGGCCGCAATCACGGCTTGATCGAGCCGCCGAGCGCGAACAATGTCGCGTTACTCGTCGCATAGATGTGACCATCCGGTCCGATTAAGGTGCAAGTGTACGCTTCGCCAATCCCGCTTGTAAGCCGAATCGAGTCCGTCAGCTTGTTCTTCGTGAGGTCCCAACGGTACACAACCCCATCTTCGCTATTGAGGATGATGCTCTTTCGCGAGACGTCGACGACGGCAGAATTCACACACCACTCACGAACTGCGTTCGGGAAAGTCGGGCGAAATCCCAAGTCTGGAGTTACGCCGACCACCGTTGCGACTTCATTCATCGTCGTGATGCCAGATACCGCCTCGGTAAATCCTACAAACGGATCTAGCAGTCCAATCTTATTCACGCCGACGCCGGTTCCAATTCCCGCGTAATTGTTGTATTTCGTGCAGATCAAATACTTGCTCGTGCCATGGTAAGACGAAACCATCGAGGCCGGAACGACAGAGCCCGTATCGTCCCAACCGAACGCTCCGGGAATCTTCTTGGTCGCGAGGTCGCCGCTGAAGTGCAGCATCCATCCCCGGTCATTATTCGCTGGGAATGGACTCTCGAGAACGCCGACAAACACATCGCCGTCCGGGCCGATCATAGGAGTTGCAGTTCCTTGATCGTCGATAGCCGCGTCGTTGCCAGACTTCGGATCCTTCAACGCCACTCGCGCGATCGGCGCCAGTGTCTTGGCGTTTACCTTGACGAGCATTCCACGCGAGAAACTTCCCGCGCTGCAGGTGATGTAAACCGCATCGCCCGAAACCGTTACCGCAGGCGCACAGTTTTGTTTGATCCACGGTAGTCCGGCGTCATTCGTCATCGCAGTTGTGGAAACCCAGCTTCCCGTGCCGTTCGGTGCAATTCGTGCGAGGCCGGAAGAGAGGGTGGCCGAATTTGCGCCGTAAACATTGAAGCCGAAGTAAACGGCACCGTCCGGACCTGCGGTTAGCGGGGTGCAAATGCGCACGAGGTTGTCGAGATTCGCCTTATCTGCACTGTAAACAGAGTCGCCGTAAAATGTTCTCGTCGTCACCACTGAGGTCGGCTTATTTGCGGAACGGAATGCCACTCTGCCTGCAGATCGCGGAAAGGCAACTTGCTGGTTCATGAAAGTCCCGCTGAACGGAATGAGGGTGGGTCCGCACATCGGAGTCCAACTGTGCGGTGGCATGATGTAATCGGTCT